>JAVBOA010000004.1:0-148962 GCA_031551135.1 Eubacteriales bacterium | reverse complement strand
ACTGAAAAAATAGCCATTGTACTCTTCTACAGTTTCTACTTTATCGAAATATTCGCTTATTTCCATCTCGTTCCCCTGCCTATGTGTTTTTTCCTGATTATACCACATTGCTGAGGATTTTGATGAAACTAAATTTCCATGGTAGAAACATTCATTCGGCTTTACCGTAAATATATAATATGATATAATTCTTTGTGGATTTTACTATAACTTATATCATTAAGAAAAACTTGGAGGTTATTAAATTGGGTGACTCTGTCACGGGGCAATTACTATTGCAACTTTTTTTAATTATGGTAAATGCTGTTTTCGCATGTGCGGAAATCGCAATCATTTCTATCAACGACACAAAGCTTGAGCGGCTTTCCGCCACAGGCGACAAACGCGCAAAAAAATTACTTACTTTAACAAAAATCCCATCAAAATTTTTAGCTACAATACAGGTCGGAATTACATTGGCAGGTTTTTTGGGTTCGGCTTTTGCCGCCGGAAATTTTTCCGAGAAATTAACGAAATTTTTTATTTCGCTCGGTGTAAAAATTCCTGAATCTTCATTAAATGCGATTTCGATTTTCTTGGTTACTCTGATTTTATCATATCTAACTTTGGTTTTCGGAGAGCTTGTACCAAAAAGAATCGCTATGCAAAAAGCGGAAGCGATTGGCTTGGCTCTGTCCGACCTAATTTATTATATAGCAAAATTTTTCGCACCGATAGTATTTTTATTAACATTTTCTACAAATTTAATCCTAAAATTATTTGGCATTGACCCGAATGCCGCTGTCGAGGCGGTTTCGGAAGAAGAAATAAGAATGATGGTTGATGCGGGCTTGGAAAAAGGCACAATCGATGCCGACGAGAAATATATTATTCATAATGTTTTCGAATTTGACGACAAAACAGCCGGAGATATCATGACTCACCGTGCGGATGTTTGTTTTTTATGGGCAGAAGACAGCGATGAAGTTTGGCTTGAAACTATTTTAAATAATAAATATTCTATCTATCCGATTTGCGACGGAAATATCGATAATATAACAGGTGCTTTGCGCTCGAAAGATTATTTTAGGCTAAATGATAAATCCCGTGAATCCGTATTAAAAAATGCTGTGCGCCCGGCGGTTTTTGTAACAGACTCCTTGCGTACTGATATTTTATTTAAAATTATGCAAAAAAATAAAAACCATTTTGCCGTAGTTTTAGATGATTACGGCGGTGTTTTCGGAATTGTAACAATGAACGACTTGCTTGAGCAGCTTGTCGGAGATTTGGAAAACGACGACTCTTTTCCGGAAGAAGAGCCTTTGATAGATAAAATAGATAACAGTACATGGAAAATAAACGGCTCGGCTCATTTGGAGGAAGTTTCGGAACGTCTCGGCGTTGAACTCCCTATCGAAGATTATGAAACTTTCGGCGGCATGGTTTTTTCTTTGCTCGGAACAGTTCCCGACGACGGCGCAACGCCGGAGCTTGAGGAATTTGGTTTGCTGATAAAAATAAATAAAATTAAAGACCACAGGCTGGAAGATTCCACGGTTTATTTAACGAATAGCTAAAAAAATTTTAGCGGTATGATTCACACAATAAGTGAGTCACACCGCTTTTTTTATTGATTGTTTTGGTTTTGTAGGATTCTTTCAAATTCCGCTTTATCTTTTTTAAATAATTTTACAAGTTTTTCGTCATAATACGTTATTACAGGCAATTTCCCTTCAATCACCAAAAGTGCTTCTTCGCAGTTTTTTTCCTTTTTCATAAATACCTGTATTTCTTTTTTCTCGCCGTCAAAATACATATGCAAAAAATAAGATTTGCTTATGGTGATAAAACCCGCATATTTCTGTTTTAAAACATAAGTATAAATCATTTGCAAATCCTTGGTCGGCCGCACAATTATATTATTCGTATTTGCAATTATATAATTTTTTGTAATAATCAAAAATTTCGACCTATAATAATAATCTCCGTTATCCAATTCATTATCTATAAATTCTTCAATTTCATCGGGGTCACCGTAATTTTCAAGCTGTTTAAATTCCTTGCCCGACTTATAATTAAATAAAGTTATAATTTCTTTTATTAAATAGAATAAAATTAACGCCACAATAATTGCCAAGACCGGAAGCGCGTACTTACCGAATCCAACGCCCTGATTATCGAATAATAAATACGGTATATATTCCAGAACTTCGTCTTTTGAGATATCTAAAATCTCGCCGCTTATAATTTCTGCTATTTCTTCCCTCCTTACTAATTCCTCGTCTTTAAATTCTCGAATTATTCCGGTGAATGACACATGCATTAATTCTTCTTCAGATTTGTTTATATATTCATTCGGCAAAACCATAACTAGAATTCCATCATCAAACGGAGCGAAAAAATAAGTTTTCAAATCTTCGTTTTGATAAAAATCCAAACCTGAATCGAAAACTTCAATATCCTTAAATTCCACATAACGCTCGTTATTTTCATAAGCCTTAATCAGTTCATCCACATTATTGATGGGTTTCGGCGGTGAATAAGCATAATTTGCCATAGGTAAAAAATTAAGCAATAACAGTGAAAAAACGATTAAAATAAAAAGAAGACCGAAAATTTTTGAGCTTGCTTTGGATTTTATCATTGATTTTAAGTACATATAATCCCTCCCGTAAAAAGGATTATATCATCCTCAAATTACTTAACGATTACACCAAAACTTTTCCAATTCCAACTGTAATTTCTCAGAATTACTTATTACAATATAGTCTTTCCAATTCGCAGGATAAAGAATTTTATATTCATAATTAACAAAACGGTCATCTATTAATAAAATTACGCCCCTGTCGTTTTCCGAACGTATAACCCGCCCCGCCGCCTGCAAAACTTTATTAATTCCCGGGTATTTATACGCAAAATTAAAACCGCTTCCTTCGGTTTCGTTATAATAATCGGAAATTATATTTCGTTCCACAGAAATAAGCGGAAGCCCAACGCTTACGATACACGCGCCAATCAAACGCTCACCGATTAAATCTATTCCTTCTGAAAAAATTCCGCCTAAAACAGCAAACGCAAGAACATTATTTCCCTCATAGAAATTTTTCAGAAAATCCTCACGTTCGATTTCGTTCAAATTCCGCCCTTGCGCAACAATATTTTTATTCGGATACTTTTGTGAATACAAATCATAAACTTTCTCCATATATATATAAGACGGAAAAAACACAATATAATTCCCTTTTTTAGCTGATGTGAAAATATCCAACCTTTCCGCAATATTAGAATATGAATTTTCCCGATTTATATATTTTGTGGAAATCCCCGAATCTATAAATAATTCAAAATTTTTTCTGCTGAACGGCGAATCGATTATAATATGAAAATCTTCTTCATTTGCACCTAAAACTTTTCGAAAATAAAAAATCGGTGAAAGCGTCGCCGAAAAAAATATCGAAGATTTTACGCGTTCCAAAGATTTTGCTAATAAATCCGATGGGTCAAGGCAGAGAATTTTTAATATAAAATTCGACTTTTCTTTATAAACATAAAAAACAAAGCAATCATCAAAAAAATCCGCCGCTCTTAAAAAATCCAAAGTCTTGAAATATAAATCTTGAATTTCTTGATTTCGCGGGTCGTTTGGGTTTTCATTCATAAAAAAATCCGCATCATTCGAAAAAGTATATAATAAAAAATTAAAATCGTTGTTCAGATTTTTGAAAACTGCGTTATCACCGGAAATTGAATACATGATTTCCTCTATTGCCTCAACAATTTTGTTTAGAATTTTTTTCATTGCGCCTTTTGAAAAGCTTTTTAAAAGCGATTTATAAATATTCAAATCAATTTCGGCAGAGAACATTTCGCGCGCACGGTCGACGAGATTATGAGATTCATCATTCAATAATATGAAATCATTTTTCATGCCCTCGGCAAAATAATTCTTCAAATATACTTTCGGGTCGTAAACATAATTATAATCACAAATCACGCAATCACAAAAATCTATAATATCAAATCCGAATTCAAACGGACAGATATTGTGCTTTTTTGCGTAATTCTCAATAATTTCACGTTTCATAACCAGCTCATTTTGCAGAATATCCAAAAGCGCATCATTTACGCGGTCAAAATGACCTTTCGCAAATTCGCATTCTTCGGGCGTACAGATCATTTCATTGTTCATGCAGATTTTTTCTTTTGCCGTCAGCGTGATTATTCTTATTCGCAGATTTTTTTCGATCATCAATTCAAATGCGTCCTCGGCGACCTGCCTTGTAATCGTTTTCGCCGTTAAATAAAAAATCTTGTCCGCTTTTTTTGTCGACAAAGCTTTTATAGAAGGGAAAAGCGTTGAAATTGTTTTTCCGATACCCGTCGGCGCTTGCGCAAAAAGCTTTTTCCCTAATCCGATTGTTTTATATACAGCCACAGCCAATTTTCTTTGACCCGGGCGATATTCCGAATACGGAAATTCGAGTTCAGCCGCCGTTCTGTTGCGCTCCTCAATAATCGCCGCTTTCAGCTTCGCAAATTCATAGTACTTCGCCAAAGCTTCGGTAATAAATTCCTTAAGTTCGTCATATTCAAAAATATATTCAAAGGTTTTATAATCATTTGTCTCTATATTGTAATATGTGAGCAAAACTCCGATTGTCTTAATTTCGTATATATCAGCGTAGATAAAAGCATAGAATTTTGCTTGTGCCAAATGGAACGGGTTATCGTCGGCCGAAATAAAATCCAAATCTCTGTAAGTTGATTTTATTTCCTCAATCGAGATTTCATTTTCTTTATACATAATTCCGTCGGCTCGTCCATCTATATTAAATCTGAAATCTTTGTAATAAATCGAATGCTCCAGCGAAACCTCCGATTCGTATGTAAAATCCTCAAGCCTAGCTTGTTTTTTGCGGATTTTCTGAAATTTTACATGGATTCTGGTTCCCTCAACCGCACGTTTCATGCTCATAAATCTGGAGTCGATATTGCCCGAGCGAAACACAAATTCCACGAGATTTCTTACAGAAATGTCAATTTCAATCATTTTTATCAATCCTTAAATATCAATAGTACATATTACGAAAAGTACCAAATTCTTATAATCGTCTTATCTTTTGATTATAATACCACATTGTGATAAAATGATAGTATAAAGATTGAAGTTTCAATAAATTTAATATACAGGGAGGCTCTTTAATGGACCAAAGAAATGAAATACTGGCAAAAAATTTAGTAAATTATTCTTGCAGAGTACAAAAAGGCGAGAAAGTAATGGTTGAGGGGCGCGGGTACCAGACAATACCTTTATTACAGCAAATAATAAAAGAAGTTTACGCTGTCGGCGCATTTCCTTTTGTAAATATAACAGAGCATAAATTAACACGTGAGATTTTATTAAATATTTCGCGTGAGCAATTAGAAATAATGGCAGAAATCGATGCCGCTGAAATGTCAAAAATGGACGCTTATATCGGTGTCAGCGCGCCGCTTAATACTTCTGAGCTTTCGGATGTTTCGCCGGAAAATCTTTCGTTATACAGCAGGCTTTATTCCCAGCCGGTACATTTCGATATTCGGATAGAACAAACTAAATGGGTCGGCTTAAGATATCCAAACGAATCTTTGGCGCAATCGGCAAATATGAGCACTGAAAAATTTATCGATTATTATTATAAAGTTTGTAATTTAGATTATTCGAAAATGCTTGAAGCTATGCAGCCGTTAAAAGAATTGATGGAAAAAACCGATAAAGTACGTATAAAAGGCGAAGGAACGGATTTGGAGTTTTCGATTAAAGGAATGAATGTTATCCCTTGCGCCGGTGAAAATAATATTCCTGACGGAGAAATTTTCACTGCGCCGCTTCGAGATTCCGTAAACGGTTATATTACTTACAACACACCTTCCGAGCATCAAGGCTTTACATACGAAAACATACGGCTGGAATTTAAAGACGGACGCATTATAAAATCCACGGCCAACGATACCGAGCGTATCACAAAAGTTTTTGATACAGACGAAGGCGCAAGATATGTCGGTGAATTTGCAATCGGCGTTAATCCATATATCACAAAGCCAATGAATGACACGCTTTTCGACGAGAAAATCATGGGCTCGTTTCATTTTACTCCGGGGCGCGCATATAAAGATGCTTTCAACGGAAATGAATCCGCAATACATTGGGATTTGGTATGTATTCAAACTCCGGAATACGGCGGCGGCGAAATTTATTTCGACGATGTTCTGATTCGAAAAGACGGCGTTTTTGTAGTGGATTCTTTAAAATGCCTTAATCCGGAGAATCTTATATAATTTTTTTTACAGATTTCGTTCTTTTTTGGGGGTGATTATATGCTTTCTGAAATCTATTTGACTTGTTTTTTTATCGGGGCAATTTATTCCGCAATCTCATTTATTTTAGGTGGCATTTTCGATTTTCTCGATTTTGATTTCGAGCTTCCGGATTTTTTGGATATTTTCCATATCGAATTGCCGCATGTTGATGCCGCTTTACCGATTAAACCATTTATTATCGTGGCTTTTGTTACAGTTTTCGGCGGTGTCGGCTCGATTTTATTATTAACCGATTTTTTT
The DNA here is from genome assembly GCA_031551135.1 of Eubacteriales bacterium. Classification (GTDB taxonomy): domain Bacteria; phylum Bacillota; class Clostridia; order Lachnospirales; family JAITVM01; genus JAITVM01. The sequence continues at coordinate 142,380 of JAVBOA010000004.1, read as the reverse complement.
CAGGCGAATCAAATTTTTTCACTGCCTATTGCGATAATTTCGGCGTTTCTCGCCTCGACATTTTTATATAAAGCTGTATATTTAAAATTACTAAAAATGGCTACGACTGTGAAAAAACAAGCCGATGCTGTCGGTCTGCGTGCGAAAGTTTTGGAAACAATCATTCCCGGCGGATACGGACGAATCTCTTATTCCATAGATAACAATATTTTATCTGCCGCCGCCAAAGAATTGATTCCCGGCGAAGGCATAAAAAAAGGCGCATCGGTTTTGATAAGCGATATAAAAGAGAATATTTTTTATGTAACACTAATCTCAGATTAAATTGTAGAGACCAAGAAAAGCCGAACACCTCAAAGCTTGCAATGTTTTGACCGAAGGATTAAGCGTTTTTATCTGTAATCGCTTTGAGTTTCGAAAATGCAATGATGTTTATAACATTTTAGAAAGTTGCTTTAAGAAGGAGGCATTGTCTATGAATTTACTAACTGTTTTAGCTGTATTTCCAAAATCATTAATGTTCGCTTTGGTCGTTATAGTTGTTATAATATTGCTGGTGCTTAGTATTTTGGGCATGTGGAGAAAAGTTCCGCAGGATAAAGCGCTCGTTGTAACCGGTACCCGCAAAAGAGTAATCTCCGGCGGCGGCGGTTTTGTAATCCCGCTTTTGGAACGTGCGGATGCGATTTCGCTCGAAAATATGCAGATAAATGTTGATATTACGGGGCTTACATCTACCGGAGTTGATATCTCTGTCGGCGCACTCACGATTTTGAAAATCAAAAACGAAGAGGAAAAAATCCTTGCCGCAATGGAGCAGTTCAATACCGGAGATATTAACAATACAATCAAAAATATTGTTACTACATCCAAAGAAGTTTTGGAAGGTAAGCTCAGAGAAATTTTATCGGCGATGTCGGTTGAGGAATTGTACCGAAATCGTGAAAAATTCGCCTCCTCTGTACAAGAAGTAGCCGCTAAAGAATTGGAAGACATGGGTCTTGAAATAAAGGCGTTTACGATAAAAGAAATTAAAGACGATAACGGATATCTTGAATCGCTTGGTAAAAAGCAGGTTGCCGAAGTTAAAAAAGATGCGCTGATTGCAGAATCAAACGCTAAAAAAGAAATGGAAATCACAATCGCACAAAACGAGCGTGAAACCGCTACCCGAAAAGCAACTTTGCAAAAAGAAACTTCGATTCAAATAGCCGAAACCAGACAGGAAGAAGAATCCGCACGTATCGAAGCGGAAGTCAAAATCGAAAATGCAAATAAAGAAAAAGAATTGAAAGTTCTGACAAACCGTGAAGAAATCGAACGCAAGCGCGCCGCCTCCGATGCCGCATACGGAATTGAAGAAAACCGTGTTAAACGTGATTTAATCGAAACCTCTATGCAGGCGGAATTAACCCGTGAATCTAAAAACGTGGAATTGGTTGAAGCCCAAATGCGTGTTGAACTCACTAAAAAAGAACAACAAACCATAATTGCAAAACAAGAAGCGATTCGCAAACAAGAGCAATTGATTTCCGAAGTTCAAAAAACCGCCGAAGCCGAAGCTTCCAAAATCCGCATTTTAGCGGAAGCCGACCTTTTTAAACGCGAAAAAGAAGCAGAAGCAAGTAAAGTTGAGCATATTAAAAATTCCGAAGCCGAAGCACGTGAAAAAGAACTCCGTGCAAAAGCTGAAGCAGATGCATTTTTGTTGAACGCAATGGCAAAAGCGGAAGCCCGCGAAAAAGAAGGTACTGCCGAGGCCTCCGCAACCTCCGCAATCGGTTTGGCTAAGGCCGCCGCAATTGAAGCCGAGGGTCTTGCCGAAGCAAAAGTCGTAAAAGAAAAAGCTCTCGCAGAAGCAGAAGCGAAAGAAAAATTAGCCGAAGCTTATCAAAAATATGGTCAGGCCGCAATGACAGAAATGATTGTAAAAGTCCTGCCGGAAATAACAAAAAATATGAGCGATGCCGTAGTTTCTTCGCTTTCAAATATCGGATCTGTAACAATTATTGATTCCGGCTCTTCGGAGGGTACAAAAGGTGCCGCTAAAGTTTCGGATTATGCCGTAAATGTACTTACACAAGTTCCGGAGGCGATTAAAGCCACAACGGGAATCGACGTGGTTAATATATTAAAAGGACTTTCAGACAATGTTCAAAATAAGTTGACTTCTGATACTCAAAATGTTCAAAATAAATTGACTTCTGATACTCAAAAAGAAAATGACAATAATCAATAAAGCTATATAAAAAAACGGCGCATATGCGCCGTTTTTTTATATAGCATCAAGTTTTTTGCGTCGCTTTTTTTAAAAAAAGCGACTCGGGTTTGGGCTGAAAGCCCAAAAGTTTTTTTATCAAGTTTTTTTAGGTCTGAATTGCCTGTAAATTCTGTAAATTATTAAAATGAATAAACCAATAATTGAAACCGGCAAAATGCCTCCGGAAATAAAAATCGCAACACCTTCAAAAAATGCGATAGTAAAATTCAAAGATGCAGTAAATGTTTCTTTAATTTCCTCTCCGAAACTTCCGTCGTCGGCTATCTTAACCGTATAATCCAAAGTTTCGAAAATATTTATATGCATTGTAGAAAAAGCGGCAAGCCTGTCAATATTATCAATATGCGCCTGCGTAGTCTCGATTTCTTGTCTGACTGCCCCGATTCTCTGCTCCAATTCCAGAACTTCTTCGATAGTTTGCGCTTTCTCCAAAAATCCTACAAGCGATTTTTCTTCTTCTTTTTTCAAACGCAATTTTGATTGGCTGTCCATATATTCAGCGGTTTTATCTTCTTGGCTCTCGTTCAGCGAAACCACATTTCCCACTGACAAAATTTGATTTTTCACATTTTCATATTTATCAACAGGAATTTTTAAAACCATAGTAATATATTTACTCTCGTTATCTCCTCTTAGATTTTTTGATAATTGCGAATTTTCTATATATCCGCCCGAATTTATAACCTGAGTTTTTATAAACTCAACTTCATCATCAAATTTCTTGGATTCCATTTCAACATTCGAATTTATAATAACTTTTCTGTTCGCGTTTTCATTGCTTCCGCCCGTTATATCAGTTCTGCCGTTCACAAGAGATGTTGGGTTTTCTTTTGCCATTTCCGCAGTGTCCATGTCGTAAGCTTCACTTTCTGCGGCTTGCGGCGCAGTGGCGGCGTTTGCTCCGTAATTCATAGAATTGTCTTGTTGTGGCGCAGTCCCGCCCTTTTCATCGAAATTCACAGAATAATCTTCATTCGGCGCTCCGCTTTTTGCCGAGCATGAAGTCAATAAAATAGCGATAAGAATAAATGCAAAAATCCGTTTCATGGTTTTACCTCCTTCTCCTAATTATAATTATTGCAGAAATTATCAAAAGGACTATTAACAGCGGTATCGAAAGCCCCGCAAAAATTAATATAATTGAGCTGAAAAAGTTTATTGTAGCGTTAAGCGAAAGAATAAAAGCGTTTTTACATTTAATAAAAATATTTTCGTCCTCTATTATTTCTTTAGCTTTAGCTTTTTCAATCAAAACAATAGTAATATTGCTCGAACCTGTAGTATCGTTGTAGCTTCTTAATTGACCGTTGAGCGCAGAAATCTCGTTCTCCAGAGCCATAATCCGGTCATAGACTTTATATAAATATTCTGCGTCCGGCGCTTTGTCTAAGAGCGCATAAAGCCTCTCACGTTCCTGAGATTTTGCTTTTACCGCCGCATCGGTATCTATTTTCGAAAAAGCGATACTTTGCCTGTTTTCCGAAAAATTATTTACTTTTCCGATTCTTGATAAGACGGAAATTATATCCGGCACAGAATCTTTATCGACCTTTCTGGTAATATTCGATTTTCCATAAGATGTAATATCTGAATATATATTATAACCCTGTAATTTATTTATTTCACTTACAGTATTGTTAATGTTGTCTACGGTAATTGTGATTTGATAATCCAAAACATAATCATCATCAAATCCTTTGGATTTTATTGTGTCTGAAACGACTTTGCCGCTTGCCTGCGAGCTTGTATTTGCATTTTGAGTTGCGTCCAAGCCATTTAGCATTGTATTCAGCGCAAAATCCGAGTTGATATCACTCAAAATTCCTTCTTCCGCCACAGCTACAGGATTTTCTTTATCATATTTATCACCGCTGTTTATAGAAGATAGAGTGACAAAAAACAATGTAAGTGCCGCAAATACAGCGCCTGCCGCAAAAACTTGTTTTCGATTTATTGACTTCAAGATATCTTCCAAAAAATAAAAGCGAATATCCTTCTTTTTGTTTTGCTCAATAACTAATTTATTCATAAATTCATTGTGAAAATTTTCCGGTAATTCTATCTCCGGTACGGAGTTTAAATCGTTTACAATTTCTAAAATCTCAATATATTTCTTTTCGCAATCCGAACAATTTTTCAAATGTTCTTCAAATTTTATTCTGTCTTCCGTGCTCAATTCATTATCGATATAAGCTGAAATTTGTTCCAAAAATTTATCGCAATTTTCCATTCTCAAGCCCTCCTTTCAAATTATTAAACGCTTTTAATATTTTTATGTTCCAGCATTTCAGATAAAACGACTCTCAAATTATTGCGGGCACGTGATATCCTTGATTTTACCGTGCCTATCGGCTGATTGATAATTTTAGAAATTTCTTCATAGCTAAATCCGTTTATATCTCTTAATATAATTATAGTTTTGTATTTTAATTCCAATTTATTAATAGATTCTTTAATAATTCTGTTTCGCTCTTTGGCAAAATATATTTCTTCGGGAGTCGCGGCATCGGATTTTATTTCTTTGTTTACAAATCCTTCTTCCAATTCGATTTTTTCATCCAAGGATTCCGCTGATTTTCTTTTTTGCATGCGCAAAAGATCGATGGCCGTATTTGTGACAATTTTGCAGCTCCAAGTCTTAAAAACGTCATAATTGAGACATTTATCAAGATTATTATAAATTTTAATCAAAGCGTTTTGTGTAGCGTCTTTGGCATCCTCAATATCGCCGAGTATTCGAAAAGCAATATTGAAATATAATTTTTCATATTCCAGAATTATCTTTTCAAATGATTCTATGTCGCCCTTTTTTGCTTTTTCAAGCAACATAACAAAACCTCCTTTCAAAAATCCAAATATAGTATTTTGATTTCTTTCAGACTTGGTTTTTTATCTAAAACCAAATCTGAATCAGTAATTAAATAGTATTACAAATATCTCCATTAATCAATAAAGATCGCGAAAACAACAAAATTAGAGTTATAAGCTTTTATCGACATTTCTTCGACTTCGGCTTCTAAAAAATTTTAGCAAAATCTGAATTTAGTGATATAATTTAAAATAAAAGTGATTGGGGGTAAATCAATGTTAATTTTTATTTCTTTAGATGCACTGAGCACAAATGATTTTAAAACCGTATTGGAATCCAAACGGCTGAAAAAATATTTAAATACTGCCTCATATGTAAACGAAGTATCTTCCGTTTTTGTTTCAAATACTTATACGGCACATTCGTCGATTGTAACTGGGGTTTTGCCAAAACGCCACGGAATTATAGATAATTTAGTTTTTGATCCCGGAAATCCGGAGCCGAATTGGAAATGGTACGAGCCCGATATAAAAACGCCGAATTTATTCCGTGCCGCCGCAAAACACAAACTCAAAACAGCGGCGTTATTATGGCCGGTTTCCGCAAAAGCTCCGATAAAATACAATATGCCGGAAATTTTGCCTCGCGGCAAAGAATCTCAGATAAGCAAATCCTTGAAAAGCGGCTCGAAATTATTTCAAATAGAGATGTTTTTAAAATACAAAGATATTTTGGACGGCGTAAAACAACCGAACTTGGATAATTTTGTATTTACCTGCATGAAAGACGTAATACGAAATAAAAAAATCGATTTATTATTCGCCCATTTCACAGAGGTTGATACGGCAAAACATATTTACGGGCCAAACTCGGAAGAAGCTAAAACAGCTTTAAAAAGGCATATTTACCGTCTGGAAAAAATTTTTACGGTATTAGAAGACAAAAATAAATTAAAAGATTCCACGGTTTTTATTTTCGGTGACCATAGCTCTTTGGAATGTACATCTAAATTCTGCCCTAATTTAGTTTTAAGAAAATTACAATTGGCGGATTTTGAAGATACAAATTTAAAATCATATTCGGCTTGGTTTAAAGTTTGTGGCGGAACTGCGTTTTTAAAACTGTATGATAAATCAAAGGAGGAAATTATTCGAAAAGCTATTTCTGAAATAATAGAAAAAGGCGGCCCGATAAAACGCTTTTTAAGCGATAAAGAAATGAGAACTTCAGGATTTTCGGAAGATTTTACGCTTGGAATCGAAGCTTCGGATTCTTGCTTTTTTTATGAACTGAAAGAAGATTCATACCGCGGTCAGCACGGATATACTTTGAAACATGACGATTATAGTACCTCGATAATCGCTTTCGGGAAAGGAATCAAAGAAAATGCTTTTATTCCAAAAGCGTCGATTTTGGATATTTGTCCGACTGCCTTAGAAATTTTGGATATCCCGCAATGGCCGACCGACGGAAATATTTTGACTGATATTTTGAATTAATACTAATTCCCATTTGATTTGTAGAAAAAAATTTTCACAGCGAAGCGTTCCGCACAACGCTTCAAGTGCGGAATGAAATATTTTTTTCTATTCTTTAAAAGGGAAATAGTATAAATAAAAAGGAGCTGATGATTTTGGCTAAGGTATCCAAAGAACAAAGATCATGGATATTGTATGATTGGGCTAATTCCGCTTATTCTATGGTTATAACTTCAACGATTTTTCCTATTTTTTATAAAGCGATAGCGGACAAGCAGGGGATTTCGGGAACAGACTCCACTGCGAATATCGGCTTTGCAAATTCTATCGCTACGGTACTTTTGTTTATTATTTCGCCGATACTCGGAACAATAGCGGATTATAAAGGCTTTAAAAAGAAATTTTTTAATTTTTTCGTATTGCTAGGCGTTATCTCGACAGCTTTACTCGCAATCATTCCTTCGCAATCATCATTTTTATTATTACTGATGTACATAATCACAACTTTGGGATTTTCGGGTTCTAATATTTTTTATGACTCGTTTTTGACCGATGTTTCTGAAGAAAAAGATATGGACAGGATTTCTACATTTGGTTTTGCTTTCGGATATATCGGAAGTACAATTCCGTTTATTATTTGTATGGCTTTGGTTATTTTAGCCGAAACCTTAAAAGGCAGATTTTTTCTGACTACGGATTCTGCAATGAAAGTATCGTTTGTAATCACTGCAATTTGGTGGGGAATTTTCACAATCCCTATGATTAAAAATGTGCACCAGAAAAATTTTATTGAAAAAGAGCCGAACTATATCAAAAAATCTTTTGAAAGAATGTACGCAACTTTTAAAAATATTATGGAATACAAAACGGCATTTTTATTTTTATTAGCCTATTTTTTCTATATCGACGGCGTTGATACCATCATAAAAATGGCAACTTCTTACGGAACGGATTTGAATATTGACAGCACAACTTTATTGATTGTTCTGCTTGTAACACAATTTGTCGCTTTTCCTTTTGCGATAATTTATGCGCATTTAGCCGAAAAATTCGGCGCACATAAAATGATTTTCACCGCAATTTTAGTTTATTGTGTTGTTTGCGTATACGCCTTGTTTCTGCGAACCAAATTGGATTTTTGGATAATCGCTATGCTTATCGGAACTTCGCAAGGAGGAATTCAATCGCTCAGCCGTTCGTTTTTCGGAAAATTGATTCCCAAAGAAAAATCTAATCAATTTTTCGGATTTTACAATATTTTCGGAAAGTTCGCCGCAATCGTCGGGCCGACGCTTTTGGGAATCACCGCAAAAATTTTCGGCGATACCCGTTACGGCGTTTTCAGCATTATTCTTTTGTTTATCGCCGGCGGCTCGGTATTCTATTATAATTTTATAAAAAAAGAAATTCATTTGCAGTAAAAGCAAAAGAAACGGCGTGTTAAAGCCGTTTCTTTTGCTTTTACTATTTATTTCGCCATTTTATACTATTTTCATTATAAAGATAATCACTGAGCTTTTTTTGTATCAATAAACTCAGCCGTATTCTTTTGATACTGTTCCGTCAAATATTTTTGCTTATAGCTTAAAACTTTCGGAACATAGTTTTGAGTTTCTTTATAAGGCGGAATCCCCTGATATTTTTGCACAGCGCCCGGCCCGGCGTTGTATGCAGCCAGCGCAAGGTTTATATCTCCGTTGAATTTATCCAACATTTCACGAAGATAAGATGTTCCGCCAAGAATATTCTCCTCGATATTATAAGGGTCTTTGACCCCTAAATATTCTGCCGTTTTCGGCATTAATTGCATAAGCCCCATAGCACCGGATTTTGAAACCGAGTTAGGGTCAAAATTACTTTCCTGTTTAATCACCGCTTTTATTAAATTTGGGTCGACATCATATTGCTCTGAAGAATTAATTATCGCGTTGTTTATTCGTTTCTCAATATCGATCGATTCTGAACTATCGTTTTCCACATATGTTTTTAAAATATTTGAAAAATTGTTGATTTTTTCAACCGGAACAGAATTGTCTAAGCTCGAAGTAGATTTATCATCTATCGAAACCACAGCCCTGCTGAGCCGCTTCCGCCCGGAATTGCCAAATTCAACCTGTACACTAAGTTTTCCCAGTATATCTGATAGTAATTCGTTATATGCTGAGTCAACAGACATATTCATTTGTTTAATCACCGTCTCATTCAATATTTTTGCGGTTAATTTTTAACCGCCTAGTCGATAAATCTTTGATATATCGAAACATATTAATTATAATGTTCAAATAATTACATTTTATTCAAATATGTATCGTCAAATTTTATTTGATTTTTAATATTTTGTAATATACTACTATTTTCATTTTGATAACGTAGAAAAAAAATTTCATTTCGCGCAATGTTTCTAGCGCGAAATGAAATTTTTTTTCAATCCTTTATATTGAAAATAGAATAACTAATACTATTTTCATTTTTTTCTATCCTTTATAATGAAAATAGTATGAAAAGACGTTTTTTATATTCACCAAAAATAGTATATTTACAAATATTTCTGACAATAATAGAAGGCGACTATATTTTCAGATTTTAGGAGGTCAGATTATGCAAGCGGTAATAGATAGAGACGGGTGTATATCTTGCGGACTTTGTCCGGACACTTGCCCGGAGGTATTTCGAATGGCAGACGACGGGCTGGCGGAAGTACACGGAAAGGTCACAAAAGACAACGAAGATCAAGTCAAAGAGGCAGTGGAAGGCTGTCCGGTTTCGGTCATTTCTATTGAATGACGAAATTTTAATTCAAAAGCGGCGTAAACACGCCGTTTTTTTGATTAGAATTATTTCGCGATATGGACAATCCCTTTTAAAATTGGTATACTCGAAATAAATTTTGTGCCGTAAAAAATTCAAAGCAAGATTTTTCGAAAATATATTTATAAAAGGGTTGTATATTTTGGAGATAATAAAAATTGATAATTTATCGTTTTCGTATAACGATAAAAATATTTTTAAAAATATAAATTTGACAGTCAACAAAGGCGATTTTATATGTATTGTCGGCGAAAACGGATGCGGTAAAACTACGCTTTTTAAATTATTGCTGGGTCTGGAGAAAGCGTATTCGGGCGCAATAGAATTAAAAAGCAATAAAATCTCCTATATAAACCAAAAAGCAACGAGTTTCAATCAGGATTTTCCTGCAACGGTTTATGAAATTGTAAAACTTGGAGCTTATAATAAAGGATTTCGAAATCTTTTTCTTGGCAAACAAGCCAAAAATAAAATAAATTCGATTTTAGAAACTGTCGGGCTTTCAAGCCAAAAGAATAAAAAAATCGGCAGGCTATCGGGCGGACAGCAGCAGCGAACATTTATCGCAAAAGCCGTTTTGAATGACCCCGAAATAATTTTTCTGGACGAGCCGACGGCCGGAGTTGACCAAAATAATGTTGAGATTATTGTCGAGGTTCTGGATAAACTGAACAAAGAAAATAATATTACAATGCTCGTTGTTACTCATGATTATGAAATATTTGAGAAATATGCAAATAAGCTGATTATTATAAAAAAAGGCGGAGATATGGAAATTAGAGAGGTGGAAAAATGAGGATTTTTGCATATGAATTTATGCTGAACGCTTTTTTGATAGCTTTGGCGATTTCTATAATCGCGCCTTTGGTAGGGAATATTGTTGTTTTAAAAAGGCTTTCGAATATCGGTGATGCTCTTTCTCATTCTTGCTTGGCCGGGGTTTGCGTCGGGCTAATTATCCAAAAAAATCCGATTTTTTTCGCAGTTATCGCTTCTGTTATTGCGGCACTTTTGATAGAGCTTTTACGGCATTATTTCGCAAGATATTCGGAAATTGCGACGAGTATAATCACTTCCTTCAGCATCGGAATGGTTGCGATTTTATCGGGATTTGTCAAAGAAGCGAAAGACTTGGATGGATTTATGTTCGGCAGTATAGTGAGCGTTTCAGACGGCGAATTAATCGGCGTTATGCTGATGGCTATTGTTGTTATCGTTGTTTGCGCATTATATTATCGGGAAATTTTATATATTACTTTCGACGAGGAAGCCGCGAAAATAGCTTCCATCAATACGAATTTTATAAATATTTTAATCACGGTGATTACTTCGGTTGTTGTTTCGATTTCGTCCCGAACCGTCGGAGCTTTGGTTATTTCGTCACTTTTAATAATTCCCGTAGCCTGCTCTTTGCAAATCAGCAAATCATATTTTACAAATTTGATTTACTCGATAATATTCGCTATGTTTTTTACGATATCCGGGCTTTTTATTTCATTTTATTCGGGGCTTAAAACCGGCGGAACAATTGTTATAATCGGAGTTGCAGTTCTTATTGTAATCATTTTTTTCAAAGAAATAAAAAAAGGGAGATATAATATTGAGTAAAAATACAAAAACCAGACAAGCTGTTTTGGAAATTTTGGCTAACGAAAAAACGCCTTTATCTGTTAAAGATATTTGCGCAAAGCTGAACGAAAGCGGTTTTAATATCTGGCTCTCTACTATTTACCGGCTTGTAGACACGCTCGAAAACGAAAAGCTGATCAGCCGGATTTTTTCGGATGACAAAAAGCTTTATGTAATAAATAAAGATGAGCACAGCCATTATTTAATTTGCGTTTCCTGCAAAAAAATGAAACAAATTTTCAATTGCCCTGTTCATAATTTTGAAAAAAGTATTTCAACACAATACGATTTTGAAATAATCAATCACCGCTTGGAATATTTCGGTTATTGCAATGAATGTAAAACTAAATTTTGATTATACTATTTTCATTATAAAGGATAGAAAAAAATATTTCATTTCGCGCTTGAAGCCTGCGCGAAACGCTACGCTGTGAAAGATTTTTTTCTACTTATCAAAATGAAAATAGTATTAATTATCATAATATATTATAAAAGGCTTTTTAGTGATCGGATTTTGAATTATTTCCGGCTTTACATCATAAACATATTCGATATTATATTTATTAACAACCTCATTCGGCGCACCGCTCTTAAAAATTTCACCGTTTTTCATCAAAATAATAATATCCGAAAATTGCGATGCTAAATTTAAATCGTGCAAAACCATAACGATAGTTTTGTTTTCTTCAAGACAAAGCTGTTTTATGCAGGTCATAACCTCTAATTGATGATGTATATCCAACTGCGAAACCGGCTCGTCCAGCAGGATTATTTCGGTATCCTGACAGAGAGAGCGCGCGATTATCACACGCTGCAATTCTCCGCCGCTCAATTTGCGGATCGATTTGTCTTTAAATTCGATAGTATTAGTTTTTTTCATACATTCTAAAGCAAAATCAATATCTTTTTTGCTTTCTTTTTGAAAACGCCCTAAATGCGCGATTCGCCCCATCAAAACAATTTCGAGCGCAGTAAACTCAAATTCGATATAATTATTTTGGTTTACGAGTGCGATTTTTTTTGCGATTTCACGGGTATTCATTTTTTTTATATCCAAGTCATTTATAAAAACTTTCTGATTTAAAATATTCAGTTGGTTGGAAATATTTTTCATCAAAGTTGTTTTTCCGCAGCCGTTCGGGCCGATAATCCCTGTAAATTTCCCGGGCTGTACAAATAAATTTATATTTTTCAAAACATCATGCCCATTATATTTAAAAGATAAATCTTTTATTTCGATACAAGACATTTCACGACCTCCTAGTCAAAATAATAAAAAGAAAGAACGGTGCGCCGATAAACGCTGTAATTGCACCGACCGGAATTTCGGAAGGAGCGAATATCACCCTTCCTAAAGTATCGCAAAACAAAAGCAAAATTCCGCCCATCAAAACAGAAGTTGGAAGCAGTTTTTTAAAATCCGCACCCGAAATCATCCGAACAAGATTTGGGATAATCAGGCCGACAAATCCGATAATACCCGCCGAAGCGACCGTAGCCGCCACAATTATGGACGAAGTAATTACTAAAATATATGTTGATTTTTTTACGGAAATCCCAAAAGACTTTGCATCCGATTCACCTACGGAAATCGCGTTCAATTCCCTTGAAAATGAGTAAATAATAATAATTCCAATTATGACAATCGGCAGATTAATAAAAACTTTCTGCCATCCGGTATTCGAAAAACTTCCGATACTCCAAAGCGTAATATTTTTTATTTTATCCGGATTTATAGAAATCAAGACCGTTGTGATACTCGAACAAAAAAGGCTGATACTGCTGCCGATAAGTAGTAAAGTAATCGTATTTCTTTTTGTTATGCCGTAAGCAAAAAGCACAAACACAATCGTCAAGACCGAAAAAATTATTGCCAAAATACTTGCGCCCGAAAAAACCAGAAAATAATAGTCAAAAGAATAAACAATCGCAATAGCGGCTCCGAGCGATGCGCCGGACGAAAGCCCTAAAATATACGGTTCGGCAAGCGGATTTTTGAACAAAGACTGAAATACCGAACCAACCACCGACAGTCCCATTCCGACAGCGATACAATTAATTACGCGCGGAAGCCTGATATTCCTCAAAATCGTAATATGGCTTTTGCTGATATCCGAAAGCGAGTCGGTATCGAATGCAAACAAAACCCGGCAAGCGTCTTTGAAAGATATATCTGCAACTCCGACGATATATGAAGCAAAGGAAAGCAATACTAAAGAAATCAGCAGAAAAATATTTAATTTAAATAAAGAATTTGATTTCACAAAAGGCACCCCGGTCAGCATTAAACAACCTGTCGAAAAAAGCCTTTGGAGGCTTGTGTCCAAACCTCCGTAAGCTTTGCAGTTCTAATGCCGCTTCAATTTAATCTAAAACTTGTCTGGATGAAAAATTTTGGCAATTTCTTCAACGCCTTTATCTATATAAACCGAAAAACGATCGATATAATTTTCGTTTATTGCAAAAAGTTTGTTATTTTTTACTGCGTCTAAATCTTTATAACCGTCCATTTGCGGCAATTGCTCAAAAAATCCGGTTTTTGCGCCAACGATAATAATATCGGGATTCGCTTCAATCAAGGCTTCTTTCGAATACGACCAGCCGGTAATATCTTTAGCGATATTTTCGCCGCCCGCCATTTCGATTATTGCATTGATAAACGTATCTCCGCCGGCTGTATAATCTCCCGTATCTCCCGCGCCTAAGCAATAATATACTTTTGGTTTAGGCTCATCCTTTACGAGATTTACAATTTTCTCGATATTGGCTTTTATTTCGCTCACTTTATCTTGAGCGCCTTTTTCGTTTTCTAAAATCTTTCCTGTTGTAATAATGTTTTCATACAATCCGTCGATGTTTGCGGAGTCGTATAATCGTATACATTTCATACCTAAATCCCTAAGATTTTTCAAGGTTTCGGGGTCAGTATGTGCGCCTGCTATAATCAAGTCCGGCTCCAGCGAAGCTATCAGTTCGGCATCCGGCTGATATAAAGAGCCGACATCTTTAATATTTAAAACTTCCGGCGGATAATCACAAAAGCTTGTCCGTCCAACTAATCTTTCGAGGCCGCCCAAAGCTGCGATATTTTCGGTTATACCCGGAGACAGTGAAATAATTTTTTCAGGAGATTTGTCGATAATGGTTTCGATACCCTCTGTATCTTTAATAGAGATCGGGAAAATTGCTTCCGAATTTGAATTACTTGTTTCATCTTTAGAATTGCACCCTGCAAAACCCAGCATAGCGATAATTAATAAAACAATCCATTTTTTTTTCATAATATCCTCCATTTTTGGGTATAAAAAAACCCACTATAGTTATATCAATTACTTTGATATGAATATACCGGGAAATCAGAAATTTCTTTATCCATCGTAAAGTAATTGTCCATTTCTGATACACTTATGGCGTATCAAAAACAAATTTCGGCGACCTGGCTTAGGGAGGTAAACCTCTTTAACAGTGGCGGGACCGCAAGGTAATTATCCTTTTCTCCGATTTTTGTTTTTAAGAACCCTAAAAAAAATTAGGTTTCTTGTAGATTATTCAGTTCAGAATAAGTATATATAAATTAAAGACAAATGTAAAGTTAATATTTTATACTATTACCATTCTAAAAGATAGAAAAAAATATTTAATTTCGCGCTTGAAGCGTTGCGCGAAATGCTTCGCTGTAAAAATTTTTTTCTATAAATCAAAATGGAAATAGTATTACTCCCAAAAACAGTAATTTAAAATTAATTTTTCATACAATCATTTTATGCTATACTTAAGTTGCTGTAAAATACTTTTGACCCAGTGAAAAATACAATTGTTTTATTTTTAAGGAGAGAGAAAAATGAAAAAGAAAATACTTTTAATTATAGGTCTGATGTTTTTGTTTACGGCTTGTGATTCTGCGGATAATCCGCCGCAAACGGCGAATGCGGGTTTATTGCCGCTAGAAAATGTAAGCGCTGATAAATATAATATTTCAAATTTTATGCCAATGTATGAAAACTCTAAATACGAATATGTCAGCGACGATGATTCGGCGCTTAATTATTATGTTTTAAACACATTTATTAAAGACAATAAAGTTCAGCGAAAGTTTTATGCAAATTATGCAATCACCGATTATGTTTTGGAATACTCTGACGATAAAGTTACACTTGTTTACAGCGATTTGAACGATTATTTTTTTAGAGATTTTACGGGAAAAGAACCGAATTATGAAGCTGTGATTCTGCAAAAGCCTTTTAAACTCGGCAGCAAATGGGAGCCGGAATCGGGAGCCCAAGCCGAAATAACCGGTATGGATGTTGATGTAACCGTGCCTTTCGGCAGTTTTAAAGCAATGGAAGTTACCACAAAATACGAGGCTTCCGGCTATGAATTGAAAGAATATTATGTAAATGAAATCGGGCTTGTAAAATCGATTCAGCAAAAAGAAGGCGAACCTACTTTGACAACAAGCCTAAAGGATTTTCAAAAAGATTATACTAATAAAATCGATTTAACAGTATATTATCCGAATATTGATGATTATTCTTTAATCGAATATCCGAAAACTTTGGAGATTAAAACAAATACCGACGGACTTGTTGAATTTGAAAAACTTTTGAAATCGGACATTGACGGTCAAGGGGGAAAGATTATTTCCGACAGCACTAAAATTCTTGATATCCAAACTGTAATTGAACAGAACGGAAATGATTACACTAAATATGTAATTATGAATCTTTCGAAAGAATATCAATCCGAAATGAACGCCGGTTCGGGATTTGAATCCTCATTAATTCAATCGCTTGTTGATACGGTTTGTAATTTTACTTCAGCGACTAAGCTTCAGCTTTTGATAGACGGACAGCCATATGCCTCCGGACATATCGAAATGGGACCAGATGAATTCTTCTATAAAAGCGGAACGAATGATGCTTCGGCAGAAGATACGCAAATCGAAGAAGCTCCTCTAGAAGAAGAACCAGCCGCAGAAACTCCGATCGAAGTACCACCGCTCGAGGAAACACCGGCTGAGGATGTACCTGCGACTACAGAAAACGCCGCATAAAAATATAAATGCGGTAAAGCCGCTCATGAAGAAAGGAAAATCCTTTTGAGAATAGCTTCATATAAGCGAACAAAAGAGATAATAGAAAAGCATGATTTTTTGTTTAAGAAAAATTTCGGACAAAATTTTTTAATAGACGAGCATGTTTTAAATAAAATAATGGCTTCTTCCGAAATCGGCAAAGATGATGTTGTGATAGAAATCGGGCCGGGAATCGGCTCTTTGACCGAAGAAATCTTAATTTATGCATACAAAGTCTATGCTATAGAAATCGATAGCAATTTGATTCCGATTTTAAATGAAAATCTTTCGGCTTTCGATAATTTTGAAATAATAAATCAGGATGTTTTGAAAACGGATTTGAATGAAATTATTGAAAGGCATCCCGATAAAAATATTAAAGTTGTGGCGAATTTGCCATATTATATCACAACGCCGATAATTATGAATTTATTGGAAAGCCGTTTGCGGCTGAAATCTCTTACGGTTATGATTCAAAAAGAAGTCGCAGAGCGTATGAAAGCAAAAGCAGGAACGAAGGATTACGGAGCTTTGACCTTGGCTGTAAATTATTACGGTTCTCCGTATTTAGCCGCAAATGTTCCCAGAAATTGTTTTATGCCGCGCCCGAACGTGGATTCCGCTGTTATTCGAATCAATATTTACGATGAGCCACCTGTTTCAGTCAAAGATGAAAAACTTCTGTTTAATTTGATTCGGCTTTCGTTCAATCAGCGGCGAAAAACTCTTGTGAATTCTATTTTTAATCAAAGCGATTTTCAATTGACAAAAGACGAGCTTGGCGAAATTATATGCCGCGTCGGCTTTGATAAAGATATCAGAGGCGAAAAATTGAGCCTTGCGGATTTTGCAAAGCTCAGCGATTCTTTCTCCGATAAATTGGTTTAAAAAAATTTAACCCGAACTTTTGAAGTTCGGGTTTTTTATACTATTTAACCGTAATTTTGTTGCTTATTTCACTTTCGGTATTAAATCTGTCACAGCTTGTTATTGTGTATGTATATGTTGTGTTTTTTAAAGCTGTAGTATCTGTAACAGAATTTGCTGTATCTCCATCACTGCGTACTATTTTAACAATATTTGCAGGATCGCTTACATTTGGAGCTGTATTGCCGTTCGCGCGGTAAATCACAAAATAATCCACATTCTTATCATTATTATTGAAATTCAGCCGTACAGCGTTTCCGTCTCTTGCCGCTGAAGTTATTTTAACCGGCAGCGGAACAGTTTTTGCAGGATTTTTTGTAGGCGGAACTAATGCTATATTTTTATAAAGATTGCTTTTCAATCTATCGAAAATTCCCAAAGGATTATTTACAAGCGACGAATAATTATAAAAAATACTTCCGCTGGTTTCTAAATAAGCCCGGTTGTGTTGGATCTGATTCGGCATTTCGTCTCTAAATGTCCATCCGCTTTGACCGATTTTATATGCGGCTTGACCGATATAAAGCTGTACATTTGGCGACGAAGCCTCGAGTTTTACCCAAAAATCAAATATTTTTCCGTACGGCGTGGCTTTGTTTGCCGATTCCCAATATATTTGCGGCGCAATATAATCAACCCATCCATTTTTTACCCATGTCACGGCATCTGCATGCAAAGTATCAAAAGAGCTGACAGTTGTCGAAACCGCTGCACCGCTTGGATCATTTGATTTCGTGCGCCAAACTCCGAACGGACTAATTCCGAATTTTACATAAGGTTTTGCGGCTTTAATATTTTCATATACTGATTTCACAAATAAATTTATATTGTCCCTGCGCCAAGCGGCTTTATCTGTGAACCCGCGGCTGTAATTTTTGAAAGAATTCGCGTCCGGAAAAGAAGTCGAGCCGGATGGATAAGGATAGAAATAATCATCAAAATGCACACCGTCGATATCATATTTATTTACAACTTCCATAACGGATTTTAAAACAAATTCTCGAGCTTCGGGGATTCCCGGGTCTATGTACTTCTTACCGCCGTAATTAACCACATAGGACGGATATTTATTGACAACGGAATTTTTTGCAAAAGTTCGGGATTTTGTATCGTTTGTAACTCTAAACGGATTAAACCAAGCGTGGAACTCGATATTTCGCTTATGCGCCTCTTTTACCATATAGTCTAAAGGGTCATAACCGGGGTCTTTTCCTTGTGTTCCTGTCAAAACCTCGGACCAAGGATTTAAATCTGATTTGTATAAAGCGTCCGCAGTTGGCCTGATTTGCACAACAACAGCGTTCATTTTCATTGCTGTAACATTATCCAGAATCTTATTAAATTCCTGTTTTTGCTTTTCGGCGGATAAATTGCTTTTAGAAGGCCAGTCGATATTTAAGACCGTAGCGACCCAAACCCCACGGAACTCAGATTTTAAATCTTTGGCATCAGCAAAAACAGAATTTGTCATTAGTAACATAAGCACTAAAAGAATGGAAATGGTTTTTTTCATAATATAACTCCTTTGTTTCTACAACATTCTACAATACAAACCGCCGCGAAACTCCGTCCGTTTGCGTTTACCGGTTCATATATAGATATGCGCTAATAATAATTAACATGTGTTTTACTAAAAATTTAAAAAAATATCTTCGCTCATTTATGTTTGTGTTCCAAACATTGTCAAATCCTATTATGAAATATAATTATATATAAGTAAATAAGAATAATACAATTATAATCATAAAGTAGCAAGACTAACATAATTTAGCAATATATTTTTATCCTATAAAGGGCGAAACGAGTTCGCCCATAAGCTGAAAGCTTCTTTGTTCACAATTGCAAAAGTTCTTTACTTCTTTCAAAAAAGAAGGCAGGTTTGGGCGGCAAGCCCAAGGGTTTTAAATATTGTTTGATTTTTTATCTTGGTCTACAAAAAAATGTCCTGCAGAAGGTATTTTATTGTTTCGATAATATTCGATATCTTCGGAAATAAATTCGTCCGCGCGCAAGATTTTAGTTATAAGCGAGCCTTGTTTCAGATTAAAAACCTGAATGCCGTTCGAATTTTTGGTTTCCTTTGCGGAAATAAGCGAGGACGAAATCAAAAGCCCTCTGTCTTTATCCCGTATCAATAAATAATCTTTATCTTCGGTGCAAAAATCAATAAAAATACATTCCGATTTCGAGCCGAAAGAATTAATTAATTTTCTGCGGTTAATCTTTGTGTAATAAGAAGATAGCGGAATCTTTGAAATCTTCCCGTTTTCGTAGCCGAAAATCATATTTCCCGAATAATCCAAAGTCGAAACGGTGTAAATTATTTCTTCGCCCTCTTCCAATTTCAAGCTGTTTTCCAGATATTCGCCCAAAACACTGGCTTTGCTGTCGGGGATATCATAAGCTTTGCATTTATAAACATTTCTGAAATTCGAAAAAAACAATAAATCGGATTTATTTGTAGCTTCGGATTCCTGAATAATATAATCGTCTTCTTTAATATTTTGTTCATTCGCAAACCGCAGCGACACGAGCGGAATTTTTTTAAAATAATTATGTTTTGTCAAAAAAAGTTTAACAGGATAATCCGGAATAAATTCGTCTTCCGAAATCTCCTCGACTTTTGTTTCGTGAATTATGTCTGTTTTGCGCGGAATACCAAATTTTTTCGAGATTTCTTTCAATTCTTTGCTGATAATATTTTTCATTTCGTTTTCGTGTTCCAAAATGAATTTTAAGTCCTCTATCTCCTTTTTTAAATCGTCTGTTTCTTTAATTTTATTAAGAAAATATTCCTTATTTAAATTTCTGAGTTTGATATCGGCAATAAAATCAGCTTGGATTTTATCGATTTCAAAGGAATTCATTAAATTCGGAATTACTTCTTTGTCTTCGTCTGTATCACGAATAATTTTTATCGCCCGGTCAATATCAAGCAATATTTTTGATAAACCGTTTAATAAATGGAGCTTTTCCGATTTTTTTTGAATATCAAAATTTATTCTGCGTGAAATACATTTTAGACGGAATTTTACCCAATTATCGAGAATCTGGCGAATACCCAAAGTCATCGGCTTGCCCTCTATTAAAATATTGAAATTACACGAAAAGCTGTCCTGCAAAGGAGTCAGTTTAAAAAGTTTACCCATCAGAATATCGGGATTGCAGTTTCGTTTTATATCGATTGTGATTTTCAAGCCGTTAAGGTCGGTTTCGTCCCGAATATCGTTTATTTCCTTTATTTTATTGGACTTAATAAGCTGAATTGTCTTATCTATAATCAATTCCAAAGTTGTAGTATAAGGAATCTGATATATTTCGATACAGGAATTTTTCTTGTCATAGCGGTATTTCGCGCGCAATTTAAACGAACCGCGGCCGGTTCTAAAAATCGTATCGGTTTCGGCTTCGTTATAAATAAGCTCGCCGCCCGACGCAAAATCCGGCCCCGAAATATATTTTTTCAAATCGATTTCGGGATTTTTTATAAAAGCGATTGTAGCGTCGCAGATTTCTTTCAAATTAAATGAACAAATTGAGCTTGCCATCCCGACGGCGATTCCTAAATTCGGAGTAACAAGAACATTCGGAAAAGTAGTCGGCAAAAGAACAGGTTCTTTCGAAGAGCCGGTATAATTGTCCATAAAATCCACGGTATTTTTATCTATATCTTTAAAAATCTCCTCGCAAAGCGTGTCTAATTTTACTTCTGTATATCTCGAAGCGGCATACGCCATATCACGAGACGACTGTTTTCCAAAATTTCCTTTAGAATCGATAAACGGGTGCAAAAGCGCTTCATTTCCGCGCGTGAGGCGAACGAGAGTTTCATAAATTGCACTGTCTCCATGCGGATTTAGGCGCATAGTTTGACCGACAACGTCGTTCGACTTAACACGTTTTCCTTTCAAAAGCCCCATTTCGTACATTGTGTATAAAAGCTTTCGGTGAGCGGGTTTAAAGCCGTCTATTTCCGGAATGGCACGCGAAATTATAACGCTCATTGCGTAAGGCATATAATTTTTTTCCAAAGTTTCGGTAATATTCTGAACAATGTATTTTTTCATCCCAAACCCCTCTAAACGATCTCAGTTAAATCAATATATTTATATCCAAATTCCTCGATAAATTCTTTTCGGCCTTTAAGGTTGTCTCCCAGCAGTGTATCAAAAACATTTTGCGTATGTATAATGTCTTCGGGTTCGACCAAAACCAATTTTCGGGATTCAGGGCACATTGTTGTAAGCCACATCATTTCGGGCTCATTTTGACCGAGTCCTTTTGAGCGCTGGATATCATATTTTCCGTTTAATTTTTTAGTTATCTGCGCCTTTTCGGCATCCGAGTACGCAAAATAAGTTTTTTTCGTTGTATTTATTTCATAAAGCGGAGATTCCGCAATAAAAATTTTTCTCTGCTCAATTAAAGTCGGAACAAGCCTGTAAAACATTGTAAGCATTAATGTGCGGATTTGAAATCCGTCAACGTCGGCATCTGTACAAATAATAATTTTGCTCCATCTCAAGCTGTCTAAATCGAAGGAATTTAAATCCTTTATATGCTTGTTTTTTATTTCAACGCCACAGCCGAGAACTTTCAAAAGG
This sequence comes from Eubacteriales bacterium, assembly GCA_031551135.1. Lineage (GTDB taxonomy): Bacteria > Bacillota > Clostridia > Lachnospirales > JAITVM01 > JAITVM01. The sequence continues at coordinate 120,770 of JAVBOA010000004.1, read as the reverse complement.
TCAGTAATTATGTCATTTTTAAATATTTTTTCGTAATCAGCTTTCAGACAGTTTAAGATTTTTCCACGCACAGGCATAATAGCTTGAAATTCTGAGTCACGAGCCAATTTGCAAGCGCCCAGCGCCGAATCACCTTCCACAATATATAATTCACGGCGTTCGATATCTTTGGTTCGGCAATTTACAAATTTTTCAACCCGATTTGTCATATCCAAAGAGCCGGTCAGCTTTTTTCTGATATTAATACGAGTATTTTCGGCAGTTTCTCGGCTACGCTTATTAATCAAAATCTGATTTGCGATTTTATCGGCATCCGCTTTGTTTTCGATAAAATAAATCTCGAGGTTTTTTTTCAGAAATTCATTTATAGAATCTTGAATAAATTTGTTCGTTATCGATTTTTTTGTTTGATTTTCATAGCTGGTAACAGTCGAAAACGAATTGACGATTAATATTAGGCTGTCCTCAATATCCGAAAAAGTCAATTTTTTTTCGTCTTTTTTATAAAGTCCGGCCTGCTTTAAATAAGCGTCAACCGATGAGACAAAAGCTGATTTTACAGCCTTGTCCGGCGAGCCGCCATGCTCTAAAAAAGATGAATTATGATAATATTCAAGCAAATTTATTTCATTGTTAAAGCAGAAAGCGATTTCGTATTTAAGTTTATATTCTTCTTTATCTTCCCTGTCCTTGCCGCTGGTTTCGTTTGTAAAAAAAACCGGAGTGGTAAATGAACTTTCAGCCGAAATTTCCGAAATATAATCTTTTATTCCGTTTTCGTAAATATATTCAAACTCTTGGTTAGTTTCCTCGTCATATAAATAAAATAAAAGATTCGAATTTACAATCGCTTGGCGTTTCAATATTTCTTGAAAATACGATAAAGGAATGGCGATATCTGTAAAAACATCACGGTCAGGCTTCCATTTTATTGATGTGCCGTTTTTGGATTTTGCCGTAAATTCTTTTTTCAGACCGCCGACATTGATTCCTTTTTCAAAATGCAGGGCATAATTTATTCCGCCCGTATTTATCGAAACTTCCATATATTCCGAAGAATATTGCGTAGCGCAAAGCCCAAGCCCATTTAGCCCCAACGAAAAAGAATAATTTCCGTCATTATTATTTTCGTATTTTCCGCCGGCGTATAGCTCACAAAAAACGAGTTCCCAATTTTCTTTTTTCTCGTTTTCGTTATAATCAACAGGGATTCCGCGGCCATAGTCCACGATTTTTATTGAATTATCTATATATTTATAAATCTCTATTTTATTGCCGAAACCTTGTCTGGCTTCGTCAATTGAATTTGAAAGAATTTCAAAAACAGAATGCTGGCAGCCTTCGATTCCATCCGAGCCGAAAATTACGCCCGGCCTCAGACGCACCCTGTCTGCGCCTTTTAATGATTTAATACTATGATTTCCGTAAGAATTATTTTTCATTTGACACCTTCTTGTTTTATAATATCTATTATATACTGACGAACGAAAACAAAGTTCACGTTCCTCCCAACCTACCTAACCGCGCGGAACGGATGTAAAAATCTAATCGTTCTTCAGTGTAGCTGATTAATGCTTCAACGTCAGAACTTTTAAAGTTAAAAATCGAGGAGTAAACAATGTTTAAAAAAATTTATATTGAAACTACAAATCATTGTAACATAAACTGCAGTTTTTGTAAAACAAATGTTCGAGAAAAATTATTTTTGCCATTAAATGATTTTAATATAATATTAAATAGAATCAAAGGATATACTGAATATATATACCTTCACGTTTTAGGCGAGCCGCTTCTTAACACGAATATAGATAAATATATTATGTCCGCTAAAAACGAGAGTATAAAAGTAAATATTACTACAAATGGGACTTTATTAAAAGAAAGAACAAAAGTTTTGCTTGGCAGCGGGAATATTCACCAAATCAATATCTCCTTGCATTGCGAATACGAAAGCATAATGAGTTCTGACGAGTATTTTGAAAATATTATTGAGTTTATTAAGCCGGCATCAGAAAAAATTTATATAAATTTAAGACTTTGGGATGAAAATAATATCAGTATATCAGAAAAAAATAAATCTATAATAAATTATTTGATTAAGGCACTGGATTCGGATATACCTTTTGCCGAGGACAAATATACAAGAAATAAAGCCATCCGCTTGAAAAAAAATATTTTTCTGCATTTAGACAAAAAATTTATTTGGCCGAGTATTGACGGCGATGAAATTTTTTTTCATGGTTTATGTTATGCATTAAAAGACCAAATTGCTATTCTTTGTGACGGAACAGTTGTACCTTGCTGTTTGGACGGCGACGGAGCTTTGGCACTTGGAAATATTTTTGAAAATAAGCTTGACTATATTTTAAACAGCGAAAGAGCAATTAATATAAAGAAAAATTTTCAAAATAAGAAAATTATAGAAAAATATTGCAGAACCTGCGGCTTTGGAATTCGGAATAATTCCTGAAATATTATAAAAAATAAGACCGCTATAGTATATTTAAAAAATATGCAAGCTGTGAATTTTAACAAAAATTTTCTCTCCATTTGTTTGTGAATCGTCTTTATTAATAAAAATATTTTTTATTTATAAAAAAAAGCAAATATATTTTACAGAACTTGTTCTTAATAGTATAATTATATAGTACATACTTCGGCCGCAAGGTCAATTGATGTTGATTAATGCATGTTTTGGCATTAAAGCACTTTGTTTTTCTGCAGACAAAATATTTTGTTTTAAAGTTATTCAGTATATAAAGCAATTTCAAAATTTACCGCCCTGCTTCATTTTAAAATGCGGTGCTTAAATTGAAATGCTATAAATTTTTAATACTAATCCTAAGGAGGACGATTATTATGATAAAAATTATTGCAGGTGAAAAAGGTCAGGGAAAGACTAAAAAACTCATTGCACTGGCAAACGAGACTGTTAATAAAACCGAGGGACATATTGTTTTTATAGACGACGACAAGAGGCATATGTTTGATTTGCACCATGATATTAGATTTGTAGAGACTACATCGTTTCCGCTTTCTAATTACAGAGAACTGATAGGTTTTGTTTGCGGCATCCTCTCCCAAGACTCCGATATAAAAGAAATCTTTTTAGATGGAATTGGTAATATAGTTAAAAATTTTGATAATGAATCTCTCCTTAAATTATTAAGAAAATTTGAAATGCTTTCAGAAGAAAACGGCCTTGAATTTATTCTTACAATTAACAGCAATCCGGACGAGCTTCCGGAAGATGCAAAAAAATATCTGATTGTAAGTTTGACCTAAATCCCTTGTTTAGCTTCTGTGTTTTAGAAAACAGAATACAATACATTTGAATATTAGCCTCTCGCACGGAATATAAATATTATAATTATCTGTGGGGAGGTTTTTTATGTCAAATATAAATAAAGAGTACTATAGAAAAAAATACAAAAAAAATAAGAAAAACAAGATTTCATATTCCAAAATAGTAATTAATATTTTAGTGCTTATTGTAATAATATTGATTATATTGTATATTAAAAATAGCTTTATCGACGATTATAAACAGTTAAAAACAGACAGACAGCATATTTCCGCATTCGCTATTCCCGAGAGGTCGATTTTGGTTTTGAAAGAGCTTTCGGATAAATATAAGATAGATTTTTCGGAGACTCTCTCACTTTATTCTTTGGACAACGGTTTTTTTGAGGATATTGTGGAAACTCCGACGCTTGTGGAGCTGGAAGAAAATTTTCTCTCCAATCTTGACCAAATAAAAAATAAATATAAAAAAGTTTATCCGGCTTATGCTTTATTTATAAAAAATATTTTAGATGATTTGCGTTATTTTCCTGTGCCTGATACTTTTTCCGGCAAATTCTACGATTATAATTTTAACGACAGCTGGGGCGCAAAACGAAATTACAACGGTGCGCGGATTCATGAAGGCACCGATATTATGGACGCGAAAAATATTCGGGGTTATATCCCGATTGTAAGTATGACCGACGGCGTTATTGAGAATATGGGCTGGAACGAATACGGCGGATTTAGAATCGGAATCAGAACCGAAAATAAAAATTATTTTTATTACGCTCATTTTGACAGCTTCAACGAAAATATTAAAAAAGGCGATTCGATAAAAGCCGGTCAGCTTTTGGGATTTATGGGCGATACGGGATATAGCAAAAAAGAAGGAACTGTCGGAAATTTTTCCGTTCATTTGCATGTTGGAATCAGTCCGGAAACTAAGATTTTTTCGGATGAGTTTTGGATAAATCCGTATCCGTTTTTGATTTTGATAGAAGATACTAAATTTGTTTTTAATTAGACCGCAATTATATTTAAACCACAAAAGATATGGGGTGAATTTATGCAAATGGTTAATTGGAGTAAAATTTTATTGCCATATGAACAAGCCGTTGATGAATTGCTTGTAAAATTCGAACGCCTGAAAAAAGAATACGAAATAGACAATAAACATTCTCCTATCGAGATTGTTTCCGGGCGCGTCAAGGGTGTTGGGAGTATTTTGGAAAAAGCCAACCGAAAAAACGTTCCTTATGAGAAAATCGAACAAGAAATAGAAGATATCGCAGGGATTCGAATAATTTGCCGGTTCGTTGAAGATATTGACAGGGTGATTCAGCTTATCCGGAAACGTGACGGAAAAGACCTTTTTATTTCAGAGGAACGTGACTATATTAATAATAGAAAAAAGAGCGGCTACCGTTCTTATCATATTTTAATCAGATACCCAATCGTCACCTCCAAAGGAAAAAAAGAAATAAAAGCCGAGATTCAAATTCGGACCATGGCTATGAATTTTTGGGCTACAATTGAACATTCCATAAAATATAAATACAGCAGAAATGTCCCCGACGAGCTGCAACAAAAGCTTCAAAACTTAGCGGAAACTGCTTTTATTATGGATAAAGAAATGGGAACAATCAGAGATGAAATTTTGGATGCTATAAGAATTATTGAAGTGAAAAATAGATTGGTAGATAAAATCCGTGACAAACTTGAGCGGCTTCATAGGCATGCGAATTTTGAGCAGTTGGACGAAATTACTAAGCGTTTTTATGAAATTTACGCTCAGAATGATATAAAAAAATTAAGCGAATTTGACGAGGAATTGAGAATAATGGCTTCGCTTTATAAGGTTTAGGTGTAAAATGATTTTTGCAATTTCTGATTTGCATTTGGGTTTTGCAAGCGGTAAAAATATGGACAAATTCGGGCAGAACTGGGTCAATCACCACGAAAAAATTAAAAAAAATTGGATTTCTAAAATAAATGAAAACGACACGGTTTTGCTATGCGGTGATATATCTTGGGCAATGCGCGCCGAAAGCGTTTGGCCCGATTTGGAATTCATCGATAATTTGCCCGGAAAAAAAATTATAATTTCAGGAAACCATGATTATTATTTCAGTCAAATAAATAAAATAAAAAATGCTTTCGAGACAATTTCTTTTTTGATTAAAAATCATTTTGTTGTTGAAAACAAAATTATCTGCGGTTCTCGAGGCTGGGTTTGCCCCGGCAGTTCGGAGTTTGCAGAAAAAGATAATAAAATATATCTCCGGGAATTGCAGCGTTTGAAAGCTTCTTTGGATTCCTGCCGTGATTTTGAAGACCGTGATATTTATATTATGCTGCATTTTCCGCCGACAAACGAAAATAAAGAAAATTCGGGTTTTATTGATATTTTTAAAGATTACAAAATAAAAAAAGTCATTTACGGACATTTACACGGAAATGATTATTTTTCTGCGGGCTTGCAAGGTTTTCGCGATAATATCGAATATATTTTAACCTCCTGTGATTTTTTGGATTTCGACCCGATATTAATATCATAATTAATTACCGTGCCTTTAATACTAATTCCCATTTAATTTGTAGAAAAAAATTTTCACAGCGGAGCGTTTCGCGCAATGCTTCAAGCGCGAAATGAAATATTTTTTTCTATTCTTTAGAAGGTAAATAGTATAAGCATGGTTTTTTTTATGTTTTACTATTCGTCAAACGAAAAAAATAAAATATTGTATAAATATTAATTTTTATTTATAATAATATAAATATCTATTTTTGAGTTTTTTTGTTGGTGTTTAAAAAATGCAATGATTCTTAAAACTTCTTTGGGAGAAAACTATGAAAACAATAGGGGTTATACCAAATTCATTCAAGGATACGGATTTTTCTTTTACAAAAAAAGTCGTTGACTGGATTTTGTCAAATGGTCACAAACCGCTTGTTTCTTCGCATATCAGCTCTCTGATAGGCAAAAATGAGATTGGATGCAATATAAAAGATATTTATCAAAATTCCGAACTGCTTTTAGTATTGGGCGGCGACGGAACGATTTTACGGGTAAGCAAATATGCCGCAATTAACAATATTCCGATTATGGGCATAAATTTAGGAACGCTTGGATATTTGACAGATGTAGAACGAAATGACTGGACAATCTCTTTAAGGAAATATTTAGAAGGCAACTATATTATAGAAAAAAGAATGATGCTTGAAGCCAACACCTTGAGCGCCGATACGGAAAGCGACGAGCTCATCGCTCTTAATGATATTTGTATAACACGTGGTTTTTTTGGTAACATAGTCACACTGGAACTTTATATAAACGGCGAATATATCGATTATTACAAATCGGACGGAATAATTGTTTCTACGCCCACCGGCTCCACGGCGTATAATCTTTCCGCAGGCGGACCTATTTTAAAACCGGATTCTAAAATGATTGCAATTACACCGATTTGCCCGCATATGCTGCATAGCCGTTCGTTTGTAATATCATCTTGCGACGTTGTTTCGCTGAAAATTATTAATAAAAAATCGAATGATATTATTCTTTCGCTCGACGGTCAAAATATGATTCCGATAAAAGACGAGGATCTTGTTTATATAAAAACATCCCCATTATTCACGCAAATTGTGAAAACAAACAAAATGGGTTTTTATGATATATTGAGAGAAAAAATGGTTGGAGTAAGAGGAAAAGGTGAACTATGAAAATTAAAAGACAATCAAAAATCATTGAAATCATCAAAAACAATGATATTGAGACTCAGGAAGAGCTTGCAGATAAGCTGCGTGAATCGGGTTTTTTGGTTACACAGGCAACGGTTTCACGAGATATCCGCGAGTTAAAATTAACTAAAATAGCGACATCCGGCGGAACTCAAAAATATGTTATAATCAATCCATCCGACACAACTTTTTTAGACAAACTTTACAGAATTTTCAGAGATGCCGTAGTTAGCATCGATTACGCACAAAATATTGTTGTTATAAAAACTTTAGACGGAATGGCGATGGCAGTGGCCTCGGCTCTGGACGCAATGGGAAAACCGGAGGTTGTCGGAACAATCGCCGGTGACGATAATATTTTTTGTGTATTAAAATCAGAAGAAAACGCAATTATTTTTATTGAAAAGCTAAATACAATTATAAACGAGAACGAGTGATATTATGATAGAAAGTTTGCTTATCAGAAATTGCGCATTAATAGAAAAAGCTGAAATAAATTTCGGCGAAAATCTAAATATTCTATCCGGCGAAACCGGCTCAGGAAAATCAATTATTATAAATTCGATTTCTTTTTTGCTTGGACAAAAAATCAGCAGTGATTTTATACGAACAGGTGAAGATTTTGCAGAAGTTACAGCCGCGTTTTTTTTGAAAAATTCTGAAACCGCAGAAATTTTAAATGATTTCGGAATCGAGATTTTAGAAGATAATATGCTTATATTAAACCGGAATCTAAACAAAAACGGCAAATCTGTTTCCCGGGCAAACGGCAAAATAATTAATATCGGAACTCTGAAAGAGATAAGCCGTCTGCTTATCGATATTCACGGCCAGCACGAACACCAAGCCCTTTTAAATGAGGACAAGCATATTGCCCTTATCGATAAATTCTGTGAATTTGACGATTTAAAACAAAATTTAAATTTACTTTATAAACAATATCGGGAAATCTCAAAAAAAATAGACGAGCTTTATAATGATGACCGGGATAAAGAAAGAATTATAGATATGCTCACATATCAAATTAAAGATATCGAATCGGCGAATCTTTTAGTTGACGAGGAAGACGAGCTTTATAGCCGAAAAAAAATTCTGAATTCTTTTGAAAAAATTTCAATAAACACCGAAGAACTTATACAAAATTTATATTCGGGCGACGGAAAAGGCCCTTCTGCAATCGATAGGATTGACAATGCATATAATAACCTGAGAAAACTTTCTGAAATAAGCGAAGATAAACAAGATTTATTCGAGAGACTCGGAAGCTTGAAATACGAATTAGGCGATATAATTACGGAAATCAGAGATTTTTCGGAAACCCTAGAATATGACACAAATGAGCTTGATAGAATCGAATTTCGTTTGGATTTGATTTATAGATTGAAGCGCAAATACGGCAGCACAGTTGCCGAAATTCTGGATTTTTGCAAAAAATCGAAAGAAAAATTGAATACCTATACAAATTCGGAGGCCGAGCTTTCAAAATTAAAAAAAGAACAAGCTTCCATATTAAAAGACTCAATTGAATTATGTGAAAAAATATCGAAAATCAGAAAAAATCAAGCGGCGGCATTTAAACTGGAAATCCAAGCTATTTTGAAAGAATTGGGAATGAAAGATGTTCGTATGGAAATTGAAATCAATCGAAAAGAATTATTTGATGCAAATGGTTTTGATGATATAAAATTTCTTATTTCTCCTAATTTAGGCGAACCTTTAAAAGCACTTTCAAAAATTGCGTCCGGCGGCGAAATGTCCAGAATTATGCTTGCACTTAAAACGATATTGGCAAAAGCTTATAGTATAGAGACATTTATTTTTGATGAAATAGATACAGGGGTTTCGGGACGCACAGCACAAAAAGTTGCCGAAAAATTAAATTTTGTTTCGAAAAGCCATCAGATTTTATGTATTACGCATTTGCCGCAAATCGCCGCAATGGCTGATGACCATTTTTTGATTGAAAAATTAACGGATAACGCAAAAACTTTTACAAATATACAAAAGCTCGACACAGAAAATTCGGTAAAGGAAATCGCGCGTTTGATCAGCGGTGCCGCAATCACCGAACAATCCGCCAAAACCGCCAAAGAAATGATTGACCAAGCTAAGAAATATAAATTATAAATTTTTCCAATAAGCATAAAGTAAAATTTTGAAAACCTCATAAATATTGAGGTTTTTTTATTTTTTCAAAATTATCTAGTATAAGACTATTTCAAAAAGGTTAATTTAATATTATAGCCGCTTGATTATTCACTGCTTATCGCTATTCATACTATTTTCAATATTAAGGATAGAAAAAAATAGTATCAAATCAATCTGCTTTTGAAAATTTCAATATAAAGTTTTTCCATACCTCAAAAATTTTTCTTTAGGAAGTGAAAATATGCAATATAATAATATATGTAAAAAATTTATTAAAAATTTATTCTTGTTATTATTATGCTTTTTAACAGCTTATTTTATTACAGCGATAATTGTTTTTCCCAAAAATATAAAATTAATAGAAGGCGAAAAGCAATATTTTGATTTTAAATTGCCGATTAAGGCGCATATTGAGCCGGAAACGGTCAGCGTTTTAAAAATAAATTCAGAACCCGTCGACACAAATTTTGAAATAAATTTATACGAAAACAATGAGCTTTATGCGGAAGAAGCCGGCAGCGCGAACATGACTTTAAACGCTTTCGGCGTTGATATAAAAGATGTAACTCTGGATTTTTTGCCCGGAGACGGAGTCGAATTAGTTCCTTGCGGCGCATCTATCGGAGTTGAAATTAATACGCAGGGGATTTTAGTTTTAGCAACGGATTATTTAACGAATAACGAAAACAAAGCTGTAAGTCCATCTGATAATATTTTAAAAACAGGCGATTCGATAATCAAATTAAACGGAAATGAACTCATAGACCGTTTTGATTTAAAAGATGCTGTAGAAAAAAGCGAAGGCGAAGTTACACTGGAGGTAAAACGGGACGAACAAATATTAAATTTAAAAATACTCCCTGAAATCGCAAAAAGAGACGGAAAACGAAAAATCGGAGTACATGTTCGGGATAAAACCAAAGGTATCGGAACACTTACATATTATCATCCCGAATCAAGGGTTTTCGGAGCTTTGGGTCATGGTATTGTAGATGTTGATACAAAACAGATTATGGATATAAAAAACGGTAAAATTTTTAAAGCGACAATCGGGAGCGTTATAAAAGGAAAAAAAGGTGTTCCCGGCGAGCTTTCCGGAAAAATTATTGATGACGAAATTATTGGTTTGATAAATCAAAACAGTCCGCTTGGAATTTACGGCGTTATAGACGAAGAAAACGTCGATGAGCTTAATGATGAAAAAATGAAAATCGGTCTGCAAAATGAAGTTTATGAAGGTCCTGCAAAAGTACTGACGAATGTCGAGGATGAATATGTAAAAGAATACGATATTTATATAGATGCCGTAAATAAATATACAAAGGATGATTCGAAAGGAATGGTTATAAAAATAACAGACCCCGAGCTTTTGTCCCGAACAAACGGAATTGTTCAGGGAATGAGCGGAAGCCCGATTATACAAAACGGCAAAGTTATTGGTGCCATCACACATGTTTTTGTTCAAGATCCGACTAAAGGTTATGGGATTTTTATCGAAAATATGTTAAAGCAGGAGCTTTAAGATGTCGATTAATAGTATACAAGGCGTTGATAATTTTTTATTCGTACTATTTCCATCTATAAAGGGCAGAAAAAAAGTTCACACTGTTCCCCCAAGCCTAGCGAGCGGAACGAGTGTAAAAACTACTTTCGTCAATATAACCAAATTAAATTTTTATGCAATATGGTTAAGTTATTTTTTGTCATTTGTTTGTCGATAATCGGAATATTGATAATATTATAATTAATGATAAGATTATAAGCAAAGTCTATTGTGAGTTCGATGTAGTCGAACAAGATGCGCAAGCAGCTGATACTAATTCCATGCGGATGAAATATTCTTTTCTTTTGAATGGAAATAGTATAAGCAATCAAGGAGGGATTATTATTTCAGAAAATAAAATAAAAGTTGCTATTATTGATGATAATGCGGAAATGTGTAAATCAATTGCGAATTACTTGGATCGTTTAGGAAAGTTTGAGATAGTTGCGCTTTGCTATGACGGTGAAACCGGCCTGAAAACGATTTTTGAAAATTCGCCGGATGTTGTTATTTTGGATATCTTGCTGCCGGAGCGCGACGGAATAAGTATTTTGGAGAATGTGCGGGAGCAAGCGCTGAAAGAAAAGCCGATTTTTATTATGCTAACCGCAGTTGGTCAGGAAAATATAACAAGGCAAGTTCTGGAGCTGGGCGCAGATTACGTTATATTAAAACCTTTTAATATGGATATTTTGGCGAGAAGGATTTTTGAATTATATTCAACTAAAAATAAAACATTTGATAATGAATTCTTTTTTGAAGCAGCTCCAAAAATGAGCAGAGAAGACCATATTATTAATGTTTTACAAAAAGTCGGGATACCGATAAATTTAAAAGGTTATAATTATTTAAAAATCGCAATCTCTCTTTGTTTAGAAGATAATAAACTTTTGGAATCAATTACTAAATTGCTTTATCCGACTATCGCGAAAGAATGCGGCAGCACTTCATCAAGGGTTGAGCGCGATATAAGACATGCCTTAGAAGTTGCTTGGGGCAGAGGAAAAGGACAGTATTATTATGAAATGATTAATTATACCGGTCCGACCGATGAAAAACCAACAAACGGCGCATTTATCTCGACTGTAGTGGAAAAGCTCAGAACGCAGGTTCAAAAATAAAACAACGAAATTCTTCCTATACCTTTAGCGAAGAATTTTTTTTCGACAAAAAAATGGGGAAAGATTTTATTCTTTCCCCATTTTTTATTTTTATATTTTAAAACGCTGTATCCGGATAAGCTTCCAGAGTTACATTTATCGTCATCGATTCGCCGTTCCTCAAAATCTTCACTTCAGCACTTTGACCAACTTTACAGCCTTTAATCACTTCTTGAAGACTTTCCATAGTAAAAATAGTTTTTCCGTTAAACGATGTAATTATATCGTTCGCTTTAATTCCGGCTTTTGCTGCGCTGCCGCCGTCGGTTACAGAATATACAAATACCCCGGCCGGAACTAAATTAAATTGAGCAGCAAGTTCTTCATCCAAAGTACGCCCTTTTATGCCCAAAAACGCTTTTTCTTCGCCGTTGATTAACTCTTCGATTATCGGCATAGCGATTTTTGTACTAATGCTATATCCCATACCTTCGGCGTATTCCTTGCTTATTTTTGCTGTATTAATACCAATTACTTCACCTTTTAAATTCACTAAAGCGCCGCCGCTGTTACCAAAATTTATTGCGGCATCGGTTTGGATTACATTAAGCTCTTTGCCTTCAACACTAATATCTTTATCCAAAGCGCTTATCATACCGAATGTAGATGTATTTCCCTCGCCGAGTGCATTTCCGATAGCAAGAACCATGTCTCCGACTTCCAGTCCGGCATTATCACTAAATTTTGCTTTAGTGACTTCAGTAACACCAACTTTTTCTAAATCGGCTTTTTTTACATATATTACAGCAAGGTCAGAGGCAGTGTCACGGCCCACAAGCTTCGCTTCTACCGGTTCGGAATCGCCTATTGCTACACCAACCGAATTCGCGCCTGTGATAACATGAGCGTTTGTTACTATATAAACTTTCTCGTCATCGTCTTCAAAAATAATTCCCGAGCCGGCTCCTTCAATATCCTCAGAACTGCCGAAAAAAGAATATTCTTGAGAGGCTGTAGAAACAGTTGTTATACAAACAACCGAAGGTTTTACTTTTTTAACAATGCCGGATAAACCGCCGCTTAAAAATTCCGCACTGACATTTCCGGCAGAATTAGTTTCGGTAGCATTAGTTTGCCCGCTTGCCGAATCGGAGAATGAAAAATCTGATTTCCCTGATTTTTTTAAATAATTTTTAGCTAATTCACTGCCTGCACCGAATCCGATTCCGATTGTACTACCGCCGACAAGGCTTACTATAAGCGCAACGGCTATGGCTTTCGCAAATTTCTTGTCTTTCTTTTTCTCCGGAGCAGGAGTTTCGATATTTTCGCTTTCCACAGTTTTTTCAGTATCCGGAAATATAGGCTCAACAGGGGCATCCATTGGAGTTTCAATATTTTCAGAATTTATCTCATTCATATGATCAAATTCTGTATTCATATCTTTTGTAAATACTATTGGATTTTCTTCAGTTTTTGATTCGCTTTCAGACCCTATTTTTTCAAATTCATCCATAAAAATCACCTCAAAATTATTTAAAAAATTTTATCAGCAGAATATTCTTTATACATACGCATAAAAAATTCTGTTCACGTTTTTGAAATTGCCGTACAGCATTTTAAAAAATCACAAACCTTATACCATTTCCCTTTTAAAGAATAGAAAAAAATATTTCATTCCGTGCTTGAAGCATTGCACGGAACGCTTCGCTGTGAAAATTTTTTTCTACAAATTAAATGGGAAATAGTATTATATTATTTTTTCACAAATTGCTTTAAGATGCAACACTAAAATTAACAGTTATATTTTTTAATTGACCATTTCGGTATATTCCGATTTCAGCGCTTTGTCCGACTCTGGTATTATCCAAAACCTCCACTAAATCGTCCATCGTCTCTATTTGAATATCATTATAGCTTACAATGATATCTCCGGCTCTTAAACCGGCGATTTCCGCATTACTGGCGGCGTAAACATCTGTTATATAAAGGCCTACAGGCATTCCCAAGATATTATATTGGTCTTCGGAAATAATTTTTGTCCTAACGCCCAATGAAGCTTTTGTGCCGCCGGCAACCTGTGAAGTATTTGGATTTTTGCTCTTAACTTCGATAATCGGTTTGATTATTTTCAAAACCTCATTCGCCGGAATAGCGTAGCCCATGCCCTCCACTTTATCACCGGACTCTCTGCCGGCATTAGAATATTTAGCTGTATTGACCGCTATAACCTGACCATCCAAATCCACAAGTGCGCCGCCGCTGTTGCCGGGATTTATAGCCGCATCTGTTTGAATAACGCTGAGCGATTTTCCGTCAACCTGTATAGTTTTATTTAATGCGGAAATTATTCCTTTTGTTGCGCTTTTTCCCTCGCCTGCAGCATTACCGATAGCAATAACTTCTTCACCGACTTTTAAATTTGTGGTATCGGCAAAATCCGCTATCAGATAATTTTTAACGCCTTTGGAATCGAGGTTCGATTTTAAAACAGAAATCACGGCCAAATCCGATAAAGATTCCCGTCCTATAACTTCCGCCTCAACCTGTATGCTGTCATCAAGCGAAATTGTCAAAGACGTAGCATCGCTGATAACATGGTCGTTTGTTACTATATATATTTTTTTATCATCCTCATTTATAATTATGCCGGAACCGGCATTTATAGTCGGGTGTGAACCTTCTTTAGTTTTTTTAATTACATTCGATGTTATACTGACTACAGAGTTGGAAACCTGTTTAATAACGTCAATCGCCGACTTCTTAGTTTCGGTATTATTTTCTACCTCTGCACTAAGCAAAGTAATATCGCTTCCGTTTTTTATAAGCGAACCGGCGATTTGAGGATTGCCTTTTATTCCCAAACCGTATCCTATTCCAAAAACTGCTGCCAAGGATATAGTAAAAATAAAAATTATTGCCAAAATTTTAAAAATATTATTTCCTTTAGTTTTCGGTTCAAACTCATCTTCTTGATAATCATAGTATTCTTCTTTTGGTATATGCATATGATAATACCCCCAAACTATGCTTATTTTTTCGGCTCGAAACAATCTCCTATTGCGAAAAAGTAACTTCCGAAATCCCCCTCAACCGTTTTATAATCCGGTTGTGTTTATATCTACTTATATAATATTTTAACAATACATTGATTGTAGTGCAGTTTGATTTTTCTTGATTTTATATGACTTTAAAATAAAACATAATAGTCAGTAAAAAATCAAACCGCTATATAATATTTTTAGGATTTAGGAATCATGTTGGTTCGTTATCATAAAAATATTATAATCTCGTTAAGTGAATGATTTGTGATTTTTTTTTGAATTAAAATGAAAAATTTTTAAAGAATTTATGAAATAGGTCTGATACTATTTTCAATATAAAGGATAGAAAAAAATATTTCATTTCGCGCTAGAAACATTGCGCGAAACGCTCCGCTGTGAAAAATTTTTTTCTACTTATCAAAATGAAAATAGTATGTATTATTTTATAGTATCGACAACCATAGGAAGGCTGAAAATAAATTCCGAGCCTTCATTTATTTTTGAATTAAGCACAATATTTTCGCCATGAGCTTTTATAAATTCACGTGTAATAGAAAGTCCGAGGCCGCTGCCGACTTTGTCTTTGCCGCGCGACGAATCCGCTTTATAAAACCTGTCGAAAACATGTTTAGCTTGATCTTCATTTATCCCAATGCCGCTATCCTTTACGCTGATGTATACTTTTTTGTCTTTTTTATATGTAGAAATACATATAATACCTTTTTCTTCTGTAAATTTCAAAGCATTATCAAGTAAATTATAAATCACGCGGTGTATTTTTTCTTCGTCGGCATTTACCATATATTTATCATCCGCAAATTCCACTTTAAAATCAATGTTTTTTTCCAAAATTCGATTTTCCAATTGTATAACAGTTTTTCGAATAACCTCGTTTATATCAAAAACAGAACATTCCAAATCAACAACCTGCAGTTTATTTATGTCCAAAATATCGTTTGCAAGTTTGGAAAGTCTGTTTGTTTCTTCCAAAATAATCCGAATGTATTTTTCGTGTGCTTCTTTTGGTATTGTTCCGTCCAAAATCGCCTGCAAAAAGCCTCCCATAGAAGTCAGCGGTGAGCGCAGGTCATGAGACATATTCGCAACAAAATTACGTCTTTGAACTTCTTGTTTCTGCAAAGATTCAGCCATGGAGTTTATAGAAATAGCCAATTGTCCGACTTCGTCTTCTGTTTCAATATTTACTCTTTTCTCAAAATCACCGCCGGAAATTTCTTTCACAATCTCATTCATTTTGCGAATCGGCTTGGAAATTGAGCGCGAAGACATATATATCAAAGCGAATGCCATTGCGCCCGACGCAAATAATAAAAGTGTAGTAACTTTTGTTATTTCGGTCACAGATTTATCCAGTTCAGGAACAGAAGAATTCATTAAAGTCGCTCCGAAAAATTTATTACCAATCATAATCGGTGAGCCGACCGTAATCTGGTCTTCTCTGAACAAACCGCCTAAATTCCCCATAATCAGCTTTGGAACTCCGTCTTTCATTTCAGGTATCGGAGGAATTTTAACATTAGCATCTAATGATTTTATAACACCTGAGGATGCATTTATAATTACAAAATCTTTATCAACAATAACAGAATCAATATTTAAGTACTTGTACATATTGTCTTGCTCATTTTTTAATTTTTTCAAAAATTCTGCATCATTGAAAATATCACCGTCATAATAATCGTTGATTTGATTTTGGATTAGAATATTAATTTTTTTTCCTTGATTTGTGAGTGTTTTTCGTTTTTCATGCTCAAAAAAAGTTTTAAACGCCTGCCCCAAAGACATTCCAAGCAATAAAAAACTTATGATTAGGGTGCCCATAAAATAAAAGAATTGTTTTTTAAATATAGTGTTTAACACAAAAAGCCCTCCGTTATCATGGCGGTTTGATTTTTAAAATTTATAAAAAACCAAACCGCTACAAAAAAGCGTTTAAACATTAGAGCCCGAATACTCGAATTTATAACCGACTCCCCAAACTGTTTTTATACTCCAAACATCATCATGAGGCATTTTTTCACGCAATCTTTTTACATGAACATCCACCGTGCGGGAATCTCCCAAAAATTCATAACCCCAAATTTTATCCAATAATTGGTCTCTTGTAAAAACTTGGTTTTGGTGAATTACCAAAAAATACAGCAATTCAAATTCCTTTGGCGGAAGCTCCAGCTCTTTGCCATGATAAAAAGCTGTGTAATTTGTGTAATTTATCGTTAAATTCGGAAGAACAATCTGGTTTGAATTATCGGTTTCTTTCGATTCAAAACGGCGTAAAACAGCCTTAACGCGCGCTACCAATTCTTTTGGGTCAAAAGGTTTTACTATGTAATCATCTGCGCCCAACTCTAAACCGAGTACTTTATCAAAGGTTTCGCCTTTTGCCGTCAAGATAATTATCGGAACCGAACTGATTTTGCGGATTTCACGGCAAACCTGATACCCGTCCATTTCCGGCAGCATTAAATCCAAAAGCACTAAATGCGGCGAATATTGGCTAAATAACTCCAGCCCTTTTTTCCCGGCGTAAACTTCTTTTGTTTCAAAACCTTCTTTAGTTAAATATAATGAAATCAGTTCCGCAATATGCGGATCGTCATCAATAACTAAAATTTTTATGCCAGTTAACATAAAATCATTCCTTCTTCAGCAGTTTGTCAAAATCTTTACATATACTATTTCCATTCAAAATGAAAATAGTATTATATATCACATACAACTTTATCATTTTAAAATAGCAAACCAATTATTCGGCGCATGCAGAATAGTAATTTATACGAAATTAAAAAAATCTCCTGTTGTTAAAAGGCGCGTCGAGACCGCCGCGCCATATTTATTATTCGATTATATTTTTAATTTTATTAAATTTTTCATAATAGCAGCTATTTCAGTTCACAAACGGTTACACCGGAGTCACCTTCGCCAAAAGCTCCGAGCCGGTGAGATTTTACATGCACATTACGCTTCACAAAATCCTGAACCGCGGAACGCAAAGCTCCCGTACCTTTTCCGTGGATAATAAAAACTTGGCTGAGTCCGGACAAAAAAGCGTCGTCCAGATATTTGTCCAGCTTTTCGAGGGCATCGTCCACGAGCATACCACGCAAATCGAGTTCGGGTTTTATAAATTGAGATTTACCTTTTTTCACGGATGTGACAAGGCTATTATATTTTTTATCGTCCGAATATTTCGTTTCATCAATCGATAAATCATGAAAACCGACTTTTACATTGATATTTCCAAAAGAAACCATTACTTCTTTTTTAGCTTTGTCAACCGAAGTGACCACGCCTTTTTGGTCAAACGAATGAACATAAACGCTTGTTCCATTTTTTATTTCGCCGCTTATTTCTCTAAGAGCTAATTTGTTCTTCTTATTTTTAGAAAGTTCGTCGCCCATATCAGAAATTTTTTCTTTTATTTTATTGCGCTCGCTGTCCAAATCCTTGAAGCTGCTTTTTTCGCGTTCCATTTTTTGCATATTGCGAATAATTTTATCGGCCTCTTCTTTTGCTTCATATAAAATCCGCTGTGCGGCTTCTTTTGCTTCCATAATCTGTCTTGTTTTCTGTTCGGACAATTTCGTTTTTTGTATTTCCAAATCTTTTTTTAATTTTTCAGATTCACGCCTGTAAGTTTCGGCACGGTTCATTTCTATTTCAACAGATTTTTTGCTTATTTCCAACTCTGTAATCAAATCTTCGAACTTAACATTTTCATTGCTCAAAAGCTGTTTCGCATTTTCGATAATTTCATCTTCCAAGCCTAAGCGCTTAGAAATCGCGAACGCATTGGATTTTCCGGGAACTCCGATTAAAAGCCTGTATGTCGGGCGCAAGGTATCCACATCAAATTCGCAAGCCGCATTTTCCACACCTTCGGTTGAAAGCGCATAAACTTTAAGCTCCGAATAATGCGTAGTTACGGCGCAAAGGATTTTCTGTTTATGCAAATGCTGTAAAATCGACATGGCGAGCGCCGCACCTTCGACAGGGTCAGTTCCTGCGCCAAGCTCGTCCAAAAGCACAAGCGAATTATAATTCACTTCTTTTAAAATATTAACGATATTCGTCATATGACCCGAAAAGGTACTCAAAGATTGCTCAATGCTCTGCTCGTCGCCGATATCCGCAAAAACATCATCAAAAACATTCAATTCCGAATTATCAAACGCAGAAATATGCAATCCGGCTTGACCCATTAATGTGAAAAGCCCAAGTGTTTTAAGCGAAACCGTTTTACCGCCGGTGTTTGGTCCGGTTATTAAAAGGGTTGTAAAATCCTTGCCCAAATAAATATCTATCGGAACGACATTTCCGGTCAAAAGCGGATGTCTAGCTTTTTTTATATTAATATAATTTCTTGTATTAAAAATAGGCTGACTGCCTTTAATATCGATCGAAAGCTGTCCCTTGGCGAAAACGAAATCCAAATAAGTAAGAATTTCATAATCTGTCTGTAAAGGATAGATATTTTCGTAAACTATAGCGGTTAAGCCGGATAAAATTTTTTCAATCTCATCTTTTTCCTCAGCCATCAGTTCCTTTATTTTATTATTTAAATTTACAACGCTGATCGGCTCAACAAAAATCGTTGCGCCCGTAGATGACTGGTCGTGAATCATGCCCTGAAAATTATTTCGGTATTCCTGTTTTACGGGTACGCAATACCGTCCGTTTCTTATTGTTATAACGCTATCTTGCAGCATATTTTTATACGTTGAAGAATGCACAATGCTGTTTAGCTGCTCTTTTATTCGATTATTGGATACTTTTATATTTCGGCGTATATTGGCAAGCTGTGAACTTGCGTCATCTGCTATTTCATTTTCGTTTGCGATACAGCGGGAAATTTCTTTTTCCAAGGCAGGAACTGTTTGCAAATTCAAAAAATATTTTTCCACAAGCTCGAAATAATCATTTTCGTTTTCGTATTTTCCAAAATTTATTGCTTTTTTAACCACGTATAAAAATTCCCCGATATTCAAAAGTTCTTCGATATTCAAAATTCCCGACATTTCAGCACGTTTTAAAGAAAGAGAAATATCTTTGATTCCGCCAATCGGAAAAGAGCCTTTTTTCATTATCATCGAATACGCTTCGGAGGTTTCTTTTTGCGCCGATTCGATTTCGTCTAAATCGGTTTTCGGCAAAAGCTCACGGCATAAATTTTTGCCCATCGGACTTATTGCTTTAGAGGTGAGCATATCTATTATTTTATTAAATTCTAATATTTTTATAGCTTTATTATTCATTATAATCACCAATTTTATTTTACTTTATTGTAAAACATTAAGCAATAGCAAAGGGATGCCGAACGGCATCCCTTTGGGATAAACAAAACTTTTGAGAAATCTTATTGTTTTTGCGGAAAGAAGAAGCCTGCTGTCATATCCAGATAATTTGCTCCGCCGTAATTTGGATATTTGCCTGCAACCGCAAATTTAAATTCATCAGCACCGGCGGATTCATCTGCGATTTGCTTCAAGGATTTTATATAATCAATTTTGATTTGAGCGTCTTTTAAATCTTCTGGAGTGTAATGCGAAGTCAAAATCAGGCTTTTCCCTTCATTTATATATTTCTCCAATTCTGAAATTATTGCTTCTGCATGACCGCCGCCGGCAACGATAGAATGACAGTTGTGCCCAAGCATATGCGTATAAACTGCGCCGAGTTCGGGAATTTCAATATTAAATGCGTCTTGAGTCATGATAATATTAAAATCGATTCCCGAAATATTTAGCGGTCCTTCCGAAATATAATTTGTTACATCTGAAATAGATTTATCAAAAATTTCTCCAAAAGCAGCTGTAAAATTTTCGATTAAGGCTTTAGCACCGCCGGTATGGCTGAAATCACTGGCATTTTTTGTGGCGTATACCGGAACGTCTGTTAAAAAGCTCGCTCCTGCCATATGATAGGAAAGTAATTTTCCTTCAATCATTAAATTCTTAGATTCGATATATTCCGAAAATTCTTTGATATTATCAAAAAAACAAGGCTGCTCAATTATGACGGACTTTCCGTTTTTTTCAATTATAAAAACTTCATCGGATAAAAAATCATTTGTCTTATAAGCATATAATTTCACAGATTCGAAATCATAAATATTTACTTCACCTTTTAAAAGCTTTTCAGTTTTAAATTCATTTTTTTTCATTTTATAATCCTCCGTTTTTTGATTTTGATACATTATAACTTTGCTTGACTTGATTAATTCTTTAATATTATAATAAGCGCATAAGTTTCTATAGTAAAGTAGGCACTTAAAAGTGCTATAGTATCTTTTGGGTAACTATTGGGTGACTATTGGAGGTATGATTTTGAAACGCAATGAATTGCCGGCTTGTCCGGTAGAAACAACACTGACTTTGATGGGCGATAAATGGAAAATATTGATTGTGCGTGATTTGCTGACAGGAACAAAACGTTTTGGAGAATTAAAAAAATCTCTCGACGGAATTTCTCAAAAAGTGCTGACCCAACATCTCCGCACTATGGAAGAAACCGGGCTTGTTAATCGAAAAGTTTACGCAGAAGTACCGCCGAAAGTGGAATATTCCTTAACCGATACAGGCATCAGCCTAAAGCCTATCCTCGAAATCATGGGCAATTGGGGCGAAAAATACAAAGAAAGAAAAGAATGAGCCGGAAAAGTTGAAAATCGTTTTGCGCCATCCTTTTGAAAATAATTTCACCCGTTCCATCACAAATATTCGGAACGGGTGTGCGTTTTGCTTTCATTCGTCAGAGTAAAGCTTTTTTTAAATTTTCGAGATTTTCATACATTATGCTGAAATAATCCATATTTTCGCCGTCTGTTTGAGATTCGACAGGATTCAGCCGAAGCATAGGAATATTTGTCTCTTTCGCAATAGTTTTAATATTATTATTAGGTTCGCTTGATTCATAAAAAATCGCCTTAACTCCGTTTGATTTTATGTAATCAATCATATCCGCCATAGCTTTTGAACTTAAATCTCCCGACGCGTGAATATTCGTAAGCGCTATTTGATCAAGACCGTAAGCCTTGCATAAATATCCATAAGCCTCGTGGGAAACCAGTATTTCTTTAGATTTAAATTCTGAAACAGCCGCTTTATACGATTCATCCAGTTCATTCAATTTTTTCACCGATTCCGCAAAATTCGTTTCGTATAAATTTTTATTGCCCGAATCATATTTAATCAGCGTATCCTTAATCAATTCCAATTCTTTTTTCAGAATCATAGGGTCCAGCCAAATATGGGGATCGGATTCGTGCTCATGGTCGCCGTGCTCCTCTTCCGCTTCGATAATCATCTCATGAGGCAGAACCGATGCCAATTCTGTAAATTCTATATCACCCGAACTAGATTCCTTTAATTTTTCGATAAACCCTTCCATTCCCAATCCATTATAAAAAATAATATCGCAATCCTCCAAGTTCACCATCTGCTTTGGCGAAATTTCAAAATCATGAATATTTTGTCCCACCGGCATAATACTAATAACATCAGCGTTTTCACCGGCAATCATTTCGACGAAATGAGCAACCGTAATAAACGAAGCGGCGATTTTAAATTCATTTTCCGGGGTTTGGGCTTTTGCTTCACAAGCGGTAAATAACATAGAACATATAATTAACAAAAATAGTTTTCTCAAAAGAACCTCCAGATAAATTTGTTCAAATAATTTTGAGCAAATAATTTTGCGAATCATTCGCATTTTTGATATGATAACAGAAAAATATTTTCAATGTCAAGAGAATTTTGGCGACACAAAATTTGTGCACAAAATTTGTGTCATAAAATATTAAAAACAAAAATAAAGAGTATCGAAATTTTTTCAATACTCAAAATATTTTTATGATATCAAACCTTATTAATGACGGTTTAAGCCATATTAAAAAGCGCAATTATCTTCGCAAATTTTTCTTGCTCGTTTTTGTCCAGTCCCTCCATAATCGCTTGGACTACGGCTTTTTGCTCATCAGCGGAAAGCGGCTTTGTTTTCGGCATAGAGCTTTGAAATTTCATGATTATCATCAAAGTATCATTCAAAGATTTTCCTTCTACCGAAGCCATTAGCTCTTTCAAAGAATCCAAAGTTTCACGCGGAATATTTTTAAAAGCGTCTTTTTTCAAAATCATATCGTATTTATTCAAAAAACCAACTCCTTATAAATTTTTATTGCTCGATATATGATTAAATTTTTCCATAATTTCTTTTATTTCGAATATTTTTTCAATCATATCAATTATGTATTTTTTCTCATTGTCCAAATACGGGCGCACGGCTCCAAGCACTTCGGAATTATTTTTCGGCATAGTCGATTGTGCAACAATCGCATTTTTTATTTCATCTCTTTCATAATAATCAATCACTTTTTTCGCTTCGATTATCTTTACGGCCAGCGCGACAATTTTCTGTTTTTCGTAATCGAGATATGGAACAACGGCCTTTACAGATTTTAGTTGAGGAGAAATTATATCATCATCAAAAAAATAATTTTCTTTATATTCACGATTTGGCGATATCTCAGGCGGTGGCTCTTCTGGTTTTTTATTATTCATTGATTTTAATATTTCCGCAAACTGCATAATCTTTGCAATATCCATTTGGTTATCATTTTTATTTAACTCCGGTTTTATTTCCGGTTTTTCTTGAGCTTTCTCCTGAGGTTTTTCTTCCAGTATTTTTTTCAGCTCAATCGCTTTTTCCATCACCTTGAGCATATCAATATTATTTTCATCCATTTGTATCACCCCCAAGATTGCTTGATTCGGAAACAAGTCAGAACAACAGTACCGTAGGAGCAGAATACCCCTACGGTTGAGATATAATTATTTCATTTCACTACAGCACATAAAATTTCCGCCTTGTAAAAACAAAAACGCAATCACAACAATCCATATCCAATTATTATCGTTTCCGCCGCCGAAGATGCTTCCGCCGCCGCCTTGGCTAAATAGTAATACAGCAGCTATAATTATTATCCACATAAAATTGTTATTCCCAAAAATGCTATTCATTATAAAATTCCTCCTAAGAAATCACTACAAAATAAATTTGATTTTTGATTTTTGTTTCAGTCATGATATATACTATGTAAGGTCTAAATAAATATTGCTTGTATAAAGAAATTTTTGGAAATACATTAATTAAACTGCCTCGAACTTTTGATTCTACTCATACATTTTTATATAAAAGCAATATAAAAATGTATTCGTAATGTGATAAAACCTTCGGTTTTAATCCGCTATGCGGATTTGTTCGACTTCGTCGAACTCACATTAATACTATTTTCATTTTGATAAGTAGAAAAAAATTTTTCACAGCGGAGCGTTTCGCGCAATGTTTCTAGCGCGAAATGAAATATTTTTTTCTATCCTTTATATTGAAAATAGTATAAAAAAAGCCCGCTTTAATTTCGCAAGGCTTTCAGATTGCTTTCCAGTTCATTTACCGTTTTATTATTCAATTTGCTAATATCTTTAACTAAGTCCTGTTTCTTACTTTCAGATTGCAATAAATTCGAAACTTGGTTTTTCCACGCCGGAATAGTATGGTTTGTAACGTCTTTTATTTTTTCAATCGCGGATTCAATCTGCTTTCGAGTAATAAAAAGCTGTGTAATTATTTGATTCGCGATATTTTGGCTTATTTTCAAATTTTGAATCCGGCTTTTAAATGAATCCAATTCTTCCGATTGACTAAATGAAATTTTCATTTCTCCGGCAACTATGTACATAGCCAATTTTTTATAATTCATATAAAGCTTTTCATAAATCATTTTCAATTGAACTTCTTTTTTTAAAAGAGTTCTCATGCTTTCACGCAAAGTTTTTTCGGAGCTTAAAACGATTGCTTCCGAAAATTTAAATTGATTGTAAAATTTATTGGAATCGAACATAAATCCAAAAATACCGGATTTCATATCGGTTTGTTCATCAAAATTTTTTATCGCATCAACCAATGTAACAATCGCTCCAAAAACCGGCGAAAGATAATCTTCTTTCGAAAATTTCAAAATATCGTCACTTATTTCGCCGATTTCTTTTTGCTGTTCGGCGGCGTACGAAAGTATAAAATTTTTATTTTCGAGTTCAATTTTCGGAATGTATTCATTAATTTTATTCTGTTCCTCTTCACTGAAATCAGTCAAAGAATGTAAATAAACAAGTTCCTCCATAAAATTCCTCCTTAGAATAAATTTATCGGAATAGCGCAATGCGCCATTCCGATTCAAAGCCGCTTATTCTTCTTTTAAAACGTTGATAATATCGTCGTAAACTTCTTTTTTCAAGCCTTGCGTAACCGAATCAATCGATTCCGGAATCGATTGTACAATAACATCGCTCAAATTATTTCCGCCCGCAAGCCCCATTCTAAAGCCATATTTCATCCATGCTATTTTTTGAATTTCCGGATCGGACATAGCTTGAAGATATTTTTGTCCGCCTTCCGAAAGCGCGGTTATACAATGCGAATTCCAAATCGTAGGTGCCGGATACAAAATACGAATCCGGTCTTTAACTTGATTATATCCCTCCGGATTAAGATTCGCAAATTCTATCATAGATTTTTCATAATCCACAATCATCGGCTTTGCGCCCATTCCGGTTCTTAAATATAGGTCAAAAATATCCGCCGGTGTATTGCTCATAAAACCCGAATATCCATAGAAATTTTTGAGCTGAGTGCTGATTCCTTGAACTTGGTTTGTGTCAACATAGCCTTTATTCATAATCGAGGCCAAAAGCCCGTAATAAGTCGTACCGGGCGAAGAAGTAATTGGGTCGGGAGAAGTAATATTTATTTTTCCGTAGATTTCCGGCATGCCGATATCTGCCCAAGTTTTGCCCTCTATTATATAATCGATTAATTTCTGCATATCCGAAATATAATAAACTCCGTTATTTTCAGTTACGATATTTTCGCTAATCAAAGCGTCGCAGACTTTATCCCAAGAATAAATAACAATCGGAGTATTCAGAACAATTCCGCCGGCAACGGACCTTTCGCGCGGAACTTCATTTCCTTTAGCCGGATTTTTATAGTATTCATAAAAACGCTCATCCGAGAAGAAAATAAAATCGTAAGTTTTTTTGTCTCCATTATCATCGTATTTAACTTCGTCCACAATCAATTTATTATTACTCCAAGCATCAGTGCGTACTGTTAAATTATATTTCTCTTTTAGGATTCTTATAACTTCCTCATCTTTTAAAAAGTTCTCTTTGCCGCCGCCGACTGCCCCAACAACAGTTTGACTTTTATCCGCCGAAACAAATCTGCTGATAAAAATACCGGCAATAATTACAACAACTAATATCCCTAAACCAATTCCGAATTTTTTCAAACTAAACCCTCCTTATAAACATTCAAAATCAGGAAAAACCTAAAGCTTATCAAAATCATTTTCCTTCAATAACCCTTCCGAAATAAGAGAGCCTTTCAAAGTCTCCATTTCTATAGAAGCATCCACAATTTCATCGTCCAAAAGGGCTGTAAGCTGTTTGCTGAACGCCTCGTCTATCTCAGTCAAAAAGTTCTTTACTTTAGATTGAAAATCGGCTGATGTTTTCGAGTTTGTATCGTTATTGGCAACCATATAAAAATTATTAATTATTTTATATGCCGCCGGAATATAATATTCCAAGAATGACCGCACGTCGTCAACTTTATCATCTTTTTGCGAAATATAATTTAATATTTTAGAAGCTTTATCAGAAATATCATTTACAAGCTGTTTTATTTCGGTATTTTTAATTTTTTCTTTTATATCCAATATTTTTCTAAGCTCAAGCTGAGCTTTTAAAATAAGCTGAGTATTGCTGGTTTTATTGAAATTCGCATCCGGAATTTTTACCTCTTTTTCGTCGCCAAAATTAAAAAGGAAAAAGCAGACTAAATACACAACAACTGCGCAAATAATGCTGATTATAATATTTTGACCGAAAATCCATATTAAAAAGAAGCTGACTGCCGCTACAATTGCGCTTATTATATGACTCATAACCTTTCTCCTTTCTTAATTATAACCTCTAACTGTTCTAAAAGCGTTTTTCAAATCGGATTTTCCGTCGAACAAAAGTCCGGAAGTAAATTCCGAAATCTGAGATAATTCGTATTCGTCCGATTCGCCGAACATAATTGAATATATCGGTATTCCTTCGCCAATACTTTCGTAAGTGCTGATAAAATCGCTCTCACTGCCGCGGTTAGATTTTCCGTCGCTCATTACCACTATTGATTTATTATAAATTTGTGAATCGATTCCTTCCAAAATTCCTAATCCGACCGATAATGTATCGAAAATATTTGTCGAACCTTCCGGTTCAGCGTATTCTATTTCAGCAAGCATTTCTTCATAAGAAAAATTTTCTGATGAAAAATAGTCTCGTGGCTGTGAATCAAACGGAATTACAAAAACTTTATCCGACTCAGTAAATTGAATCCGCAGCTGCGATGAAAGCTCTTTATCAAAAATCGTCCTCATTGCCTCCACAAGCTGCTCCTTACCTTCGCCGTACATACTTCCTGAATAATCCAGCGCAAAAACGGTTGCAGTTGGTTTTCTCAGAGATTCCTGATAAATATCCAGAGCTTTGTTTATAACTTCGGTCGTCGGATATTTTATCGGCGAGATATATTTATTAACATCAATCCCCCAATCGGGATTAAATGTTTCGTTATCCGCATAAGGCACAAGTCCGCCGTATCCGGCGCGCCTGCCATGTTCTGTTAATATTTTCTGCACTTCGGGGCTCAGCATATAAGCCTGCAAATCGTTGAAAATCTTTTCATTTACCGGACTTACAGAGTTGGAAATACTGGCCAAAGGCGAATCGGATAAAGAAACGCCGTCGTATGGATAAATGATATAAAGCGGTTCTTTGCCTTCAGCAATTAATTGCTTATTCAAATTTATTATCGCAGACTCGTAATTTACCATGGATTCGTATTCGCCGCTCGAAATAAGCTGTGCCGAAAATTCTGCGCTTCCCGAAGAACGTTCTACGCCTTTAAATAAGGTTTTTAAATCTTCTTTTAAAGTTGGTTTTTCTAAATCTTCCAAAGTAATAACTTCCGGATTATTCAGCAAAGTGCTCAAAAATCCCAAATATGCCGACGCGCCACTGTTTGTTTGGGTAACGGAAGGCATTACAAATTTAAGCTCGCCGGATTTTATTTTTTCCAAAATATCTTTTGTCAGAATTTTATCTTTGTTGATAAAACCCAATTGCTCGGCTCTTGATTTTTTTATTCCGAAAACAACGGGGTCAATAAAAAGAGATTTTGAATTTTTTATATTAGAAGGTTTTTGTAAAGTCGAAAACCACATTGAGTTCGAAAGCCAAACTGTATTTTCATATACATATTCTTCATCCAATGCATCTAAAATTTCCCTTGTTTCCTTTATATCGGGATATATCGAAATATTGTTTTTCTCGGCAAATTCATCCAATAGAAATATTAAATCTTTATTTTCCGCGGCAACCAAAATGCTTATAGAATTCGGATCTTCTTTTGACGAACAAGATGTTAGCGAAAACATAAAAAACAGCATAAATATTACTAATTTTTTCAAGAAAAAACCCCCTTTAATTCATAATTTATAGAAAATTTAATAATCCGTTCGGAAATTTATATTTAACACTTCAATTAATTATAGCAAATTTTTGCACAATTATATATAGCCGTTTCGAGATTTATGTTTTTTAGAGTTATAGCGAATTGAAATACAATGCATTTTTACAATTATAAACGAAAAAAATCTAAAAATGTTTATATTTACTATTGAATATCGTATAAAAAGAGGCATAAAAAAAGAGCCTGCGGTTTTCCGAAAGCTCGAATTTTTTAAAAACTATTTCAAAGTTACAACAGCGCCAACTTCTTCAAGTTTAGCTTTAATAGAGTCAGCTTCTTCTTTAGTAGCAGCCTCTTTAACCATTTTAGGTGCGCCATCAACGAGGTCTTTTGCTTCTTTAAGTCCAAGACCAGTGATTTCTCTAACAACTTTGATAACTTTAATTTTTTCTGCGCCAACGTTTGTAAGTTCAACGTCGAATTCTGTTTTTTCTTCAACTTCTGCAGCAGCTCCGCCGCCAACTGCCATAACAACGCCGGCAGCAGCCGAAACGCCGAAAACTTCTTCTGATTTTTTAACTAAGTCATTTAATTCTAATACGCTAAGCTCTTGGATAGCGTCGATGATTTCATCAATAGATAATTTTGCCATAACAGCACCTCCAAAAATTTTTCATAATTAATATTGATAGATCAATTTGCGATTTACGCAGTTTTTTCTTTTTCTTCAGCAATAGCGTTAATAAGCCTTGCAAATGAAGAAAGCGGACTTTTGAACGAGCCCAAAAGTTTCGATAATAATTCTTCTTTAGACGGAATATTGGCAACAGCCGTGATTCCGGCGGCATCATAAACAACGCCTTCAATGCAGCCTGCTTTAAACTCGATAGCCTGCATTTCTTTTAAGTTTTTGCTGATAATTCTTGCGGCCAAAGTCGCATCATCATATGAAAAAGCAACAGCAGTCGGTCCTTTTAAAAATTCCTTAAGTCCGCCAAATTCACTGTTTTCGATTGCAAATTCCATCATAGAGTTTTTATAAACTTTATAGTCAACGCCGGCTTCTCTGAGCTGTTTACGTAATTTTGTATCTTGTAAAACCGTAAGCCCTCTGGCATCAATCAAAACAATAGATTTTGCTTTATTAACTTTTTCTTTAATCTCATTGATAACGACTTGTTTTTCTTCGATTTTAGGCATTATTACACCTCCCAATAAGTATTAAAAAAATCCCTCCGCCAAAAGACAAAGAGATTATAAAAATCAATTTTATAAATCAACCTCGGTAGGTATATAGTTACGCTAAAAAGCACCTACTGTCTTTGGCATTATTCAATTCCAAATGAGATTATATTACATAAAACCGGATAAGTCAATAGTGTATTTTTATTTTTACTCAAGAATAATAAGTATAGTATTTTGTTTTGGGTTTGTAAATTTTCTAAATCCTAAATTTCCGTTATATTTATAAACAGCGGATAAATTCAATTCGTCGAGGTTACAATTTACGGCTTTTAGGCTAATATTTTTGTTCCCTTTTGCAATCTCGCTTTCAACAAGTTTTTCAAATTCTTCCTGTGACGAAAAGTTTAATTTATTATAATTAAAATAATTGTATTTTGTTGCCGTGCATTTAATATCATCGATTTTTTCGGGCACGTGGTCACGCATCTGCTCGTCTGTCAAATTAAAATAAGCATAAACAACATTATTTTTAATATCCGGAGTCGGGTCGTCATAAGTCACATCCACTAAATAATAATCGCCATCGATTTTCACTCTGTTCCACGCGTGAAAAACATCTGTATCTCCGAAAATAGTTTCACATTCCAAACCCGACATTTTGGCTAAAAGCCTAAATGATTCGGCATATCCGTAGCAAACCGAAACGCCGTTTATTAAAGTTCCGTATGGCGTAAAAACATCCTTTGACCGATTATCGCTGTTTTGAGCTTCAACGTCGTATTGACTATTCAAAATAATATAATCATGAATTTTCAATTCTTTTTCATAATCGATCATATTCGGCGTAATTATACTCTCCACAATCGATTTTGCTTTATTATATATTTCAATTTCCTTGTCATTCAGTTTCATTATATTTTTCATTTTATAGGCAGAATAAACTATATCCGCGGCTTTGTACACAATTTTGTATGTAGTTTCTGCATATTCCCCGTTTTTCATGATTTCAAATTCGTGTTCAAAAATCCTATCGTCCCACTCCGTCAAATCCTGAGCGATTATTTGTGTGTCAAGACCTTGCGTTTTTATTGTGAATGTCTTATTAAATTCATTCAAATTATTAATCGCCGCGTTTTTATATTCCTCGGCAGTTGTAATTATTTTAGAGCCCGAACCGGTATCTTTGCTCAAAGATTGCTTATACTCTGAAGTTTTTATATCAACAGTTTTGGTTTTATCGTCCCAATTTACTTCCGAATCAAAAGCCTGCGAAACCGCACGCAGCGGTACCAAAGTCCGGTTTTTTACAATTTGCGGCGCAACGTCCAAATCATAAGTATTTGTTATTATATTTCCGTCCGAAAAATATATTTTACTATGCCCGATTATAAGCCCAATCATTTGATTGCCTTTTTCCAAAACAACCGTTTTATCCTCCGCAATCCAATGGCATTTTGCCCCAAGCGATTCGCTGATTACCCTAAACGGGACCATTGCCCGATTATTAATTATCTGCGGCGGAACATCAAACGAAAGTTTTTTGCCGTCGAGATAAACAGAAATATCCGTCGCCGCGGCAGAGGGCGTTGCCAATCCGATTGTCATAAAAACAGCCGCTAACAGAAAAATTATTTTTTTCAAATAAACTCCTCCTTTGGTATCTATGCAAAACATGCATTTTGATTTTTATCGATTCAATATTCTGTATGTTTATCGTCATTTAATAATAGATATTACAATATATCCAACTAATTACAATATTTTTACGAAAATATTCTGAAAGTAAAAAAACGTTACCCAACAAAAGGTAACGTAATTTTTTTGTTCAACGAACCATTAATATGTTCGTTTTATCAGCCGCTGATTTTAGCCGTATTTATTTTAACTGCGGGTCCCATTGTTGTAACAACAGTAACGCTTCTTAAATACTGACCTTTTGCAGCCGATGGTTTTGCTTTTATAATCGCACTCATCAAGCTAGTGAAGTTATCATTCAATTTTTCTACGCCAAAAGAAACTTTTCCCAAAGGAACATGGATGATATTTGTTTTGTCTAGGCGGTACTCTATTTTACCGGCTTTAATATCTACAATAGCTTTTGCTACGTCCATCGTTACTGTACCGGCTTTTGGATTCGGCATAAGTCCTTTTGGACCCAAAACACGGCCCAAACGTCCAACAACGCCCATCATATCCGGAGTTGCAACAACAACGTCAAAATCGAACCAGTTTTCGTTTTGGATTTTCGAAACGAGTTCTTCTGCTCCGACAAAATCTGCTCCGGCTTTTTCTGCCTCGTCAGCTTTCGGACCTTTAGCAAAAACTAAAACTCTTACTTTTTTACCCGTACCATGAGGTAAAACAACTGCGCCCCTAACCTGCTGGTCAGCGTGGCGGCTGTCTACGCCCAAACGGATATGCGCTTCGATAGTCTCGTCAAATTTAGCAACCGAAGTTTTTATTGCCAAATCCAACGCGTCTTTTGTATCATAAAGCATTGTTTTATCAACAAGCTTTGCTTTTTCGAGATATTTCTTTCCTCTTTTCATATATCTTCCTCCTAATGTGGTAATAACGGGGATTGCCCTCCCACTTTATTGACCAAAATTTTTTTATAAAATCAGTCTGTAACAATAATGCCCATAGATCTGGCTGTACCTTTAATCATGCTCATTGCTGTTTCCACAGTAGCGGCATTCAAATCTACCATTTTTAATTCGGCGATTTTTCTCACTTCGTCGGATGAAATAGTAGCAACTTTTGTTTTGTTCGGTACGCCCGAGCCGGATTCAATTTTAGCGGCTTTTTTAAGCAATACGGCCGCAGGAGGAGTTTTTGTTATAAAAGTAAAACTCTTGTCCTGATAAACAGTAATAACTACGGGAATAATAAGACCAACTTGGTCTTTAGTCCTTTCGTTAAACTCTTTTGTGAAACCCATGATATTTACACCGTGCTGGCCTAGCGCCGGACCAACAGGCGGAGCCGGTGTTGCTTTTCCGGCAGGAATTTGTAATTTAATAAAACCAGTAATTTTTTTTGCCATAATAGGCACCTCCTAATAATGTGGTATTTAACGGGGATTGTTTGCCCTCCCACGCACTCTTTTATAATAAAAAGAGTTTTATAAACTTTCTATCTCAGAAAAATTCAACTCTACCGGAGTTTCTCTTCCAAAAATAGAGAGCATTACTATAGCAATTTGTTTATGCGGGTTGATTTCTTTAACAACCCCAATGCTTTCAATAAACGGACCCGTGATAACTTTTACCGTATCGCCTTCAAAAATATTGATACTTTGTTTTTTAAACTCGATACCCATACTTTGAATTTCTTTTTCGGTAAGCGCAACAGGCTTAGAACCCGGGCCCACAAAGGACGTAACACCTCTCGTGTTTCTGACAACATACCAAGTTTCATCATTCATAATCATATTCAGAAGCACATAGCCGGGAAAAACCTTCCGCTGTACAGATTTTTTCTGACCGTTTTTGATTTCAACATCTTCCTGCACAGGTACGACTACCTGCAAAATGCTGTCCTGCATGCCTCTGTTTTCGATTATTTTTTCGATATTCGCCTTTACTTTATTCTCATAACCAGAATAGGTATGAACAACATACCATTTTGCATCCACTTTATCATCCTTTGCTTACAAAATTACTGACTAAGAGGTCAAATAATATCTTAAAAACACTATCCATACCAAAGATAATTACCCCTACTATTATTGACACACATATTACAGTAATTGTTTGTTTTAAAAGTTCTTCTTTTGAAACCCAAATGATTTTTGAAAATTCGCCGCGTAATTCTTTAATAAAAGTCTTTAGCTTTGAATCCTTATTTGCAGCGTCATTTTTATTGGCGCTTGGTTTTTCGGTTTTCAAATCTTCGGATGTTGTTAGAGTAGTATTTTTTTCGTCTTCCATCTAATCCACTTCCTTAAAATGTTTAATCTTTGTTTCGCAAATGCTACGCAAAAATTTATTTAGTTTCCCTATGTGCGGTATGCTTGTTGCAAAACTTGCAGTGTTTTTTGGTCTCTATCCTGTCCGGATGAGTTTTTTTGTCCTTTGTGATTGTATAGTTTCTTTGTTTGCAATCCATGCACGCTAATGTAACTTGGGTTCTCATTGTTTCCACCTCGCTTGATAAGTATAAATTTTGGCATAAAAAAAAGACCTACTTTGCCTTTTTGGAAATTTTAACACAAAGTATGGGTCTTGTCAATTGCTTATTAATACTATTTTCAATACAAAGGATAGAAAAAAATAGTATCAATTACAAAAATTGAAATCCAAATTTATTCATAGTATTTTATCAAAGCCTGCGTACCCAAATCGCCGCTGCCGCTTGCCTCCAAAGATTTATACATATCCAGAACCATTCTCAGGATTGGAAGTTGCAATTCCTGCAAAGCCGCATTATTATTCGCAATCATTAAATCCTTTACATAATGCTTAATATAAAATCCCGGAGCGAAATCTTCGTTCATAATTTTCGGCGTTTGGTTTGATAATTGCCAGCTCGATGCCGCACCTTTTGAAATACTGTCCAAAACTGTTTGCATATCAAGCCCGATTTTTTCGCTGTATTTTATTCCTTCGCAAACAGCGGCAATCGTTCCGCCCAAAACAATCTGGTTTACCATTTTTGTATGCTGACCGAATCCGGCTTTACCCTCATAAACAATAGTCGTACCCATTGCTTCAAAAACTCCGTGCGCACGCTCGAAAATCTCTTTGTCACCGCCGACCATAATCGAAAGCGTGCCGTTTTTTGCACCCGCATCACCGCCGGAAACCGGAGCATCCAGAGCGTGAATATTTTTTTCTTTTGCGGCTTCGTAAATTTTAACGGATAAATTCGGCTCTGTCGTCGTCATATCAATAATAATTGCATTTTCTTTTGCGTTTTCAATAATTCCGTCTTTGCCGAAATATACATTTTCAACGTCTTTCGGAAATCCCACCATTGTTATAACAACATCAGCATCTTCAATACATTCCTTAATACTGTCTTTCCAAACTGCGCCGTCTTTTACAACAATCTCAGATTTTGATTTCGTCCGGCTGAAAATATTTACCTCAAAATTATTTTTCAAAAGATTTCTGACCATGCCGATTCCCATAACGCCGACACCAATAAATCCAATTTTCATTTTATTTCCTCCTCACCTTTTTTATAAGCATTACAAAGAGGAATGGCAGAACCATCCCTCATATTTTCTTAACTTTTATTCTAATTCGTTATTTTCTTCCGAAACATCATCTTTGTTTTCTGCATCAACTTCTGTATTTTCCAAATCTTCGATATCATCTAAAGACGGAACATCAACTTCTTTTTTGCTGAGGCTGATACGTTTGTTTTCTTTATTAACTTCGGTAATTTTAACTTGGATAACTTGACCGATACTCAATTCGTCTTCCGGTTTTACAACATGCTTCGCCGAAATTTGAGATATATGAACAAGTCCGTCAACGCCTTCTTCGAGTTCAACAAAAACTCCGAAAGGTACCATTCTTGCAACTTTACCTTCAACAATTTCGCCGATAGGATATTTTTCTTCAATAGCATTCCATGGATCTTCTTTAACATCTTTAAGCGAAAGCGAAATTTTACCTTTATCTCTGTCAAAATCAATAATTGTAACTTCCACTTTGTCGCCTTCTTTTAAAACATCTTTAACTTTCTTAACTCTGCCCCAAGAAAGCTCAGAGATATGGATAAGTCCATCGATGCCGCCGAGATCTACGAATGCGCCAAAATCAACGATTCTTCTAACTGTACCGCTATATTTTTTGCCGATTTCCAAAGAATCGAAAACTTTCTTTTTGTTTTCTTCTTCTTCTACTTGAGCAAGCTCTTTTCTTCCGGCAACGATACGGCGTTTGTTTGGTTCGTATTCCAAAATATTAAAATTAAGCTCTTTGCCTAAAAACTCTTTCAAATCTTCAACATATCTGTTAGATGCCTGCGACGATGGTACAAAAACTTTGATTCCGCCGATAAGCGCCATTAATCCGCCTTTTACAACATCAATAACTTTTCCTTGCATAATTTCTTTATTATTAAATGCAGCTTCGATTTTTTCAAGGGATTTTTGTGACTCAATTCTTTTTCTCGATAACATTACATTTCCGTCGCCATCATTTACTCTTAAAACAAAAACTTCTATTTCGTCGCCCGGATTATAGTTTTGAGCAGCGTCAAAGCTAGGGTCATCCGAGAGCGCATCTCTCGAAATAATTCCGTCTGATTTATAACCTAAATTTACATAAACCTCTCCACCAGATACTCTAATAACAGTTCCTTTTACAATGTCACCCGTATGTAAAGTCACTATTGACTGGTTTAATAACTCCTCAAAGGATAATTCCTGATTGTTAAGATCGCTCATGGTACAAATAGCCTCCTTTATTATGCCTGGTGGTGTAGACGCACCAGCAGTTATTCCAATTTTATCACCATAAGAAAAAATATTCAACTGTAAATCTCCAATAGATTCTATTAAATATGAATTAATACAGTTTTTTCTGGAAATTTCGAGCAATTTTTTTGTGTTACTACTATTATTATCACCGATAATCAGCATAAAATCAACATTTTTCGATATCTCGCCACACTCGGACTGCCTGTCCTTCGTAGCAGAACAAATTGTGTTAAATATTTCTAAATCCAGATTTTTTTTACTAAGCTCCGAAATGATTAAATCGAAATTATCTACATTAAATGTCGTTTGTGAGACAACAACATATTTTTTAGTATTATCAAAATCAACCGAAGCTATTTCAGCGCAATTACTGATTATAATCGATGTATAATTTGTGTATCCGTTTATTCCGATAATTTCCGGATGTTCCCTGTCTCCCAAAATAATTATTTTAAAATTCTCATTATATTTTTGCTCTACAATATTATGAATTTTTTTTACATACGGACAAGTACAATCCTTATACTCAATATCTTTTGATTTGAGAAGCTCATAAATTTCCGGCGGCACACCATGCGAGCGCAATATAACAGTTTCATTTTCTATATTATTTAAGTTTTCGATAATTTTTATACCTTTTCGACGTAAATCTTCCGCAACAATTTTGTTATGAATAAGTGAGCCATAGGTCAAAACTTTTTTGGTCTCGGCAGTTTTTAAGGTTTCATCAATTGCCCTCTGCACCCCAAAACAAAAGCCTGCAGTTTTTGCCAGAATAATTTCCATAACAAATCACTCCATTTTCAACGCTTCCACTTTTTCGGTAACAAGCTTTGTCAGTTTTTCCAAAAGCTCCTGATCCAGCTTTTTATCATAATATTCATCCAAAAAAATCGGATCGCCGAATTTTATTTTAGTTTTTGAGAAAATTTTATATTCGCCGGAAATATACGCAGGCACAATCGGCGCTTTGCCTTTTAGCGCAAATAAAATCACTCCCGATTTTACGGCTTTTTCTTCGCCTTCTTTGACCCTATGCCCATGAAAAAATATTCCCAAAATTTCTCCGCTTTTTAGTAAATTTATAGCTGTTCGCATAGCCTCAACATCGCGTCCGCTTTTTCGGTCTACAGGAAAAGCTTTTATACCTCTGAACAAAGCGGCAAGTAATTTATTTTCGAAAAGTTCCTTTTTTCCCATATAATGCACAACGCGCTTTGTTGAAACACAAACCAAAACCGGGTCGAGCATTTTTATATGGTTAGAGCAAATAATCGCAGCACCGTCTTTCGGGATTTTGTCCGAATCGGCCGCGCTGACGCGGTATAGCAAATGCATTAATAAATTACAAACAAAAACAGCCAATTTATAAAACATTTTTTGCCCCTCCTGAAATTTTTCTTCAAGTTTATCTAAATTTTTCGCTCAAGGTAATAATTTTCGCAATAACTTCTTCTTCTGTCATTCCGCTGCTGTCTAAATAATATGCGTCTTCGCTTTTTAAAAGCGGATCGAATTCCCGATTATAATCCCGATAATCCCGCTCTTCAATTTCCTTTTTCACAATATCATAATCACAGGCAATATTTCGGGATTCCAACTCATTTATCCGCCGGATTGTCCGTACTTCTGTATTAGCGTCCAAGAATATTTTCAAGTCAGCGTTTTTCAAAACTTTATGGCCAATGTCACGCCCCTCCATTACAACATCGTATTTCACTGCGGCTTCACGCTGGATATCTACGAGTTTTTCACGAACTTCCCGCAGCGCCGCGACTTTTGAAGCCGAATCCGCAACTTCTTGCGTACGGATTTTTTCCGTGATATCTTCTTCATTTAATATAATACGAAAATTTTCGCCTTCATATTCAATTTTTAGACAAATATTTTTCAAATTTTCTACAATTTTGTCAGAATTAAATAAATCGATTCCGTTATTAATCATATAATATCCGACAGCCCGGTACATTGCTCCCGTGTCAACGTATTTTATTCCAAGCCGGTTCGCTAAATTTCTTGCTAATGTAGATTTTCCGCTGCCGCTCGGTCCATCGATTGCGATTTGATAGCCCATTTTAATCCTCCAATAAATCCGGTCGAAGTTTTCTTGCCTCGTTTAAATACACATGAAAAATTTTTTCGGGAGTTTTTTTGTCTGCATGAATCAAAACCCTAATGCATTTCTCAAGGCTGTTCTCCACATACATTTCCTGCATACACATCAAACCCGCCTGCAAAATCCCGATTTCTCTCGCCGCCACTGCCGGATAAACAGATTTTATATCCTTTGTGCAAGTAAAGAAAACAGATATAATTTCGTCGACTTCAAGTTTATTTTTTTCGATAATCTCGTTTAATAAAATTTTGCTTTCGTTTAAAACTTCTTCTTTATTGTCTGTCAAAACCGTAGTTGCGCCTCTGATAGAAAACATTCAAAAACTCCTTTACCGAATTATACTGCTTGCCGCCAAATAAGCCGTTGAAAATGCGATTTGCAGATTAAAGCCGCCCGTAAACGCATCCACATCAATTACTTCTCCGGCGAAATATAAATTTTTTATCAACCGGCTTTGCATTGTACTCGGGTCAATATCATCAACACAAACTCCGCCCGAAGTCACTACAGCTTCATTAAACCTCATTGTGTCAACAATATCAATACAAAACCCTTTTATTGCCATTACTATACGTTTTCTTTCGTCCTTTGTAATTTCGTTTACTTTTTTATCCGGTGGAATCTTCGATAATTCTATGATAATATCAATTAATTTCTGCGGTAATAAATCATCCAAAGAATTTTTAAAATTCTTGTTTATATATTTTTTGAAATCTTTCAAAATCCGTTCATCCAGCTCTTTTTCGCTCAAAGCCGGCTTTAAATCAATTTTTAATTTCAAATCACGTCCGATATATTTTGTAGCAAAACAGCTTGCCGACAAAATAACCGGGCCAGAAACTCCTTCATGCGTGAAAAGCATTTCACCGAAATCATCATAAATTTTTTTGTTTTCCAAAAAAAGTTCAATTGCTATATTTTTCAGGCTCAGTCCTTCCAGACCAAAATTTTGTTTGGCTTTCAAAGCAACTAGTGATGGAAAAAGCTCCGTAACTCTATGTCCGGTTTTTTTTGCGAAAATATAGCCGTCGCCCGCCGAGCCTGTCATAGGATACGACATACCGCCCGTACAGATAATTACATTATCCGCCGGATAAAATTTATCCGTTGTAACGCCCGTTATTTTTCCGTTTTCCGTATTAATTTCCGTAACTTTTGTATTTAACAATACTTGTACATTATTTTTTCGAATAGCGTTTTCCAATGCCCTTATAACATCGCTGGACTTTTCGCTTTCGGGATAAACCCTGTTGCCACGCTCGATTTTTGTTTTCAAGCCGATTGAATTAAATAATGAGACAAGAGCGAAAGAATCAAATGTATAAAATGCGCTGTATAAAAAAAAAGGATTTGTTACGGTATTTTTAATCAGATTTTCCGCATCAGTGTAATTTGTTAAATTACATCTTCCTTTTCCGGTTATATATAATTTTTTTCCCAATTTATTATTTTGTTCGATTATTGTACAGTCGTGTCCATTCTGTCCGGCTATCAAAGCCGCCAACATTCCGCTTGCGCCGCCGCCGACAATTATTAATTTTTTCATACCGGATCCTCAATATTCTCAACGGTTTTAGAATAAACTTTGTGCTCAGTCCATAATTTTTCCAATTTATCATAAGTTTGAGTTATTTCGATTTTTTTACGGACAGAAATCGCCACAAGAATCGCATTTACCAAGCTCATTGCCGAAACAAGCGAATCCACAATCGAAATCATATCACTTTTTACAATTAATTTATAATTCGCATATTTGCAAATCGGCGCATCAATATTATCCGTAACCGCGATTGTGTTTGCATTTTGCGAAAAAGCGTATTGCATGGCGT
Organism: Eubacteriales bacterium; assembly: GCA_031551135.1. Lineage (GTDB taxonomy): Bacteria > Bacillota > Clostridia > Lachnospirales > JAITVM01 > JAITVM01. The sequence goes on along the minus strand of JAVBOA010000004.1, from coordinate 80,738 downwards.
TTATGGTTCTTTGGCTATAGCGTGGAAAACTGAAGCAAATACAAACATCATTTTCCGAGATTCTGAAAATCTGTTCATAAACTTCCGTTCCGCCGCTGAAAGAGATAACGTTCCCGAGCATAAGATTCAGATGAAAAGCCAAAAATTCCGCAAGAGAGCTGGAAGAGCGCGCACCGATAATATAAATTTTCCGCGCGTCCAAAATTTTATCCACAGCTTTGTCAAAAACATCTTCATCAATTCCCTGCAAAGACCGCATAATTCTGTCGGCATCTGATTGCATAACCGATTTTAAAATATGCTTATGCGATTTAGAAAAAAAGTTTGCCGAAACCTCAATTCGTTTAGAGGCATCAAGATTTTCGCGCGCCAATTTTTCCAAAGCGTCAGAAAGCTCCGGATACCCCTCAAATCCCAGCATCGCCGCAAATCTAACCACTGTCGATTCCGAAACATCAGTTTTTCTGGATAATTCTGCAGCCGTTAAATAAACTGCTTCATGAAAATTGTTCAAAATAAATTCTGCGATTCTTTTTTGACCTTTGCTGAAATTTACTTTTTTTGTTTCGATTATGCTTAAAATATTTTTCTTTTCTTCCAAAGCTGCGCACCTCTTGTTATAGTAGTTCAATATTTTATTCTTTTAATTTTTGCATTGCCTCATAAGCTGCGTTTTGTTCGGCTTCTTTTTTACTTTTACCTTTGCCGATTCCCAAAACCGTATTTTTATGCGAAAGCCTGGCGGTAAATCTTTTATCGTGATCCGGACCTTCTTCGCTGATAATATTATATCTCAATGGTTCTTTGCTGAATTTTTGATAATGTTCCTGCAAATTCGTTTTAAAATCAATAGCCATATATGAATTTTTCATTCGGCTGATATCATCCGCAAGATTCTCCAAAATAAATTTTTCGGCGCTTTCAAAACCTCCGTCGATATAAATCGAACCGATTATAGCCTCAAAAGTATCTGCCAAAATCGAATCCCTTTCGCGTCCGCCGGTTTGTTCCTCGCCTTTGCCCAAAAGCAGAAATTTTCCCATTTTGAGTTCGCGCGCGTTCGCCGCCAAAGTCGGCTCGCAAACCACAGAAGCACGCAGTTTCGTGAGGTCACCTTCCGAAGATTGATTATATAAATTAAATAAATAATTGCTGATTACAAGTTCCAAAACCGCATCGCCCAAAAATTCCAAACGCTCGTTGTTTTGCTCAAGCTTATTTTCGTAGGCGTAAGAGCTGTGTGTAAACGCCTTTTTCAAAATATCAGTATTTTTATATTTATAATTAATTATTTTTTCGAATTCAGAATACACTTTTTCCATCCTTCATACGCAGTTTATAATATTTTTAAAAAGGCTGATGAGAAATCACCAGCCCATAAATTAAACCTTTTATATTGGGCAGATAAGATAATCTTAAGTGCCAAATGCTCCTTTTGTTCTGCAAATAAGCCGAACAAAAGAATATGTATACAATAATGATTTTAAACCATTATTGTGATTATTTCGTGTATTAAAAATTTATTTCTTTGCGTTTTTGATATATTCAACAACGTCTTTGATTGTTTTTATACTTTCAGTATCCTCATTAGAGAACTGCATATCAAAAGCGTCCTCGAACTCAGCGATAATTTGATAAACATCCAGCGAATCCGCGCCCAAATCTTCGGTGAGTCTGCTGTTTAAATTAATTTCACTTTCGTCTATGCCCATTTGAGAAGCTATAATTTCCATTACTTTCTCTTCCACTAACAATTCCTCCTAATATTTAATGCAAACCGAATAATCATTTTATTTTTCTTAACATTTCATACTATACTAAAAAAAATTTATTAATACAAGTATTTTATATATTTTTTTAAAATCCTTCCGAAATTTTATCGGTCAATGAGTTTTTCGCGGCTAAATAACATTGATTTATTGCGCCTTTAATCGCTCTTGCATTCGAAGAACCATGCGCTTTTACAACCAAACCCGTAAGCCCCAAAAAAGGTGCGCCGCCGATATCATCATATTGCATTGTTTTTTTAACGTTATCAAACGCGCCTTTCGCCAAAAAAGCTCCGGCTTTATAAAGAGCTTTCTTCATCATTTCGGCTTTTACGATTTTCAAAAGTGAAATCGACAGTCCTTCCGTATATTTCAAAATTACATTGCCGACAAAACCATCACAAATTAAAACATCCACATTTCCGTCCGGAATATCACGAGGCTCAATATTTCCGACAAAATTAATATTTGCATTTTCCAAAAGTCCGTAAGCTTCTTTTGTCAGCGCATTGCCTTTTTCTTTTTCCGAGCCGATATTTACAAGCGCAACCTTTGGTTTATTCAGATTCATAACCGCCTGCATATAAGCAGAACCGAGTTTTGCGAACTGCTCCAAATAAACCGGCTTGCAATCCATATTCGCGCCGCTGTCCAGCATAAGCGAAAAACCGTTTCGGAAAGGCAGAAGCGTGCCCAAAGCCGGTCTGAGGATTCCTTTCACTCTGCCGACAATCAAAGTAGCGCCGGTTAATAAAGCTCCGGTAGAACCGGCGGAAACAAAACCGTCGTATTCTCCCGATTTCAATAAATTCAAACCCACAACAATCGACGAATCTTTTTTTTCTTTAATCGCCATTGTCGGAGTGTCTTCGTTTTTTATAATTTCAGAGGCGTTTATTATTTCTATTCGGGATTTATCGTATTCCGATTTTTCTAAAACAGGCAAAATTTCTTCCTGCCGTCCAATAAGTACAATTGAAATTTCCTTGTTTTCCAAAGCCAATAAAGCTCCTTTGATTATTTCCTCGGGAGCGTTGTCGCCGCCCATCGCATCAAGTAATATCCTGTACATATTTTCCCCCATTTCAATTAATTGCTGTAATATCGTAAGGCGTTTCTTGATAAACATAGTAATTAAGCCAATTTGTATATAAATTCATGCAATGCGATCTCCATTTTACAATCGGATTTTTTTTCGGGTCGTCATCTCTAAAATAATTTTTCGGAATCTCGATTTCCAATCCTTTTGATAAATCTCGAAAATATTCATTAGCCAAGGTTTGCGCATTGTATTCAAAATGTCCCGCTATAAAAATCTGGCGACCTCGTTTTGCTGTCACGATATTAACGCCGGCTTCGTCTGATTTGCAAACAAGATTTAATTTTTCATTCTTCAAAATATCCGCTTCTTTAATTTCGGTATGTCTGGAATGCGGAACATAGAAAATATCATCAAAGCCTCTTAATAAATTAACTCGTTTCCCAACTTCGTAATGCTCAAAAACTCCGAATAATTTTTTTTCGAGCGGATATTTTTTTATATTATAATGATAGTTAAGAGCCGCCTGCGCTCCCCAGCAAATATGCAAAGTCGAATAGACATTTGATTTGCTCCATTCAAAAATCCGCCTCAGCTCATCAATATAACTGACCTCATCAAATTCCAAAGTCTCGACGGGCGCGCCGGTAATTATCATACCATCATATTTATTATGCGAAATATCATCAATCACTTTATAAAAAGTCGAAAGATGTTCTTTTGATGTATTCTTGGATTCATGCGTACCCATATGCGCGAAAGTTACATCAATTTGCAGCGGCGAATTTGAAAGTGAGCGTAATAAATCTACTTCTGTCTCTTCTTTTTTCGGCATTAAATTTAGTATCACGATTTTTAGCGGACGAATATCCTGCGAAAACGCTCGGCTTTCATCCATTATAAAAATACTCTCATTTTTCAAAATCTCTTTTGCCGGCAAATTATCCGGCACTTTTAGTGGCATAAAATCTCTCCTTGTTGTATACTGTTTTTTGTAATACTATTTCCCACTTAATGTGTGGAAAAAATTTTTGTTCTTTAGAAGGGAAATAGTATAAGTTCATTTTTAAAGAAAGCAGGTTAATATTATGATTATATATGTCGACGCGGATGCGTGCCCTGTTAAAGATATCATTAAAAAAATCGCTAAAAAATATAAAATTCCCGTTACAATGGTTATGGATACAAGCCATATTTTATCAGATGATTATTGCTCTGTGGTGACAGTATCCAAAGCTAACGATTCGGCTGATTATTACATAATTTCAAAAATCCAGAAAAACGATGTATTGGTTACTCAAGATTACGGTTTAGCGTCTATTGTACTTTCGAAAAAAGCCAAGGTGATAAATCAAAACGGTCTTGTTTACACTGATGAAAATATTGACCGTCTTTTATTGGAGCGGCATATAAACCGCGAAATCCGAACTTTTGTAAAACGCCGAAAGCATAATAAAAAGCGAGTGAATAAAGATAATTATAATTTTAGCGAAGAATTTGAAAAATTAATCATTAATCTGCTCAATGCGGTTTAAATTTATAAATTCCAAATTATCATTCATTTCCAAATTAATAATTAAATCAGCTTTACATTTTTCCATGGTGCTTGGCTGAACTAAATCTATTTTTTCCACAATTTTATTTTTCAATAATTTTTTCAAAATATTCTGGTCAAGATTTACCCCATATTTCTCCAAGCAATTTTTCCAAATATTAAATTTACACCCATTTCGCCAATTTGAGCAAAAAAAGGCCTTCGAGTTTTCAAAAATCTTTCCGTCTTCACAAAGAGGACAGTTTCCCAAAGCATTAACATGATTCGTTTTTTTTCTTGACTCTTCAGTCGGGAAAAAGATATCGGCATTTTTTGTTTTGCTGTCACTCACTAAAAAATTAACATATTTTTTTATTGAGCCCATAAATTTATCGGTATCCATATTTCCTTTAGAAATAGAATCCAGCCCTTTTTCCCATTTTCCCGTGGTTTCGGGCGATTTCAATTCTGCGGCGACTACCTCAATCAATTTCATGCCTTTTTCGGTCGGTATAAGAGACTTTCCTTTACGCTCAATATAATTTACTTCAATCAATCTTTCGATAATTGCCGCGCGCGTTGCCGGAGTCCCGATTCCCGATGATTTTAGTTTTTCTTTCAGCTCTTCATCTTCAACAAAACGTCCGGCGTTTTCCATAGCGGATAAAATTGTGGCTTCGGTATAATTTTTAGGCGGTGTAGTTTTTTTCGCCAAAAGCTCTTGTTTCGTCACATTATATTTTTCGCCGATTTTCAATTCCGGAATAATTACTTCGTCGTCTTTATCTTTTTCATTTTTTTCATCTTTATAAAGTTCCATATATCCCAAAGCTATTATCGTATTGCCTTTTGTCATAAAAGATTCGTCGAGAACCGTGGTTGTAATTTTACATACATTATAAATATAATTCGGATAAAAAACCGCCAAAAACCTTCGGACAATTAAATTAAAAACATTGTATTCCTTAGCGTTCAGCCTTTGGACATTTATATTATTATCCGTCGGGATTATTGCGTGATGGTCGGTTACTTTCGAATTATCAACAATTCTTTTCGTTATCGGCAATTTTTCCAAGCTCAAAACATAATTTGCATAGATTTCATATTGCTGAACATTTTTAATACGGTTCAGAATATTTTTTATTTTTATAATCATATCGTCGCTTAAATATCTGCTGTCTGTTCTCGGATATGTAATTAATTTTTTCTTCTCATATAATTCCTGCGCTATCGCCAGGGTATCTTTTGCGGAATATCCGAATTTGCGGTTACATTCCCGCTGAAGCTCTGTCAAATCGTACAAAAGCGGCGGCGGCTGTTTCTTTTCTTCGTTTTCTATATTTTCGACTGTTCCGATTTGATTTTTTATTTTTTCCAAAATTTCTTCGGCTTTAGATTTATCCTCGATTTTACTTTCGTTTGTTTTTTTATCAAAATACAGACCTTCGTATTTTTCAAATTCGGCTTTTATTTCAAAATATTCCTTTGGGACAAAAGCGTTTATTTCTTTTTGCCGCTCACAAATCATACAAAGCGTCGGAGTTTGTACACGCCCAATACTCAAAAGTGCTTTGTATTTCAAAGTATAAGCGCGCGTTGCGTTTATTCCGACAAGCCAATCCGCCTCGGAACGGCATTTCGCCGATTTATAAAGATTATCGTATTCGGAAGAATCTTTTAGATTTTTAAACCCGTCCATAATCGCTTTATCGGTCATACTCGATATCCAAAGCCTTTTTACAGATTTATTGCATTTGCAAATATCGTAAATATATCTGAAAATCAATTCGCCTTCGCGTCCGCTGTCCGTAGCGCAAACGATTGATGAAATCTCTTTGTCATTCATCAATTTACGGAGAATTTTCAATTGTTTTTCGGTTGTTTTAATCGACTTCAGCTCAATTTTTTCCGGCAGAATCGGAAGAGTCTCAAATCGCCACGATTTAAGCTTGCTGTCATAATCTTCGGGATTTTTCAGCGTGACTAAATGTCCGATTGCCCAAGAAATAACATATTCTTCGGAATATAAATATCCGTCGCTTTTTTTATCGCATTTCAAAACCCGGGCAATGTCTCTGCCGACCGAAGGCTTTTCCGCTATAACTAAAATTTTATCCAAAATAAAAACTCCTATATTGTAGTAAAAGAATTTCAACATTATTTTCATTAATTATATTATATTTTATAAAATTTGAAAACGCTGTAAACCTAAAAGATTTTTGATTCGATATAAATTTGACAACTAATATCAATATGGTATACTAGAATCGACGCCGGAAAACCAGAAACTGCGTTTTTTTAAGCTTCTTATCTACTTCGATGTAGTTTTTGATATTAAACAAAAATTTTTATATTCGATAATAATGTTTTATAGAATTGCTATAAATCAAATTTCGGGAGGTAAATAATGGCATCATACAAAATAATTTCTGACAGTTCTTGCGATCTCAGCGAAGAGTATTGTGCGCAGAATGATATCGGAAAAGTTCCTTTTTATATTTCGTTTGACCAAGAAAAATATCTAAAAGAAGGCGCAGAATTAAAAAACGATGATTTTTATAAAAAGCTCAGAGATGAGCATGCTATTCCAAAAACTTCTTTGCCGTCTGTGCAGGATTATATAGATATTTTCAAGCCTAGTTTAAAAGAAGGCATGGATGTAGTTTGTATATGTATATCATCAAAATTCAGCGGCTCATCTGTTTCCGCATTAAATGCAAAATCCGTTTTGCTCGAGGTCTATAAAGACAGAAAAATTGAAATAATCGATTCGTGCCAAGCCACAGCCGGCCAGGGGCTTTTGGTTATCGAAGCTATAAAAATGCGTGATGCGGGTGTAGATTTTGACACTTTAGTAAAAACAATGTATAAAATGATTGAAGGAACAAGATTGGTTTTTACCGTAGATTCTTTGGAATATCTCGAAAAAGGCGGACGTGTCGGAAAAGCATCTGCTTTGGCTTCATCCATACTTAATATTAAACCGATTATTATTTTAAATGATGGTGAATTATTACCTGTTGCAAAATGCCACGGCCGAAAAAAATCAATTTCTGAAATTTCGAAATATATAAATAAATATATTGAACTTGATATAAACAAGTATAACTTTTCTTCGCTAAATTCAGAATGTGTAAACGAGGCTCTCGAACTGCAAAAAGTAGTTACCGAAAAATACGGAATTAAATTTGATATACCGCCTTTCAATGTTGGTGTAACGATTGGTTCGCATACAGGTATGGGTGCAGTCGGCATTGCGTTTGTTCCGAAATATACAAATTTTATAAATTAATATATTATAAAAAACTGCGTTCCCGATTAAGGTAAACGCAGTTTTTTATATTTTAGGATTTAATTTTCTACTTCAACCAAAGTTCTTGTATTTTCAGAAATATTGCTTACATCTTCATAAGATTTTGTAATGGCTTGATTGATAAGCTGAACCTTATCGTTAATACTGCCAATCGCCGTATTTGCGGTTCTGGACGCGTCTGTCGTACTATCGACACATTTTTTGGAATTCTTTGCAAGATTCCGAATCTCCGATGCCACGACAGAAAATGATTTTCCGTGCTCGCCTGCTCTTGCCGCCTCGATAGAAGTATTAATCGAAATAATATTTATTTGCATGGATATTTTATTAATATCGGCAACCATTCGGTTATATTGGCTGATAGATTCTGTTACATCTGCAACGTCGGAAACTATTTTGTCAGCCATTGTTTTTATATGCGAGACATCATTTAAAATAGTATCAATATTCGATAAATTTTCTCTTTGAATATTTAATGACTGAATTTTTTCCGACTGCATATCATTACACATTTTTTGCATACAATTTAACGGAGTATTAATCCCTTTTGCTACTTTTTCGGCCATTCCGAAACAAGTTTCCGAGCCGCACGCTCCGCAATCAAATATTCTCGAATCCTCATCATCTTTGCCTAGTTTTAAAAACGCTTGCTCTATATCAGAATTTGTAATATGTATCTTTTTAACAGGCAAAGCTGTATAATGTCTTACGAAATCATTCAATTTCAAAATCTCGTCATAGGTATTATAAAGCTCCTCAAAATACTCTTGGTCTCTGTTTTCGACCGCTTTCTGCCTAACCTGCTGCATTGTTCGGTTTATGTCAAAAATACTTTTATTGTGCTTACAGCCCGTGCCGAGGTTGCATCCCTCTTGGCAATTCAAAACGTCAAAAACTGCCGGAAGATTTCTTGGGTCTTCATGAGCAAACTCGTCTATCGCTTTATAAACAACAGCTTGCCCTTCGGATTTATCCACGCGCAATGCTTTGCCAAGAAAAAATTCAATATTCTCTTTTAAGCCGCCGGGCTGCGAATAAACTCCGCCCAATGCCGATTCATAATGGTCGAATCCGGAAACTTCGGTAGGCAAAACAATTCTATTTTCTTCTATATATTTAAACAATGACTTGAAAGTCACATTGTAACTAACGAGGTCAGTCGCATCAAATTCATGCGCCTTCGCTATACAAGGCGAAAGAGCGGCAATTTTTTCGGTAACTTTTTCATATTTTCTCATATATACCGCAGTGCAAAGCATTGGAGAATGTATCGGTGAAAGATTTTTAACTAATTCTGTTTTATGTAATAATATATAGTTTACTATCGCAGGACAAGGTTGTGTTATCAAAGAATCTACTTTATTTTTCTGAATATATCTGATATGCGCCCATGTACAAATATCAGCGCCTAAGGAAACATCGTAAATTTTATTTACTCCCATGTTTTTAAGCCAAGTTATCAATCTGCCCCAATCTTTTTCGTTCGCCCTGATAGCCGGCGCCGCAAACATTGATATCTTTTGTCCGTTCTGCAAATCATTTATAAATTTTTTCGTATCATCCGTATAATATCTCGATTCATGTTTACATGCAGAAATGCAAGCTCCGCAAGCTATACACTTTTCATTATCTATTTTAACTATCAAACGACCGTTTTCTTCTACGGATATATTTGCTTCGTCAACCGGGCATACTCTAACGCATCTGTTACATCCAACGCATTTATCCAAGTCGTTATTTACAAGTGTTCTCATAAATAAATATACCACCTTTTTCTTTATCATCCAATGAACAAGTTATACTATTTTCATTTTGATAAGTAGAAAAAAATTTTTCACAGCGGAGCGTTTCGCGCAATGTTTCTAGCGCGAAATGAAATATTTTTTTCTATCCTTTATAATGAAAATAGTATTAATCGCAGAGAGTTGTTGAGCAAAATATAGTTTTAAATCATTAATCATTTGCACATTTAGTATCTGCTGTAATTTTTTTACTTTATTAAAATAATTTTATAAATATTTATCGTATAAAATGATTATTGAATTAACTACTTTTTGTTAGAAATTTGATTTACTGTTATTGGTAAAAAAGTATATTCCAACTTGTAGAATCTTTAACTAAGCTGAATTTCCTTATTTAATTCCCTGTCCGCATATATCTGCAAGGCACGCCCCTGCAAAATAAAATACATTTAGTATATATAGCCAGAAAAAAATCAGACCGCTATATAATAAAAATTGTTTTTCTGTTATAATTTTTTTAAAGAAAAAAATTATTTACTTTGGAGCGTGATGAAATGCCGCCTTTACATATATTGATAAAGCCTGTATCGGGAAGTTGTAACCTTCGGTGCAAATACTGTTTTTATGAAGACGAAACGAATAAACGCAGCGTAGCGTCTTACGGAATGATGAGTACTGAAACATTTAATTTGATAGCCGAAAAGGCTCTCCAAAAAGCCGAACATTCTTGTACATTTGCATTTCAAGGCGGTGAGCCGACTTTGGCGGGGCTTGAGTTTTATAAAAAATTAATTGATATTGTAAATTCCAATAATCATAAAAAGCTTTCAATCGGCTATACTATTCAAACAAACGGAATCTTAATTGACCGGGATTGGGTTGAGTTTTTTAAAAAAAATAATTTCCTAGTGGGCTTGTCGTTGGACGGAATAAAAGATGTAAATGATGAATTGCGGATCGACAGTAAAAAAAACGGAACTTATTCGAAGATAATGCACACTGCACAGCTTTTTTCGAGCAATTGCGTGGAATTCAATGTTTTGACGGTTGTTACATCAAATTTGGCAAAAAATATTAATAAGGTCTTTAATTTCTTTATGCGCAACAATTTTATATATCAACAGTACATTCCTTGCCTAGACCCGCTTGGCGAAACCCGCGGACAATTTCCGCACTCCCTAACTCCGCATATTTACGGAAAATTTTTGTGCGATCTTTTTGACCTCTATTACGCAAATATTATGAACGGAAAATTACTTTCGATAAGATATTTTGATAATCTTATTTGGATGCTTAGGGGTTATCCGCCGGAATCGTGCAATATGAACGGACATTGCTCTTCTCAATATTTAATTGAAGCAGACGGTTCTGTTTTTCCTTGCGATTTTTATGCCGTTGATGAATATAAACTTGGAAATATGTCAGACGGATTTGATTTTTTGGACAAGAAATGCGATGAAATAAATTTTATAAAGAACTCGAAAAATATCGTGCCGCAATGTAATAATTGCAATTATTTTTCGCTTTGCCGGGGTGGATGCCGCCGTGACAGAGATTTTTTTAACGGCGAACTTGAATTAAACTACTATTGCGAATCTTTTAAACGCTTTTTTGATTATTCATACAAAAGACTTTTAGATATAGAAAAATTTACAAGAGCATATATCTAATACTAATTCCCATTTGATTTGTAGAAAAAAATTTTCACAGCGAAGCGTTCCGCGCAATGCTTCTGGCGCGAAATGAAATATTTTTTTCTATCCTTAATATTGAAAATAGTATAAAATTAAAGCCTTTGAAAAAAGATTTTTTCTTTCTCCAAAGGCTTTATTTTATAATTTGTTTTCAAAGACGTAATTCAATTTTGTCTCCATAGAATTCACGACTTCTTCAGCAGTTTTTTTATTATAGAAAAATAAATCAAGCTCTTCAATAAAAATATCAATAAATTGTCTGTAGTGAATTGTTTTAGCTCTGCTCAAGGCTTGGTCAATTGTATTTATAAACTTGTCGGTAGCGAAATACGGATTTTTTTCCAAAACCTGCTTGTCTTTAAAAGTCTCCAACAAAACAGGAATTTTTTCCGAATTAATTGCCAACGACCGCTGAACCTCCGCTCCGGATAAATATTCAATAAAATCATAAGCTGCATCTTTGTTTTTAGAATTGGAATTAATAGAATTAGCATAGCCATCCAAAACAGTGCTTACTGATTTATCACCGCGCGGCAGCGGGGCAACCGAAAATTTATTATAAACTTGCGAATCTTGGATATTGGCATAAGTCCAAGTATTGATATCCGAGCGTAATAACGCCGTTTCGCCGTTTATAAACTTGTTTCGGGCTTCTTGATTTGTTATTTTGGAAATATCTTCGGGAACATAATCGCTGAAATATATTTCCGCCATTTTATTAAGTCCGTTAATAATACCTTCACGATTAAAATCTAAATTTCCGTTTTGGTCAAAAAATCTTCCGCCATAAGAATAAATAAATTCAAGCGCTTCAAGCAAAATTGTTTGAGAACGGTTTCCGGGCATAATATAAGAATATTTCACACTGCCCGATTCTTCGACTGCTTTTGAGGTTTGAATAAGCTCGTCCCATGTTTTCGGAACATTTTCTATCAAATCCGTGCGCACAAACAAAAAACCGGCAGATATATTATATGGCAAACCCCAAATTTGATCATCATAAATTGTAGCATTAAACGCCGATTCAAGATATTTGCTTTTGTCTAAGTTATTCTTTTTTGTGTAGCTTTCCAACGATTCTATATAGCCTTTATTTGCCAGTTCGGGAATCCAAGTATAATTCAGCTCAATAACATCAAAAGATATATCTTTTGATTTAAGTGCGTTATAAATATCATTATATCTTTCGACATAATCATAAGGCAGCTCCTGATATACAACCATATATTTTTCACTTTGCTTGTTATAATCTTCAATTATTTTCAAAATATTTTCGCTGTCATCTCTGCCGCTTGCATAAGTTATTACCAATTTATTATCTTGAGTGGATGCCGAATCGACAGTCACTATAGGCTCTGATGCCAATTGGATTTTTGAGCTGTTATTGACAGGACTTTTGCATGCTGCCAAGCCAAGTGTCAGAACAAAAACCATTATTATTTTCAACATGTCTCCTCCAAAAAATTACTTTCAATTAACTAAAAGTATAAATAATTTTCTACTTTAAGAAATATTTTTATAAAAATAGACAATTTTTTAGCAGTAAAATAAAATAATATTGTCATTAAAACTATAATTATTATAATACAAAAACAATTTTTAGGCAAATTATCTGAATTTCTAAATATTTCCTGTCTTATTTAAGACCGTGTTAATATAGTTCGTCAATTATATAAGAATATATTAACATTAAAAAATTAAATTAAGGTTTTATTTAAATTAATTAAAATTAAGTTTCGGATTTCAAAATTAACAAATCTTTCATATTTCCGTAAGCATTAAAAAAAGTGAGCCCGAAACCGAACTCACGTCACTGCATAATTTATTTACTTTTTTTATACGGAGAAATTTTGATTTTATCAACAGCCATGCCGGTTTTACGCTGAACGATATCCTGAATTTGCGCAATTTCAGCATCGGACAAATTTTCTTTATTGACTACAACATCGACCGTAACATCGTCGATTCTTACATAAACTTCTTTAAAACCTTTAGCCTCCAGCATTGTTTCGGCGGCATTTTCCTTTGCGATTCTTTCTTGAAGCTCCAATAAATTGTCTGCTACTTCGGCTCGTTTATCTTCGCTGATATTTTTATTATTCATCAATTCGGTATACGAAGTTTTTTGTTTTGAATGTTGATTTTCACGGGTTATTTTCGCCGATACAAAGAAATTTTCTCCGGTTGCGCTAAGCTTAACACTGTCGGATTCCGGCGCATTTACAAATATCGATTCAGTTCCGTCTTCGCCTTCTTCAGATGCCGCTACTTTTGCCGCATCTTCCGGAGTCAAAGCGATTCCGATATCATCTGTTATCACTTCGGAATTTGTCAGCGCATTTTCGTCTGTATCTTCGCCCAATATAAGCGGATTTAATTCGCCGCTGTCAGTCAGCTCAATGCCGTTTGTCTGCTTAACCGATTTATTATCATTGTAGGATAAATATCCTGCGACCGCTATCATCACAACCAAAGCGGTGATTATAATTTGATTTCTTTTCATATTAAACATAATTCTCCTCCTATAAATTTACTCGAAAACCGCAAATACAATATTCCTATCTCATTTTCAAAACCTGAATTTTATGTATTTCTATTCCCAGTACAGAAGATATCGCATTTATCAGCGATTCCTTAACAACAAGCGAGTTACCTCCCTCCGCTACAACAATCACACCTTCCACTTTAGGAACGGATTCTTTCAAAACAAGCGGCTTTTGGCTGCCATTTTCGTTGATAATAATATTACGGGTATCGGTTTTTTTGTCGCTTATTTCTCGAATACCTCCTTCATTGTCCGATTCCTTTGTGATTTGCTCATCGACAGTTATATCTTGAGAGACAAAAATCTCAGAACTATAGGATAAAGTTAATAAAATCTTTAGTTTGCCCACCCCCTCTACTTGAGAAAGCGCTTCTTCCAGTCTGTTTTCCATATTTTCTTCATAAGTGTCAAGCTGCTTATCTATAGTTTGATTATTTTCATCAACGCTCAAAATCTCAATTTCGTCCTTTTTATCAAAAAAGAACATATTTGACATTATCAATAATGATACGCCGATTATCAAAGCCAAAAACAGATTCATCATTTTTTTGCTGTCCGTGTTTTTCAAATAATTCCTTAGTTTATCCAATCCTTTCACTCCTTTGTGTTCTCGTGTACAGTAATATATATATTCTCACCGGACAAATTATAGAATCCCGAAATTGAATTTTTTATTAGATTAAGCTCTTCGTTCTGGATATCATTTTCTTCGCTTACAGGTTCGGAAATAACTACTTTTTCAATTCTGATCAGCTTATTTTTTTTATCCGCTGTTTTTTCATTCAAAATAATTCCGATACTTTTTATTGCTCCAAAATTTTCTTCAGATTTATCTATATTGAAAAAACAATTTTCTAAAGCGTATTTTTGATTATTTTTTAAAATATTGCTTACTTGCGCTTCCAGCTCCGCCTCGTAGTTTTGAATAATCAAATCGTTTTGCGAGATTGTGTCTTCAAAATCCTGCTCCGGACTATACGCCATTTTCACCATTAAATTATCAACTGAAAAATTATTATTTTTCAAAAGAGACGAGATTGGAGAAATAACTACAAATATTAAAATAAATCCCAAGATTAACTTTATATACTTTTTATATTTATCAGTTGGCGAAATTATTCCTATTAAAGTTATAAAAATTATGAATACTCCGATATTTTTTATATAATTGCTTATAAATTCCACTTTATCCCCCGTTTCCGTATTCCTATAAAGACAGGACAATAATTAAATAGAAAATGAACATCAGCACAACGATAAATGATGCCCCGAGAACAAGAACCATCAGTTTTCCGGCTCCGGAAATCGCTTTCACAAGTCTTTCTTCGCAAATCGGCTCCAGAAGTGCGGCGATAATATTATAAGTAAGAACTAAAATCGAAATTTTTATCAAAGGCACGAGCGAAATAATTATCAAGGCCAAAATTCCGGCAACCATAAACCCGGAGCGCATTGTTTTTGTAAAATATGCGACAGTGTCAACAGCGCCGCTTAATACAGTTCCGACAACAGGCACAGCGTTTACCGAAATTTTCGCAGTCTTCAAAAACAGATTATTTATTAAAGGCGTTGAGATTCTTTGAATCGATAAAATCGCGATAAACAAAATCCCGACTGCTTTTAAAAAAAAAGCCAGACCTCTCGCAGCCCGTTCGGTTAATGAATTAAGCATGTCCTTTTCGGATAAATAATTAACCGTTTGGAGAATTGCAAGCAAAGTTATCAGCGGCGCTAACAAAAATTCTATTATCCGGGAAATAAAATTTACCGAAAAAAACAAAACCGTATTAAAAGCGGCGGCGGAAGAAATATATCCGGACATTATTAATAAACTCATGGCCAGCGGAATCAGCGCATTCATTACATTTGATGAATAGGCAACAAGCTCCAGCATTATATCAATGCCTACACGCATTGAATTAAAAATAATTATGATTAAAACAATATATGTTACATAATATCCAAGCTCTCCGACTTCTTTATGCTTGAACGAATCCGTTAGGATTCTCAAAACAGCCGACAAAAGCGAAATTATTATCAGATTTTTAATTAAATAATTATATGTAAACAACTCCGAAAAAATCAGCTTCATACCGGAATTTATAATATTGGAAGGCGATAAATCCAGTTCGCCTTTTATTGCTTTTAAGATTATTTCTTTAAAATCAATCCCGGCCGCCGTGTCAATTTCCTCAAAATCAAACATTTCCAATTGTTCTTCAATCCCGCTTAATTGCTCCGTTTCCGCCCCAAAAACTGAATTATAATTAAATATTAATATCACCCAGAGAATTAAAAAAATTTTTTTCATTTGCAGCACCTCTACAAAGTTTATCAAAGCATTAAGGAATGATATGTACTATCAAGTCGATTACGGATAATAAAATTGGTGCGGATATCGACATTATCAGTATTTTTCCGGCTAAGTCGATTTTGCTTGCAATAGAGGTTTCGCCCGCATCAATACAGACCTGTGAGCCGAATTCGGTTATATATGCAATCCCGATTATTTTAAAAATTATTGAAATATAGCGTATATTTGCGTCGAGAGATTCTGAAATAGATTTTATTACCGTAAAAACTGCTTCGAGTTTTGGCAGCAAAAGAAAAAAAATCAATATACTTGCGGCAATGCTTATTGCAACTCCCATTTCCGGCGATTGTTTTTTTATAACAATCGCCAAAATAGCAGATACTATTCCGATTACAACGATTTGTGTGATTTCCATAAAACTCACTCCTTATAGTTTGAACAATTCCTGCACGGTTGAGAAAAGATTGCTGATATATTGAATCACCCAAAAAAGCACAACGACAAGCCCTGCCAAAGTAGTCATCATTGCCTGTTCCTCTCGCCCTGCCCTTATCAAAACCTGATTTAAAACCGCAACTAAAATCCCGACCGCGGCGATTTGAAAAACCACATTTATTTCCATTTGAACGTCCCCCTTTTGATTTACGCAAAAATTATACAAATTAAAATTCCGCTTAAAATTCCGATACTGTTATACATTTTTTTGCTTTTTAAAGCCTCTTTATTTAAAATCTCGATTCTTTCGTCAATCTGCTCTATCGCAAATCGGATATTATTTATTTGAAGCTTTTTATCATGATGGCCCAAGCATTTTCCAAAGCCTAAAAATAAATCAATATCATCATTTTTCAAATATGTTTTTTTAATATTATTGCTGACCGATTCTTTCCAAACCGTATAAATATCATCATCGCCCAAGCAAAACATTTTTTTTGACATATCTATAAAAATCTGATTTATCGGAACTTGCGTTTTGACCGAAACATTCTGCATTGCTTCCAAAAGCGGCGAATTAAGATATTCAATTTCTGATTTCAGAATAATTAAGGCCTTTTTGAATTCCCTTAAATCCATTACCCGAAAACTTTCTTTCGAGCCAAAATAAACCCCAATCAAAGTTGTTGAAACAAGAACTAGCAAAAATCCAACAAATTTTAAAATCAATTCAATTCCTCCTTTTGCTAAATATTCTTATACTATTTTCAATATAAAGGATAGAAAAAAATATTTCATTTCGCGCTAGAAACATTGCGCGAAACGCTCCGCTGTGAAAAATTTTTTCTACTTATCAAAATGAAAATAGTATTACAAGATATTAAATTCCGAATCGAAAATCCCGATAATTTCGCCCGGCTTTTTTCCGTATCCCAGCACGATAAAAATTTCGAAAATATTCTTTCTCAATAATTCATTCAAAACCGGTTTTTTTAAGATATCTAAAATATCATTTCCGTGCACCGTGCAGATAAGCTTAACTCCGGCGTTAATAACCTCGTCAATCGCCTCGATATCCGAATTTTTCCCGATTTCATCCACGGCAATCAGTTCCGGAGACATTGAGCGCAGCAAAATCCTCATGCCTTCCGATTTTGGGCAGGAATCCAAAATATCGGTTCGCTGCCCGACATCGTTCTGCGGTATCCCCAAATAGCATCCCGCAATTTCGGAGCGTTCGTCCACTAATCCGACTTTTCTGCCTTTACCGCCGTATCCGTCCGAAATCTGGCGTATTATATCTCTGAGCAAAGTTGTTTTTCCGCAGGCCGGCGGCGAAATTATCATTGTATGTTTTAAATCAGGTTTTGTAATATAAGGTAAAATCGAATCAGCGCAATTTAAAATTTCATGTGATATACGCAAATTAAGTCCGTTTATATTTTTTATAGTAGAGATTTTTCCGTCTTCAACGACAGCCTGTCCCGTAATCCCTACTCTGTGCCCGCTTTGCAGAGTTATATATCCGTTTTTTATTTCTTCCTCAAAAGCGTAAATCGAATATCCGCACATTAAATCGAGAGTTTTTTTTATATCTTTCAAATTAATTCTAAATGCCGAATTGATATTTTCGGAAATTCTTCCGCCGGAATCCAAAAAATATTCTTTGTTCCTTTTATATATAACAAGCGGTTTATTTACCCGTAGACGAATTTCTTCTATATCTTGAAAAAATTTCTCGTCTGTTTTTTCAAAAATACGCTGTATCTCGTTCGCAAAATAAGAAATGATTTCCGATTTCATAATCTTCTCCTTGTTCACTACCCCGTGTACAATCTGGATATATTTATATATATGACAAGCCCGTTTTTTTATTCATGAAATAAAAAAAAGAGCAAGCGTTAGCTTTGCTCTTTATATAATAATTCTTATTCAAAACACCATATTATACTATTTCCATTATAAAGGATAGAAAAATGAAAATAGTATTAATATACTTTTACTATCTTAAATTTGCTTGGGTCTTTCGAAAAAGTCGTAGACCTTCCGGCTTGATACATTGTTGCGTCATATGTTGTATCAACAATATTCCACTTATTATTTAAATAAATCTCGTTCCATGAATGATACTCTTTAATTTCAGGCGCGTAGCCCATAACCAGCTTGACCGGTATCCCCTGACTGCGCAGAACGCCCGACATCAGCGACGCATAATCATAACAAATTCCTTTTTTGTAATTATACATATCATCAATATTCGGAACATAATCAGACGGCAGATTTTTAATCTTTTCGTAATCATATTTATAATTTTTTATAACGTCATTATATAAAATATTAACTTTATCTCCGGCAGATTTTAAATTTATCTGTTTGGAATAATTTTTTATAGAAGACATCGTATTATTAAAATATGTTATCGGTGTTGAATATGTATACATCTTTAGGGAATCATCAATTTTTGAATCTACGTTGACCGCATCTAAAGATTTATATTTTGTTCCCTCTACATTTTCCAAAACAGATATTTTATATTCTCCCGCTCCAAGCTGAAGCGGCAGATAATAAAGCTCATTTTTCTTTAAGCTGTAAATATATCTGTTCCCGTCTTTTTCTACAGTTGCTTTAATTGGTTTTGTCAAAGAACCGCTGTATTTTACTCCAATAACTCCATCAGCGAGTTTTGATTTGTCATAAGAAATGTCGGAAGCGTAAACTTTGGACGCAAACAAAAACATAAACATCGCGCTTACGCTTAATAGCCTGATACTATTCTTCATAAAACAGCCTCCCCCTTGCAAAAAAGCATTGCGCGTCCGCAAAGCAATAAAAAAACATTGAAACCCGTAACAGATTTCTAAGACAATTCACCGTTCCAAACGTCTATTTTATTATCAGAAACGGAATTATTCTGCCATTCTTTTTTTGCCTTAATTAAAAATCTTTTTTCATTTGCTCTTTCTACAAAAAGCCCGTTGTTATATTTAAATTCATGCTGGGGTATCAGGATTTTCAATTGCAGGTTTATCAGCATATTTTGATTGGTTTTAGAGGCAAAATCTATATTCAAATCTAAATTTTCGTCTAAAACAAGAGCGGGATATTTTTGTTTCAATGTATTTATATTTTCATTAATCATCTGTAAATATTCTTTTTCAAAAGCAGAAAATAAAGCTTTGTTTTCATTTAGCTCGGAATCGTCTTGGATGCCGCTGTTGCTTTTTAAATACTCGATAGTTTCGATATCCGATTTTAATAAAACCGAATCCAATTCAGCGATAAAATATTCACAATCTTTTTCCAATAAATAAAAATCCTCGTTCCACTCCAAAACCTTTGTACTGAACTTTAAATTTAAATTTGCGGAAAGAATCATGAATGCGCCGATTGTTACAAAAACTATCATTATAAAAACAACTAAAACAGATGTAGCGCCTTTTCTATTTTTCATTTGTTCACCGTTTTGCTTAAATACTTACCCGTATAAAAATTTACTATCGGTTCTTTATCGTCTATTTTTTCTAAATTCATTACAGAAGATTTTACATTATAAAAAGAATTTTCGGTATTTTGCTTTTCGCAAACAACATCTAAACGGAATTTCGCATTATTATTATAGGAGGGAATCTGCTCCCAATATTTCGAATAATATTTTTTTATATGAAGCGTATCATTAATGTTTTCCATTTCGGATTTTTCGAAAATATCTTTATTTATATATTCTTCGAGAGTGTCACATGCCTTTAATATTTCAATAGAATTGATTGCGATATTTGTGGCGTGGTCCAAATCTCTTGCTTTAATATTCAGTTTCGAGGCAGTCAAAAACATATCCAAAACAAAACCGCAGGTCAGAGCCAGCGCCGCTATTGAAATAATTATCTCAACCAAAGAAAAACCTTTTTTCATAAGTCACCTGCCGCTTTCAAACTTTGTAAAATTTATGCCGAAGCCAATGTAATAATATTTTCCAAAAGCTCTATCTGTCCGCCGTTTTCGTAAAAAATTCTGGAAACAATTGAATTTCCTTTATTATTATAGCTGACGTAAAAATCTTTGACTCTGGCGATTTCGGTGCCCTCCAAGCCGTTCGGCTCTTCCGAAATATCTTTTATACATTCCATTATTCTTCCGTCGTTAAAATAAATCCATGTATCATAATCATACTCACCCCTGTTTTGTATGACTATTGCGTTTTTTTCATTTTTCCCGAATTTTTTTATTTGTATTTTGCCGTTCTCGTCATTTTGTCTGAGGCGCTTATTTATAAAAGATAAAGCAATTCTTGCGTCTACTTGCGCCGATTTTTGATTCAGTATTTTTTGCTGCGTATGAATTCCGGCTTCCAAAAGCCCATAAGTCGTAATACTGAACAATATCAAAATCAGCATTACCATAAATAATTCAATTGACGTGTTTCCCAATCTTTTTTTCAATATTCTCCGCTCCCTACATTTTCAATATCAAGATCGATTATCTGTACAGACGGAATAAAATCGCCCATTGGTTCATAAAAATACAAATACTTGTCTGTATCAAAATTAACGCCGTACTTTTCAAGATAAAAAATATCATCGGGATACGCACCTTCCAAAGCGTAGCATTGCACTAAAGCCCGGTTTATCATTTGATAAATCTCAGCTTCGTTATTTTTATTTCTTTTTTCCAGTTTATCCAAACTAAATGCAACGATTACAACTACCGTAAATATTATCAAAGACACAAAAACCTTGCTGATAACATTAAAATCCCAATCTCTTTTCACAAAATCACCCAATATTTGTCATAATATTTATCATCGGCAGCATTACGGAGATCAAAATAATTCCAACAACAACCGACAAAAAAATAATCAATAATGGTTCGATTAACGCAGTCATTTTCTGCAGCGAATCGCTTACTTCCTCATCAAAAAGCATAGCTGTTTTTTCGAGCATCTCATCCAGCCTGCCCGTTGCGCTTCCGATAACAACCATCTTTATAAAAAGCGGCTGAAAAATACCCACTTTTTTCAAGGATTCCGCCAAATCCGCACCGCCCTCAACCGATTCGAGAGCTTTATCAAGTTTTATTCTCAAATATTTATTTTCGACTAAAGAATTGACTTCTTTTAAAGCCGTCACGATATTAATTCCCGATTTTAATAAAATTCCGAGGCTATGAGCAAATCTTGCAACTGTTACCTTTGAATATAAATCTCTGAAAATTTTATTCTTTACTTTTAATTTATCAAAAAAATATTTTCCTTTTTCGGTATTTGCGCAAAAAACAAGAATTACAGCCAAACCGATTATAGAAGCGATAATTACAAGACCAAAATTGGACAGAAAAACAGAGACGCTTAAAATCCAAGAGGTTATTATCGGCATATCTTGACCGAAGGATTTTAAAATATTGCCGAACATAGGCAGGACTTTTACAATCAATAATACAATTACCGCCGCCATCATTATTGACAGAATCGCCGGATAAGTCAAAGCGGATTTTACTTTTTTATTTAAATTATTTTCTTTCTCAAAAAAATCACTGAGCTTCAAAAAAACAGAATCAAGAGTTCCGCTGGACTCCCCTATTCTTATCATATTAATAAAATAATTATTAAAGATATTTGTGTACATCGATATTGCATCAGAAAATGTCATTCCGTTTTCCATATGATTATAAATCTCGTTCAGCGATAATTTTAATTGCAGGCTGTCGCATTGCTCCGATATCAGCAATAAACCTTCCATAACCGTAATATCCGACAAAAAAACAAAAGACATCTGCCTGCAAAAAATTGACATCTCTTTATTTGATACAAGTTTTTGCAAGGTTTTCGGATACCTTGTGTTAGTATCAAAAATTTGGTAGTTCGTTATTGATTTTTTTTCAAGATATTCGGCAAGCGCGTTTTTATTAAAAAGCTCAGAACATCCGCCGACATTTATCCCTTCCTTAAAACCTTGATACAATAGAGCCAAAGATTCTACCTCCTATTCAAAAACTGTGCTAATATTTTCTGATCCAAAGCTAAATACGCCGCGTCGGATTCTTCTATTAATCCTGCCGAAGCCAAGCGCGCCAAATCCGATTCCAAAAGCTGCATTCCTTGCGCCTGCCCCGTTTGTATAACAGAATTAATTTGATAATGCTTTCCTTCTCTGATTAAATTTTTGATCGCCGAATTTGTAACCATAACTTCGGAAGCCAAAACCATTCCGGCGCAGTCTTTTCTTGGGATTAGCTGCTGAGAAATCACGCCTTCCAAAACCGTAGCCAACTGTGTGCGAATCTGATTATGAGAATTAGCCGGAAAAGCGTCGACAATTCGGTCAATCGATTTCGCCGCGCCTACTGTATGCAAAGTCGAAAATACAAGATGCCCTGTTTCCGCAGCTGTCAGCGCAATTTGAATTGTTTCCGGGTCTCGCATTTCTCCGACCATAATAACATCGGGGTCTTCTCGCAAAGCCGAACGCAAAGCTTGTGAAAATGATTTCGCGTCATAACCTATTTCACGCTGTGTTACCAGAGATTTTTTATGCTTATGAAGATATTCGATAGGGTCTTCTATCGTCAAAATATGATAATTATACCTTTCGTTAATTAAATCCAAAAGGCTGGCCAAAGTAGTGCTCTTTCCGCTTCCTGTCGAGCCTGTCGCCAAATAAAGCCCTTTTGTTTTTGCCGTGAAAGTCTCAACAATAGGAGGAAGCCCCAATTCCGAAAGCTTCGGAATTTCAAAAGGGAGCATTCTTATCGCCATAGCGAACGTACCGCGCTGAGAATATATATTTGTTCGAAAGCGACCAATCCCCTGTTTCGAAAAAGAAAAATCTAATACTTTTTCCGAAAAAAGCGTGTCTCGTCCTTCTTCCGAAACTAATTCTTCAATAATACTGTTTATATACTGAGGTTTTATATAATCCGAATTTTCTTTTTCTACCAGTTTCCCGTTTATACGGAAAAGCGGCCGGCTGCCCGGACATAAATGCAAATCAGTAGCTTTTTTCTCGTTAGAATTCTCCAGTAGTTTTTCTAAATATTCCATACAATTACTTTCCCCCATTTATACTATTTTCATTTTGATAAGTAGAAAAATTTTTTCACAGCGGAGCGTTTCGCACAATGTTTCTAGTGCGAAATGAAATATTTTTTTCTATTCTTTATATTGAAAATAGTATTAATTTGATTTTTTATAATCCTCTCAAACTGTTTAAGTAATATTACTATAATTATCGACATTTTTCTTCATTTATGTAATTATTTTTTTAATGCAAATTATATAGCGGTTTGATTTTAAAAAGATGAGTCCGATACTCTGAAACTGCATCGAACTCGCCTGATACTATTTTCATTTTGATAAGTAGAAAAAATTTTTTCACAGCGGAGCGTTTCACGCATGCTTCAAGCGTGAAATGAAATATTTTTTTCTATCCTTAATAATGAAAATAGTATGATACTATATTTTAAATATAAATACGTTGTTTTTATCATAAACGACCTTTGTGTTTAAATAGAGCATATCAAAAAAACTAACCGGAACATAAAGCCTGTTATCCGACAAAACCGCCTGAGTTTCCAAAGAATAAGCTTTGCTGTCATAATAATAATCCGAATCCCCTACAACAATTTTATATTTACCGCCCACAATCAGCTCGCATTTCTCATTATTCCAATCTGACTCAATCCCTAACAAACTGCAAATTTCCCCAACAGGGAGCATGATTATATCCTTTTTAAAAAAAAGATTTGCTTCAACCTCTTTATTATTCACATATAAGGAAATTTTCGGATTCGAGTGTTCCATTACATAAATTCTGTTCGGTGTTATTTGCGAAGGATTATTTTCGTTTTCAATTTTGGCATATTCAATAAAAGCCTGCTTAGAGCCGGAAAATGTATTGAGCTTTTCCTTACTTAAATTAAAAATACTCACTCTGTCATCGATATTGAGGCGAAACGAATTGTCCGAATTATTCAAATCCTTATCAAAAAAATCCATTCTATACAAATAATCATCCTTCACGAGACCGATTATAAGAGCGGTATATTGAGCGGGATAAATCATGAGTGAGGGCTTTGTGGAATCGTAAACAACAAAAACTTTGTCACCTATCTTAAAATTTTTTTTATTCAAATTTATGGTGTTCTCGTCAATAATTGCATAACAGTCGACATCGGCAGATTTCTGGATTAAATATGCCTTGTTGTTATTTATTTCGGTTTCTTCTTTTACATAACCCTCGAACATTACATACCGGTCATTGTCCGTCTCGTTTGCAAAAACATTTGTATTTAGCGATAGGAGCAGAATTATTAAACAAAAAAATATTCTCAATATTTTACCTCCGTGCGTGTATAATACTAATTCCATTAAAAGACCTAGGAGAAAGACTTTGAGAAATATTTATCCGAAAATCTTCCTCCAAAAATCTTCTAAAAAAATATTACAGTTCGCTGATTACAACATTGCCGTTCCTTTCATACGCCACCATATTTAAGGCTTTGCTGAAAAAATCCAGCGGCACGAAAACCATTCCGTTATGTTCAACAGCATTCGCATCCAGCAAATGAGTTACTCCGTTCACTGTTACAGAAGGATGGCCAAGCATAAAATGGAAAGCGTTTTCGATACCTACTTGCTGAGTAGCGCGGTCATAATACATATTTTTCCCTGTTATTCTCAAAACAGCCTCTAGCGGAACCATAGTAACTCCGTTTTCTGTTTGAAAAGTATCCGCAATGGTTAATGGCTGCAAATTTACAACTAATTTCGAAATTCCGGACGCAAAATTAAATTTATTTCTGTCGTTTTCGTTAAGAGAATTACGAAATTCTTCCGGCGTAACGGCAGCCGCATTTTTTGATAAAATATTGTCGTCCAGAGTTTTATCCATTTGATTATTATAAACCACGATTTTTCTGGTATTTACATCATTTGCATTGTTCGAATTATTGTAAAACACAAGCAAATTTCTGTTTTCAAAATCTCCGTTATAATCACTTCCGTCTGATGACAATACTGAAGTATTGTCGTTTATGTCCAAAGAAATGTCGCGGTTTTCACTAATATACTCGTCATCAAAAGATGAAAGCGCCACTTCTGAGCCGGAAATATCATTAGTAACGGCTAAGGCATTAAATTGAAAACTGTCAGAACCCGAAACTTCATTCGGGTCATAAACAACTACTAAATCATTATTGTAAGCAATATCATCCACTTGAGTTAAAAAAGTATTGTCTCCAAGCGAAAATCTAATATTCTGACCGAATTGATTGGCCAATGTAACATATCTTTGGTTTCCGTTTTGGTCTACGCTTTGCACATTTCCCCGAAAGGTCCGGTAATTGGTGTTATTCGCAAAATCGGTTCCACTGTTGTTCATGTTGGACATATCCGCACCGGTATTTATGTTTAAATCTGTGTTGCTAATGCCCGTGTCGCTTGTGTTGTTTGTATTATTTGTTACGGCATCCCGAGTATTGTCGGTATTCGTATTGATATTTTGATTTTCAGACATCGGTATGGTTTCGTTTTCGTTAGTCAAATTATCGGTTGTTGAATTCACAACGCCCTGCTGGGTTCCGATTGTTTCGCCGTTTGCATTTGGAACCGCATTATTTATTGTATTATCTATTGTATTGTTCTCTATTCCGGTATTAACATTTCCTGTATTGAAATTATTTTTATCGTAAGTATTAAAATTTGTTTGATTAGTATTCATCAAAGAATTTTTTTCGTCAAACATATTAGCGTAGACATTAGCGGTATTGGATAAAAAGGCTAATGTAAGAGCTATAAAAACAATTTTTTTCATATTTACATCTCCTAATCTTAAATTTTCGGAAAATATTGCTGCAAACAGCCATGATTTAAAATCCAACTGTTATAAATCTATTATTGACAATTATCCATGTAATATTCTGTTGATATAAGTAATTATTTGGCTATTGTATTAGTTTCATTTTTTACCGCTATAAATTATTTCATTTTTTGCACTTAATTTTCGCTCTATAATCAGAAAAAATATATTTTGTCAATATTTTTTTCGAAAATTCTCTAAAAATTGTTCAAGAAAATTTTAACAATACCGATATACTTTCATAATCATAATTAAAATTAAAATTAAATAGGGGGATACAATTATGAAAACCAAAAAAAGCGACTTATTAAAGGCATTTTTATTTGGAACGGTGTTTACAACAGGTTTTATCTTTAGCACTTGCGGAGTATCCGCGGCGGAAACAAAGCATATCAAAAGCGAAAGCGAGCTTGTAGAAATTTCTGGCAACGTAAACAACAATGTAACTACATACAAAGACGTAACCTTCGTTTTGGACAACGATATCGCGCTCAGCGGAAATTGGACTCCGATTGGAAACTATAATTCGCCATTTCAAGGAAGATTTGACGGAAACGGTTATAAAATATCCAATTTGAATATCAAAACCCAAAACGATTACGTAGGATTTTTTGGATTTGTAGGCAAAGACGGAAGTATTGCTAACCTTACATTGGAAAATGTTAATATCAACGCATATGGCATTTATGTTGGTGGAATCGCCGGCGGTCTTTCCGGCAAAATCGAAAATTGCGAAACCAGCGGAAAAATCTTCGGATTATATGACGTTGGCGGAATTGCCGGTTTTGTTGCTCATGGAAAAATCGCAAAATGCGAAAGCAGAGTGGATATCACTTCTGGAGACAGAGGCGATAATATCGCAGGCATAGCCGGAAGAATATACGGTTATGAGTCTAAAGTTAGTTCTTGTGTAAATTACGGCAACGTGCAAGGTGATGATGGTGTTGGCGGTGTTGTTGCATTGGTTATTTATGGCAATGTAGAGAATTGTGAAAACTACGGCGCTGTAAAAGGCAATAACCTGACCGGCGACGTTGTCGGACATAAATTCGGAAAAAATATTATCGCAGGATAATACCGAATTTCTTGTATGGTTTGAGTTTTTTATGATTAAATACGTTTCATGGTATTTTAAAATATCATGAAACAATAGGGGTTTGCTCTGCGCTAAAAACCGGGGCAAGCCTTTTATAAGAATTATATACAACTTTACACTATTTTCAATATAAAGGGTAGAAAAAAATATTTCATTTCGCGCTAGAAACATTGCGCGAAACGCTCCGCTGTGAAAAATTTTTTTCTACTTATCAAAATGAAAATAGTATTACATTTCAAAACTCAAATGTAATTAACAAATCAACATACAAAAGATTCCAAAACTAATAAATTTTTAATTTCCTTTTGCCTAAAATTATACCGATATATAAATCGACGGTAATACTATTTCCCTTTTAAAGAATAGAAAAAAATCAGGAGTGATAGCTAATGTGGAAACAAAAATACGGGTCATGCATTTTAGCCTTGATCATTGTAGTTTGCATTATTGTCGCAGGCAGATTTTTCGGTATCGCAGAAAAAAACAAGCAGCTATTTAATATAGCCGACGTCAGCGAAAATGTCGAAGAACTGCAAGAAAGCACTGACACCACTGAGATTACTGAAAGCACAGAACCTACAGATAGTTTGGAAGAAACAGAAAATACAGGAGAACCTGAACCCTCTGAAGAAAATACAGACCAAATTCCTTCTGACGAAACAAATGAAGAAATATCAAATATACCAAATCAAGAAAACATACCGCCTATTTCTAATGATGAAGCATTTCCCACTATACCAAATGGAGATACAACCCCGATTCCAGAGCCACCAATTGTATGCTATAGTTCAAATGCATCTGTGTCGGGTATCTGGGATAAAACTGATACTAATTCCTCTGTTATCCCCGGAAATAACGGCACCGATATTTTAAAAATCCACGTTTCTGATACCGACTTAACAGCCCCTACAGATACATATAAATTGATTGTCGAATACGAAAATCCTTCGGCTACCGATGCAGATACAGGTTTTATTATTGATAACTATTCCGGAAAAGACGGCTTTACAGAATCCGGTTTAAGCTCAATTATAACAAATGTTCAGCTTGAAACATTTGCTAAAAGCGGTAAATTGACTTATACAATACCGAACACCTTTACTCCGATTGATATAAGCGTTGTTCCAAAGTCATTAGTTGATAAAATTTATCTAAATGAACAAATTGACTTTACTATAAAATTAATTAAAGACGATGTTGTTATCGCTATGTCCACTGCCACTCTTAAAGCGGATCTATGTCTGTTTTTACGTACATATATGGGATCGGATACCATTGTTCCAACGGGCGGCGGAACAAAAACTTTCAACGTATTGTATTCCTTTTTGACCGGCTATGCCCCTTTGTATAATTGGCGTGAATATCACAATCAGGGATTCAGCATTTACAATTATAATACAAAGGCCGATTTTTCTAATATTGATATCACCTTAGGAGGTGTAATGCATTCATATTCAGATTGGCTGGATATATGGGCGGCAGATTCAACCACACCTATTGTTGAATTCTTGGGACCTAATGGCGAATCCCTCGACTCCAATTTAACACACGACTACGGGCGCATAAACAGCAATTTCGGCGGTGGCTGGCAATTTCAAGTTAAAACAACCTCTGATTTCGCTGTGGGAGATAAAATAAACTGTCAGAGAATTCTATTTTCATTCAGCGGATATGCAAATAACCGCGGACCGGAACTCTTTTCATCATATATGGGAGATTATGCTGCTTCTACTACAGATGTTGCATCACAAATGTACTATGACGGCTTACAATCTCCAAATAGATTTTCTACTTTTACATTTGAAACGACCACTAATACATTGACTGCCACAAGCAGTGACTTTTTTAGCGGCGAATTATTTGTTCCGGTTAGAACATCAACCGTTCCCGTTGTATACCCAAATTCAGAATCCTTACAAGGTAAATCCGACGATGAATTCGGTTTCAGATATGAGTCCGAATTGCTCATTGCGTATTTCACAAGAGCCTCAAAAGGTGATTCAACGGTAACGTTTAAAATCCCTCCGGGAGTAAAAGTCACCAAAATGCGTCTTCCTGTTGCAAACAACTATACTGTTTTTGATTCAGTTGAATATAACGGCATTGATTATTTGCCGTCAATAAACAGCACTACTATGACCATTATTCCTATCGAAAACGGAACCGGAACGATTACTATAAAAATTAAAGGTTTGGATCGTATTTATTCTTCTTCAAGACCTGTGAGCCAGCCTCCAACTCCGTTTCACGGTATTTTCTTAATCGGAACAACAGATTCATCTGTCTCCGAGGGTCAATCTTTGACCTTTGAGCTTTTGAATACTTCGGACGAAGAAAGACCAAAAGCTACTATTAAAGCATCTAAAAAGTTTTATGTAGAGCCATTTTTATACAATACCACTATGAAATCTTCGATTGCTTATAAAACAAATACTTCTGTTGCTACTGAAAACCAATTGGCTTCCTTGGAAAAAGGACAATCTTATTATTTGTACGCAGGTATTTCCGGCGTTGACAGACCAAATGCAAGCCCATTGACAAAAAAAGCTGATGTAGCCATTAATTCAAGGCTTTTTCCTGATCCGTTAATTTATTTTTCTGTTCCGGCGGCTTTCGATATCGGCGATGTTTCTGTTTTGAGTACAGCAAAGGATTCCTCCGGCAAAGCTATACATGCAACAATTACTAATGCATTTATTGGTAAAGGCTCTTACGGAACTGACGGTAAATTAGTAGAAGTTAAAGTTCATGGTCCCGGCGGCCTTAACGACCATGTTTGGCTCATGAATTACAATACTATATATCAGATATTCTTAAAAATAAATGTTCCTTTTGACTATGTTCCAAATAACTTTGATATTCCAGCCACCGCAGTATCTATCGGAACTTGGCATCCGGATGCTCTGAATCTGTCGGTGAATGGCTCAACAAACTGTCCCTCGTACACACCGGGATTTAATTCTATCACGGACGCTTTAGTTAAGCATGCTACTTTAGCTTATTCTCTTGTTCCGGATAGAAGAATTTCCTTGCCTTTGGCGCAGAGCTTGATAGTAGCAGCCAGTGTACGGACTACTGGCGGCGCTTATAATTCTTATAATCCTTCAGACCCTGAGTCTGAGATTATTTTGCGAAGCGGAAGCCAAAATGAGCAGTTTAAGTTTTATATATCGAATACAGGCAATCAATCGTTTAATAATGCCGTAGCATATTTTGTACTGCCTAAAGAATCAGCTGATACTTGGAGAACACAACTTGTATCTCAGCCAACATCCAGCGGAAGTGCAACGGCAAATGTATTTTATACTGTGGATTCTTGCGCAAACGGTACGGAAGACATGACCACTATGGGAACGAAAACTTGGATAGCTTCGAGCTCCATGGCAGCATCAGATTGGCAAAATGTCACCGCTGTTAAATATGAGTTCCCTACTCTGAGTGCAGGCGGAACTTACACAGCGCTTCTGCCATATGAAATCCCGTCTGTTTTGGGCTTGAATGAAACAAATAATATAGCATTTGGTCAAACAATATACTATTTTAATAATGATAACAAAACAGATCATTCCAGAACGGCCGCTATAAAATTAAGAAAATCAGACGTTCCCCGTATTATGGGAGAAAGCAGCAGTGTAGAAGTGAACATTGACGGTCAAAATTTCGAGATAGAAAAAGAAGCCGGAATTGTTCCTAACTGGTGGGATGTTATTGTTTACGATGACTTTACAGATGGATTGAAACTCGACAAAATTAAAATTGAGTTCACTCCAAAAGGTGGAACTATCAGCACCATAGCTCAACTTATTGAAGCATCGTTTACTTACACTCCTTATTCAAAAGCCGCCAACAGGCAATCTGGCACTAGCAGCGATCCTTCCGATGGTCATAAAACAACTGTCGCCTTACCTGCAGAGCGCAATTTAATAACAAATATCAGCCCCGGTGTATACAAAATCACTTATACATCTGAACAGGATAACGATGCTCAAGCTAAAACTTTAGTCAGAACTATAACTATATTTGAAAATAATTTTGCTGTCAATTTCTACAATAACTATGGCTCAAATACAATATATATTACCAAAAATGTAGTTTCTCCAGTAAAAACGCTTGATCCTTTGCCTGCTGATCCTACACGCACAGGTTATGATTTTTCCGGCTGGAACACTTTATCGGACGGTACAGGCGTTCCTTTTACAGCCACAACAACAGTAAGTTCCAATATTAATTTATATGCAAAATGGACTCCGAAAACGGCTACGCTTTCGTTTGACGTAAATGGCGGAACGTCTGCTGCTCCGGAAAATAAAACTCTTACTTTCGACAGCAGCTATGGCACTCTTTCTGCTACGGCACCTACTCTAGCCGGATACACTTTTGACGGTTGGTTTACTGCGGCAACAGGCGGCACAGAAATCACTCCTACTATGAAAGTTGCAATTGAAGGAAACCATAGACTTTATGCGCATTGGAGATCTAATTCCTATACTATAACTTACGACGAAAATGGCGGAGACACTCCAAGCTTTACAACAACAACATTAACTTTCGGAAGTAATTACGGTACTCCACCGACAACTTCCCGAACAGGCTATACTTTGGATGGTTGGTATACAGCCGCTACAGGCGATACTCAAATTTTATCAACTACGTCTTTAAGTAGCTCGTCTGACCATACGCTTTACGCTCATTGGACTCCGGTTAATTATACGGTATCCTTTAACGAAAACGGCGGCTCTGCTCCAAGCTCAAGCAGTATTACCGTTACATTCGGAACAGCTTACGGCACTCTCGCTACCACAAACCGCACGGGTTACTCATTCGACGGTTGGTACACTGCCGCCACAAACGGCACAAAAATTTTATCAACAACAGTATTAAGCAATGCTTCTAACCATACACTTTATGCTCATTGGTTAGGAAATGACCATACGGTAACTTTTAACGAAAACGGCGGTTCTGCTCCAAGCGCCGCAAGCAAGCCGGTTACATACGGCAGCAATTATGGAACTCTTGCAACTACAAGCCGCACCGGCTATACTTTCGACGGGTGGTATACATCCGCAATCGGCGGTACGCTGGTTTCTGCCACGACTTCTGTCGCTACAGATTCCAATCATGGCCTTTACGCTCATTGGACTACAGTAAATTATACTGTAAACTTTAACGCTAATGGAGGCACAGCACCTAGTATAGCTAATAAATCAGTAGCTTTCGGAAGCCCTTACGGCACATTGGCAACTACCGGCCGCACCGGCTATACTTTTGATGGTTGGTATACTGCTCCATACGGAGGAACTTCAGTTACAGCCTCAACAAGCTTCACTAACGCGGGAAATCAAACTCTCTATGCTCACTGGAACGCCGTACCGGGCGGTCAAGGCAATACTGATGACTCCGATGATAATTCCAATGACGATAATACCAGCGGCGGAAGCAGCTCAGGCGGAACAAGCTCAGGCGGAAATAATAATAACAATAATAATAACGGTTCTGGCACTGGTACTAATGGTTCTGGCACTGGCACTAACGGCTCTGGTACTGGCACTAACGGCTCTGGTTCTGGCACTAACGGTTCTGGTTCTGGCACTAACGGTTCTGGTTCTGGCACTAACGGTTCTGGCACTGGCACTAACGGTTCTGGCACTGGCACTAATGGTTCAGGCACTGGCACTAACGGTTCAGGAACAGGTACTAACGGCTCCGGCACTGGTACTAACGGCACTGGCACTGGTTCTGACGGCACTGGCACTAATGGCTCTGGTACTGGCACTAATGGCTCAGGAACAGGTACTAACGGTTCGGGAACTGGTACTAATGGTTCTAGTACT
This sequence comes from Eubacteriales bacterium, assembly GCA_031551135.1. Lineage (GTDB taxonomy): Bacteria > Bacillota > Clostridia > Lachnospirales > JAITVM01 > JAITVM01. Next base: position 47,578 of record JAVBOA010000004.1, on the reverse strand, counting down.
GGCACTAACGGTTCGGGCACTGGTACTAACGGCTCTGGCACTGGCACTAACGGTTCTGGCACTGGCACTAGCGGTTCGGGCACTAATGGAAGTACCGGTTCTAAAAATACAGGCTCCGGCACTAATACTGGTTCCGGCACTAACGGAAGTACAGGTTCTAAAAATACCGGCACCGGTTTCGGCAATTACAGCGGAAACGGCAACAACAATGGAACAGGCAGCGGTTTAGGAAACAATAGCGGAAGCAATTCCACCAGCGCTGATAATTCTGCCGATCAGCAAGCATTGATTGAAGATATCTTAAAAGGTGAGAAATCAGATCCTAACGCTACAAGCGGCGATTTATTAAATCCTTTTGATGAGTCAAACTCACTTGTAGCAAATAATGATTCCGGCGCTGAAGATATTTCTTCTAACGAAAATGAGAACGGTGCTCCGGCTGATAATATGTCAATGGAAGAAAGTACTTCTTCTGATGATGACGAAAATAAAGGTATCTTTAATTTCACCAATATCATTTTATTCGGCGGCGGATTATTGGCTGTATTGGCTGTTTCATTCCTATTACTTTTCTTTAAACGTAATAAAAATAAAGATGAATAAGCTTCAAACAAACAGATTATTTTATAAAGTATTCGAAGTAACAATACTGTAAATAAAAATATTTTTCAAAAAGGGTTTTCTTGATTATTCTAAAAAAGAATAAATTCGAGATTGCCCTTTTTTGTTTCGAATAAGAGTTGACATATATCCTCAAAAATGCTGAAATATAAATGGGCAATTATTATAAAACATTATGTAAAAGCGATGCTATTAAAAGATTGTAATTTTAAATAAATATAGCAATTCCATATTTAGGAATAGCTTTATGGAGGCAAAAATGCGAAATAAAATAATTGAAACAGAAATTGATATAAAAAATTTTAAATTCCCGAATGTCGGAGTTGGCGAATACGAAAATAAAAATGTTAATATAAAAAACACCTTGCCCGGACAAAAGGTTTTAGTTAAAATGGCAAAAAAGCGGCGTGCGTATATCGGGAAAGTTCTAGATTTTATTAAGCGCGCGGATTATGAAATCGAGCCGCTTTGTGCTGATTTTTTAAATTGCGGCGGCTGTACTTTTCAAAATATCGAATACGAAAAAGAACTGGAAATCAAAAAAAATATGGTCTAAGATATTTTGAAAGAGAATAATATCGAATTTGATTTCGAAATTGTACCTTCGCCAAAAACTTCCGGCTATCGAAATAAAATGGAATTTTCATTCGGCGACAGCGGATTAGGCTCTGAGCTCGAGCTCGGAATGAGAAAAATGAATTCTTTTTATGAGGTCGTTACCTCGAAAAACTGCAATATTATTGATAATGATTTTAAACTGATTCTTCTGGAGACGTTGGATTTTTTTAAAAACAGTGATGATAGTTTTTACCATAAAAAAAATCATGAGGGTTCACTTAGACACCTTGTTTTAAGAAAAGGCGAATTCACGGGAGAAATTTTTATAAATCTTGTTAGTACATCTGCTCTTAAAACCGATCCTTGGCTTTTTGCGGAATGTATTAAAAATTTGAATACTCAGCAGAAAATTGTAAGTATTTCACATTCCGTTAATGATTCGGTTTCCGATATTGTACAAGCCGAAAAATTTACTCTTTTGTATGGAAGAGATTATTTTTTTGAAGAAATAAATAATTTGAAATTTAAAATATTTCCATTTTCATTTTTCCAAACTAATTCTTCCGGCGCTGAAAAATTGTATAATACAGTCTGTGAATTTGCCGGAGATTTAGCGGGGAAAACCGTTTTTGACTTGTATTGCGGAACAGGTACTATTGCACAAATAATTTCGAAAAATGCAAAAAAGGTTTATGGAATAGAAATCGTCAATGAGGCGGTTGAGGCTGCGAAAGCAAACGCTGATTTGAATAATATTAAAAACTGTGAATTTATTGCAGGCGATGTTCTAAAAAAAATCGATGAGCTTTCCATAAAACCGGATTTAATTATTCTAGATCCTCCTCGTGACGGCGTTCATCCAAAAGCCATTGAAAAAATTATTTCCTTTAATGCCAAAGAGATTCTTTATATAAGCTGCAAACCATCATCATTAGCGCGCGATTTGAACATCTTCTTGGAAAATCATTATAAAATTGAAAAAATTATATGCCATGATATGTTTTCGAAAACTTATCATGTGGAGACAATCGTATTAATGCAACGTGTAGAAATGGCTTAAATTCAGCATTTTTCGACAAAGATAAAATTTAAGCTACTTACCATAGTCAAGGCTACAATATTAATGTTGTACCCACTACTCTTTTTTCTTTGAACTGTAGTGGGTACTTTTGCGAGTCACTGTTCCTTCTGATGATACAACTATATTTGTACGTCGTTCTCTTTCCTCTTTAACTTTATCAAACAATTCAGCAGAAATAATTGCTTCATGACTATCTCCTTTAAGATATTGCTCGCTTTGACCCTTGTTGAATTGTCGCTTGTTATTAGGATAGTCACCTCCGATAGTTTTTCCTAGCAGAACCTTGCCTGTATATTTTTCATTTGAAAGTATTGTTTCCACAGCACGTTTAGACCAAGTATCTTTACCAGTTGGAGATTTTATTTCACGGGTTGCCAGTTCTCTTGTGATGGATATTATGCTTTGTCCACTTAAATAAAGTTCATAAATCATTTTGACTATATTTGCTTGTTCCTCATCAATTATGAGTTGACCATTTTCATCGTGGGTATATCCAAAACATTTCCGTGAATATAGTTTGGAAGCACCTGACTCAAAGCCACGTTTTAATCCCCATTTGATGGACTCACTTGTAGATTCACCTTCAGCTTGATCAAATGCCGCAAGAACTGATATAACAAAATCGCTGCTCATTTCACTTAACTGTATATTTTCAGCCTCAAAATACACATCAACATTTATAGCACGTAGTCTATTTATAGTATCAAGGGTATCAACTGTATTTCTTCCAAATCGGCTTATTGATTTTGTGACAATCAAGTCAATTTTGTTATTATAGCAGTCAGCAAGCATTCGCTGGAATTCAAAACGGCTGTCGTCTTTCCCAGAGATGGCTTCCGAATAAATGTCAACAAGAAACCAATTTGGAATATTGTCTACAAAACTACTATAGTGTTCAATCTGTGCTTGCAGACTTTCCTCTTGTGAGAATTTTTTAGAGCTTACTCTGCAATATACTCCTACTCTATAGGTTTTTATATAATTTGATGGGATATAAGTAATTTTTTTCGCCACTTAAATAATCGCCTCCATATATTTTGCCCACATATCTATTGTAACATGTTTATATTTATAGTACAATAAACTTACTTGAATTTTTTATGAAAAGGAGATGCCTATGAAAGCATACGAATTCAAAATTACTCTATCAGATTATAAACCATCTATTTGGCGTAAGTTTGTTGTGCCTGCGGATATTACATTTAAACGTTTACATGATACAATTCAAATGGTTATGGGTTGGCAAGATTACCACCTATATGAATTTGAATTCAAGTCATTGGGAATTGCTATTTATGATGAGGATGACTCTTCTGATTTTGAGGTCAAAAAGCCAAGCACAAAAATTGATAAGTATGTTACACAGGTGAAATCATTTAATTATATTTATGATTTTGGTGACTACTGGCAACATAAAGTCGAACTTGTAAAAGTAATCGATGATTATGAGTTTGGTTATCCGCAGATTTTATCTTTCAAGGGGAATTGTCCTCCAGAAGATTGTGGAGGTACTGGTGGATATGAGCATTTTCTGGAAGCGTGGGATGATACAGAAAATGAAGAACATGAAGATATGAAAGAATGGGGCGAATCACAAGGATATGGTGATTTTGACAAAGAGCAGACTAATCGGTTGATGAAAGAGATTTTAAAATTAAAAAAAGTCAAAAAATAGGATTCACTCGAAAGATGATGTTGCTGTATTGTTAAAATAACATGAGCAGGCAAAATAAACTCTGCCTCAGGGATATTAAATAAAATGTGAGTTTATGCTCAATATCAATTCTATTTCCTCAACATAAGAAATTAGAGTATAATAATGATGTTGAGAAAGCCCCATGTTTTCGGCATTTGTTAGGCAGTATAAAACGTCGAATTTTGCCTACTTATCTCATGTGGAGACGGTAGTGTTAATGTCGAGAGTTGAAAATTAGCAATATCAAAAGTGCGGTTACAGGTCAGTGTGGTACGCAGTAACATATCTATAGGCTGCAAATATCTTACTGAGACAGTATGATTTTGGAAGTTTATAGTGATTGTTAGATGGGAGAGAAGAATTTGGAGAACGCTCTTTGGAATGGCGAATTGGTATTAGCTTATGAAATAGCTGAAAACTATACACTCGAAAAGGAAATACGAAAATCGAGTGGCACGAAGAACCTGTGTTGCCCTGATGATGAATGTCAATCTCCTGTTCTTCGATATTGCCACGGAGAAATAAAAAATGCGTTTTTTGCCCATTTAAATAATACTTCCTGTGATTATGCTATATTTGATAAGGATAACACAGAAGTTATGAGGACTGTCCGACGCACTATTTGTGAGAATTTCAAGAACAAAGAATATGACGTTCAAGCAGAGGTGAAAGTTCTTCCTCATCACTATACGCATTTATTGTTCGAAATGGAAGATGGAAGCAAAACTGCTGTAGAAATAGGAACCCAGCGTATTACGGCAAACAAAATTGATAATTTGACTGATGAATATGCCAAAGAAGGCATTATGGTTAAGTGGATTGTGCTGGGTGATACAAATACGCAAGTGCGGGAAAATCAAACATTTTTCTTGAAACGTTATCTGCTAAATGAATCAGCAAATAAAGACTTGTTGGTAATTAATTACGATTGTTCCATAGTTGCACAGTACAAGTCCGACCCCACTAAGTATTCATATAATGGGAGATACATAACGTCAGAAAACTACCCTGAGACGTATATTGAATATTCAACCTTAGATTCACTGGTTTTTGAAAATAACGAACTTTCGCTACAAGGCTACCATACTAGATATCAAGAATGGCTAAAGAAAAAACAATCTGCGTTCAATAAAAAAATTAAGCAACTTGAAGAAGAAAGTCATAAGGCTATGGAAGAAATTCGCCGTCAAGCACAAGAGAAAAATCGAATTTACAGAGAACGTCAAGCACAACTTGCTAAAGCACAGAATTTTTCAATAAAGCGTGCACCAGATGTGACAGCAAAGGTCGAAAACCCACCAAAGCCTAATATGAGTTATGAAGAACGTAAAAAAGAAATTCTGCTTCTTATATCACAGCAAGCTAATCAGGCACGAGATTCAACGGGGCATCGTTGGGTCAAATGTGAATTATGCGGTTGCATCGAAACAGAGGATAAATTCTGTTCTTACGGTGGTATGAACCGTGTGAATCTTGGCGTTTGCTATAGTTGCAGTAGAAAAAGATAGAAAAAACCGCTGACCTGTGAACAAATCTCACAAATCAGCGGTTCGTTTTATCTTCTGATCTCAATCACAATCCCAGACTTATACTATTCTCAAAAATAATAGTCTATAGAATAGTACAGATGTGGTATAATAAGTCGGGGTGATAAGAATGCTAAAGACATATACCATAAGTAGAAGCGACATAGAAATCGTTACAAAAGCGCGTCGGGAAAATCATGATAAACAAGTAGATAAGCGTTTACGAGCCGTAATCCTTTGTGGAGAAGGAAAAGAAAATAAGGAAATTGCAGATCAACTTGAAACATCATCCGATATGGTAAGCCGGTGGGTCAGTAAATATGCGACAGGTGGTGTCAAGGTACTGCTTTCAAAGCCACGTACAGGAAGACCGACAATCAGCTTTGAAGAAGAAGTAGCACTTCTATAGGAGTTTGAGGAAAAAGCAGAAGCGGGGCAAATCGTTGAAATCTCCGCTATAAAAGCTGCGTATCAAAAAAAAGTTGGTCATCCCATCGGTTAAGGACAGATATATTGTGTTTTGAAACGACACAATTGGAGAAAAATAAAACCGCGTAGTCGCCATCCAAAGAAAGCATCCCCTTAGGTCATAGAGGCCTCAAAAAAATTTACGATCGAATCCAAAAAGATAAATTGCCAAAATTTAGCATACACGGTGCGATTAATGTTCAGGACGAAGCCGGATTCGGAAGAATTAATAAACCCAGGTATTGCTGGTGTCGTAAAGGTGTTCGCCAAGCGTTCCATGCCATCATATTCGCGAATACCGTTACGCTTACGGAGCCGTTGAGCCACAAAGAGGCGAATCGTTTTTTCTTGTATTGCCTTATTGTAATACGGTTTGTATGAACTTGTTTTTGAGCGAGCTTTCTGCTGCTTATCCTAACGATTACATCATACTGGTTGCGGATGGCGCTGTTTGGCATAAGTCCAATAGCCTTGAAATACCATCAAATATCGAAATAATTCCTTTGCCACCCTATACCCCGGAAATGAACCCAATCGAGCAAATCTGGGCTTGGATTAGGTTGCATGGTTTCCGTAACGAAGTGTTCCAGACTCTTGAAAAAGTTGTTGACAGGCTTTGATACCATTTGTTCTTCGTCAGCTGATACGATAAAATCGATTACTCATCGAGAATGGATTTTGATGACTGTTTAATTTGAGATTGGTATTAGAGCCACTAAATTTGGTATACGTCTGTCAATGCACTGCTTAGACAAAATGCTGATGGAAATTTCAGCAATGTTAAGCCAACTTCCGTGCTTTGGAGTATAATGTATTTCTAATCGTTTAGCTAATTCACGAGCTTTTTTAGCGGGAAACGCTTTATACAAAGATGCTATAACATGGGTATTAAGGTTGTCTATGACACACTTGATTTTTGGTGCATTTTTATACGGACTTTCGGTAAGAAGCCAATCTATTTCGTATGCAAAATCAATAGATGTTCTGCGTTCATATGCGTTTACGTAATGCCAGCCCTTATTCGGCTCACACATTACAAAAATAGAACAAGTGCCGTTTCTTTCATTTTCATTATCAATCCGCTCAGGTTTGCCTCCTAAATTCTGCAGAGCAAGGACATTCTTAACTTAAAACGTTTACGGCGATTCCGGCACTTATTCGATGTTATTTTGAATACTTTAATTTTTACATTAATATTTTCGATAAAAATGCGTTCTGTACGCTCATTGATTGCTAAAGCTATGTCCAACCTTAGCGGCGCATTCCGCAAAAAGCTAACGTAGTGTCGTATGCGGAGATGAGGGAACGTAATTTTGCATAGCAAATAACACCGTTCCAAGAACGAAAACAGCCCGATACCTTTTGCTTCGTTTTACACGGACGCAAATCGCGTTCGCTTGAAGAGCTTTAACAAACCGCCTTTGGCGGTTTGTAATAAAGCTCTTTTTTTAATTTTCGTCCAAATATTTTTCAATTTCCTCTGCCGTTGAAAGCTTTAATGCATTTTCTGCTATTTCTTTTGCCTTTTCAAAGCTTGTCTCTCTAATTGCTTTTTTGATAACAGGAATAGAAATAGCTGACATCGAAAACTCGTCCAATCCCATTCCTAATAGTAACAGCGCCGCACGCTTTTCGCCTGCAAATTCACCGCACATTCCTGTCCATTTTCCGGCATTGTGCGAAGCGTCAATTATATTTTTAATACATTTCAAAACCGCAGGATTAAAAGTATTGTATAGTTTTGAAACCTTTTCGTTGCCGCGGTCTACCGCCAAAACATATTGTGTCAAGTCGTTCGTGCCGATACTGAAAAAATCCGTTTCCCTTATAAATAAATCAGCCATAATCGCCGCCGCAGGCGTTTCAACCATCATGCCTGTTTCAATATTTTCATCAAAATCGATATTTTCAGATTTTAATTCGGCTTTGCATTCTTCCAGAATTTCATTTACTTTTCTTAGCTCTTCGAGCGAAATTATCATTGGGTACATTATTCGTATTTTTCCGAATGCCGACGCACGTAAAACCGCTCTGAGCTGAGTTTTAAAAATTTCTGTTTTATCCAAACAAATCCGCAGTGCGCGCCATCCCAAAAAAGGATTCATTTCTTTTTCAAATTCATAATACGGCAAATCTTTATCGCCGCCGATATCCAAAGTCCGTATAATTACATGCTTGCCGCCCATTCCTTCGGCAACTTCTTTATAAGCCTGGAATTGTTCATCTTCGGTCGGGAATTTTGTGTTATTCATATATAAAAACTCTGTCCGGAAAAGTCCAACGCCCTCCGCGCCGTTATTCAGCGCGCCTTTCAAATCTGCGGCTCCGCCGATATTCGCACAAAGCTCAATTTCTTTTCCGTCTTTTGTGACGACTTTTAATTCTTTTAATTCAGCCAAAATAGCTTTCTCAGCTAAAAAACTGTCGAGTTTTATTTTATACTCATTAATAATCTTTTCTTCTGGATTTATAAAGATTTCGCCGCTATTTCCGTCGATTATAATAAAATCGTCGTGTTTGCAATTATATATGTCTTTCCCTACTCCGACAACCGCCGGAATCTCCAAACTGCGGGCCATTATTGAAGAATGAGAAGTTCGGCCGCCGATTTCCGTAGCGAATCCAACAACAAAATTAAAATCCATCGAAGCGGTATCTGAAGGCGTTAAATCGTTCGCCACAACGATTACATTTTTTGATAAATTTTCAAAATAGTTTTGATTTATTCCCAGAGCGTTATTTATAATTCTGCTAAAAACATCTTTAACATCTGCCACACGCTCACGAAAATATTCGTCCTCCATTGATTCAAATATCATGACAAATTCATCTCGTGCTTTCTCCAGAGCAAGCAATAAATTATTTTTTTCGGAATTTATTTTTCCCAAAACAGAATCATTCAGCATAGGGTCATTTATTATTTCAGCTTGGGACTCAAAAATTCCGACTTTATCTTCTCCCATACTCTCTCTTGTTTTTATAATAAGTTTCTCGATTTGTGCCAAGGATTCTTTTTTGGCTTTTTCGAATTTTTCTATTTCTTGCAAAATATCATTTTCTTCTATCAAATTCGTTGGAATTATCAGTTCTTTTTTTTCTATCAACAACACATTTCCCATTGCTATTCCCGGAGATACTCCAATTCCTTTTAAATTATGCATAAATTCACTCCTATTTTTCCGAAAAATTATATATTATAAATATTATAATCCAGCAAAAGGCTGCGGTAAAGTTTAGATTTGTAAAAAAGAATCGGAATAAATATCTTTTTGTTGAAGCAAAATATAAGCATAGGCATGTTTTTTTGAAAGAAGGTCATGAATTGGGGAATTTATTTGCATTGGCATCATCGCCGATTTTAATCTGCGGAATATATATTTATATCAGGGATAAATACGAGAAAGAACCGCTTAGGCTTTTAATAATCGGTCTTATCTATGGATTTTTAATTGCTTTTCCGATTACAAAATGCGAAATTTTAATGAGTATATTTACGCCGAATTCAGGTTTTTTTGTCGAGGCTCTGTATAATTCTTTCATGGTCGCGGCTTTTGTGGAAGAAGGTTTTAAATTCGTAATTTTATTTTTTCTTGTCTGGCGAAACGATAATTTTAATGAGCGCTTTGACGGAATAGTTTATGCTGTTTTTATATCTCTTGGCTTTGCATTTATCGAAAATATTTTATACGTAATGAGCCCGAGCCTCGGCGGCTTGAAAACCGCAATTTACAGAGGAATTTTTTCTGTGCCGGGTCATGCTTTTTTTGGGGTATGCATGGGTTATTATTTCGCGCTCTCAAAATATACAGCAAAAAAGAAGCTTTATTTCCTTAAATCATTTTTTATTCCTTGGTTTCTGCATGGCATTTATGATTTGATTCTGAGTTTTAATAATCCATACTATATGTTAATTTTTATTCCGTTTGTGATTATTTTGTGGATAAACGGTTTCAGACAAATTAAAATCCATATAGACAAATCACCGTTCAGATATTGATTTATACTATTTCCCTTCTAAAGAATAGATAAAATCAAAGAGCCATATTAATATTTTTTATATTTTAGAGAATATAATTGAAAAACAATGATTAATTTTACCATATTAATATTGAAAAATTTTGCATAAAAGGTTATACTTTTTATAACTCATTGAGTGTTTTGGCTTGACGGAGGAAATTAATGTGATTGATGCTGTAAGTTGTGGAGGTGTCGTCTTCCATAAGGGAAAAGTCCTCTTGTTATACAAAAACCAATACGGAAGACATTTGGGATGGGTGATGCCGAAGGGTACTGTCGAATCCGGCGAAACTTTTAAACAGACCGCTCTTAGAGAAGTTAAAGAAGAGACAGGCGTTGCAGCCCGCATAGTAAAATATATCGGCAAAACTCAATATAGCTTTCGTAGTTCTGATGAAATTGTAAACAAAAATGTTCATTGGTATTTAATGGTTGCCAGTTCTTTTTATTGTAAACCTCAGGCTGAAGAATTTTTTTCCGATGCCGGATATTATAAGCAACACGAAGCGTTTCATTTGCTCAAATTCCACGACGAAAAGCAAATTTTGCGCAAAGCTTTTACAGAATATAATGAACTCAGGCGTAACAAGGAATGGAACAAAAAGCTTTTTGTTAATCAAAGAATATAAATTTTTTAACGAAGGATTGTTTTACCTTCTTTGGTAAAATCTAAGGCAATTTTTCGCAAACGGCCGAACCCTGGCCGGTTAGGAGGTATATATATATATGAAAAAGAATTTTATCGAAGATTTATCAATGAATGACCTAAAAGGTATTGTGACAAAAGCAAAAATTAAAGAAGCCGCTAAAAATAAAAAATTGATGATTTTCATGATTTTTGGCATAGTTATTCTCGCTGCCGCCGTTGCTATATTAGTTATGAAAATGTTGAGCAATAAAGAAGATGACGATTTATTTGAAGATTATGACGACGATGACTATGACTGCGACGAATATGACGAAGACGATGTTTTTGCAGATGAAAAAGATTTTGAATAAAAATTTCGGTTTTCTTAAAACAGATTTTTAAAAAGGTGTCCAACACCTTTTTTTGTTTGCATTTTTTTCGCGCGCGATAATCTGTACATATTTAACAATAAAATTAAATTTATTTATGCTCTTGTCATAAATATGATATTTTATTAATTATACTCTTTACAAACCATATAATAATGCATATAATATAAATATAGTGGATGAGAAATTATATAACTGTATATATATGGTTGTCGGTTGAAAATCTATAACCCTTACCGATGTAAATTATACAAGGTTTTAATACACTCACCATTATAATATATTTTCTATAAATATTTGGTAACATAATTCGGCGCTATGTAATATAAAATATTTACGGCTAAATGTCTTTTCTGATATTTAATGTTTGCCGATTTTATGTCTTTGTTTGTATAAACTCAAACAAAATAATATAGATAATGCCAATAATTAATTAGTATTTGGTAAGTTACAATTTTTTATAGTTATGCCAATATTACAATGTAAATTTAGCTTGATTGGTAAGTTTAAATAAATCTTTAGGGATAATTAAAATTTGTGATGTTGTTCATAGCTGCCAAATGTATACCAAAATATTTATAGCGACAAAATGACAGACTCACTATATATACATTAAAATGTATATGGGCTCAAAAAAATAGTTTTTGTTACACAGCGAGAAAGGTTTTGACTTTAGTCTTAAATTTCGGGCTATAACTTTTTCAATAATATTCAAATATGTATCTAAAAACAAAAAAAGAGGAGCCTAGTATAACCGAAAGGTGCTGAAACATGGAGTATGTCTTTAAGGGAAAACTCTGAAACTAACCATAATTATTAGTTGAAGAGTTTTCTTTTTATGTGCCTAAAAATATTTTTTATTTTTTAACCCATAGAAAAAAACGCCCTGTTAGGGGCGTTTTTATAGATTTTCTAATTATCTAGGTATAACCGTTGTCCATTTAGCAATAACTTTCATGTCTCCAGTTACTTTTTGACCGTCTTTAACTTCTGTTCCGTTTTCAGTAAACCAACCGTCAAATTTAAGTCTGCTGGAATCTGCAAGTTTTACAAATCCATTTGTATCAAGAGTAAGTTTTGGTAAAGCCAATGCTTCAGAATCAGCATACGCTTGAGTTTGAAGATATTGAGTTTCTACAGAAGCAAAGGTAACAATGTGGTTAGTTTCAGGTCTAAAGTTACCATAGAGAATAATAAATTCTTGATCAACTACTCTGTCGAAATTCCATTCACAGCCATTGTAAATCCATCTCCAGAAACGTGTTCCCGGTTTTGCGTTAGGGTCAGCTATTTTAGTAATTTTTTCGCCTACATTAACCGTAATTTCAGTCATTGTACAATCTTGAAGATTGAAGAAAATAACTGTACAAATTTTAGTTTCGCTCCATTTTGCATAAAGTTGAATGTCTTTAGTTACTTTAATAGAACCAAATACCCATTTTTGCTCTACGCCGGATTCATTGATAAAATACCAACCTTGGAAATATTTGTCTTTTAAAGTAGGATTAACAGGCTGTGCTACATAAAATCCATGTTTAACGCTTTGAGCTTGCGGTGCAGGAGTGCCGCCTTTTACGTCAAAAGTTACAGTATGAAGATTTTCTTCTTCCCATCTTGCAATTAAAGTGATATTTCTAGTTACTTTATCTTTATTAAAGTTCCAGATAATTTCATAATTATCTTCGTTAAATATAAACCATCCAACAAATTTATATCCTTCTTTGATAGGATCAGCAGGAATACTAATCAAAGCATCTTTATCAACTTTGACTGTTTTGTCATAATTTCCGCCTTTAGAATCAAATGTTACATCATATTGAACTTGAGCAATAGCAGTAAATTTTGCATAAATTGTAACATCCGCTGTTGGCTTGAATAAATCAAGATTTACTGTTTCTTCTTGGCCTTGAGCGTTTTTAATATACCAGTATTCGAATTTAAATCCGTTTTTAGTAGGATTTTGCGGTTTCGAAACTGTTTCTCCTGCCTTAATAACTTGTTTCTCTATAACATTTCCGCCGTTTGTATCAAAAGTTACGGTAATATTTTTTTCAACAGCTTGTACATATTTAGCAATTAAAGTTGTATTTGCAGTAACAACATCTTTTGCGAAATCCCATTTTACTAAATCATTGCCGGATGCAATTGCCCAATATTCAAATACAAAGCCATCTTTAAGAGGGTCAACAGGTTTTGCAACAGTTTTTCCGTTTTCAATAACTTGCTTAGGAATATCGCCCGATCCGCCGTTAAGGTCAAATATTACTTCATAAGTTTTAGCTTGTTCTACTTCGAACAATGCTTTCAAAGTGATATCTTTAGTTACTTTGTCAGAGCCAAAATTCCAAAGAGTTTTGTCTGCATCAGTAACGATATACCAATTTACAAATTTATATCCGTCTTTTGTCGGAGTTACAGCCGGTCTTGCAACAAGTGCATTTGTTTCTACAACAACCGGATTTATAGTTTCTTTAGCTCCGTTTGTATCAAAGGTAACTGTAAATGTTTTAGGTATAACTCTTTCCCATTTTGCAATAAGATTAGTAATATCTAAAACTCTATCGGTATCAAAATTCCATTTTACTTGTTTTTGAGTGCTGTCATAATAATACCAATATAAGAAAGTATAACCTTCTTTTGCCGGATCAGCTGGTTTTGTAATAAGATTTTGGTAAACTACATTTTGCTTAGGAGGTTGAGGAAGTCCGCCGTCTGTAAAGAAAGATATACAGAATTCTACGCCTTCTTTAGCGTTTTTAAATCTTGCAACAAGTTCCAAATCTCCGGACACTTTATCTTTAGCAAAATCCCATTTAGTTTCAGTTCCTTTAATATACCATCCAAGGAAAGTATATCCTTGTAATTTTGGCTTGTCAGGAGATTTTGCTAATGCATTTTGTTTAACAATTTGGTCGGCAGGTTTTGGAGATCCGCCGTTTGGATCAAATTTAACAACATATTCTTTAATGATTTCTTTAAAAGAAGCAACTAAAGTAACGTCACCGTGAACTTTATCTGCAGCGAAATTCCATGCTACATCAGCGCCGGTCTCGTTTTTATAATACCATCCCAAAAATTCAAAACCATCTTTTTTAGGGTCGGCAGGTTTTGTAACTAATTTATCGTATTTAACTTTTACAGCTTCGCCATAAGCTTTTCCGTCGCTTATAAAATTAACTGTAAATTCTTTGTTATAGATATTTTCTTTAAATTTAGCAACTAAAGTAATGTTTGAATTAACGATATCTGTACTAAAATTCCATTGTTTGTCGCCAACAAACCAGCCAACAAAATCATATCCGTAAACTTCTAATTTTACTAAAGGCTCAGTAGCTTTTGTGCCTTCAAGAACATTTAAAGGAGCGATTTCTTGATTAGCGATATTTGTATCAAAGCTCACTTTATAATAAACATCATCTTTTTTAAATTTTGCAATTAAAGTAGTTTCGGAAACGATTTTATCGTTTTCAAATTCCCATACTTTTTCTCTTCCATTTTCATCGATAATATACCAATGTTGGAAAGTGTGACCTTCCTTAGTAATTGCATCTGGTTTTGCAACAAAATTGCCGTATTTAATTTTTTGATCAGGAACAGATTCTTTAGCACCGCTTGTATTAAATTTTACAACAAAAGTTTTGTTTGTGATATTTTCCTCATATTTTGCTATTAATTTGAGGTCAGCAGTAACTACATCTTTTTCAAAATCCCATTCTTTGTCGCCGTTATACCAGCCGGTAAAATCATATCCTGTTTTTGTCGGGTCAGCAGGTCTGGTTATTTTATTTCCCTCTACAATTTTTTGCTCAGGAACATCGCCTTGACCGCCGTTCAAATCAAATTTAATAGAATATGTTTTTTCTACTTTTTCATATTTAGCAATTAAAGTTGTATCTGCGCTTACTTTGTCTTTGCTGAAATCCCACTTAACATCTCCGTTAAACCAGCCAATGAATTTATATCCATCTTTTTGCGGCTCAACAGTAGGCTCTTTAACCAATCCGCCGACAGTTATTTCTTGCGGATCTAAAGTCGCAGGAGTTCCGCCGTTTGTGTCAAATGTAATTGTATATTTTTTAGAAGATGCGTCTTCTTTAAAAATCGCTACTAAAGTAATATCTTCATTAACAACATCAGTATCAAAATTCCATACTTTATCAGTATTTTTAATAATCCATTTATCAAAGATATAACCTTCTCTGACAGGGTCAACAGGTTTTACTATTTTTTTACCGGCTTCAACAGTTGTTTCGCCTAAAATAGCACCGTCTTTATCTAAAAATTTAACATTATAACCTTCGCCCGACAATTTTTCATAGCGTGCAGCCAAAGTCATATCGCCTGATACAGGGTCTTTCATACAATCCCAAAGCTGATCTGTTACAGTAATACCTTTTACCACATACCAGCCGATAAACTTGTAACCTTCTTTACCCGGCTGCGGGCTAGGATTTCCAACCGGCAAACCGTGGAAAACAGTAGCTACTAAAGAGCTATGTTTGCCGTCATTATAAATAAAACTAACATTGTATCTGTCTTCTAAAGGTCCATCGATATAATATTCAGCATATAATACTAAATCCCCCGTAAGAACTTGCGAAATAAATTTCCAAATTACAGGTTCACCGTTATCCATATAATACCAATGAGAAAATCTGCGTCCTTCAATGATAGGATCATCAATTTCCGCTAATTTTTCACCCTTGATTCCGGTTGTCATATGTACCCCAAGAGGTTCATAATTATAATCAAACTTAACATTTACAATGTTGTTGTTCGGGTCTTCATTTTTGTATTTCGCCACCAAAGTAATATTTGAAGTTACTTTATCTGTATCAAAATTCCAAACTTTTTCTTGATCATTTATTAGAGTAAACCAATATTCGAATACAAAACCTTCTTTAGCAGGATTCGCAGGTTTTACAATCAAACCGCCGTCTTTTATTGTCTGCTCATCGGGAACAGGAGTTCCACCGTCAGCATTAAATTTAACGCTGTATTCAGAGCTTTCTTTTTCATATTTAGCAACTAAAGTAATATCAGACAAAACTACATCCTTTTCAAAATCCCAAAGCTTATCTCCGTCAAACCAACCGATAAATTTATATCCGTCTTGTTTAGGAGCTCTTGCTTCAGTAACTTTTTCACCTTTAACAACATCGACAGTTATATTGTCAGCTAAGCCGCCCATGTCAAAAGTTACTTTGAATTTTTCTACAGTAGGTGAATCTTTTTGATAAACTGCTTCTAATACAAGATTAAATCCAACTAAATCATTATCAAAATCCCATATATAACGCTTTTCATCGCAAGGCAATTTATATTGCCAATATAAAAATTTATATCCTTCTTTAATCGGCACCGGCGGTTCTACTATTGTGGAACCAGCTTTAACTTTATAAGGATCCGGTGTATTTTCCGCATCATTTGTTATGAAAGCAACTATAAATTCCATATCTTTTTCGTCAAAAGTTTCAAGCATAGCATCGTAAACCGTACACGAATCCTGCGCTTCTTCTTCTGTCAAACCAAGTTCGGCGGCTTCCTGTGCGGTAATGTCAAGAACAATACCCGGATCGCTTTGCGCCTCTGCAAGCATTTCGGCAGCCTTAGCTTTATTGTTGGTCTGCATAACAAACCTTGTGCCAAGCAAAACAGCTAAAAGTGTTATTGCCGAAATTACGACTTTAATTTGGTTTTTTTTCATTTTCTATACTCCCCCCGAGTGATATTTAATGCCCCAAAATTAAGCTTGCTTTTCAACAAGCAATAGAGTGGTCAAATCGCTCACAAAAATCTTTCAAAAGACTTAATCAGTTGAAACCCGTTTTTATGATAAATAAAGCCACTCATAGAAAATTATTTTTACAACAAAAATACCATATTAAAGCAACTGTATGTACAGTTAATTAATATTAATGATATTATAAATTACAGACTTACACATTTTAATTACACATTCATTACATAAATGTCTTTTAGAATTAATTTGTATTCTTCTTTTTGTTATATTGTCACTCAATTGCTACGTTTTTATCAGCAAAACCAGTAATATCAATGCTTCTTAGATTTTCGCCTATTTGTAATTTCAATTTTTATTTTTTTACGGTTTGATTTTATTTTAATTACAAAATCAAAACCTCAAAAAAAAGGCTACTGCCTAAGCAATAGCCTTTAAATAAACTATTTCAATCTATTTATTTCCAAGAAGCCACGAAGTTCAAATCGCTTGTAGCTTTTACAGAAGTTACAACACTACCAGTGCCATTTAATGTCCAGCCTGCAAAAGTTCTGCCTGTCATAGTAGTTTTTGCAGTTGGTTTATAGGTTGCATTTTTGCAAACATAATCCATAGGAACGAAGCTTCCGCCTGCCGTGTTATATTTTACAATATAGTAGCAGTTAGAAACATATTGTGCACTAAGTTTCATGTCGTTATATACAGGTTTGCTAAAATCCCACTCTGCACAATTGTAAGTCCATCTGAAGAATCTGTAGCATGCATTTCCATTAGGGTCAGCTATTTTTTGAATAGTTTCGCCTGCTTTAATATAAGTGTAAGTGTAAGTGCATCTCATGCAATCATACCAAGTTATTTTGATAGTTTTTTCAGATGCTTTCCATTTAGCAACTAAAGTCATATCTTTCATAACTCTGTCTGCGCCAAAATCCCAAAGTTTTTCATTTCCTGTTGCAGGGTCTTTATAATACCAGCCCATGAATTCAAAACCGGCTTTTGTTGGTGCAGAAGGTTTTACAGCAAATCCATTGTATTTAACAGATTGAGTTGCAGGAACAGGTTTTCCGCCGTCTGCATCAAATTTAACTGTCATGCAAGCTGCTACATCATATTTAGCATAAAGAGTCATGTTAGCATTTACAATATCAGTTGCGAAATTCCATTTAGTCTCTTTGCCATTTGCATAAGCGTACCATCCAGTAAAATTGTATCCTGATTTAATTGGAGAAATAGGTTGTACAATTTTAGAGCCGGCTAATACAATTTGGTCAGCAGGAACAGGAGTTCCGCCATTTGTATCAAATTTAACAGTTACTTTTTCAGCAGGTTTAACATCATATTTCGCTACTAAAATCAAGTTTCCTGTTACAACGTCTTTATCGAAATTCCAAGTTACAGCTCTTCCGTTAGCATCCAGATAGAACCAGCTTGCTAATACAAAACCATCTTTTTTAGGGTCAGCAGGTTTTGTTACTTTTTGTCCTGCTTCTACAATTTGGTTAGGAGGAACAGGAGCTCCGCCGTAGGAATCAAATACAACTACAAATTTTTCAGGAGTTTTTACTTTGTATTTAGCAATCAAAGTAGTTTCTGCTGTTACTTTGTCTGTATCAAAGTTCCAAAGTTTATCACCATTATACCAGCCGATAAAATCGTATCCCGGTTTTGTAGGATCCGCAGGTTTTGTTACTTTGTCGCCTTCTTTAACTCTTTGAGAAGCAGGAACAGGAGTTCCGCCGTCTGCGTTAAAGTATACATTATAATAATTTGCAGGTTTTACAGTATATCTTGCAATAAGTTGGGTATTGCCTTTAACTGTGTCAACATCAAAGTTCCAAGGAGTTTCTTTAAGGTTTTCATCAAAATATACCCAGCCTGTGAATATAAAACCATCTTTTTTAGGGTCAGTTGGTTTAGACACTTTTTCGCCGAACTTTATATTTTGGTCAGCCGGTTTAGGCTCTCCGCCATCTGTGAAGAAAGATACGCAGAATGTTTTTCCAACTCTTTCATCTTCATATTTAGCGTAAAGAGTACTCTCACCTACAAAATAGGTTGTTCTAAAATCTATAGCAGTATTTTCATGACCAGCAGAATACCAATACAAGAATTTATAACCAGGTTTTACAGGGTCAGCAGGTTTTGTTACAAGTTCGTCGCGTGTTACATATTGTGGAGCCGGAACTGGAGTTCCGCCGAATGTTTCAAAAGTTATTTTATATTTTTCTTTTTCTGTATATTTAGCATAAAGAGTTATATTTCCATTTACTCTGTCAGAATTGAAATTCCATTCTTTTTCTCTGCCGTTTGCATCTTCAGTATACCAATATGCAAAGTTGAAACCAGTTTTTGCAGGGTCTACAGCAGGTTTTGTTGCAAGATTACCGTATTTAACTTTTTGTCCGGCCGGAGTTGGGTTACCGCCGTTTGCGTTGAAAGTCACTAAATATTCTTGTTGAGTAGGGTCTACTTTGTAAGAAGCAATTAATTCCATATTAGAATTTACAACGCCTGTTGCAAAATTCCACTCAACATTATTGTAAGTCCAGCCTTCGAAAATATATCCGGCTTTTGTAGGAATCACAAGAGGTTCAACTACTTTATCGCCTTTAACAACACTTTGGCTTGCAGGAGTCGGAGCTCCGCCGTTTGCGTTGAAAGTTACAGTGAATTTCTCAATTTTAGAATATTTTGCCACAAGAACCATATCGGATTTAACAACATCTGTGTCAAAATTCCATATTTTACCATTGAATGTCCAGCCTTCGAATTTATTATCAGCTTTTGAAGGTGCAGTAGGTTCTGTAACTTTATTTCCGTATTTAACAACTTGTTTTGCAGGAACAGGAGTTCCGCCGTCTGCATTAAATGTCACGTCAAACATTTTATTGTTAATATCGTCTTCCCATTTAGCTTTTAAAACTGTATTTCCTAATACAAGGTCAGTATCAAAATTCCATACTTTGCCGTCTGCAGTTGCCCATCCAGCGAATTTATATCCGTTTTTAGCAGGGTCAGCAGGTTTTGCAGCTTTTTCTTTATATTTAACATTTTGAACAGCAGGTACAGGGCTTCCGCCGTCTGCGTCAAATGTTACTGTAAAGATTTTGCCGTCGTTTTCATCTTTATATTTTGCTTCTAATTCAACATTTTTAGTTACAGGAGTATTAAAGTCATATATAGTTTCAGTTCCTTTAATAAACCAATTTACAAAAGTGTGTCCTGCTAATGTTGGATTAGCCGGTTTTGTTGCTTTTTCTTTGTAAACCACAGTTTGAGCTGCAGGAGCAGGAGTTCCGCCTTTTGCATCAAATGTTACTGTGAAAGTTTTTCCGTCATTTTCGTCTTTATATTTTGCTTCTAAATCAATATTTTTTGTAACAGGTGTATTAAAATCATAAACAGTTTCTGTTCCTTTAATCAACCAATTTACGAAAATATGTCCTGCTAATGTTGGATTAGCCGGTTTAGTTGCTTTTTCTTTATAAACAACAGTTTGAGCCGCAGGTGCAGGCGTGCCGCCTTTTGCGTCAAATGTTACTGTGAAAGTTTTTCCATCATTTTCGTCTTTATATTTTGCTTCTAAATCAATATTTTTTGTAACTGGTGTACTAAAATTATAAACAGTTTCTGTTCCTTTAATCAACCAATTTACGAAAATATGTCCTGCTAACGTTGGGTCAGCCGGTTTAGTTGCTGTTTTTTTGTAAGCAACAGTTTGAGCCGCAGGTGCAGGTGTACCGCCTTTTGCGTCAAATGTTACTGTGAAAGTTTTTCCGTCATTTTCGTCTTTATATTTTGCTACTAATTCCATATTTTTGGTAATAGGTGTACTAAAGTCGAATACAGTTTCTGTTCCTTTAATCAACCAATTTACGAAAATATGATTTGCTAAAACCGGGTCAGTTGCCGGTTTAGTTGCTTTTTCATTATATTTAACAGTTTGAGCTGCAGGAGCAGGTGTGCCGCCTTTTGCATCAAATGTTACTGTGAAAGTTTTTCCGTCATTTTCATCTTTATATTTTGCTTCTAATTCGATATTTTTTGTAACCGGTGTATTAAAATCGTAAACAGTTTCTGTTCCTTTAATCAACCAATTTACGAAAATATGTCCTGCCAATGTTGGGTCAGCCGGTTTTGTTGCTTTTTCTTTATATTTAACAGTTTGAGTTGCAGGAGCAGGTGTACCGCCTTTTGCATCAAATGTTACTGTGAATAATTTACCATCGTTTTCATCTTGAAACTTAGCAACTAATTCAAGATTTTTTGTAACTTCAGAATTGAAATCATATTGAGTTTCAGTTCCTTTTAAAAACCAAGCTACGAAAACATGTCCTGCCAAAGCCGGATCAGCCGGTTTAGTTGCTTTTTCTTTGTATTTAACAGTTTGAGCCGCAGGAGCAGGTGTGCCGCCGTTTGCATCAAATGTTACTGTAAAAGTTTTCGAAATATTTTCGTCTTCCCATTTAGCAACCAAGAAAGTCTCAGAAGAAATTGGAGTATCGAAATCAAAAAGAGTATCGGTATCTTTAATAAACCAACCGATGAATTTAAATCCGTCTAAAGTTGGGTCAGCTGGTTTTGTAGCCTTTTCGCCCTCTTTTATTTTTTGAGGATCAGGAACAGGCGTACCGCCGTTTGCATCAAAAGTTACAGTAAATTCTTTTGCAGTCGCTTTATATTTTGCTACCAAAAGCATATTTCCGCTAACTGTATCAGAATCAAAATTCCATTCTTTGTCGCCATTATACCAACCGATAAAATCAGATCCTGCTTTAAATGGTTCTACAGGCTTGGAAACTTTATCTCCGGCTTTTACTCTTTGTGCGTTTGGCACTGGCAAGCCGCCGGCGGTATCAAAGTTTACGTTGTAATAAGTATCAGTTGAGTTTTTATCATAAACTGCAACCAATATCATATTAAAGCCAACTATATCAGAATCAAAATTCCAAATATAAGTTTTGCTGTCGCAAGCTTGTCTGTACTCCCAATGTTTGAAAGTATAACCGGCTTTTACAGGGTCAGCAGGTTTTACAAGTTTCGAGCCTGCCGGTACTTTAACTGTATCCGGAACCGGTGAGCCGCCGTCAGTCAGATATCCAACTGTAAATTCATCTGCGGTAAATACACCATTTTGTGCCATTACTTTATAAACTGTACAAGCATCCTGTGCCTGTTCAGCCGTAAGCCCCATTTCTTGAGCCTCAATAGCTGTTACCTCTAAGTCGCTTAGCTTAATACCAGAATCCATTTCAACAGAAGCTAAAAGTTCTTCAGCTCTTGTCTGTGGTCTTGAACCTGTATATGCGTTAATTCCTATCAACGCAACGAGTAAAAATAGCACAGGTACAATAAATTTTAATGATTTTCTCATTGTTAAAACTCCCCCCCGAAGTAAATTAAATTTGTTATTATAACTATCTTTTGCATTTTATAAAAAGGCATTTAGCCATTTATAAACAGGATAGTTTGGAATGAAACTATAATAACCTTAGTTACGCAATTTTTAGAAATATTATCCCGTAAATTCAGATTCACCGATATTCAATGCGGTTACAAAAAATACACAAAATTTATATTCTAAAATGCTGTTGTACTAATGATTGAAATAAATTATTCGAACAATCTTTAACGAAAGGATTTAGAATATCAGCAAGCGACTAAGCTTTAGCAATTCGCGTAAAAGCTCAGCATACTTACTTTTAAATATCTCTGTTTTTTTCGTTAAGAAATTCAAATTCGTCTACGCCAAAATAAAGAACCCTCAAACAAAATGCTCATTTCGGTCTAAACAAAAGAATAATTCATAATTAACAATCATTATTTAACTAAATTATAGGAGTCAAAGTACACTGATTAAATACAGTGTGATTACAAAAAAATCTGATAAGTATAGGAAAAATTCGTCATTTTAATAACATATGAAATTGACTTTTTGATTTATTTATTTTTAGCAATAATGTTTCATCAAATAAGCCCATTTTTTCGAACTTTATAAAAAAAAGATGAAACACGATTAAAACATGTTTCATCTTTATAAATTACAAAGACAAATAATATTTATACTATTTCAATTACAAAGAATAGAAAAATGAAAATAGTATTAGTTATCCAAACAAATTATTTTTTATCGATATGCCGGTTTTTGTTGCTGCAAGGCCGCCTTCTGCGGTTTCCCGCAAAGATGAAGGCATTAATTTTCCGACTTTCTGCATTGCTTCAATCACTTCATCCGCCGGTATTATACTTTTTATTCCGCTCAAAGAAAGCTCTGCGGCCATCAACGCAATCATGACAGAACCTGCATTTCGAATTATACAAGGCTCTTCCACAAGCCCGGCAACGGGGTCACAGACCAAACCCATCAGAGATTTTAAGGCCTGAGCAATTGCGTGAGCACACATTTCCGGCGTACCGCCAAATATTTCAACCATTGCAGAAGCCGTCATTGCGGCGGCCGCACCGCATTCCGCCTGACAGCCGCCCTCTGCACCTGCCAAGGTTGCATTACGTGAAATTACAATTCCAACACCGGATGCATTTAGTAATCCATCGATTAAATTTTTGTCATCGAATTTGTAATGGTTTTGTAATGCCAGCAACGCCGCAGGCAAAATTCCACAGCTTCCCGCTGTCGGTGCCGCAACGATTTTACCCATACTCGCATTTAATTCGCTTACCGCAAGCGCCGAATACATCATTTCACCAACCAAATCGCCCGAAATGCCCTTTCCCGAATCTACATATGACTTTAGCCTGAAAGCCATTCCGCCTGTCAATTTGCTTACGGAAACAAGGTCTTCCTTCAATCCGCTTGCTATAGCATTTTTCATTATATTCAAATTATTCTGCATTCGATTTATTATGGAATCCTCGTCCAATTCCATATCAATTTTAGTCTGTTCCAAAACAATTTTCGAAATTTTACCATCAATCGCCTTTTCAACAAGCTCGTTTATCGAATCAAAGTTCAGCATTTATTTTAGCCTCTCTAAATTTGTGACATCCAAAATATTCGGCAGTTTCGCTATAATATCCGATATATCCCGTTTTACAGGCTCATCTGTTTCAATAATCATAATCGAATTTGCGCCTTTTCGCTCACGATAATTTTTCATATTCCCAATATTTATCCGCTGAGTTGAAATTAAATTCGTGACCAGAGAAATAATACCTGTTACGTCTTTATGCGTGATAATCAAAGTATCAAACTGCCCTGTAAATTCTACAAAAGTATTGTTTATTCTCCGAATCATGATATTTCCGCCGCCGACAGATTCGCCCTGCACTTCAAATTTTTTACCGCTTTCCGAATAAGCCTCCACCAAAACCGTATTCGGATGAACTTGCGAAAGTTCGATTGTATCAAATTTATATTCGATTCCGGCTTCGTCGGCATGCGAAAAACTGTCTCTTATTCTTTCGTCATCGGTTTCGAATCCTAAAATTCCGCCGATAATGGCTTTATCACTGCCATGCCCTTTGTAAGTTCCGGCAAACGAGCCATGAAAATATACATTTATTTTTTTCGGTGTCTCTCCGGTAATTTTGCGAACAACGTTTCCTATTTTCACAACTCCGGCTGTATGCGAACTGGAAGGCCCGACCATGACCGGCCCCAATACATCAAAAACATTCATTTTTTGCTCCTTAAATTTTCGAATAATTTTAAAAAAAGCTGTAAGATTATTCTCTCACAGCCGCCAATTATTTATTACGTTCAAAAATTTTTTTCTATTAAATTCGATTATTAAATATTTTTTACCATTTCCTCAACTATTTCAGCGGATTTTTTTGCAGTAATGTCAAGATTATTCGAATATACAGAATCAGCTTTATCATCGGCTTTATCAGAAATAGACCTGATTACAACGAAAGGGATTTTGTTTAAAAAACAAGTATGGGCTATCGCCGCGCCTTCCATTTCTACTGCATACGCTTTAAAGTCAGACCAGATTTTGGATTTATCTTCTTTTTTAGCAACAAATTTATCACCGGAACAAATTTTATTTACATATGTTTTAGAATCAGACATTGTTTCGGCGGCTTTTTTTGCCAAAGAAATCAAAGCTTCGTCGGAATTAAACAAGCTTGTGCTCATACGCGGTATAACTCCCGGCGCATCGCCAAAAGAAGTCGTATCAAAATCATGATATGAAAGCTCGTTGGAAATAACGATATCTCCGATTTCAAGCTCCGGCGAAATAGCTCCGGCCACGCCAATATTTACAATATAATCAACTGCGTATAAATCAATCAAAACTTGAGCGCATATAGCAGCATTAACTTTGCCGATTCCCGAACGCACAGCAACAACATTTTTACCGTGCATTTTTCCCATATAAAAATCAACGCCAACGATATTTTTTACGGAAACAACATCTATTTTAGACTTTAAAGATGAAATTTCCTCATCCATTGCGCCGATTATACCAATAGATTTCATAATTTTCCCCCTTGATTCGGAAAAATATATTTCTTAAGTATTTTAACACAAAATATCTATTATATCAATTCAAAATAACTCTAAATGTAACAATAATACAGGCGATCGATTAGATTTTCACAAAATATATGACAAATATATATCGGCAGAAAACTTATTTATTTTTATATATACTTTTGTTATTTTACAGATACTGTATTTTTCAATAAATCAAAATTCAATCACGACATTAATTTTTCAATTAAATCTGCAATTTTTCTCGCTTCTCGCCCAATCATTTCAAGGTCTTCGCCTTCTATCATAACACGAACAAGCGGCTCTGTTCCAGAAGCCCTTATCAAAACACGGCCTCTTCCCGAAAAAATATTGTCAAGTTTTTCTATTTCGGATTTGATTTCTTCAAATTCAAGGTATTTATATTTTTTATCGTTAGAAACTTTAGCGTTTATCAGAACCTGTGGCAAAATCTGCATTTCGGTATTTAATTCACTCAAGGATTTATTTTTTAATTTGGTAATTTTTGACACCATCAAAGAAGTAAGGATTCCGTCGCCGGTTGTATTATGATCCAAAAATATTACATGCCCCGATTGCTCGCCGCCGAGATTGTATCCGCTTTTAATCATTTCTTCCAATACATATCTGTCACCGACAGCGGTTTGAATAAAATCGAAATTCCTGCTTTTCGCCATTATCGAAAGTCCGAGATTGCTCATAACCGTTCCGACAAAGCCGCCATTTTTCAGGATATTATTTTCGTGCATATAATTGGAACAAATACTCATAATCTGGTCGCCGTCTACATTGTTTCCATTTTCGTCAACCATAAGACAGCGGTCGCCGTCACCGTCATAAGCTATCCCAAAATCGGCTTTTTCTTTTTTAACTCTTTCAATCAATGATTCCATATGCGTAGAGCCGCAATTATCATTAATATTTTTGCCGTCCGGTTCGTTATGTATTGTTATTAATTCACAGCCAAGCTTTTCAAAAACCATCGGAGCTACTTTAAAAGTTGCGCCGTTTGCGCAATCCAACACAATTTTTATGCCTTTAAAATCGAAATCTTTCAAAATCTCCGATAAAAATTCCACATAATCTTCTTGTGCAGTAAGATATTCTTCACGGTATCCAAGCTCTGCGCCGCTGGTTCTTGGGATTTCGTCCATATTATTTAAAATATAATCTTCAATTTCATTTTCTATTTCATCGGAAAGTTTATATCCGTTACTGTTAAAATATTTAATTCCGTTGTCTTCAAAAGGATTGTGCGATGCTGAAATCACAACGCCCGCATCATAATTATTTTTTTTAGTCAAAAAAGCGATTGCCGGAGTTGGAATAACTCCTGCTATAACAACTTTTGCGCCGATAGAGCACATTCCGGCAACCAAAGCTGATTCCAGCATTTGTCCTGATAATCTGGTATCTCTGCCGACTAAAATCGTCGGCTTATGTTTATTTTCCTTAGAAAGCACATATGCCCCTGCCCTACCGATATCAAAAGCAAGTTCCGGCGTAAGTTCTACATTCGCAAGACCTCGCACACCATCTGTACCGAATAATTTTCCCATAGGTAACCTCCAAAATTTCCTATAAAATATATACTTGTTATTTTAAGCTTTTCATAATTCTGCTGTAGTTTTTTTCCACTTCCACAATCGAAAATTCGGGCAAAGAATCCTTATAGAGATTTATAATCCCATAAGTTTTTTCTCTCAAGCCGCGCGGCAAAACCAACGAGCCGGGATTCATAAAAACAATATTTTTTTGTTTATACAAAACCGGAAAATGCGTATGCCCGAACAGACAAATATCCGCCTCGCGCTCCATAGCGGCGTAACCAATATTGTCACTATTATATTTTACATCAAATTGCGAACCATGTGATAAAAAAATTTTATAATTATATATATTAATGAGCATTTCTTCGCCCGCATAATCGGAATAATCGCAATTTCCCGAAACCGAAAAAAATTCTATATCAGGATATTTCGGAATAAAGGATTTTATATCCGTGCATAAATCGCCCAAATGAAAAAGATAATCAATATCTTTATTAAGCTTCTCCAAAATCATAGAGAGTTTTCGAGTATTGTTATGTGTATCGCTGACTACTAATATTCTTTTCACAAGCCCAGCTCCTCAATCAACTTATCTTTCATTAATCTGAGTGCTTTGCCGCGATGACTGATAGAGTTTTTCTGCGCCAAAGTCAATTGAGCGTTAGTCATTTTAAATTCTTCATTATAAAAAATCGGGTCGTAGCCAAAACCGCCGGTGCCCTCCGCTTTATCATTAATAATGCCTTCCATAACGCCTTTTGTTGTAAAAACTCTGCCATCCGGAAAAGCCGCCGCAACAACGGAAACAAATCTTGCACTGCGTTTTTCGTGCGGAACATTTTTCATTTTTTCGAGAATAATCGTATTTTTTTCGGAATAAGGCGTATCAACACCAAGATATCTTGCGGAATGAACACCCGGTTTTTTATCAAAAAAATCAATTTCTATTCCCGAATCGTCCGAAAGCGTGATTTTTCCGGAAGCCTTGCAAATTTCGGAAGCCTTTTTTATTGCGTTCGATTCAAAAGTTTCGCCGTCCTCCAATACATCGATATCGATTCCGGCTTCTTCCAAACTGATAGGATTTATTTCAGTATTTTCAAAAAGCGATTTTATTTCTATCATTTTGCCCTTATTTTTTGTTGCAAAAATTATATCCAATTAAAACACCCCTATTATAATCATGCGAATTATATGCATTAAAAAAGATGCCGCATTTGCAGCATCTTAATTTTATACTTAATATAGCTTAATTTGCAAGAAAAAATTTATTCTAACGAACGAAAACAATTAGTTTCGTAGTTTATTTTAATAATTCGGCTCGATTAAACCGTAAGAGCCTTCGTGCCTTTTATAAACAACATTAACCTCATCCGATTCCGGATTTTTGAAAACATAAAAGCTATGTCCCAAAAGCTCCATTTCCATAATAGCCTCTTCGGGATCCATAGGTTTTACGGCGAATTTTTTAGTTCTCTCGATCAAAAGATTATCGCTTGTAAGAACAGTTTCGTCAATATTAAGAGCGTTAAACTCTTCTTTAAACGAAGGCTCTTTGCGTGATTTTTCCCGCAGCCGGCTTTTATATTTTATTAATTGTTTTTCTAAAATATCAATAATTTTATCAACAGCGTTGTACATATCGCTGTCAACAACCTCTGCGCGCAAAACTCTCTTTTTCATTGGGATTGTAACCTCGATTTTATGTTCGTGTTTTACAACAGAAAGTTTTATACTGGCATTGGTATCCTTTGGCAGAAATTTATCCAACCTGTCAAGCTTTGATTTTATCCTATCTTTCAAACTTTCGGAAAGTATTGAATCTTTACCTGTAAACTTGTAATTCATAAAAAACACTCCTTCCTCTGTAAGGCCAAAAAATTATTTTTTAAGATTACTCCTACAAAGTTTCTATTTTTTACCATAGAAACAAGGTACTCTTATAATAATATTATTCGGCAAAAAAATTAAAAACCCTTTATAATACTTTGCTAAAAAATTGTTTTGTTCTTTCTTCTTTAGGATTATCAAAAACCTCAGAAGGTATACCTTGTTCCAAAATAATTCCTTCATCCATAAAGAAAAGCCTTTCGCCAACCTCACGTGCGAATCCCATTTCATGGGTCACGACTATCATCGTGATTCCTTCTTTTGTCAGCGATTTCATAACTTCCAGAACCTCTTTTACCATTTCCGGGTCAAGAGCGGAAGTCGGCTCATCAAAAAGCATTACTTCGGGTTCCATCGCAAGCGCTCTTGCTATCGCGATTCTTTGTTTTTGACCGCCGGATAATTTATTCGGATATTCGTCCATTTTTTCCAAAAGCCCGACTTTGTCCAGCAGATATCTTGCTTTTTCTTCGGCGGCGGCTTTAGTCATTTTTTTTAATTCAACCGGCGCAAGCATAATATTTTCCAGGACATTTTTATGCGGAAACAAATTAAAATGCTGAAAAACCATTCCGACTCTTTGGCGAATCAGATTTATATCAACATTCGAATCTGTAATCTGTACATTGTCCAGAAAAATTTTTCCCGAGGTCGGCTTCTCCATAAGATTAAGGCAACGCAGAAAAGTGGATTTTCCGGAGCCGCTCGGCCCGACTATTACAACAACTTCGCCTTTGGTAATATTTTCGCTTATATTTTTCAAAACCTTATTATCGCCGAATGATTTGCATAAATTTTCAACTTTAATCACTTTTTCGGAGTCTCCTTTCTACAATCGTCATAATCTTCGCAAAAACAGAGGTCAAAATTAAATACATAATTCCGATTGTAATATACGGATAGATTCCGCTCATTGTAAGAGAATTTATTTTATCGGCGGCGCGCATCAAATCCATACCTCCGATTAATTTTACAATCGATGTTTCTTTCAGCAAAACAATAAATTCGTTCACAAGTGTAGGAACCATATTTTTAAAAGCCTGCGGCAGAATAATCAGCTTCATGGTTTTTAAATACGGCAGTCCCAAAGCTCTCGAGGCTTCCATTTGACCTTTATCCAAACTCTGGATACCGGAGCGGATTATTTCCGCGATATACGCCGCCGAGTTCAGTCCCACACCAAAAGACGCTATGTATAAATTCGGAATATCTTTAAATTTATCAACAGCCAAAAAATTATAAATAATCATGAGCTGCACCAAAAGCGGCGTTCCTCTTATTATTAAAATATAAAAATTAGCAAAATGATAAAACGGGTTGTATTTTACAAATTTCTTGAATTTTGTTTCGGCAACAAAATCATTGGACATTTTGAAAATCGCCAAAATTGTACCCAAAAGCATGCCAAAAACCGAAGCCAGCGCCGTTACTTGCAAAGTAAAAATCAGTCCGTTTATAAGCAAATCTATCCGGCCGTCGGCAAACATAAATTTTATTTGCTCTATTATTATCACCTCCGAAAAACATTTTATAATACTATTTAAAATTTCAGAACAAACCACCAATGGCGGTTTGTTCAATTTTCATAAAAAACTTGCTATAAAACAATGATAAAATTGCCGAATTATGAAACCTTCTTAGAAATGCCTAAATTATCATATTTTTTTGGATATAAATATTTTGTAAGAAAAATCTTCGCCTGTGGATAATGTGGATAACTCTGTGCATAACCTTTTTTTCGGCAATTTTTTTGTGGATAGTTTTGTGAATAAAGAATCCAAGTCTACATAATTATTTTGAAAACTCGTCGAAAAATTCTTTATACATTTTGTCATATTCACCGGATTCTTTTAATTCTTTCAAAACCGCGTTTATCGAATCCAATAATTCTTTATTGCCTTTGTTTACGGCAATCGCATAATATTCCGGCTCGAACGCCAAATCCACTACTTTGATTTTTTCTTTTCCGGCATCGTTATTTGCCGCCACAACGCGCATTGCAGGCTCGTTATCAATTATAATCACGTCAGATTTTTTGTTTTGCAAATCCATAACCGCTTGAGTTATATCCTCTTTTGCCATAATATTTTCGGCGGCTGTATATTCTTCCGCGATATATTCGCCGGAGGTCATTGTTTGACAGCCGATTTTTTTATCTTTCAAATCATCAGTCGTATTTATATTTGTTTCTCCGTCTAAAACAATCGCAACTTGTTTCGCCTCAAAATAAGTATCCGAAAAATCCGCATTTTCCAAACGGTCTTCACGAACTGTCATTCCTGCCGCAACAAAATCAGCTTTGCCGGATTTCAGCATAACTAAAGTCGATTCAAAAGGCACGTCTTGAATAACTAATTCTTTGCCTAATTTTTCAGCGATTTTTTTAGAAATCTCGATATCAAAGCCGACAACATTTCCGGAAGAATCAACATATTCAAACGGAACAAATGCGGCGTTTGTCGCTAAAATAATTGTGTCTTTACCGGAACTTCCGGTTTTTTCTGTAGAACTGCCACACCCTGCCAAAACCGAAGTTAAAAGCGTAGCTAAAATAATTGATTTAATTAATTTTTTCATTTTTAACTCTCCTCATGATTCGTTTTACCACAATAATATTTTCGAATAATTATAAAACATTTTGAATAATTTTTCAATATATTAAATATAAAAAAAAACCATACGAATGATTTACTCCACAAGTATGGTTATGAAAATATCGTCAAATCGCTACTTTACCAATCAGAAGCGTATCGGATTTTAAAAATTTCTCATTTACAACGGCTATGACGCATGTGCTTGGACCTGATGATTTATAAATATCAATTCCCGAATTGAAAACTTTCAGACTCAGCCCGTGCATTTTACATATATTGTTAGCTTCATAAAATATGCCTTTAGAGCCGACCGGAATTATTTCCTTTACAGATTTATTATTCAGCAAATGATAAATATCCTGATAATCCGCAGTTTTTTTACCGCTATGTAAAATTTCCTCACCGACCAAAGGCTGACCTATTAAAATTATATAGTCTCCGACTTCCGGTTTTGATATATGTAAATTATCGGCAATGCCGATTACCGTAATGCCCAGAGCCGTCATTTTCGTAATAAAATTCTCTTCCGTCGAGCCGTTTATCGAAACATTGTTTATTCCTGCTCTTTTCAATTCCTCCTCGATACCCTCAATTATTTCCTTTGCGGTAGGATTCATTTCATTGCAGACCGCATTCGAGATCGCAATAATTTTTGCGCCTACGCTCAAAATTTCCATAAGAGGCACACGCACGGTCATTGCCCCAACCATTTTCAGCGGTGCATTCAAAACATCCATTTCTTTTCCGCCCACGCCGCCGCAGCTATCGACCGCCACTACAATATTTTTTGATTCGGAAATTTCTATTATTGTTAAATCCCTGTAATTATAAACTTTAATAAGATCATCCCCAATTTTTAAAAAACACGGATGCCATGAAAGACACCCGTTATACTATTTCCCTTTTAAAGAATAGAAAAAATGAGAATTAGTATTCGATAAGAATTTAAAATTTTCGTTTAAATCCAAAAGCAAATAATAATCCAAGAACTAAAGCTCCGCCGCTTGCTCCAAGCAAAATCATATTATTTTGCAGAGTCTGTTCAGAATTTTGCGTCATATTTTCTCCAAATCCGCCATTTTGCATTCTGTTTCCGAATTGCTGACCGTTTATCATAATTCTTGTATTCGATAACATTTCAATTTCTTCATCCGTAAATCCTTCGTCTTTCAGCTTTTGCTTTACTTCATCGTTCATTTCGCCGCCGTTGCTGTTTACAATTTCCATAGCTTTTTGCATTTTTTCTATATCAACGCCCGGACCGCGCATTTGATTTCTTTCGCCTTGATTCTGCGCACCGCCCGCATTTTGACCGCCAAAACGCATTCCGCCGCCTTGAGAGCCTAAATCATTTACATTAATATCGGCGGTTGAAATTAATTTATCAGAGTTTTTTTGCTCCTCTGTTGTAGCAGGAATATCTCCGCTTAATTGCCCTTGAACGCTTTCCGCTCTTAGTTTCAGAACATTTTTGAAAGTCTCAAGAGATTTTTTATAATCATCAAATTTAACAAAAGCCGTTTTATCGTTTTCCACATAATTCGAAATTTTTGCGTCAAGCGAATCTATTAAAGATTCTACATAATTAGCTGAATATTTATTAACTATTTCCTGCAAATACTGATGATATTTTGCTTTGTATTCTTCATTTTCCAATAATTTCGCAATCAGCGGACGGGTTTCCATGTCAACGCCGCTGACCGGCGTATCTATTGGAAAATTAATCATATCAGATGACGAAGACTGCATAAATCCGCCGAAAGATAAATTATAATCCCACGGCAAAATCGAAACTTTTCCGCCGTTTTCATAAATATAATAATTCTGCGCCATATTTGAAGAATAGCTGTCCAAATTCACTACATAAGTATGCGCCGCCAAATATCTCAATATTTCATCGACATCAAAATATTTTTCTAATTCTTTTCCCTCGGATAAATTTTTCAAAGCCGTAATAACATTTTGCTTATCGCTTTCCGTTGGATTAAAAACAGCGTTTTCAAAAATCGACGGATATGAATCCGGATCATCGTCAGAGTATTCAAGAGAACCGCCGTTTTCGCCGCCGCCCATTCCCATATTAAATTGCGGGCCGCCTTGTTCTCCGTTCTGTGCAGGAATCGTGTTATTATTTTGAATTATCGGCGCATTGTTTCCGTTTTCCTGTGTATTGTTTTGATTCATATTGCCTCTTTGACGTTGATTTCCGTTTTGCGTTTGATTTGCATTAGGCATTTGTCCGCCGTTTTGCATTGGAGGCATTTGTTCGCCGTTTTCATTTGGCATTTGATTTTCATCTGTTATAATATTAATTATTTCCATCTTTCCATTTTCTGGTTTTATATCCTGCATATTTCCGTCAACTTCATCACGCTTAGTTCTGCTCATTTTCACGCTGTACAATTCGCCCGAAATATCGTTATAAGCCCTATTCAAAAAGCTTTCTTCATAACATTCCAAGGCTAAATAAAGTCCCCAGTCTTCACCGTTAATTTTAATATTTGCGTATTCCATTAAAGGAATCTCTACGCCCAGCGATTTCATTATATCGTAAGAAACATATTCTTTCATATAAGTATTGTCGCCGATACAATTATTTACAACCATTTCGTCCAGCCCATAAAAAGTCTGTCCGGGAATATATTGGTCGAATTTTATTTTAAAAGAATAGCGGTCGGAATCTTCATTGCTCGCAACCATGGATAAACTGGAATTTCCCTTTGCACGGATACCTACACTATTTATTCTATCACCATTTATAAGAATATCACACAAAATATATTCTTCTGCAGTTGCATTTTCGCAAAGCTCTTTAAATTCCGCTTCATCCACGATTATCTGAAAATCAATAATATTTCCGTTGAAAATTTTCTGCTCATAAACAGAAGCCGTACTGCCGCTGACTTTTCGTCCAATCCACAGAAAAGCGAATATTACGCATATAAGCATCAAAGCATAAGCAAGATAATTTATTTTTTTACTCGTAATCATAATATTCACCCCTAATTACGACATATATTCCCCATTGTAACTAACCAAAGACGCATCTCGAACACCGTTTACTTGCAACAATTGATTTAAAAAAGCGGCGGATTGATTCAGCAATCTTATTTCCAAAGTTACCTCGATTCCGTTTCTTGAAACAGTTTTGGATTTAATTAAATTTTTCTTTGTCGAAGATTTTACATAGCTTAAAGCTTTTTCTTCCGATTCGTCGGTTTCGCAAGAAAGAATTAAAATATACGGCGTGTCGGTCGAATTTCGGTTTGTAAAAAATATCATAATAACGCCGATAAAAACAGAACCGATTATCGCCAGCGGAATAAGCCCGGCACCCAAAACAATTCCGGCGGAAATCGCCCAAAATAGATACGCAATATCCAGCGGCTCTTTTACGGCTGTTCTAAAACGAACAATCGATAACGCACCGACCATACCCAAAGAAAGAATAATATTTGAAGTAACGGCTAAAATAATATAAGTTGTGATAAGCGTCATCGCCATCAAAGAAATTCCGAACGACGAAGAATACAAAACTCCGGTAAAAGTTTTTTTGTAAACGATAAAAATAAAAAGTCCGATTGCAAAAGCCAAAATAAAGGCAAGTGTAACATCTGTTATAGAAAAAGACGCTTGTTTCTCCAAAAAACTCGATTTAAATACATCACTAAAATTCATCATAATCCTCCGATTAATTGTTTTTTTTCATATCTTGAAACTTAGATCCTGCCCGCCACGTATTTAGAAAAAGCGGTTGATGTCCGATTACCAAGCTGAATTACATTTGAAATCAATTGGGGAAGAAAATTATCAAATTTTACTTCCAAAACAATATCCTTTGAGGCTTTTATCAAATTCTGGTTATTTTCAAAAATTTGTGTATTATTGCTGTATTTTATATCATAATCTAAAGTTACCCGAACATTTCCGGGCGGATATATAAATGCTTCTCTTTTATAAACAATTACGCTTCGCGGTCGCAAGCTCTGAAAAATTATTTTTGCGTAAAATTCTTTTAATAAATCCTCTTCACGTTCTTTCAAAAAATCATAAGAGCCGTCAATAATTTGCTGACATTCGTCTCTGGAAAGATTTGCTGATTCTTTATGGGTCAAGCCGTTTACTTTTGATTTTTTCTCCAAACGTATAAAATCATAATTATCATTATAAAATCTGATTCTGAATTTCTCACGGTTCAAATATCCGTTTAATTTTTCGCGCAGCGCCTTGTCGTCATAATTATCAAAATATAATGATGTTATTTTATAAAATCCGTCGTTTCCGCTGTTTGAGTCGATTCTCATTATCATTTTAAGCTTTGACTTCAGCTGCAAATAATCCGAAAAATTTATTATATGCTTATATTCGTGCCTATACATGTTTACCTCCAATCGTTTATTTTTTATTTCTCTATTTTATTCTATACAAAGAGTTTGATATAATTTTGATTCATTCGTGATTTTTATGTGAATTTAAAATTTATTTTTATAGAAATTTCACAAAAAAAGCCCGAATTATTCGGGCGGATTTTCTGCAATAGATTTTATCATTTTTTTAAAAGATTTTTCAAATTTCGGTCTTGGCAGCATAACCAAATGACCACATTTTAAGCATTTTATTCTAAAATCAATGCCCGTGCGAAGAATTTCCCATTCGAAACTTCCGCAAGGATGCTGTTTTTTCATGCGCACAATGTCGCCAACATTAAAAGTCACAAAAATTCTCTCCTAACAAATATTGGTTTAAGTATTTTTATTTTTGCACGCCTCAATAAAATATTCAAAAATTTTCGAGTGAATTTCAATTTTATCAAAAAGCGCTTCAGGATGCCATTGAACACCGAGCGTAAATTTATTATTATATTCAAGCGCCTCAACAATTCCGTCCTCCGAAACAGCCGAAGCTTTCAAATCTTTTCCTATTTTTGCAATTGCTTGATGATGAATTGAATTTGTTTTTATTTTATCATTTTTAAGAATATTAAATAAAAGCGTATTCGGCGAAATATTAATTTCATGTTTTTCAGAAAAGCGTTCGTCATTAAAATTATGATTCTCTATATGCTGATACAAAGTTCCCGAAAACGCAACGTTTAAAATCTGAACTCCTCTGCAAATTGCGAGCAGCGGAATATTTTTTTCGACTGCTTTTTTACAAAGAGTGAGTTCAAATTCATCACGAATTTTATCCACAATTTCGGTTTTAGGATGAATCTTTTGAGAATAATAAGAAGGGTCAACATCGCCGCCGCCGCTTAACAATATTCCGTCGTATTTCGATAAAATAAAATCTATATCGTCTATTTCGCCGTAAGTCAGGATATTCGGGATTCCGCCGTTTTTTAAAACAGCTTCCGCATAAGCTCTGTTCAGCATATATTTATTGTTTTCAATGCTCGGAGTTATCCCTATTAAGGATTTCATATAAAACCACCTGTTAAATTATTTTATTGTATAATATTCAAGTTTCAAACTTATGCTAATTCTCAATCAAAATCTACATATCTGTATCTTCAGAATCGGATGTAAATTTTGCTATTATTTCGTCTATCTCGTTCGGCTTAGATGGCGGTGTTTCCGGAGTTTCGTCAATATTTTGTTCTGTAGTAACGTCCGGAAATGCAGTATTTTCAATTTCGTTATTTTGCTCTGCCGGCGCGGCTTGATTTTCAGGAATTTCTACAGGCTTTATGCCGTCGCTGAATATTTTTTTAATAAGCGCAACAAATAAATCGCCGTTCATTAAACAGGTTGTGTTTACAGATAATTTTACATTTCCGAATTTGTCAATTATTTCAATAATATTGCCGACTTGAAAATCTTTTACATCCGGAAAATCCACCATATCTACATCGGTTTTGCGCATTTCGATTCTGTCGGTATTATCAAAAAAAACTTTTTGGTCATTATAAATAAGCGCAGTTGCCTCGAGAATGATTTTATGTATATTCGCTTTACAATAAATCTTGGAATTTTCTAATCTTAAATGTTCTTTCAATGGCTTGTAAGCAAGCTTATGCAATGTACTGTCAAAAAGGTCACGCCTGTTTTTATTATCAGAAACAAGATATTCAAAATTAAGAACTTTTCCATTTTTCAAATTATAAAAATCCTTGATTAAACGCTCTCTGACATATCCTTCGACGATTTTTTCGATAAGTTCGCCGCCTTTGTTTTTTCTAAATCCGCACCGCAAAACCGGCAGAACAACAATCCAAGGCTCTTCCTTATCTTTCCTATATGCCAAACAATCTGTAATTCCAAAAGGTATTTTAAGCTTATTTGTTATTGTGCGAAAACGGTAAACCTCGAAAATATCCTTGAAAAAAATATCGGACTCAATTTCTTTTTTATATTTTGTAGAAATCCGGTCATCGTATAAATAAAACAAACGTTTTTGGCGTTTTATAGCAAAAATCAAAATATTCAATAATGCAATTAAAATTATAAAGCCTGCAATAATTGATAAAATAATTCCGAAAGAAATAATCTTGTCGTTGACCAAAATTCCTTTTTTGGAGTTGAAAAGTTTTAAAAAATAAGAAATTGCGATTATTGCCGTTCCGCTTATAAGCATTAAAATAGTTGAGATCAGAAAGCTGAAATTATTATTAAAAAGCGTGTCCTTATAGATTTTATATTTCGATTCCATATACAAAAACCCCTCATTCCGTTGTTATAATGCACAGCAATTTTTTATTATGAAAATTCGACAGTAATAAATTAATTGCCGTAATTCCTTTTTTATACTATTTCCCTTTTTAAAGAATAGAAAAAAATATTTTAGTTATATTGTTTAATTTGCCTCTATACAAAATATTATACTATATAAATTGTCATTCTTACAATCAGGATTTAAAAGATATTTCTTTTTATGACGATGAATATGCAACAATTTCTGTAGCTGCTGTATTGACAAAAAGGTGAATCTTAATAAAATATAAATACAATAGTTTATGCGGTATAAAAAATTTTTAAAAGCCGCTTAGGATGGAGAAATTTTTATGAAAATTGAAACGAAATGCATACAATCCGGATATTCCCCGAAAAACAGCGAACCCAGAACTTTGCCGATTTATCAAAGCACTACATTCAAATATGATAGCGGCGAATATTTGGCGGAACTTTTTGATTTAAAAGCGGAAGGTCATATTTATTCACGTATTTCTAATCCGACGCTTGCCTGCGTAGAATCCAAAATCGCTGATTTGGAAGGCGGCACCGCCGCTATGCTGACATCATCTGGTCAAGCGGCCACGTTTTTGGCTGTTGCCAATATTTGCAGTTCCGGCGACCATATTTTAGTTTCCTCAAAAATCTATGGAGGAAGTATAAATCTTTTAGATGTTTCATTGAAAAAATTGGGAATCGAAGTCACTTTCGTAGACCCTGACGCTGAGGCCTCCGAAATCCGCTCTAAAATTAAAGAGAACACAAAACTTATTTTGGGCGAAACTTTGGCGAATCCGGCGCTTATTGTCTTAGATTTGGAAAAATTTTCAAAAATCGCCCACGAAAACAATATTCCTTTAGTAATCGATAATACTTTTTTAACTCCGATTTTATGCAGACCTTTTGATTTTGGAGCTGATATCGTAATTCATTCGACTTCGAAATATTTCGACGGTCATGCTGTGGCTTTAGGCGGCGTAATTGTTGATTCAGGCAAATTCGATTGGTCAAACGGAAAATTTCCGGAATTCACAACTCCAGATGAGTCATACCACGGAATGGTTTATACAAGAGATGCGGCTGCCGCGCCTTTTTTAACAAAAGCACGCGTTCAATTGATGAGAGATTACGGAACAATGATGAGCCCGAATTCTGCGTTTTTATTAAATCTTGGGCTTGAAACTCTGCACCTTCGCATGGAACGTCATTCTGAAAATGCAATGAAAGTTGCGGAATTTTTAAACAATCATCCGAAAGTTGAATCGGTAAATTATCCGGGATTAAAAGAAAATAAATATCATGATTTGCACAAAAAATATTTTCCGAAAGGCGCTAGCGGCGTGATTTCGTTTAATTTAAAAGGCACTAAAGAAGATTGTGTTAAATTTATGAATTCTTTGGAATTGGCCCGAATTGTAACGCATGTTGCTGATGTCAGAACCTCAGTTCTTCATCCGGCTTCAACAACTCACAGGCAATTGACCGAAGAAATGCTGATATCGGCAGGAATTCAGGAAAATTTAATCAGAATGTCAATCGGAATCGAAAATGCCGATGATATTATTGATGATATAAGAAACGCAATTGACAAAATTTAATTGCGAAAACGGCGCAAATGCGCCGTTTTTTTTTGCGATTTTATTATTCGCTTGCTCCGTTTTGGATTATCTCGATATTAGTAATTTCATTTTTATTGACATCAAAATCATAAAAACCGGAAACTTCTGTATCTGTTATCGAAGTCCACGAAAAATCCACACGAATTATATTCTCAGAAATCCATTCCTTTGGGATAAAAAACGGATCCGGTCTATTTTCATTCGGCAGAAACAATTCACCTTTATAAGAATTTAGGATATCATACATATTCGGGAGGTCAATTAAAGAAAAATCTTTTCTCGCAATAACGGCTGATTCCGCAGCGACTCTGGTATACCTGACATAAGAAACATACTCGCTGTTTTCTGACCAAATAAACGAATTATCTAAAAAGCTGTCATCTGCCCATTTTTCTTCCGCATTTCTTAAATCAATGATTCGCATTTTGCTCAGCGCATGAAGTCCGCTGGGTCCGTCGAAATTCATCCCGACGCTTTCAATCCGATACATTCTGTTTGGTGACGTTGCGCAGGCGTAGTATGGTATCGTATAGTATTCTATAAATTTATTTTCATTCGCATTAAAAAAATAGAGCTTTTCACCGCTCAAATCAACAGCAAATAAATCTATCGGATAAAGCCCGGAATTATAAATTCCGCTGACTTTTATTTGTATACATTCTTTTCCTTCAACCTCAACATTTTCAATCACTTCAAATATCCTATTCTGCTCTTCCTCGGCAAAATATTCTTTTATTATATCCAAGGCTTGATTATCCTCGGCGGATAATTCACGGATTTCAACAGTAGTTTCTATCGGTATCTCTGTTTTTTGTGAGCATGATGTCAACAAAAAAAGCGAAAGAATTATAAAACGCTTTTTCATAAAATAACACCCTTTAGTTTGATTTGAATTTTTTAGTGTATTGCAACAACAATCGTTTTCGCCGCCAAATCGTGAAAACCTCGATGGTCTTTTCTGAACAAAAATAAAATATGAATCAATGTAAAAATCATAAAGCAAACTAAATTTGTAAAATTGACAGTCATATCCACAGAAAAAAACAACTCGATCGATATAATGCTTAAAAAATAAAACGGCGCGATTTTCAAAATATTTCGGAGAATCAGCCGCAAAAACAAGTTTCTGTTTGTCCTAAAAGAGCCAATCCTTATATTAAAAATTATTTTACCAAAAGTAGCTCCGAAATTGAATTCCATTATAGATAATACAATTATCAAAAATAAACAAAAGCCTAACAAAATAAAAATCATATGTATTTCTTCCATTTGCGGAATATTATAAAAGCCGATTAAGCATATGAAAATATATGTACCGAATAAAGCTAAAGCCAAAAGTAAATAAAACACGACATCAATCATATAAGAAAAAAACCTTCTTAATAAGCCCGCGTACAATCCGTGCACCCTCTTCTCCTCGTTTATACTATTTTCATTATTAAGGATAGAAAAAAATATTTCATTTCACGCCTAAAGCATGCGTGAAACGCTCCGCTGTAAAAAATTTTTTTTCTACTTATCAAAATGAAAATAGTATTATTTTGCTTTTTAATTTTTGGCAAAACTCAAAAAGCATATATTTCAATATATTGCAAAAATGCTATAATATTCTAACACAAAGTAAATGCGAATACAAAGCTGAATTTCATTTATTTCACTGAATTTATATTTATACTATTTTCATTATTAAGGATATAAAAAAAGCCATAGCGTTAAGCTAAAGCTTTTTTTGTGTTTTCAATTTTTTCGATTTTTACAATCACTCTATTTCTGCATATTCATGTTTTTTGGGTATCGCGTCAAGCAGAATTTCGTCATTTTTGTAATCTAAAGTCGCCTGCCCGCCTTTGGAAAGTTTGCCGAATAAAATCTCATCAACCAATATTTTTTTAATATCGTTATTGATAATGCGAAGAATTTCACGTGCGCCGTATTGATAAGAGAGACCTTTTTCTGAAATGTATTTTATTAATTCCTCTGAGGATTCCAATGAAATTTCTTTTTTGTTCAGCATTTTTTCAAGCTGAGACAGAGCTTTTTTAGTTATATCAACCGCCATTTGTTCGTTTATATTGTTAAAAACAATAATTCCGTCCAGCCTGTTTCGAAATTCCGGCGCAAATGTTTTGTCCACAGCTTTATCGATTTCATTTTTTGAATATGATTTATTTTCAAATCCGATAATTTGCTTGCCCAAATCTCTCGCTCCGGCATTGGAGGTCAAAATAATTATAACGTTTCTGAAATCGGCTTTATTTCCCGAATTATCGCTTAAAGTTCCATAGTCCATGACCTGAAGCAGAACATTAAAAATATCCGGATCGGCTTTTTCGATTTCGTCCAAAAGTAAAACGGAATGCGGATTTCTTCGGATTTCCTCTGTCAAAATTCCGCCCTCGTCGTAGCCGACATAACCCGGCGGAGAGCCGATTAATTTCGCAACCGAATGTTTTTCCTGATATTCGGACATATCGAATCTGATTAATTTAATCGAAAGTTTTTCCGAAAGCTGTTTCGCTACTTCGGTTTTTCCAACGCCCGTAGGCCCGACAAAAAGCAAAGACGCAACCGGTTTATTTTCATCTTTCAAACCGGAACGTGATAATTTTATCGCGCTTACAACATCTTCAACGGCTTTATCCTGACCAAAAACCTTAGCTTTCAGATTCGCCTCAAGATTCTGCAAATCCTCGACCGCACCGGAAGAAACCGAATCCGTCGGAACTTTTGCCATAAGCGATACAATTCTTTCGATATCGTTTTTTGTAACAACAATCGGTTCTTCATCAGTATTGTATAAACGCAGAAACGCTCCGGCCTCGTCAATTGCATCAATCGCTTTATCCGGTAGATATCTGTCATTTATGTATTTTCCGGTCAATTCACAGGCTGTTTTTAAAATCTCATCGCTGTAAATCACATTATGAAAAAACTCATATTTTTCTTTTATCCCTTTTAATATTTCGATACTGGATTCTACAGACGGTTCTTCGATATCAATTTTTTGAAATCTCCGAATCAAAGCTTTATCCTTTTCGAAATATTTTTTATATTCATCATAAGTCGTAGACCCGATAAATTTTATTTTACCCTTTGCCAAAAAAGGCTTCAGCAAACTGGAAGCGTCCATTCCGCCGCCGGTTACTGCGCCTGCGCCTACAATATTATGAATCTCATCTAAATAAACAATTGGGTTTTTGTATTTTGAAATAATCTCAATGATTTTTATAAATCGTTCCTCAAAATCTCCTCGGTATTTTGTACCGGCAACAATCGCCGCCATATCCACATAAAAAATATCCGAATCGGTTAATTTTTTTGGAACTTCGCCGATTGCAATCTTTTTAGCCAAGCCCTCCACGATTGCGGTTTTTCCGACACCCGGAAATCCAACATGGATAGGATTGTTTTTCATTCTTCGTGATAAAACCTGAACTGTACGTTCTAAAACATCCTCACGCCCGATAACGGGATCAAGCAAATCAGATTTCGCTCTGTCTGTCAAATTGTAGGCATACCTCTCCAAAAAAGCCGAATCTTTATCTTTGCCCTTCATTTCGGGCACAGCTTCCGTTTTTTTCTCCGGTTCTTTTATTCTGCTCTCATTAGCCAAATACCGCATCATACTGAGCCTATCAACATTGTTCACATTTAAAACATGAGCGGCATACGATTCCTTAAGCGAATAAACTGCCAAAATCAGATTGCCCAATGTGATT
Source organism: Eubacteriales bacterium (assembly GCA_031551135.1). GTDB lineage: Bacteria > Bacillota > Clostridia > Lachnospirales > JAITVM01 > JAITVM01. The sequence continues at coordinate 4,350 of JAVBOA010000004.1, read as the reverse complement.
ATATCTTTATCACAATTAATAACCTGTTTTGCGGCTATTTCGAACATTTCTATAAGTGAAAAAGATTCTATCGGTTTTTCACCGTTTAGTTTAGACATATTTGCTTTTAAAAAATCTTGCAGTTCTTTGCTGATTCGTGCAACGTCCCCGCCGGATTTTTCAATCAAATCTTTTCCGCTGTCAAACATCAGCGATGCGTATAAAAAATGCTCCGGCGTAATATATTGATGATTTTGCAGTTTTGCCTCATTTATCGCAACGATATATATTTGATTGCAGATTGTGTCTAAATTCATAATATCACCGTTATTATCAACGAATTCTCCCCTTTCATACTATTCCGTAAAATAGTATCAATAAAAAATCAAACAGATTCTTTAGTCTCTTCGATAGTTATTTTTAAAGGATGGTTATTTTTTTTGCTCAATAAATCCGCGTGTATTTTTTTAGTCATGGCAATATCATAAGTATATAAACCAATTTGCCCTTTTCCGCTTTTCTGAATGTATTCAATTAAATTCATCGCTTCATCTTTTTGTTTATTAAATATGTTTATGAGGACTCTCTCAACAAAATCTATTGGTGTAAAATCATCATCATAAATAATAACGGCATATTTTTTCGGTGGTATTACTTCTATTTTATTATCGACAGATTCCATATATTTAGTTGGCATTATCTCTCTCCAAATTTATTAAAGCATTTTAATTATATTGATCATATTAGCATCGGTAATTGCACATAAAAAAATGAGCCATATTAAATACGGCTCATCTATGCGGAACAATTATTTTTAAAAAAATCTTACGCTCAGTCCACAGTTATTTTATTAAAAAAACTTTATGTACTTACAACAAACCCAAGCTAACCATTAAAGCTTTATCAACCTTTAACATCAGCCCATCTTCAAGCCGACAGATTTTTTCACGCAAACGTTTTTTATCGATAGTTCTTATTTGTTCTACCAAAACCACCGAGTCTTTAACTAATGTAACGTTACTGGAATCAATTTCAACATGAGTGGGCAATTTAGCTTTATTTATTTGAGATGTAATGGCGGCACATATAACTGTAGGGCTATATCTGTTTCCAACGTCGTTTTGAATAATCAACACAGGTCTTATTCCGCCTTGTTCGGACCCAACAACAGGGCTTAGATCCGCGTAAAATATGTCTCCTCGTTTAACTATCACTAAATTCACACTCCGAACTATCTTTATTTATATATAAATAAAGAGAAATTTAAAAAAACCCCTTTCAAATAATGAATCATTTTATAACCAGTTTATGCATATTGAACCTGACGCAATTCTTTGATTAAATTAAAAATCTAGCAAAGTTTCGCAAAAAAATTATCTGTAGCTCTGATTTATACCAGCAGATTACAATTAATTTTAAAGTAATTATAAACCAAATAAATTACATACTTACAACATTTCGGTATCCAATTATTTCTAGTTCATAACAAAACTGTTATATTTGTAAGGGCAAAAGTTATTTTTCCTGTTATTCGATTTTAAAACGAAATAAATTTGAAGCAACAGGATAATTATATTTTTGCCGTTTTGTAAAGCAAATATACCAATAAAAATTAAATATCATTGTAATTTACAGTTTTCAAAACTTCGCCGTTTTTCATATAAACACGCGGCACTCTTTTCCCAATATTGCACACAACTTCATAATTTATCGTATTTTGCAGCTTTGCGATTTCATCTATTGTAATTTCTTTATCCGAAGATTTCCCGAATAAAATGACTTCGTCCGCGGGCGCTACCCCTTCGATATGCGTAATATCTACCATAAACTGATCCATACAAATATTTCCGATAACATCTGCATATTCTCCGTTTATAATAACTCTGCCCCGATTACTCATATTCCTTAAATATCCGTCGGCATAACCGACCGGAATTGTAGCGATTTTTGTTTTCTTATTGGTAAAATATGTACGTCCATAACCAACGCTTACTCCCTCCGGGAGTTCTTTTATGTACGAAATCTGTGTTTTCAGGCTCATAGCCGGTTTTAAATCAATAGATTTTACATGCGCTGACGGCATTAATCCGTATAAAATTATTCCGGCACGCACAATATCGCAATTAAATTGTTTTAAATCCAAAATCGCGCCACTGTTTGAACAATGAATATTCTGAATCTTCACGCCATTTTTTTCAATGCTATTTATAAACTCCATAAATTTAGAATATTGCTCAAAAGTAAAGGTTTTATCCTCTTCATCAGACACAGCAAAATGTGTATATATACCGGTAATTTTAACATTTGGCATTTTTGAGATTTCTATAATTTCATTAAGCGATTCCTCGTTCGGCAAAAATCCCAATCTGCTCATGCCTGTATCGACTTTTATATGCATTTCCGCTGTTTTATTTAGTTTTTTTGCTGTTTCCGAAAGGTTCTTAGCCATTTCAAAACTGAAAATCGTTTGGGTAAGATTGTTTAAAACAACATCGGCCAGTTTTTGCGGCGGCGTGTAACCGAGTATCAAAGTCTCCACAAAAATATTATTTCTGCGAATCAAAACTCCTTCGTCCACAATCGCAACTCCAAGCATATCTGCGCCATTAAATAAAAGCGTTTTGCTTATCTCTATGCATCCGTGACCATAAGCATCCGCTTTAACTACTCCCATAATTTTAGTTTTTTCAGAAACATTTTTTCTTATTTGTTTGATATTATAGGCAATATTATCGAGATCGATTTCAGCCCATACGCGTTGATACTCAAGCAAAGCCTCACTTCCTACACTTTCCAAGCGCGAATTTTTTTCGATAAACACGCTTTTTTATTCGCAAATCATAAAATTATTTTAATACACTCCGCTCGTTAAATAATACTATTTTCATTTTTTTCTATCCTTTATAATGAAAATAGTATAACTTCCATACAAAAAAGTATAAGGCTGTTCCGCTTTACATATCATAATCTCCGTTTAAATGAAAATTGCGCTAACCAGAGCAAGGGCAGATAATACTATTTTCATTTTTTCTATCCTTATATAATGAAAATAGAGATATTTTCCGGCTTTCGCTAAACACAGCATTTTCTTTAAGCATTTGTGGATTAAAACAGCCAAAAGGCATCCTATGATTTGAGCTGAGAGAAATCTTTTAAATTTTTAGTTCTCCGAAAACTAATCGAAAATCGAACTCTCAATACATTATACGGCTAAAGCACGTAATAGTTTATAATAATTACAAAAAATTACAAAAAAAGCCGCAAAAGCAAAAATCTCTTAAATTTCAGCCCACAAATACAAATTTTCATTTTTTTATCTTATGTTGTATCGCACGTCAAACAATTTTATTATATAACACAAAATAAAAAAAACAAGTATTGACATTTTTAATTTAACAATTTGTAATATTTTAATTCCATTTTTTTACTTTACCATAAAAAGTGAATCTTCCAATTCAACATTGTATTCGAAAGTTTTATATGTAACGATTATCCTTTCCATTCCCTGCGGGTCGTAGATGACCATTTTCAGCGGCATTTGAGTTTCGTTGTCGATCCAAAGTTTTTCATTATACAAATATGGATGCTCGCCCGGAATTACAGCCTCAAACACCGAACATTTCGTATCCTCCAAATTTGAAGCGCTGACCGAAACTTCGTCTGATGAAAAATAATTTTTTATAAAAGATGTCAAAAAAATCTCTGAGCGGTCTTTCGTTTCTTTTTGCGAAATCCGCAATTTTGCGCCGATTTTCGGATTGAATTGTCCTATTACATTTCCGTCAAACATCGTTACATTTCCCGACGCACTCTCCGGCCCAATAACCTCTACCCTGTATTCTCCCGAAATTTTGCAATGCTGAAGCGTGTTGTATTCGTTTTCGTTTTTGTTTGAGATATATTTTACGCTTGCCTCCGACTTATAAGTTTGTAATTCGGACAATTTTTTTTGAATATCCTCGTATGAAGATTTCTCGGCTTTCTGTTCGGTTTCTGATTTGCATCCGGCTAGTAAAAACAAAATTGTGATTATTATTACAGTTATTTTTTGCATAAAGCACCTCCAAATTTTTAAATAGAAAATAAATTCGCTCTATAATAAATATACTTAATATTCAATTTGTTTATGCTTGATGCTCCGTTTATAATACTATTTTCATTATAAAGGATAGAAAAAAATATTTCATTTCGCGCTTGAAGCCTGCGCGAAACGCCCCGCTGTAAAAAATTTTTTTCTATATAGGTCGCATTAATGATTTATAATACAAAATCATTAATGCTTGCCTATAAACAGCGGAAAATGTTTGCTGATAAACAATTAAAAAGATGGAATGTTTATCAGCAAACATATACTTATCAAAATGAAAATAG
>JAVBOA010000017.1:0-95686 GCA_031551135.1 Eubacteriales bacterium | reverse complement strand
TCTTTTACTTTCTCCCACTCTTTGTCAGTTAATTCGTATCGCTTTGCATTCGCCATGATTATTTTCCCCCATTGTGTTTTTATATATTTTCTAACACATTAGGTGATTTTGTGCAACTTTTATTTACAAAACACACCCTAGCAATTCATTGATTACACATGGTTTGTGCGAGTAATCTAATAAATTTATTTCGGTATTTGAAAGTATATCTATTTTAGTGATTCCTAAAACCTCATTTAGCAACCTTACCGCCTTTTCGGGTTCGTCAACACTTAATAGCAGACCTTGTTTGCATTCATTTGTTAGCTCTTCAGCCGTAAGCTCTTTTAACAAATTACCTTTGTCGATAAAACCGTATCGTGTAGCAATTTGTGATAGTTCTGATAACATATGGCTTGAAATCATAATTGCAAGCCCTTTTTCATCAGCTAATCGCTTTATTGAATTCCTTAGTTCTATTATTCCGTTTGGGTCAAGCCCGTTGGTAGGCTCATCTAAAATAATGAGTTTAGGATTGTTCAGTAGAGCCATCGCTAAACCAAGTCGTTGTTTCATACCAAGTGAAAAATCCTTTACTCTTTTATTTGTCGTTTCATGTAGATTAGCCAATTCAAGTGATTTTGGAACACAAGATTTATCCGATATTCCAAGTAAAAGCCTGTGATGGTCAAGATTCTGTTTTGCTGTCATATAGGGGTACAACGCAGGATATTCGATTACCGCACCTATTTGCTTTCGCGCCTCCAGTAAACTCGTTTCATCTGACTTGCCAAATATAGAAATCATGCCACTTGTCGGTTTAACAAGCCCTAAAATCATTCTGATTAAAGTTGTTTTACCTGCCCCATTTTTTCCAATAAATCCGTATATATCGCCTTTTTCTATAGACATATTTACGGAGTTTACAGCATTAAATCCACCGTATTTCTTTGAAAGTTGTTTTGTTTTCAGCATACGCAAAGAGCCTCCAATATTTTTAATTAAACGTTTGATTAGTTAATTGGGCTGAATTTTGAGCATAGATAAATAACTCTCTATGCTCAAATCTTTAAACGTGCCATAACTCTGCTGTAAACTCAACTATTTTATCGGTATAACCAAGATACTGGTCTAAATCAAAATCAGCAGAATACATTATTTGTTGTAGTGCAATCATTCCTATATGACACATAAACTGTGAAGCTGCCATATTAAAATCTATTTTTCTAATTTTTCCTTGCTCACAAAGTTTGATTAAGAAATTTACTAATGATTCCACGATTGATATTTCAGTCACATTAGCAACTTCATCTTTCAAATCTTTAAACATCTTTCTTTCTTGTATCATTATTTGGAGAAATTCTTTATCTGCGATAAATCTCTCTCCCATTTTCTCTGCAATCAAACTTAATGCTTCATTAAGTGGAGTTGTAACTGGAAAGCTTTTTATTGTTTCACCAATGTCTTTAGTTCTTTCCTCTTGGGATTCTTTGATTATGGTATTGAAAATTTCAAATTTTCCGCCCGGAAAATAGTGGTATGTTAATGCCTCTGACATTCCCACCGCCCTATTAATTGAGCGCATTGACGTCCCATGAAACCCATTTTCGGCAAATAATTTCTTTGCTGTATCAAGCATTTTTTTACGCATTTCTTTAGCCTGTATATCACGATTTGTCATTTCTTTTTCTGACTTTATAGGCAAATCCTCACCTCACAATAATTAACTAAACGGTTGTTTAATTATTATATTGCGATTTAGGTTTATTGTCAAGTCAGTAATTTCTTAGTGAAAACTTATGTCAATAATATAAATTTCTATGTTATTTTACTATTTCCATAGTAACACTCTAAATATTTATTCGACAGTGCTTTATATGCTCCGCTTTGATTTTCTCGGTTTCTGCTAAATTAGACAACAACCGCCAATATTTATGCGAATATTTGTTCTGATAGCAAACAGAATATTGCCGATATGCTAAACGATACATTAAAAATAAAGGGAATTTAATTTTTTAGACAAAATTTTAGACAGGGTGTTTTTAGACAAAAAACAAAGCCCCCTGATTAATCAGAAAGCCCCATTTTATAAACTGCGGTTGACAGGACTTGAACCTGCACCCAGAAATACCGGACAAGATCCTTAGTCTTGCGCGTATGCCAATTCCGCCACAACCGCATATTCTTTTGAAGAACAAAAGTAATTATAATATATAAAAAAATACTTGTCAATCGAATTTTTTTAATAAATAATATATTTGTAAATATTTTTGCGAAACCGGTCTAGTTTTCCCAGTATTTGTAGTTAAATTTAGATTTTGAGACGAAAGGAGAAGTTTCTATGTGCGGAAGATACCAGATTTCTGATGATAAAGACATCGAAGAGATTAATAAAATATTGACGGAAATAAACAATAGATACCATGGAACAGGGACTAAAGCCAAAACAGGCGAAGTTTTCCCGTCGGACATAGTTCCCATATTGTCAATAGAAGAAAAAAAGCCTTCCATCACATTGATGAAATGGGGATTCCCAAAATGGGATAAGGGGTTGATTATAAATGCCGTATCTGAAACAGCCCATGAAAAAAAATCTTTTTCCGCGTCATTGCGTGAAAAAAGATGCGTGATTTTATCTACGGGATTTTATGAATGGCATAAAGAGAAAAAAGACAAATATCTTTTTAATACACCGGGTTCCAAAATGCTTTATATGGCCGGAGTTTATAATAATTTTAACAACGTCGAAAATAATTTTGTTATTCTGACAAAAAAAGCTAACAATTGCATATCTGATATTCACAGCCGAATGCCGGTTATTTTACAAAAAAACGAATTGATTTCATGGCTCAAAGGGATTGAAATTCAAAATTTTTTCGAGCGTAACAATGAAAAACTTATTCGCGAAAAAGTTTAGAATCAGTTTGTTAGCTTTTTCTAACACAAATGCAAATTAAGAACATTTTTCTTCCGATATATGTTTTTTCAGAATTTCTGTCAATGCCGCAGAACTGCTGCTATGTGAACGAATTATTTTTGTATTTAATCTCGCAGCTTCGGAGACCGCGCAAGTCACCATTTTATGCGAAACCGTGGATGTAAACAAAATTACTAAATCAGGGCTGCCGATTCTTGACTTTAAATCGCCCGGCATATCAATAAAAACCTTCGCTTTGCATTTATAATTTTTGCAGATATTTTGATATTGGCATTTCATTCTTTCGTTTCCGCCAATAATGACTATACACATAATAAATTCCTCCATAAATAATGTTAGTTGTCGCTAACTTATATTATCATATTTATTTTTGGATTTCAATATAATTTTTTTCTTTTTATTCAAAACAATAAAAAACGGCCGGAAATAATCCCAAACCGCTTTTATATTATTCAAAATCGCTAAATATTTTCTTCAATCTGATTCCAAAAATCAATCATAGTTTTAGCAAAAATAATTTCCTTGCCTGTCCAGCCAAACATAATATTTGTGCGGTATCCGTATTCCGGAATACAGATATTTGTATAACCAGCCGTCTGCACGCTGAAAACATTTACTTTCGGGTTGACGGATTTTCTGTAAGCCGCAATTAATTTTGAAACATCCACGTATGAGTTTATTGCATAGCCTTGTTTTTTGTATGCCGCCAAGCCTTCGGCAGTTCCGTAGAGTCCTCCGTGACCGGCTTGCTGATCCGAATAAATAAAAATATTATCCCAATGTTCTTTATTTTTTATGGCATTATCAAAGAATATCCAGATTCCGTTTTCGGTATTACCGCCAACATCCGAATAATGGTTTTTCGTAATTTTATCGGCTTGGCTCAGCGCTCCGTTGCGTTTCGAAATCGGCGTAATTATAAGTTTATCGCCGAATTTTCCGACATATCCCTCTTCCGAATTCATAGCGGTGATAACAGAGCTTAAATTATCAATTTCGGCAACGGTAACGCTTCCGTATTCCGAATTGAAAGTACCCCACGCCGAGCCTGAATTATCGGATAAGCAGATGGTCTTTCCGCTGAGTTTCGGCAATTCTTCCATATTAATATCGATACATTCTTCCAAAGCGTCCATTATCCTTGATTTATGATTGACATTAGAATTTTCTACAGCTTTCATCGCCGACCAATATCTAAACGGAAATTGTTTGCCGTTTTTTACGCCGTTTTTGAGCTTTTGCATAAGTTCATCGCAGATTTTAGAATCGTTAATTTCTTCAAAAATCCCCCTAAGATTTCTCAAAAGAGCCATATGCGGAATTTCTATTTGATTGATTATTTCTTTCCAGCTCTTTCCCGAAGAACGCAAATTTTCCCATGTCAAAGAATCTTCCAGCATTTCGATTTTTCCGTTTTTCATAAGTTCGTCGATAAACGGATTATTTGCATGGCAAATTCTGACGGTATCAATCATACCCAGACCGGTATTGCGGTATTTATAAATTTCATATTTCGAAAGTCCTTCCAGTTTTGCCGCCCAAGAGCGTTTTAGAATAGAAGGAATTTTATTTTTAGAGCCTTGCCTGTAAAGCCAGTAAGTAAGCTGCGAAGCCGGCTCGTCGGCACGTTTCATAACATTCTGATTAATTTTTCCGAAGATACCCGGATTTTTTTCGGAAAACTCAAGCCGGTTCGGATGATTTGCGGCTCTAACCATAATTATTTGCGGATTCAGCCTCATTAAATATTTATTCCGCAATTCGGCCGCCCAATTGATTGTCGCCTCAAAATCATAATCCAACGCTTCCTCAATAACGATTTCCATAATTTCCGAAGTTTTTTTACCTTCGTATTCCTTGTCCAAAATCGAATAGTCCAGAAAATATTTATTTGTGCAATAAATTGAGTCCTTTATAGTTTTTCCGGCAAACTCGCCGTCTCTGTAATAAGCCGGTTCGCCGAAAATAGAAGAAGAAGTAATCATTTTTAGGGTATCGAGGGGATTAATTTTAAAAGAAACTCCGCCCATAAAATTAGTAACGCTGTTTTTGTTTTCGACTGATTTAACAAATTTTTTCATATTATACCCCCTGATTCTTATTTAATAAGCCGAGAACCTCAACAAACAGCTATATAGGTCGCATTAATGATTTATACTATTTTCATTATTAAGGATAGAAAATCATTAATGCTTGCCTATAAACAGCGGAAAATGTTTGCTGATAAACAATTAAAAAGATGGAATGTTTACAACAAACATATAGTTTTCAATCTTTTTGAAGTATCCGTTTGTTCTGCATCGGCTTAAATTAATATAACCGAGAATATCCATATTCGAAGGATTTTTCATTAATCAGATGAAGTATTCGAATACGCCGCTTCGGTTAAATTTTGTTCTTGTGAATGTTTAAGGCAATGTTTTCGCGCTCTACCAACTGAGCTACGGGGTTATTAGTCCCGATAGGATTCGAACCTTTGACAACGCCATTTGAAGGATGAAATTGCTTTACCGCTACAAGATTTAAATATATTATAAACAAATTTAAAGGAGATATCATTTAAAAAAGTTTGCGAAGATAAAAGCTTCGACCTCCTCAAAATTTCTGACGGAATTTTTATGTTTTTTACTATCATCGATATCGATATAAATACTCTCAAGTCCGCAAATTTCCGCACCGATTATATCTCTTTCATAATTATCGCCGATAAACAGAATTTCGTTTTTAGGCAAATTCAAATAATCAATGCAAGTATAAAACCCCAAAGGATTCGGTTTTTCTGCGCCAATTTCTTCGCTTGTAAACATAATGTCAATAAGATTTTCCAAACCCAATTTTTTTATTTTTATCAATTGCACATCCGTCATCATATCCGTCAAAATACAAATTTTACCTTTATTATTTTTGAATTTCTGCAAAATTCGATATACGCCGTCGGATAAAATTATTTCATTCATAAACGCATTGCAATGGAAATTATTTAAATCCAATGCGTATAAAAACGGATTTAATCCAAAGTATTCTATTGTTTTTTTAAAGTATATCAATCTGTTGTGACAAGCCGCCTGCGAGCCGATTTTATATTTCAAATCGATACCGGATTTATAAAACGCTTTTATAAATTCCGCTTCATCAATATTGACCAGCTCTTTAAAATACCGGGCGGTTTTCTCAATGGCGATATCGCCGGCATTGCCGATTCTATATAAAGTATTGTCCAAATCCAAAATAAGTCCATTATATTTCATATTTTCACTTCTTTCTTTTTATCAATCTTGCAAATATATTCTTGTTGTTGAATAATTATTCAAAATCTATTGACTTTTAAATCAATTATATTTATTATAATAATATAACTTGAAAATCATTTTTTAGGAAGGTGCTTTAATGAATAAATATAAAGTTTCTGTTTTGGGAGCTACAGGATACGCCGGACTTGAATTATTCAGAATTTTATATTCTCATCCGCATGTAAATATCCACAAGCTTTCTTCGGTCAGTTTTGAGGGCAAAGCTATAAATTCCATTTACAGAAATTTAGGGAATATAAATAATTATAAATTAGTTTCGCAAGATGAAGCGATAGACGGCGCAGATATTGTGTTCGCCGCCCTGCCCCACGGTTTATCCGAAGAAATTGCAAAAAAATGCACGGGCAAAATATTTATTGACCTCGGTGCAGATTTTCGGCTGGATAATGAGGAAGAATATAAATCTTGGTATGGAAATGAATTTTCCGAAAAAGAATTGCATAAAAATTCAGTCTACGGTCTTCCGGAATTAAACCGCACACAAATAAAAAATTCGAAAATAATCGGAAATCCCGGCTGTTATCCGACCTCGATTTCGCTTGGACTTTATCCGCTTTTAAAAAATAAAATAATCGGAACGCGAATTATCGCCGACTGCAAATCCGGTGTTACAGGCGCAGGGCGCGGACTTACCCAAAACACGCATTTTCCGGATTGCAACGAAGCTTTTTCGCCGTATAAATTAGCAAATCACCGCCATATTCCGGAGATAGAACAAACTTTATCGATTATGTACGGCGAAAAAATAAAAATTACTTTTGTACCGCATTTACTGCCGGTAAGCCGTGGAATTTTGTCCACAATTTATTGCGATAATATTAAAAACTCCGATATAGAAGAAATTCATAAACTGTATTCGGAATTTTATAAAGATGAATATTTTGTGCGTTTAATGCCTCTCGGCGAGGCTTGCAATATTGCGAATGTTACACATTCCAATTTTTGTGATATCTCTTTGCACGAAGATAAACACACAAACAGCATAATTATAGTTTCAACAATAGATAATATGATTAAAGGCGCAGCCGGTCAGGCGATTCAAAATATGAATCTCTGTCTTGGTATCGACGAAAAATCCGGTTTGGATTTTTTGCCGACAGCATTCTAATACAACGAAGGGGCTTGAATGATTTGGAATTTTTCAATGGAAATATTACTTCACCAAAAGGTTTTACCGCGTCCGGAGTTTATTGCGGACTCAGAAAAAATAAATCAAAAAAAGATTTAGGCTTGATTTTTTGTGAAAAAAACTGCAATGTTGCCGCCGTTTATACAACGAATATTGTTAAAGGCGCACCGATTGCCATTACTAAAAAACATCTTGAAAATAATGAAGCCAGAGCGATTATCGTAAACAGCGGAAACGCAAACACCTGCAATGCCGACGGCCACGAAAAAGCTGAAAAAATGTGCCTCTCTGTCGCAAAATCTTTATCCATCGATAAAGAAAACGTGCTTGTTGCTTCAACGGGAGTAATCGGTCAGCCGCTCAATATCGACGTAATCGAAAAAGGAATCCCTGCTCTGGTGAACGCGCTTTCCAAAGAAGGCGGCGCTGATGTATCCGAAGCTATTTTAACAACCGATACTTTTAAAAAAGAAGCCGCCGTTAAATTTTATTTAGGCGATAAAGAAATTATTATTTCGGCAATCGCTAAAGGCTCCGGAATGATTAATCCGAATATGGCAACTTTGCTCTCGTTTATTACGACCGATGCAAATATTTCTAAAGAAATGCTGGAAAAATCGTTTAAATCGGTAATCGATAATTCCCTTAACCGTGTCAGCGTTGACGGCGATACAAGCACAAACGATATGGCCGTAATTATGGCAAGCGGCTTGGCAGAAAATAAATTAATAGATTCGGAAAATGATGATTATAAAATATTTACCGAAGCTTTAGAAGCTTTGATGATTAAAATTTCCAAAATGATTGCTAAAGACGGCGAAGGCGCGTCTAAATTATTAATCTGCGAACTTTTTGGCGCGAAAACCAACGAGGATGCCCGTGTTTTATCAAAATCCGTAATTATGTCTAATTTAGTGAAAGCCGCAATGTTCGGAAAAGACGCTAATTGGGGCAGAATTTTATGTGCTTTGGGATACAGCGGCGTTGAATTCGACCCGAATAAAATAGATGTATATTTCGCTTCCGAAAGTGGAAAAATCAACCTTTGCAAAAACGGCGCATCCGTAGATTTTGACGAGGAATTCGCTTTGAAAATCCTCGAAGCCGACGAAATAACCGTGATTGTTAATATGAATGACGGCAACGGAAAATCCGCTTCTTTCGGCTGTGACCTTACTTATGAATATGTTAAAATAAACGGTTCTTACCGTACTTGATGGAGGAATATATGACTGTAAACGATAGAGCAACAACTCTAATCAGGGCGCTTCCTTATATAAAAGAGTACCATAAAAAGACCGTTGTAATAAAATACGGCGGCAACGCTATGATTAGCGAATCGTTAAAAGAAGCCGTAATTCGTGATATTGTAATGCTTTGGCTGATTGGTGTTAATGTTGTTTTGATTCACGGCGGCGGACCGGAAATTACTGAAATGCTTTCGAAAGTCGGCAAAGAATCAAAATTCATAAACGGTTTGCGCTATACCGACAGCGAAACAATGGATATTGTTCAAATGGTTTTATGCGGAAAGCTTAACAAAGATTTAGTCAGCTTTATCGGAAGCGAGGGCGGCCGCGCCGTCGGGCTTTGCGGTTTGGACGGAAATATGCTGAAAGCCGAAAAAGTTTCAAAAGCCGGAATCGATTACGGATACGTCGGCGAAATTTCCGAAGTTGATGTAAGCATTATAAATGATGTTATCGAAAAAGGCATGATTCCAGTTATTTCGACCGTTGCAAAAGGCGAGCATAATCAATCAATGAATATTAACGCCGACCTTGCCGCAAGCAAAATCGCAATCGCATTAAACGCCGAAAAACTTATTCTCTTAACCGACGTTAAGGGGATAATGAAAGATTATAGAGATGATGATTCTTTGATATCCGTGGTCAGACTTTCCGAAATCGAAGAACTTAAATCAAGCGGAATTATTTCCGGCGGTATGATTCCAAAAGTTGATTGCTGTTTTGAAGCCGTTGAAAATAATGTTTCAAGAGCGCATATAATTGACGGACGCGTACCGCATTCGATTTTAATAGAAATGCTCTCCGACGAAGGTGTCGGCACAATGATAATCAAAGATTAAGGAGGATATATGGAAGCTGATAAAAAATATATTATGAATACATACGCCCGCTATGATGTGCTTTTTGAAAAAGGTCAAAACAGCGTATTATTTGACTCGGACGGAAATTCGTATATCGATTTTACTTCCGGTATCGGCGTTAATTCATTAGGTTATAACGATAAAGACTGGGTTGCGGCAATCGCCGAACAAGCCGGAAACTTGCAGCATATTTCAAATTTATATTATACAAAGCCGCAAATATTATTGGCGGAAAAACTTGCCGCCGCTTCCGGTATGAAAAAAACTTTCTTTTGTAATTCCGGCGCAGAAGCAAACGAAGGCGCAATTAAACTTGCCCGAAAATATTCTTTCGATAAATACGGCGACGGACGCAATAATATAATTACTTTAAAATCGTCGTTTCATGGCAGAACGATTACTACTCTAAAAGCCACAGGTCAAGATAAATTTCATAATTATTTTTTCCCGTTCACGGAAGGATTTTTATACGCCGAACCGAATAATTACGAAGATTTTATTTCGATTGCCGACGGGACAGTATGCGCCGTAATGCTTGAAAGTATTCAGGGAGAAGGCGGAGTTCTGCCGCTGGATTCGAATTATGTTAAAAAGCTCGTTGAGTTCTGCAATCAAAAAGATATTCTCGTTATTTTTGATGAAGTTCAGACAGGAATCGGACGCACGGGAAAAATGTTCGGCTATGAATATTTTGATGTAAAGGCGGATATTATTACTTTGGCAAAAGGACTTGGTGCCGGTTTGCCGATCGGTGCATTTTTATGCAATGAAAAATTGGAAAATACATTACAATACGGACATCACGGCACAACTTTTGGCGGAAATCCGGTTTGTACCGCAGGCGCGCTCGTTGTAATGGAGAAAATATATAATCCGGATTTTTTAGCGCAAGTTGTTGAAAAGGGCGAATATATAAAATCCAAAATCAGAAATTTCAATTCGAAAATCGTAAAAGACGTTCGCGGACGCGGCCTGATGATCGGTGTTGAAATTATCGAAAAAGAACCAAAAGAAATTATAAATTCTTGCTTGAAAAACGGTTTGGTTATTCTTTCGGCAGGAACTAACGTACTCAGGTTTTTACCGCCGCTTGTTATTTCTTATGAAGAAATCGACAAAGGGCTTGAAATATTGAAAAAGACATTGGAATAGGAGCGATTATTATGAAAAAAGATTTCCTTAAAATACTTGATTATTCTTCGGAGGAACTAAACGAAATTATCGATTTGGGAATCAAATTGAAATCCGAAACGAAAAACAATATCAAACATCATCATTTGGAAGGAAAAACAATCGGATTGATTTTTGAAAAATCCTCGACCCGTACCAGAGTTTCTTTCGAAGTCGGAATGTACCAGCTTGGCGGATATCCTATGTTTTTATCTTCCGCTGATTTGCAGCTTGGCAGAGGAGAATCTATTCAGGATACAGCAAGAGTTTTATCACGTTATCTCGACGGAATAATGATTCGCTCTTTCGAACAGGAAAAAGTTGAATTATTGGCTAAATATTCGAGCATTCCTGTAATTAACGGACTTACAAACGAGGCGCATCCTTGCCAAACAATGGCCGATATTATGACGGTCAAAGAATATAAAAAAGATTTAAAGGGTTTAAAAGTTGCGTTTATCGGTGACGGAAACAATGTTTGCAATTCGTATATCGTCGGAGCCTTGAAGCTCGGAATGAAATTTTCGCTTTCTTGTCCGGAAGGCTATGAACCTCACGACGCTGTTTTGGAATTTGCGAAAAACAATCCTGATTTCGAAATCGTGCGTGTACCGGAAAAAGCCGCCGAAGGCGCAGACGTACTGGTTACGGATGTTTGGACATCTATGGGTCAGGAAGCCGAAGCCAAAAAAAGGCTGAATGACTTCAAAGGATATTTGATTGATGAAAAATTGATGAGCTTAACGAACAGCGGCTGTATCGTTCAGCACTGTTTGCCGGCGCATAAAGACGAAGAAATTTCGGAAGAGACTTTTGAAAAACACGCTGTTGAAATTTTCGACGAAGCTGAAAACCGCATGCATGTTCAGAAAGCAATTATGGTTAAATTGATGAAATAAAGAAGATTTTCAGAATGGCGCGATTGCGCCATTCTGCTATTTGACAAATTATAGAGTTCCCATCAAAATATCTTCGCTGCTCATCGGCAATCTTGTTAAATGCAAGCCAGTTGCATTATAGATTGCATTTTGTATTGCAGGACTTGGAGTATTGTTTACAACTTCTCCGATAGATTTCGCGCCGAAAGGTCCGTTCGGTTCATAGCTCGGAACAAAATCAACCAAAATTTCTCCGACATCCGCTCTCGTCGGAATCGAATACTGCATAAAGCTGTCTGTCGCAAGTCTGCCGTTTTTCAAATATTTTACATCTTCATACAAAGCCATTCCGATTCCCTGAGAAAATCCGCCTTCTGCCTGAACTCTGGCAAGGTTTTCGTTTACAACCGTTCCGCAATCCACAACGCCGATAAATTTAACAGGCGTAACTTTTCCGGTTTCCAAATCGATTTCTATTTCCGCAAATCCTGCCACAAACGGCGGCGGCGAAATATTCAAACCATAAAAGCCTTTTCCTTCGAGATGCGCTTTATATTTTGAAGAAAGCGCAACATATGATAAATCTTCTAGAGAAATATTTTTATTTTCAAAGCTTGCGTATTCTCCATCGAAATTAATATTTTCGATATCCGTTTCAAAGTACGCCGCCGCCAAAGCAATTATTTTATTTCGCAAATCTTCGGCTGCTAATTTTGCGGCACTTCCCGTCACAAGAGTTGTACTGGATGCATAAGAACCCGGGTCGAACGGAGAATAATCGGTATCAACGCCGTTTACATTAATATTTTCTACAGGAGTTTCCAAAATTTCAGCCGCAATCTGCGATAAAGCTGTGTCGCTTCCTGTGCCGATATCGCTTGCGCCGTGCATAAGCGTATAGCTTCCGCCTTCGTTTAATTTTATAACAACATTCGCCGTATCGATTCCGGAAATTCCGGAGCCTTGCATACAAACAGCCATTCCGACGGATTTTATTTTATTATCTACGATATTTTTATTTTTATATTTTTTATCCCATTCAATTAATTCTTTGCCGCGTTCAATACATTTTAATAGCGATGACGAAGTCAGAGCAACCGGCGGCAGAGAATGTTCTCGGCTTAAAAACGGAGAAATATCTCCGGCTTCGATTAGATTTATTTTTCTGATTTCGGTCGGGTCGATATTTAATTTATCGGCTAATTTATTTACCGTAGATTCCACGGCAAAAGTTCCCTGAGTCGCGCCGTATCCTCTAAATGCGCCCGCTGTCGGGATATTCGTATAAACAACCGTTGCATCAAATTTCTGAGCCTCAATAAATTTATTATATAAAGGTAAAGTTTTTCCGCCGACTAAGCCAAGCGTAGTGCAGGAATGTTCGCCGTAAGCACCTGTATTTGAAAGAGCTTCCATTTCAACGGCTTTAATTTTTCCGTCTTTGCTTGCGCCGATTTTCATTCGGATTCGCATTTGATGTTTGGAATTTGTGCAAGTAAAAACTTCTTTTCTACTATAAACCATTTTGCTCGGCTTGCCTGTTTTAAAAGTCACAAAAGAAGTATATACTTCCGCAGAAGAAGTTTGTTTTGCGCCGAAGCCGCCGCCCACGCGTGGTTTTACAACCCGGACTTTATTTAGCGGAAGCTCCAGAGCCATTGAAATCATTCTGCGAACATGAAACGGCGTTTGCGTTGAACAGACCGTCGTCAATTTTCCGTATTCATCATAATAAGAAAATGCACGGTGAGTTTCCATCGCCGAATGAGCCTGAGCTTGAATATAATATGTTTCTTCAACAACTTCGTCACATTCGCCGAATGTTTTCTGCAAATCGCCGTGTTCCTCATAAATCCGTCCGATAATATTGCGCTTTACCTCCGAATTAAAATCTATATTCTGCAAAAAATCTTCCTCCGGATGAATAATTATTTCAGAGGAGCTTGCTTTTTCAAAATCCAAAAGCGGCTCAAGGATTTCGTATTCAGCTTTAATTAATTTAATCGCTTCGTCAGCCGTGCGCTCGTCTTTCGCCGCAACAATCGCCACAGCGTCGCCGATATAACGCACATATTCATCAATAATCAAGCTATCGTTCGGGGAGGCTACGGGGTGCGACTGTCCGGCTCTTGAAAATCGGATTTTCGGAACATCTTTATAAGTAAAAATATTTTCAACGCCCGGAAGTTTTAAGGCACGTTCGCAATCTACTTCAATGACTTTCGCAAAAGCGTGCGGCGATCTCAAAAGTTTCACAAAAAGACAGTTTTTAGGGGCTAAATCATCCGTATATACCGGTTTTCCAGTTATAAGAGCAATTGAATCTACTTTTTGTATGCTTTTACCGACGTATTTCATGATTTCACCGCCTTCAAATAATTCTTTATCGCGCGGAGCTGGCCTTGATAACCTGTACATCTGCATAAATTTCCGCTGAGGTATTTTATTATTTCGTCATCCGTCGGAATCTCGTCGTATTCGCTTTCGAGAGCCAAAACATTCATAATAAAGCCCGGTGAACAATATCCGCATTGGTCTGCGCCCTGCTCTGCCAAAAATGCGCCGAATTTTTCTGCTTTTTCCTGCAAACCTTCCAAAGTTGTGATTTTTCCGTTTACACGAACGGCAAGCACAGAACAAGATAAAACAGGTTTATCGTCGATTAAAATTGTACAAAGACCGCAATTCGTTGTATCACAGCCTTTCTTTACGCTTGTAAAGCCGTTGTTTCGCAGAACATCAACAAGGAAATCGCCGTTATTCACTTCAAAATCATAATTTCTGCCATTTACATTAAAAATCATAGCCGACCTCCGTTAAAAGCCTCTTTACTAAAACTCGGGATAATTTTTCACGATACTCTTTAGAGGCGTATAGATTTGTACCGAAAATAATATCTTTTTGTATCGAATTTAAAATTTCGTTTATGTCCGCTTTTTCCGAAGCTAAACAGGAAGCTTCGATTGCAATTTTTGCACGTGACGGTGCCGCTCCGACCGAAATCAAAATTTTGCCGTCTTTGTTTGAAACTGCGGCATTTAAAATTGGATAATCGCCTTCGGTTTTTCTAAAAGATGTAAATCCTGCCTTTAAATCCGATTTTTCTATTGTAATTTTTTCAATAATATCTTTAAAAGGCTTGCGCTTTGTATATTCGGAAAGGCTTAAAACACCTGCACCGACAAAATGAATTTTCGCATCGAGTGCCAGCAAAGCAGTTAATATATCCGAAAAACCATGCTTCGAAAAAACTGCGCCGCCGATAGTAATAGAATTTCTGATTTGAGTTCCGACGATATGCTCAACCGAACGCGCCAAAACTCCATTGAAGTACGAATTCAGAATTTCTGATTTTTCGATTTCTCTAAGCGTCGTCATTGCGCCGATTTCGATTTCGCCGGCACTTTCTTTTATATAATCAAGCCCAAGATGGCTAAGTTCTATCGCATTAGTGATATTTCGATTGCCAAGCCTTAAATAACAGCCTCCGCCCAAAATGGAATTTGAACGGTTTCTTTTAAGATATAAAAAAGCCTCGGTTAAATTTTCAGGCTTTATGTAATTATCGATTGTCAACATCTTAATCCCTCCGTTCTACCTTTCGTGATAATGGGTGTGCAAAAGTTTATGCGCTTTTTCGCTGTTTGGTTTTCCTAAATATTCGTCGTAAATCTTTATCAAAATTGGATTTTCATGAGATTTTCGGATACTCAGTTTTTCGTCCGCCTCATATAATGAATCCGCACGCTTTTGAATATACGCACCGAAATTCTTTTCATCATTCGAGACAATCGGCTGTCCGCCGCCATTCACGCAGCCGCCGGGACATCCCATAATTTCAATCATATGATAATCTTCATAATGCTCAAGTAAATTTTTTGCATTTGAAAGTCCGGAAGCAACCGCAACTTTGATATTTTCACCGGCGATATTTATTGTGGCTTCTTTGATTCCTTTAAGCGAACGCACTTCTTCAAATTCTAATTTTTCAAAAGATTTTCCTGTTATATATTCGGAAGCCGACCTCAAAGCCGCTTCCATAACTCCGCCTGTAACGCCGAAAATTGCGCCGGCTCCAGAAGCTTCGCCCATTGGGTCATCAAAAACACTTTCCTCTAGGCTTTCGAAATCAAGTCCGATTCCTCGAATCATTTTCGCCAATTCCCTTGTTGTTATAACGATATCAACATCCGCAAAATCCGTGCCTTTCATTTCCGCCCTTTGCGCTTCGAATTTTTTCGCCGTACAAGGCATTATCGAAACAACGATAATATCGCTTGGATTAATTTTCATTTTTTCAGCATAATAAGATTTAATCACCGCGCCAAACATTGTATGCGGAGACTTGCAGGTCGATAAATTATTCAATAAATGCGGGAAATTATGCTCACAAAATTTTACCCAAGCCGGAGAACATGAAGTAATTATCGGGAGATTTTTTTTGGATTTAAAACGCTCTACAAATTCCGAAGCTTCTTCAACAATCGTGAAATCAGCGCCGGTATTGGTATCAAAAATCTTATCGAATCCCAATTTTTTCAAAGCTGTAATCATTTTTCCCTGAACATTTTTACCGGTTGGCAAATTAAATTCTTCGCCGAGCGCAACCCTTATCGACGGCGCGGTTTGAACAATCACTGTTTTATTTTTATCCAAAAGAGCTTTCCAAACTTTTTCCGTATCGTCTTTTTCAGATAGTGCCGCTGTCGGGCAATTCACAATACATTGACCGCAATTCACGCAATTTGTTTCCGCTAAAGCTATATCGCCGTTGCAATAAACACGGTTTTTTTCTTCATTTTTATAAAGAATATTTGATGCCTGTACATATTTACAGACATTCACGCATCTTCCGCAAGCAATACATTTATTCAGGTCTCGAACTACACTCACGGAAAAATTATCAACTGCCTGAAAATTTTCTTTTTCGAGAGTTTCGGCATCCAGTACATCAAACGCTTCACATAATTTTGTCAAATAGCAAGTTCTGCTTCTTTCGCAGTCAACGCAGTTTTTATCATGATTCAAAAGCTTAGTTTTGAGTATTTCTTTTCTTGCGAAACTTATATTTTCGGATTCGGTTTTTATTGTCATATCTTCTGTGACTTTTGTGTTGCATGCAGTTTTCAAAACCGGCTCGCCGTCAATCTCTACCAAACAAGTTCTGCAAACTCCTTCTTCGTGTATATCCTTTAAATAACATAAAGTCGGAATTATGATTCCGGCGTTTCTGGCCGCCTGCAAAACGCTCGAGCCGTCCTCCGCCATAATTTCCAAATTATTAATCTTTATTTTAGGCATTAATTATTTCCTTTCTTTTCAATAGAATTTTAATTCTATCATTCTATACATAAATCCACAAATTCAAAATTATCCACATCGAAAAGTCCCTTATCCGTAATTTTCAAAGACGGAATAACCGGCAATGCCATAAAAGATAAAGTCATAAAAGGGTCGGTTTCTTTTGAAACACCGTTTTGATATGCGATTTCTTTCATGCTGTCCAATTTTTGTTTTATATATTCGATAGGTTTATCCGAAATAATTCCTCCTATCGGCAGAGGAAGCGTTTCTTTTACCTCGCCGTTTATACAAACTGTGATTCCGCCTGTATTTCTGAGCTGTTCTATGGCCAAAAGAATATCTCTGTCGTTATCGCCGACAACAATCAAATTATGCGAATCATGCGCTATCGTCGACGCAATCGCGCCGTTTTTAAGCCCAAAGCCTTTTATTAAAGCGATACCGATATTTCCGGTATTTTTATGCCTTTCGATAACAGCAATTTTTAAAATATCGCTGTTTTCCGTAAATTTAAAATATCCGTTTTCAATTTCCGCATTGCAAAGCGATTTTTTTGTTACGAGATTATGCGGAAGAATTTCAATTGTATACGCAAGCTTAGAGCTCATTTTTATTTGAATATCTTTTTCTTCGATTTTTCCAAATCTTACGGTATTTAAAACTTTTTCATCCGTGTACGGATTTTTATTTTCAAAAAGCGGCGTTGAGCCTTCCGAAACTTTTTTGCCGTCTTTATAAACTTCTTTTATTTTAAAATTTTCTAAATTATCGATTATTAAAATATCAGCCTTATAATTCGGCGCAACTGCTCCGATATTTTTCAAGCCGTAACATTGCGCCGCATTTATCGTCGCCATTTTTATCGCCATAAGAGGTTCGATTCCGTGTTTAATCGCCGTGCGCACATTATTGTCAATATGCCCGTATTCGAAAATTTCTTCGGGATGCCTATCGTCGGTACAAAATACAATCCTGCTTAAATTCTGCCTAGTCACGCTTTTTATCAATGCCGCCAAATTTTTCGCCGCCGAGCCTTCACGAATTTGAACATACATTCCGAGCCTTAATCTTTCGAGCATTTCTTTTTCTGTGGAACATTCGTGGTCGGTCGTAATACCGGCGGCGATATACGCATTTAATTCTTTTCCGCTTACATTCGGGCAATGTCCGTCTTTATTTTTGTTTTCCGCAATTTTTATTTTATCTAAAATATTTTTGTCTGCATTTATAACGCCAACGTAATCCATTAATTCGCCGAGTCCCAAAACTTGCTCATTATCGATTAATTTTTTTAATTCCTCCACGCCGAGAACCGCACCCGAATTTTCAAACGGTGTCGCCGGTACGCAGGAAGGAAGCATTACAAAAACATTCATCGGTGCATTTTCGCTTGCTTTCAAGATGTAATTTATTCCGTCCAAACCGCATACATTAGCGATTTCGTGCGGGTCACAAATTACAGTCGTCGTTCCGCGCGGAACCGAAATTTTCGAAAGCTCAAACGGTGTTGCCATTGTTGATTCCAAATGAATATGCGAATCGATAAGCCCCGGCGAAACAAAATTATTATTTATATCAACTTCTTCAATTCCGTCGTATTCTCCGATTGCCGCAATTATTCCGTCCTCAATCGCAATATCCGCCTTGATAATTTCTTCTGTGAAAACATTCAAAATCTGGCAGTTTTTCAAAACCAAACTTGCTTTTATTTCCCCTTTTGCAATACGAATTCTTTTTTCGAGCATAATTTTCCCTTTCCGAATTTGATAAAATTGTAGCAATCCTGACTAAAAAAAATTTATATCAGAATTGCTACAGGTTTTCAAAAAATTTTTAATGTATTAGGTCAATATAATTTTAATTAAAAACAGTGCCGCTATAATCCACATTACAATATTAACTTCTTTAGCTTTTCCGGATAAAGTTTTCAAAATAACAAAGGATAAAAATCCAAAAACAAGACCTTCCGCAATACTATATGCCAAAGGCATCATTATTATTGTTAAAAATGCCGGAAAACCCTCTGTAAAGTCAGTGAAATCAATTTTAGTAATAGAATCGAGCATAAAAAATCCTACAACGATAAGCGCCGGAGCTGTTGCGAATCCCGGAATTGCCGAGAATATCGGTGAAAAAATAAGAGAGAGTAAAAATAATCCCCCAACAACTGTTGATGTCAAGCCGGTACGTCCGCCTTCTGCAACGCCTGACGCACTTTCAACAAAAGTTGTAACGGTCGAAGTACCTATTGCCGCGCCTATTGTTGTTCCAACCGCATCCGCCAAAAGAGCTTCTTTAAGTTTAGGAAGTTTGCCGTCTTTGTCCAAAAATCCAGCTTTTGTAGATACTCCGATCAAAGTTCCGATTGTATCAAAAATATCAACGAACAAGAAAGAGAAAACGATTACTGCAAAGTCAAAGATATTGACTTTAGCGAAAGCGTCACTTGCAAACGCTGTCATAATATTGAATTCTCCGATTGAAGGCGGCAAAGATATAGCTGAAACTTTATCACCAACCATAGGATACAAGCTGTACATTCCGGCTTCCGGATTAGGTACGTATAAACCGGCCATTTGGCATATTAAGCCAAGCCCATATGTAGCTAAAATTCCAAAAAACAATGCGCCTTTTACTTTCTTAATCTGCAAGACTGCTGTAATAATTACACCGATTACCGCAAGCACGACCGTCAAACTGGTTAAATGACCGATACCCACGGAGGTATCCGGATTTGATACTACGATTCCTGCATTTTTTAAACCGATAAATGCGATAAATAGTCCAATACCTACGCTCACTGCGTTTTTCAAAACCCTTGGTATAGAGTTAAAAATTGCCTCACGTACATTAACAAACGATAAAAGAATAAAGATAATACCTTCTGCAAAAACCGCCAATAAAGCCAATTCCCATCCGTATTTCGGCGCTATCGTAAATGCGAAATACGCATTCAGGCCCATACCGGGAGCGAGCGCAAAGGGGTAATTTGCCAAAAGTGCCATTGCAAGACATGCAATAGTTGATGCTAAAGCTGTTGCCGTGAAAACTGCGCCCCTGTCCATTCCCGCTGCACTTAGGAAATTGGGGTTTACCGCCAATATGTACGCCATTGTCATAAACGTAGTAAAACCGGCAAGCACCTCTGTTGAAACCGTTGTGTTATTTTGTTTTAGTTTGAAAAATTTGGTAAAAAATTCTTTTACTGCATTTGTGTCGTTCTGCTTTGATTTAGAATCCATGTTTAACCCTCCTGTAAAATAATTATTATTAATCTAATTTTCGGTTGGCTTTGCTTATAATGTCTTCTTCTGGCAATAAACCGAAAAATTATATTTTATAAAATATATTAATTTGAGAAAATATACAATAAAAAAAGCTGTCTATAATAATTTTCCCCACATATAGAAGAAAATTACTCATAGGCAACTGTTTAAGGTAGTTGGTAGATACGTCTAACCATATTATAGACATATACAAGTAAAATATACGCTTATTATAGAATCACAAACACTAATTGTCAATAGATTTTAAAAAAACGTCAAAATTGTTAAATATAATAACTTGATTTTGTATAAATGCAACAAAAATCCTTCTGGTTTGAAATATAAAAGGCCGCATAAGCGACCCTTTTATAGAATTAAATACTTTATTTCCTAATAATGGATTAATTATTCTTCATCAGAATTTTCATCTTCCATTGTTTCTTCCGATTCTTCAAATTCGGAACATCTTGTAGATTTTACCCAAACTTCACAGCCTTGAGTAGGGTTTGCCGTTCCGATATAAAGCCTGTTGTTTTCCGAGACAAATAAATTTCTCAAGCCATAATTTTCTTCATTTCCAAGTCCATCCAAAGATATTGGTCTGAAGCGTCTTCCGTCTTCCGATACCCATAAATCAAAACCAAAGCTATTAGGATAATTTCTCAAAGACCTTATTAAGTGCGTGAGCCATCTTGAAAAATCGTATCGTGATAACATGCTGAAATCTATTTCTCTCAAAACTTTTGCAAATAATTGAGCCAAGAATTCTAAAATTCTGCCCTCTTCCAATAAGTCGTTCAAAGCAATTCTGTAGAAAATTGCCGAATCCCAAGTACCCAAATAAAGTCTGCCGTTGTATTTTTTCATAGACCAGCAATACGGATTAAACAGATTCCCGAATCCCGATTCATAAAGCCCGATATTTCTTTCGCCGGTCAGCGGATTTGTCGGCGCAATCGCTTCTCTGCCGACTATAACTTCCCATTCGTCGTCCTCCGAAATCCTTATCAAGTCGAAGCCTTTTGGAATTACCCATCTGTTTTCCGGATTAGTACTGTAAATAGCTCCGTTTATACCGCTTCCGACATACAAATAATTATTGAAAACTTCCATAATCATCGGAATTTCATTCAGTGCGTCGCCGGCACCCCTGTCAACAATTAATTCCCAGTTTCCGCTTTCCGGATTTCTGGATTTCCAAATTGTGAAGCCGTTAGGAGTCTGTGCGCCGATATACAAATATCCGTTGAATTTTTCCATCGAGAAAATTTCGCCCTCAATAGGACCTGTATCGACTCTATCCCAACCGTTTTCCGGATTATCCGAAACATGCAGAAAACACTCTAGCGCCGTTTCGATAGGATGACAAGAGGCTGCATATAACTTTCCTCTAAAAACTATCATTGGTCTGATAAATAATCCTTCTTCTAAAGGAAACTCAATCGATTCCCAATTTGTCCCGTCTGTAGACTTCAGCAAATATCCCTGTCCGTTTCTGTAATAAGATCCGCCGTACAGCGCTCTTTCTCTGTTTATGTCTTTGTAAAGCACCATATCTCTAAACAAACATGTCCCAAATTCTTCCGGCATTTTAAATACCCGTTCCCACCTCGGATTTCTCCTATTTGTCGGATATCTCCAAATTTCGGCAGCCTGCGAAGGATTTTCCGGTGTAAAAGATTTTGTAGGCTCGAAGCCTAAAACAATAAACCCTCTGTAAGGAACATTTCTCCCTGTTCCTACATACAAATACCCGTCTAATTCTGCCATACTCCAAGCATAATTATTTTGCACGGCATTCTCCGAATCATTAGTATCAAAGCCATTTACCGGAGTAATCTTTCTTAAACTCATTTCTTTCCTTTTCCCCCTAAAGTAATTCAACAAAATAACCGCAATTTGCGTTTATACTATTTTCAATATAAAGGATAGAAAAAAATATTTCATTTCGCGCTAGAAACGTTGCGCGAAACGCTCCGCTGTGAAAAAATTTTTTTTACTTATCAAAATGAAAATAGTATTATTTTGTTGAATTATATTTTTCATGAGCTTGTCAGCTCATAATATATAATATTTAAGGAGGATTAAAAATGTTCTTATTTGATACCTGTTGTCATTAATTAGATGCTTTGGTAAAAAATAAAAAATCTGCGGAATTCACAGATTTTTATATAATAATCGATATATTTTTAAATAATATTCTTAACAATTTGTATAATGTCTTCGTGTTTTACTTTCGCCGGATTTGTAGTCAAACAAATATCTGTTAATGCTTGATCCGCTATTTGGTCCATATTTTGCATAATCTCTTCTTTGGATATTCCAAATTCCCTTAATGTACGCGGCATTTTCAATTGCCTTAAAAGTTGCGAAAATGATTTTTTTAAGCTGTTTACGGCCTGATAATCCGGACTTAAATTATTAACAATACCGATAATTCTCGACAAACGGGAATATTTTGTGCATGCATTAAGACTGTTGTTGCTGTTAAATTCTATTATTTCCGGAATCAGCATACCATTCGCCAAACCATGCGGTATATGAAAAATCGACCCGATTTGATGCGCAATTGCGTGGTTCAATCCCAGACCTGCTATATCAAAAGCCATTCCCGCCATTGTAGATGCATTATGCAAAACTTCCCTAAAATATGCGTTATCCAATTCCTGACAGCATTTCGGAAGATATTCGACAATCAAATGTATTGCTTTTTCGGCCATGCCGTCCGAACAAAGCGTAGCGTTTTGCGCAACATACGCCTCCAAAGCATGGGTCAAAACATCTATTCCGGTATTTGCAGTAATCGAATGAGGAACGCTTAATGTAAAAGCCGGATCTAAAATAGCAATATCGGGCGCTATCGACTCATCTTTAATCGGATATTTAACTTTATTTTCAGTATCTGTAATAACCGTTACACTTGTGACTTCAGAGCCTGTACCGCTTGTCGTCGGAATTGCAATAAACAATTCAGTTTTTGCCATTCCGGTTTTTTCGGCAAAATAAATAATCCCTTTTGCGGTATCAATCGCCGATCCTCCGCCCAATGCAATAATAACTTCGGGTTTTATGTTTTTCATTTCTGCAATACCTTTTGCAATAGAACTAAGCGGTGGGTCAGGAACTACATTTGTCGAAATTTCGATACGATTTGTATTGTTTATATATCCTTTAACATAATCCAGCCCTCCCGAATTTTCGAGAAAACCGTCACATATAATCCAAATTTTTTTGTTGTTCAAAGATTTTAAATAGCCCGTACTGTCGCCGCCGACAAAAACCTTCGTTTTGATATAAAATGTCTTCATAAAGCACATCCTTTCGCCGAACAAAATCTATATTTTCATTTTAAAACCCTGATATATTTATGTCAATCTATAACAGGCTTCTGCGCAAAAGAGTATCATTGACAAAATTTAAACATTTCCGGAATAGTAACAAATGAAACAGCTTAATCATATACTGCAATAGAAGTTTGGCATCAGATTCTGTACAAGCATTTACACTATTTCCATCCTAAAGGATAAAAAAATGGTAATAGTATTATCCGATTCCAGAGCTTCAAACAAAAATAAGGGGGTAATAAAGATGGATAATTACGAAAACGACAATTATGAAAATAGATCGAGAAAATGTAAACAACGCCATACACATGAATATTTAGGCAGCACGCAAATTGCCGAGCTGGGCAGAGAGCCACATAATCACCGTTTCGCAGGGGTAACCGGCGAAGCAATCCAAAGCTGCAACAGTCATTATCATAGACTGGAAACAAATACTGATTTTTATGAAGATCATTTTCATATAGTCGCTAATAAAACAGATCTTGCAATTCCTGTAGGCGATGGCAGACATATTCATTATGTTATGGGACAAACTACCAGAAATGACGGCCACAAACATGAATTTAGGCTTGCGACCTTAATTGAAGATCCGATTGCCGATTAATACTATTTCTATTCTTTAAAAGAGATATTGCATAAGCTTCAAAAACAGAAACGGCGCATTTGCGCCGTTTTTATTTATTTTTTCTCCAAACCCTTACATATGCAAAAAACTTGTAGACAGAATTATGAGATTCGCAACGGTAGCGATAAGCCCTGCATAAAAATCATTTCGATGAAATTTCATTTCTTTCATTTTGGTACGCTCTACATCACCGCGATAGCAGCGGGCTTCCATTGCTGTTGCAAGTTCGTCCGCACGCCTGAAAGATGACAGAAATAACGGAACCAATACGGGAATCAGCGCTTTAGCCTTTTTAATAATACCTCCGGTCTCAAAATCCGCGCCTCTGGCTTTTTGAGCTTTAACAATTTTCTCCATTTCTTCTATCAAAGTCGGAATAAAACGCAGAGTTATCGTCATCATCATTGCGATTTGATGCGAAGGAACACCGATTTTTTTAAAAGGATGAAGTAAATGCTCAATAGCGTCCGTCAGCTGGATCGGAGACGAAGTCAAGGTTAAAAGAGAAGAAGCCATGACTAAAACAGTTAAGCGTATAACCATTCGTGAGGCAATCAAAAGTGACTCTACGCTGATTTTTGCAATCCATATTTGAAACAAAACCGTGTCGCCGGGGATTATAAAAATATTCAATATAAATGTAAAAAACACAATGAAAAATATTGATTTAAGGCTCTTCAAGAGTAATTTAACAGGCACTTTTGACAATTTAATTATCGAAAGTACAAAAATCACCGAAAATAAATAACCTATAAAATTATTTACCAGGCAAACTATGACTATAAAAATCAAGGTCAAAATAAGTTTAACTCTAGCGTCAAGCCTATGTATTATCGAGTCCGTTGGATAATACTGTCCAATCGTGATTTCAAAATTCATACTACACCTGCTTTATAATTGAAAATATAATTTCTGTCGCTTCAGAAACAGTATAAATATCGAGTGGTACATCATAGCCCTTTTCTTTTAAAGACCTCATTAAATAAGAAATTTTCGGGGCCGCCAAACCTATTTCTTCTAATTTATCCACTTCTTTAAACACGGATTTTACCGTGCCGTCCATAACTATTTCGCCGTTAGATATAACAATAACCCTATCGGCGAGTTTGGCAACATCTTCCATGCTATGTGAAACAAGAATAATAGTAATATTCAGTTCATCCCGCATATTTTTAATTTCATTAAGAATTTCATCTCTGGTTTTCGGGTCCAAGCCGGCTGCCGGCTCATCCAAAACCAAAACTTCGGGGTTCATCGCCAAAACTCCGGCTATCGCAACGCGCCTTTTTTGTCCGCCGGAAAGCTCGAACGGGGATTTTTCAAAATCCTCTTCCGGAATCCCGACAATCTTAAGGGAATTCTTGACACGTTTTTCGATTTCTTCTTTATCTAGTCCCATATTCATCGGCCCAAACGCAACATCTTTAAAAACGCTCGTTTCAAAAAGCTGTGCTTCGGGGTATTGAAAAACCAAACCGATTTTTTGTCTTAATTCGCGCAGGCTCTTTTTATCTTCGTTTACATCCTTGCCTTCAAAAAAAACTTTGCCTTCCGTAGGCTTAACAAGCCCGTTAAAATGCTGAATCAAGGTAGATTTTCCCGATCCGGTATGTCCGATTATCGCAATAAATTCTCCCTTTTCTATTTCTAAATTTATATTATTAAGAGCTTTTTTTTCAAAAACCGAACCGGCGCTATAAACAAAACTCAAGTCTTTAAGCTGTAGTTGCATATCGCACTCACCATTTCCTCAATAGAAAGAATATCCGTATTTATTTTAATTCCTTTTTTATCTAAATTGTACGCAAGTTCGGTAAGTTGAGGAACATCCAAGCTAAGTGATTTCAGCGCATCAATTTGTGAAAAAATTTTTTTTGGTACATCATTCATAACAATTTTGCCGTTGTTCATAACAATCACGCGGTCAGCCAAAATTGCCTCTTCCATAAAATGCGTAATAATTATTACAGTAATATTTTCTTCTTTGTTTAATTTCATGGCAGTATCCATGACTTCTTTTCTTCCGTTCGGGTCGAGCATCGCAGTCGATTCATCAAAAATAATACATTTTGGTTTCATCGCCAAAACTCCGGCTATCGCTATTCTTTGTTTCTGGCCGCCCGACAAAAAGGCAGGGACTGCCTCTGAGTATTCCTCCATACCAACACTTTTTAAAGCCTCTTGTACCCGAATCCTTATTTCCTTAGGTTCGACCGATAAATTTTCGGGTCCAAACGCAACATCTTCTTCTACAAGAGTCGCTATAATTTGATTATCAGGGTTTTGAAAAACCATTCCAACATTTTGCCGAATCTCGAAAATATTTTCTTCTTTTCCGGAATCCAGATTATTTATAAAAACCTCGCCAACATCGGGCAAAAGCAAAGCATTCATTATCTTTGCCAAAGTAGATTTTCCGGAGCCGTTATGCCCCAAAATCGCCACAAATTCGCCTTGTTCTATTTCCAGATTAATATTCTTTAGGGTCTCGGATTTTGCAGTCTGATTGGTTTTTTCATCAAAATATTTATATCCAAAGCTAACATTATTCAATTTAATAATTTTCAAAAAAGTCAATCCTTTGTATAAACCTTATTTTCCATAAAAAATATTTTTGAAATATACTGAAGAACAAAATGATTTTCATTCGCCAGTATTGCGGTTTTATCATCAAAACAATCAAACCGCATTTGAATCAATGTATTGTAGAAATGCAATTTATAGTCCGCGCATATGAAACTACCGTTAATTCTAATTTTAAACCCCGAAAAAGTCAAGTAATTAAAAATCTCAAAATTTCTGTAAATAAAATGTCTATAAATTGTAATATTCTTATACCATTTCCCTTCTAATACTATTTTCAATATAAAAGATAGAAAAAATATTTCATTTCGCGCTAGAAACATTGTGCGAAACGCTTCGCTGTGAAAAATTTTTTTCTGCAAATTAAATGGAAATAGAATTACGGGAGTGTACTCGAATTTTCGATAGTCTTTTTTTAATTCATACACTTCCATAAATTATATTTTTTGTTATCAATTTATAATAATATTGTTTTTTACTATTAATATAATAAGAATCAAAGATTGTAAAATATAGCAAGCCAAACATTGAATGACAAAACAAACAAAAGTTCGATAAGGAGAAAAATATATGGCAGATACTTTTTTAAGATATGAAAAAATCTTTTTAATATCTTGTGATAAATTGGATTCTATTTTAAAATCTCTTTTGCAATTAGGTTATTCACATCAAACATATTTAGAAATAAAAAATATCTATCTGGATACCATAGAAAATAATTTATTCAGAACATATTATAAATCTTCCGAATATCAGGAAAATTACCGGCTGCGTTCCTATGACAATGAATCGGCTTTTTTCGAAATCGTAAGGAAGTTTGGCAGTAAAATTTCCGTCCGCCGTTCTACAATTCCTTCAAAAATTGCATATGATTTTATAAAATGCAGAAATATGCCGACTATAGAAAATGGCATGAACTCTCAGATTTTGAAAGAAATTTCCCACGCCCTGAATTTCTATAATCTAATACCGAAAGTTTTTTTGTATTACGAACGCCATATATATAAAAGCCTTTATTATAAGGAAAATTCTATTTCAATCGATTACGAAATTATTGCACGTGATTTTGATTTAACTTTCGAGAAAGGCGTTTACGGAAAAAATTTAATTTCAAATGATAAATTTCTCCTAAAAATAATTTCCTCAACCGATTCCCTTCCGCTGTCAATTTTAAAAATTATGTCTGATTACAATATCTTTCCGGTTTCTTTTTCAAAATATGAAGAATATTTAAAATATATTTCACACGAATTTTATTCACGAAAGGAAGATAAAAATGGATTTCTTACAAAAAACCTTTTTAGCGCCTGCTGAAAAAATGCCTTTGCCGCTTGAACAATTACTTTTTTACTGTATTTTCGCTTTTTTGCTGGGTTCAATTATTAGGTTTACATATAAAATCACTCATAAACGGAAAGATGTCACCCCTTTAATCGCCGTTTTGCCGCCTTTAATCACAATTTTATTTTTCGTTACCGAAAACGAACTCCCGATTTTTATTCTAATTTCTGCAATACTTATTGCAATCAGTATTTCATCCAAAGAAATTATTTCTATTTTGTTTTCGGCAGTGGCGGGCATTCTTTGCGGAACCGATAATTTATTGCTATCCGCAGGATTTGTTATAATATTTTCGCTTGTTTTTCTAATATTCTATTATTTTTCAAACGGAGCCAATTGCCGATCTTGCAAATTAATTATTTTTATTCCCGAAAGAATGAATTTTTATGAAATATTTAATGATACATTTGAGAAATACTGCAAAACATACGATTTGGAAGAAATTAAATCTACCGAAATGGGCAGCATTATCGAATTGAATTATTATATTATAATTAAATCAAATATCGATACTAAACAATTTATCGATGATTTGAGAATGAAAAACGGAAATCTTTCAATTTCACTGACCAAAGCTATCGAAAGGGCGTGAGACTATTGAAAGCAAATATAAAATTTCTCAAGACAAAAAAAATCCTATCATTGTTATTATTTCTAGGCATAATATTTTTGATTGTATATAGAATTTTATATACGCAAAATTTAAAAACTATTCCGGAATATGAAAATATTTTTAGCGAGCTGAAAGTTTTGGATTTAAAAATAAAAATCTCGGAGCCTGATTACCAAGAAATGATTTTAAATTCAGCTCAAAAGAATTTTAAACCGGCGGATGTCGAAGTAAATAAAGATATTTTCAAAAATTCGGCAGTCAAAATCAAATCCGTTTCTACCGTAAAAAACTATACCGAAGAAAAAAATATCTACAGCTTTATAATTTCGTTCAATAAATATCAAAAGGAAAATCTTTTTCACGGCCTTGATTCTTTGACTTTGAATTCTTGCGTTGCCGATATTTCTTATATGCGTGAATTTTTGGCGAACGAGGCAATGCGAAAAATAGGCGGCAAAGCTCCGCTCACGACCTTTGCCAATCTTTATATAAATGATGAATATATCGGACTTTATTCTTGTTCGGAAACAATTTCAACCTCTTTTTTGAACCGTAATTTCGGGAATACAAACGGAAATTTATTCAAGGCGAATAATGACGCTAATTTAATTTATAAAAAAGATTTTCATTATCCCTATGTAACCCTCGAAAGCGGCTCTGACGAATTGCTTTTATCCTATAAAAATCTAATAGAAAGCATTGACAATCTTCCTGTTGAAGATAATATCGAAAGCATTTTGGATGTCGGCTCTGTTCTGCAATATATCGCTCTCAACACTCTTATTTCAAATTATTATTCGTATAACGGTCCGCTTGCGTCTAATTATTATTTTTATGAAAAAGACGGCATTTTTCATATGCTGCTCTCCGAACCGTATTTGGCATTTGATGCATATATGCCTCGAACTATTCGCAGTAACGAATCATTGACGGAATTTTTAAAGAAATCCAATACAGAAAATATTCCTATAGATACGCCGATTTTTCAAACGCAAATGCTTGACCGGCCGTTGATTGATAATTTATTGAAAATCCCAAAATACCGAGAAAAATATTATTCTTATCTCAATGAGCTGATAAAATATTTCGAAAATTTTGAAAAACGTACTTCCGAAATCTCAAAAGTTCTGCTTCCACATATAGAAAAATCGGAAAAGCCGCTGCACAGCAAGGATTTATTTGAGAATTCCATAAATCCAAAATACGAAAAAGCTCCTACTAATCTGCGAAATTACTATTACAATTATTCTGTATCAAAAAAATCTATTGTTAATTTTATTAATAAACGTATAGAAAATGTTAAAAAGCAATTATCGGGAGATTCGCCGAAACCTAAGAACGAAACAATCGGAGGATATCTGAATTAAATTTTTTTGATTTTCCATCTTAAGATATAAAAAAAGCTGTGCATTTGAAAATTCTCAAATGCACAGCTTTTTATTACCAGCCTCTGGCCTCTCTATCAATAACGACTTCCGTATCGAACAAATCCGCTACTTTATCGCGTCTGTTTCTAAGGGTAAGCCCGTCTATATTTTTTCTGTCTTCAAAAGCGTAGCGGTCAAAAGTTTTCGCATACGGCAAAACCGAAACTCCGCAATGAATATTAAATCCGCCAACATCAATCAAATAATTAAGCTTGTCCATTCCGGCATCATCATGTTTTATAAAATCGCCGTACGGATATAAAAATACTCTCGTCGGGCCGATAAGCGGCTCAACTTCACGTTTCCAATCGTCTGTATCGGCTTTTATGGCTTCAAACGAAAGTTTTGACATATGAGGATGTCCGTAACTATGTGATGCAAAAGTCCAACCCATTTCTTTCAGTTTTGCGATTACAGGTTTTGCGGCTTCGATTTCCGATTCACGGTTCGGAGAACCTTCTTGTGTACGGTATCCCAAAACTCCTTCAAATCCCGTTACGCCCAAAACTCCGCGCGCTCCTTTAAAAGAAAAATCGGGATGTTCTTTCACAAATTCTTCAACAATCGTAACAACTTCCGTATCATAAGTAACAACCGGATTTCCGTTCATATCCTCCGAATAGTTTGCAATTTTTCCGTTTTCGTCCAAAATCATTTTAAAATTGCAGCCGTCCTTAATCATATACGGATAATAATTCAAATCATCCATTGATATAACAAGCGGCTTTTTGCCCTCCGGAAAATCAAAATACATGCGTTCCACACGCTCAGTTCCGTCTTCGCCTGTTACTTTATCATAAACAGAATTGATATCTACCAAAACATAATTATTTTTATATGCTTCTTCCAAAAGCCGCCTACATTCTTTTGTTGTCGCCATATAATCGTCCATTCCTTTTGCGCTGGCTTCTCCGTCAAAAGCTCTTTCCGGATAAGCTACAAGCGGATGGAAAAAAATATGCTCAACATATCCTTCATAAGGCACAATAACTGCATTTTCATATGGGTCAACAGGCTCCGGCTCCGGAGTTGGAGAAGGTGACGGAGAAGGCGATGGTGACGGCAATACTTCTGTAGATGCAGAAGGAGTAATTTGCGCGGTATCCGAACTTTTGACTGTATCGTTTATATCAGCACCGGAAGCATCCAATGATAACGCAGGTTTTGTCAAAGGTTTGTCAAGAAAAAATACATAGGCCGCAACACCTAAACAAGCAAAAACCAGCAATAAAATAATCGAAATAAAAATCTTGCTTTTCATAAGAAACATCCTCCTCAAAAAAATCAACTACTACGCCGCATATATTTGACAGAAAAATTTTTTCATAAAAAAAATTATCTTTATACCAAATTCATACTATTTTCAATATTAAGGATAGAAAAAAATATTTCATTTCGCGCTAGAAACATTGCGCGAAACGCTCCGCTGTGAAAAAATTTTTTCTATTTATCAAAATGAAAATAGTATCAGAATAGTATTTGTAAAAAACTCCGCCCCATTATACTGACGAACGAAAACAAAGTTCACATCCGTCCAAGACTATTTCCATTCTATAAAGATAGAAATAGTATAACTTTCAAAAAATTTATCGACATTTTGGACTCAAAAAAATATAGAACAAATATCAATTTTACAAATATAGCATTAATTTCATAAATAGTTATCGATACTCTAATCAAGAATATATTAATTTTTTTGGGTGTATTTTAAAAGACAAGTCAATGACAAGTAATGGCTTTTGCGATTTGTACTAACGAATAATTAGATTTGCACACCCGTTCTTCAATTTGTATGTATGAAATCCAAAATATAATAATATTTGAGGGATTTCGTTTTTTTTCGAGTATAGTATATTATAATATAAAAAATTTTAGATAGCAAATCGATTTGATACTATTTTCATTATAAAGGACAGAAAAAAATATTTCATTTCGCGCTTGAAGCCTGCGCGAAACGCTCCGCTGTGAAAGATTTTTTTCTACTTATCAAAATGAAAATAGTATGAATCTATATTTTTTATTCGCTAAAGGAGTGATTGAATGGAGAGTGTCATTTGTGAATTGGATTTATTAAATGCCCTAAATTCTAAAAGCGAAAGCGGCTTAATATTATTTATCGATTGCTACAGCCGTTATATCCATGCGATAGTTCACCGTATCACTTTCGATTACGCCAGCAAAGAAGACATCGAAGAGGCTGTATCAGATATATTAATAAAAATTTGGCGTAATTCCGAAAAAATAGATTTAAAAAAAGGCAATTTAAAATCCTATATTTCAGCAATCAGCCGCAATTATTCTTTTGATATGATTAAAAAGCTAAAGGATATACATTTTGAACTCGATGAAAATTTTTTATCCGATTGTTTTGACCCCGCTGATGAAATTTGCATAAAAGAAGAATACGAAACTCTTCTGAATGCGATTTCCGCTTTAAATGCTGATGAAAAAGAAATGATTATACGCAGATATTTTTTCGGCGAAACGATTAAAAAAATTGCCTCTCATTTTGAAACAAGCGAAAAATCAGTCGAAAGCAAATTGTACAGGTCTCGTAAAAAGCTGAAGCAAATTATGCAGGGAGGAATGAATAATGAATGAAATTGACAAATATTTAGAAGATATTGAATTCGACGAAAATACGGAAAACAATATAAAATCAAAAACCATTCAGAAAGCCGGTTTCAAAAAGCCAAGCAAAAAAAATAAATTTAAATTTTTAATGATAGCCGCAATTGTTTCGGCTTCTACCTTAACCGTATTCGCAAACACAGAGTTTGGGCAAAGAATCGCCGCAATTTTCGCTGAGGATTTTCTTTTTTCCGGCAAAGCAAATTCTATTGAAGAAAACAGCGAAATTGTAGGAATTTCTTCGGTCGACCAAAATATAAAAATCACTTTGGACAGAGCTTATTCCGATAAAAACAATACGCTTTTGCTCCTTAATTTTGAAGACAAGCTAAAACGAGTAAACGACAGCACAAGGATTGATTTTCGCCTTAATGATGAACCCGGAAATCCTCTGATATCTACTGCAACTCAATCAATCAAAACGGACGGCGGCAAGACTTACGGATTTCTGGATATAGTTTCGAAATTAGGTATAGAAAACCGAAAATCAAAATTAACTATAGATAAAATTTATCTTGATGTAGAAGAGAAGCAAAAAGAGACCGGAATAAAAATTTCAACATTAAGTAATATATTTAAATACATCGACGAAAATTTTGACGGTGAGGATAATTCCGTTATTTGGCCGCAGTCTTCTTATGTTTTGGCTTGTAAAGAATTCGAAGGTCTATACTTTTTGTATATTCAGATATTTAAAAATAATTTCCTCTGTATTCAAGCTTTTAATAATCGAACTTTCGGTGATATAGAAAGAGAAGATTTAGATATAAGACTTATGAATAAAAAGGGCGAAATACTCACGGCTGATTTTGGAATGACAGAGTTCAGCGGCTCAATTGATTCAGAAAATTCTTTAAGCAAATATTATTTTAAATTTGATGATCTTGAAAGTATAAAAGATTATGAAATCGTAATTTCTTATACCGAAGCTTCTAACATTCTAACGGGAAATTGGTCTTTCGATTTTGATTTAAATCAGACTTATGATTCGTATAAAGTAGAGCTTAATGAAGTAATTCATACTAAGAACGGCGATATAAAACTTTTGAGTATAACAAAATCTAAGTATTCAATTATTTTGGAATATGATGAGTCGGAATATAAATCAAAAAATGGCGCGAATATTATGGCGGAAATTTTAGATAACGGAGAACCGATAAGCAAATTCGGATATTATAATAGTTACACAAACAGAACATTGATTAAACAATTCATCTCTCTGTCAAAAGAACCGAAAAATGGGATTATGTCAATTTCAGTGGGCAATGAACAAGATTTGTTAGTCATAAAATTTAATGAAATCTTCAAGTACAATAATGTATAAATATATGGGCGAACTATGTTCGCCCTTTGTTTTGATTTTATCTTGCTGAAGCGTGTGTACTAATTCCAGACATTTGAAATCAGTACGACCCGTTCACTTTGTAAAAATCTACTTTTTATTAATTATACTCAAAACTTTAGGCAAAACAGACATAATCGATGAAAGCAGTTCCGGAGATTCTTTTGCCATATTGATAAAAACTTTTATTGCGTCCAAAGCATCCGGAAGATTGTCAGTATCTTTTTTGTCCGCAAGCTGTGCAACCGCTTCCGGTTTCTTCTCTTCTTTATTTGTCAATCCGGAAAATATTTTCATAATATTTTTTGCATCATCAAGATTTAAATCGCCGTCTGAAATAGCTTTAGTAACAGCACCCATAGAAGCACCGCCTAATAAATCACCTAAATCAAAACCGTCATCATCTTTTTTGTCGTTACTATTATTATCGCCGCCGCCCAGAAGTCCTTTTGCTAATGATTCAAAATCCAATATTAACACCCCTCAGAATTAATTTGTAATGTTTGTATCAGTATACATTATATGACAGCTTTTTTCAAGCCATTATGTTAATTTTTCGTTTTTTTGACCGGTCTCTTCCAATTAGTTTTAACAACCTGCCTTGCGCGTGCGATAGCAAGCGTAGATTCCGGAACGTTATCAGTTATCGTCGAACCGGCGGCAACGTAGGCATTTTCCTCAATAGTAACGGGCGCGATTAAATTGGAATTACATCCGATAAAAGCCTTGTCTTTAATAACCGTGCGGCTTTTATATGCGCCGTCGTAATTTACGGTAACAGTACCGCACCCGAAATTAATATCATTTCCGACATCGGCATCACCAATATAAGTGAGGTGAGAAGCCTTTGTATTATCGCCGATTACGGAATTTTTGACTTCCACAAAATCACCGATTTTGCAATGCTTGCCGACACTCGTATGCGGACGTACATAAGCAAAAGGACCGACATTAGTTCCTTCGCCGATTTCCGAATTTAAAATAACACTCTGCTCCACGGAAACATTATCAGCCAAAACAGATTCAACAATTCTTGTATTCGAGCCGATTACGCAGTTTTCGCCGATAATCGTCTTTCCTTCTATAAAAACATTCGGATAAATAATTGTATCAGCGGCAATTACCGCATCTCCGGAAATATAAGTGCTTGCCGGATTTATAATCATTACGCCGTTATTCAATAAATTCATATTAATTTTATCTCGAAGCTCCGAAACGGCCTGCATTAAAAGATATTTATTGTCGAGTTGCACAAATTGAAATTCGTTGTCGGTATTTACATGCGAAGCTTTTTGCAAATAATCGGATGTATTCAAGCCGGAAAAGCATTCGGATTTCATAAAATAAATTCCGGTATCCCGTAATTTTGAATCATATGCCAGCATAGAAATATCGTCACTGCTTTCGGTCAAGCGTTTTAAATCGTTCTTATCTATAAGTGGTCTGTAAATATCCAAAAGCAATATATACGAATCCGGCTCGAAATCCGTCGGCGTTTCGAAATAAAAAGTCTCATCTGATTTTATATATTCAGCCAAATTTTTCACATAATCCAAAACTGTTTTATCCATTATTTTTTGTTCGGCAATGGATTTTTTGCAGTTAAGCTGGTCTTCCTCTAAAGATTTATAAATTATTGTATATATTTTTTTCATTGAATTCCACCTTCAAAATATGTATCAATTCTTTTACGAAAATTTAATGAATCTAAAGCCCGTTTTTGGTTCAAAACTTTCCAATATCGCAAAATCTTCAGCCTTTATCAGAAATAAATGATAGCAATCGCTGTCTGTATCCAAAGTCACAAGCTGATAATTTTTTTTGAAAAGATAATCCGAAATAACTTTTAATGCGTCAGGGGTACGCAGATTTCCGTCGAGCTTAATCTTATTTAAACTCAATCTATAAGCCAGATTTTTTATTGCTTTTTTTAAATGAAGCAATATTTCTTTAGGCTCTTCTTTCCAATCAATATAAGCACCGAATTTGTAATCCGTATCATAGCCCGCCAAAAAATAAGCAAAAATCAAAAGCATATGTTCCGATTCATCATCCGCACAATCCAAAATATCATCGCAATAATTTTTATATTTATCATAAAAACTATCGTAATCCAAAACCAGCTTTTCAATTTCCGCAACGGCCTTCTGATTATTATTCGTTATTATTTTCGCCATGTCTATCAAGCAATTATAATCTCTTTCGGGTTTTAGAGATTTCTCCACAAAAATAACTCTTTGTTTTTTATAGGACAAAAAACTCAATAATCCCATTATTTTCACTTCCTTTTTAACCTATGTACATTCGCAATTTTATCTACGGTTTCTATTTCTTATTTTTAATGATACAATAACGAATATTTTTTTTCAAGCGACAGCTTTAACAAATTATAGTATTTGCATTATAAAAAGCCAAACATAAATATGTTTGGCTTAAAAAATTTATTTTTCTTCTCTTATTTTATCTATAATAATCTTCCGGTTCATAGTTTCGCGATTAACCATGCTGCGGTACTCTGTTGGTGTGTATCCGATGCAGGATTTAAAAACTTTTGTAAAATAATTCTGTTCTTTAAAATTAAGATAACACGAAATATCCAAAATCGATTGGTTCGTATTTTCGAGCAAAGCTTTTGCTTCTTCCATTTTTTTGTAAAGAACATAAGATGAAAAAGTCACGCCGATTTCTTTTTTAAATAAACGGCTGAAATAATACCTGCTCAAATATACTTTAGAAGCGACATCGTCCAGTGATATATTTTCCTTGTAATATTTATTAATATAGTCCAAAGCGGTTTTAATTTCGTTTGAAACAAGGTGCGTTGGATAGTATTTGAAAGATTTTTTTATAGCAGTCGGTAAAGCTTGTCCGGCGGTATTAGATTTTTTATATTTTATAATTAGTTCTTCAATAATTGACGGTCTTATCGGTTTTAATAAAAACTCGGAGATATTGGCAAAACGCAGAACATTTTTATCCGGTTTTTCATCCAAAGCCGATGTTAATGCGATAACTACATTTTTGTCGTTCATTCGAATCTGCTTGCAAGCTTCCAAACCGTCAATACCGCCCATTTCGCGGTTTATAATCAATAAATCCGGGCATAGAGCCGAACATAATTCTATAGTTTTTCGACCGCTGTTTGTCTCGCCGATAATCTCGGCACCGGAAATTTTAGAAACAATTTTTTTAATAACTTCACGTTCCAAATACTCATCGTCAGCAACAATAATAGTGCACATTAATCTCACCTCGCGTGTTAAAAAAAATCAATTTTCGTTTATTAGAGGTATAGTTAAAATAACTTTTGTGCCTTTATCCAGTTCCGGAGCAAAATAAATTCTATACTTATCGGAAAAATAATAATTCAGCCTTTTATGTATATTAAAAAGCCCTAATCCAATTTCGCGGTTTGTAAAAGGTATTTGGTTAAGAATAGCAATTTTTTCTTGCGGAATGCCAATTCCGTTATCCGAAATTTCAAAATGCAGGGTATTGTTGACAGCCTTTCCGGATAATTGTACGGAGCCCAAATCTTCTTTTTGCTCCAAACCGTGGCGTACAGAGTTTTCTACAAAAATTTGAAGCGTCATGGCAGGTATTCTAAAATTCAATATATCTTCCGTGACTTCAAGATTAAAATTTAATAAATCGCCAAAGCGCACTTTTTGTATGAACATATAATTTTTAACATTTTTCAATTCTTCTTCAACAGAAATCAAATAATTAGTATCTTTTAAATAATACCTATACATATCGGCTAAAGTATAGATAATCTCCTGAGTTTTGTTTGCGTTTTCCATATATGCAAGTCGACCGGCCATATTAAGTGAATTAAATAAAAAATGCGGATTAATCTGTGAATGGTAATATTTTATTTCCAATTCACGGTATTGTTTTTCAAGCTCCATAAGTTCTTTTTGTTCGTTCAGCAGCTTGATGTTTTTTTGGTTCAAAAGATATTGGTCAACAATATATTTTAAAATCGTATACAAAAGGTCTGCGGTTTCTTTAATCCTTGCAAAAGGAAGCGTCGGTATCTGTTTATATAGATCCAAAAGCACGGGATCTTCTTCAAATATATTCGCCTTATAGTTCATAAGTTCGGTGTTGATTTCTTGATATTCCGTCGCCAGAACTTGTCCGCACATCATCGAGGCAATATAAGTTCCCTCTACGATTATCGGTACTGCAAAATCGACAAGCCCTGCATGACATCTATATATACAAACATCTACTTTTCTTGCTGATTCCAAACTTCCGTGTGCATCAGAACGCATACATCTCTCATTGAATTTCGGGTCTTTACGCAATCTTTGGCAAAATTTCGAAAAGCCGCTGTATTTAAGAAGAGGCTCTCCTTTAAAGTCAACTATAATAGCAGCAAAACCTGTTGCTTCTGCAAAACTATCCTGTATTTTTTGTAAAACATCAAGATTAATGATATCGCCTAAAAGCATATGGTATTCACGTCCCGAATTTGTAATATAAAAGCTTAACTATAGAGACAAAACGAAATTTCATATTCAGAATTTTAAAAATCTGCAATTTGAAAAAAATTTGCTTAAACGATATTTATCAAGAATTACCAATTTTTTTAAATAAATATCCAAAAGCTTTTTTAAAAATTGCCATGTAGCAAAATTTGAAAAGCAAATTTTTATACATTGGACGCTCAAAAATTTTATATAAAAATATATTTTGATTTTTTTTTAACAAAAAAATCTGACTTAAGTACAAAATATTTCAGCTTTATTAAACCAATGTTAAAATATTACATATAATATAACGAATCTAATTAAATAAATTCAAGTGCCGACAAGATTAATTAATACTATTCTTATATATTTATTATAGAAAAAAAATAATTAAAAGTCAAAATAAATGCATGAGATATATTTTTTTGATTAATTATGTATAATTCGAAGACAAATTTTTATCAACAATTTTTTACTTATAAAATATTGTCTGAATTTTTTTGATTTTTTTAAATATTCTTAACAATATATTATATACATAAAGTCATTAACATATCAGACTATTTTTTTAAAAAATAGGATAATAAGAATTAGCAACATTATATTTAGTTTGGGCATTATTACAAATAAAACGGTGTTTATTAAAAATAATTGTTCAAATTACCGCTTCTATTTAAAAAATATTTAATAAATTGGAGGTTTTATCTATGACACAAGAAGCTTTAGGAATGATTGAAACAAAAGGTCTCGTGGGCGCAATAGAAGCCGCTGACTCGATGACAAAAGCCGCTAACGTGGTTTTGATCGGCTATGAAAAAATCGGTTCCGGTCTTGTTACAATTATGGTAAGAGGCGACGTAGGTGCTGTTAAAGCTGCTGTTGATGCCGGCGCTGCCGCTGCTTCAAAAGTGGGAACAGTTGTTTCTACACATGTAATCCCAAGACCTCATACTGACGTAGAAAAAATATTACCAAAGTCTCTATAATTGTGAATAAATCGATAAAGGAGGTTTTTTAGCGTGGAAGATAATATGATAAATAAAATTATGGAAGAAGTTATGAAAAAAGTTTCAGCAGAGACTCCTGAAGCTCCTGCTGCCGCTTGCGAATGCAAAGGCTGTGGAATGACTGAATTTGTTGGTACAGGTATCGGTGATACAATCGGTCTTGTTATCGCTAACGTTGACACTATGCTTCATGAAGCAATGGGTATTGATAAAAAATACCGCTCGATAGGTATTATCGGCGCTAGAATCGGAGCAGGTCCTCATATTATGGCTGCTGACGAAGCCGTTAAAGCTACTAATACAGAAGTTCTTTTGATAGAACTTGCAAGAGATACAAAAGGCGGCGCTGGCCACGGTAACTTGATTATTTTCGGTGC
Source organism: Eubacteriales bacterium (assembly GCA_031551135.1). Taxonomy (GTDB): domain Bacteria; phylum Bacillota; class Clostridia; order Lachnospirales; family JAITVM01; genus JAITVM01. Next base: position 55,833 of record JAVBOA010000017.1, on the reverse strand, counting down.
TGAAGACGTTTCTGACGCAAGACGCGCTGTTGAAGTTACTTTAGGTGAATTGGAAAGAACTTTCGGTGATGTTTATGCTAATGAAGCCGGACATATCGAACTTCAATATACTGCTCGTGCTTCTCACGCTTGCCAAAAAGCGTTTAATACACCACTCGGAAAATCCTTCGGTCTTATCGTTGGCGCTCCTGCCGCAATCGGCGTTGTTATCGCTGACGTTGCTGTAAAAGCCGCTAATGTTGACGTAGTTGGATATTCTTCTCCTGCAAAAGGAACCAGCTTCTCTAATGAAGTTATTTTAACAATAAGCGGAGATTCCGGCGCTGTTCGCCAAGCAGTTATCGCTGCAAGAGAGGCAGGCTGCGCATTGCTCGGAACTCTCGGCGCAAAACCTAAAAACGATTTTCCATCATATATCTAAAAGGAGGGAAAGCTTGTGAGATCCAAAAGATTTGAGGTTTTATCCCAAAGACCGGTTAATCAAGACGGTTTCGTAAAAGAGTGGCCGGAAGTTGGTATGATCGCTTCCGATTCACCAAACGACCCAAAACCGGCAATCAGAATTGAAAATGGTAAAATTGCAATGTACGACGGCAAAGAGCGTAAAGATTTCGATATGATCGACCAGTTCATCGCCGATTATGCTATAGAATTAGACAGAGCAGAAGAAGTTTGCGCTATGGATTCTCAAAAACTCGCAAAAATGCTTTGCGACGTTAATGTTACTCGTGATGAGATAGTTCCGCTCACAACTTCCATGACTCCTGCTAAAATTTGTGAAGTTCTTTCTTATATGAACGTTGTTGAAATGATGATGGCTCTGCAAAAAATGCGTGCAAGAAAAAGCCCGTCCAACCAGTGCCACGTTACAAACGTAAAAGATAATCCTATCCAAATCGCTGCTGATGCTGCCGAAGCTGCATACCGCGGATTTGATGAAATGGAAACTACAGTTGGTATCGTTCGTTACGCTCCTTTCAACGCATTGTCTATTTTGATCGGTGCGCAAGTCGGCAGACCGGGCGTTATGACACAATGCGCCGTTGAAGAAGCTACTGAGCTTGAAATCGGTATGCGCGGTATCACTAACTATGCAGAAACAGTTTCTGTATACGGTACTGAGAACGTTTTCGTTGATGGTGACGATACTCCTTGGTCAAAATCTTTCCTTGCTTCCGCATATGCTTCCCGCGGACTTAAAATGCGTTTTACAAGCGGTACCGGCTCTGAAGTTCAAATGGGCTTTGCCGAAGGTAAATCAATGTTATACTTAGAGGCTCGCTGTATTTATATTACAAGAGGCGCAGGCGTTCAAGGCTTGCAAAACGGCTCTATCTCTTGTATCGGTGTTCCTGCCGGCGTTCCGGGCGGTATCCGTGCGGTTCTTGCAGAAAACCTTATAACTACTTGCCTTAACCTCGAAGTTGCTTCCGGTAATGACCAAACTTTCTCTCACTCTGATATGAGAAGAACTGCAAGGTTATTAATGCAGATGCTTCCTGGAACAGACTTCATTACTTCCGGATATTCCGCAACACCAAACTACGATAATATGTTCGCAGGTTCTAACGTAGATGCTGATGACTATGACGATTTCAACGTTATCCAACGTGACCTCAGAGTAGACGGCGGTCTCCGTCCTGTTACCGAAGACGAAATTATCGCTGTTCGGAACAAAGCTGCAAAAGTTATCCAAGCACTCTTTAGAGAACTCGGACTTACTCCTATCACTGATGCCGAAGTAGAAGCTGCTACTTATGCTCATGGTAGTAAAGATATGCCTGACAGAGATGTAAACGCTGACCTTAAAGCTGCTGCCGAAATGATGGAGCGCGGCGTTACTGGTATCGAAATCGTTAAAGCTCTCGCAAAAGGCGGCTATAATGATATAGCACAAAACGTTTTGAATATGCTTAAGCAACGTGTATCCGGAGACTATCTCCATACATCCGCTATTTTGGATAAAAACTTCAATATTATCTCTGCTGTAAACTTTGCAAACGACTACAACGGACCTGGAACTGGCTACCGTGTAGAAGGCGCAAGATGGGATGAAATTAAAGATATTCCTCAAGCTATAGACCCTAAAACTATCGATTAATGTGGGAAGGAGTTGATATAATGGAAATCAATGAAGCTTTAGTAAAAAATATTATTATGGAAGTTTTGAAAAACTACAATGTAGATCAACCAAAACCTCAAGCCTCTCCAAACCTTGACGTTGCTTCCAGATTTGAAGAAGCCGGTGAGATAACTCAATCTTCGAGAGATGAAGTTTTTATCGCTGTTTCGCCTGCTTTCGGAAGAGTTCAAACAAAAACCATTACCGGCTTATCCCATGTGGATGTTATAAGAGAAGTTATGGCGGGTATCGAAGAAGAGGGCTTGCGTCCTAGAATCGTTAGATTTTATAAATCTGCCGACGTTGCTTTTATTTCCTCCAGAGCTGCAAAAATGTGCGGATCCGGTATCGCTATCGGTATACAATCCAGAGGTACAAGCATTATTCACCAAAAAGACTTGCCTCAGCTCTCCAACCTAGAGTTATTCCCTCAGGCTCCGCTAATTGACTTAGCTACTTACCGTGCTATCGGTAAAAATGCCGCTAAATACGCTAAAGGCGAAGCTCCGACTCCGGTTGCTGTGCGCAATGACCAAATGGCAAGACCTAAATACCAAGCTATATCCGCTCTTTTATATATTAAAGAATGCGAAAACAACGATCCTAACAGAGATCCAAACGAAGTTTTATTCAAATAAGGAGGTGTTTTATTGTGGACCAAAAACAATTGGAAAATATGATTAAAGATGTAATCCTTTCTATGGCTAACGGAGCTGCCGCTGCAAGCCCTGCTCCTGCTGCCAATGAAACAAAATATACCTATAAAGATTATCCGCTGGGAGAAAAAAGTCCCGATAAATTATTAACTCCTACCGGAAAATCCATCAAAGACGTTACACTCGAAAACGTTTTGAACGGCACTATCGGCCCTCAAGATGTTAGGATTCGTCCGGAAACTTTGGAAATGCAGGCTCAGGTAGCTGAATCTGTAGGACGTGGAGTTTTTGCCCGCAATTTGAGACGTGCAGCAGAGCTTATTGCTGTACCTGACGAAAGAATTTTGGAAATTTATAACGCTTTAAGGCCTTATCGTTCTACAAAAGCAGAGCTTTTGGCTATCGCTGATGAACTCGAAACAGTTTACGGCTGTATGGTTACTGCAAATCACGTTAGAGAAGCCGCTGACGTTGGCGAAAGAAGAGGCAGATTAAAAGCATAATTTATATATAAAGGAAGTGCTTCTTTATGGCGTACATTGCTGGGGTTGATATCGGAAATGCTTCAACCGAAAGCTGTTTGGCGGAAATTAAAAACGGTGAATTAAAATTCTTATCTTCGGGGATTGTTAGTACAACAGGGCTGAAAGGCACAACACAAAATATACACGGCGTATTTGCTTCTATCAAACAGGCCTGTGATAAAGCAAATATAAACCTAAACGAAATCAGCCTTATTAATATTAACGAAGCCGCCCCGGTTATCGGCGACGTTGCTATGGAAACCATTACCGAAACTATTATTACCGAATCCACAATGATCGGACATAATCCCAATACACCCGGCGGAATCGGACTCGGTATCGGTTTTACGGCAAATATTAATGATAACCTCGAAAAGGGCAAAGATTATATTCTTGTAATCGGACGTGAAATTGATTACGAAACTGCGGCTAGAACTGTTAATAAATATGTGGAAAACGGATTTTCTATAAAAGGCTTAATAGTTTGTAAAGACGACGGCGTTCTTATCAACAACCGCCTGATTAATAAAGTCCCGATTGTAGATGAAGTTACCCAAATAGAAAAAGTTCCGCTTAATATGCTCGCCTCGCTGGAGGTCGCTAAACCCGGCGGCGTTGTAGAAATGCTTTCCAACCCTTACGGAATAGCAAAAGTTTTTGACCTAAGCTCGGAAGAGACTAAATTTATTGTGCCGATAGCGCGTGCGCTTATCGGAAACCGGTCCGCCGTTGTTGTAAAAACGCCGAAAGGCGATGTTACCGAACGTATTATTCCGGCTGGTAAATTAAATATTATCGGTGAAAAAATAAACGCTTGGGTTGATATCGAAGCCGGCGCCGACGAGATTATGAAAAAAATCTATGAAGCATCTCCAATTAGCGATATCAGAGGCGAACCCGGTACAAATGTCGGCGGTATGCTTGAGCGCGTGCGCCAAGTACTATCCGATTTGACCGGAAGAAGCATTAGTGAAATTGATATTAAAGATTTGTTGGCGGTCGATACATTTAATCCGCAAAAAGTTATCGGCGGTATCGCAGAGGAGTTTTCGATGGAAAACGCCGTCGGAATCGCCGCAATGGTAAAATCGGATAAATTGCAAATGGAATCTATCGCTCAGGAATTGAAAGATAATATTAAAATAGATGTAAAAGTAGGCGGCGTTGAAGCTAATATGGCTATTCAAGGTGCGCTTACAACGCCCGGTGTCGCCGTTCCTATCGCTATCATTGATATGGGTGCCGGTTCGACAGATGCTTCGATTATAAATTCATCGGGCGAAATAAAATCCGTACATCTGGCAGGCGCAGGCAATATGGTTTCGCTTTTAATAAAAACCGAACTCGGTCTTGTCGATATGGATTTAGCCGAGGATATCAAAAAATATCCTCTGGCAAAAGTTGAAAGCCTTTTCCATATCCGTCATGAAGACGGCTCTGTACAGTTTTTCTCAGACCCTTTGCCGGGAAATGTTTTCGCGCGTGTAATTATTATAAAAGACGGCGCGTTTATTCCGATTCCGGTCAGCGCATCTATTGAACGAATTAAGCTGGTGCGCAAAGAAGCAAAAGAAAAAGTATTTGTAACAAATGCGCTCCGTGCGCTGAAAATGGTGACCAAAACAGGAAATATCCGCGAGATAGAATTCGTTGTTTTGGTAGGCGGTTCCGCATTGGATTTTGAAATCCCTCAGCTTGTTACAGATGCTCTTTCTCAATTCGGCGTTGTTGCCGGACGCGGCAATATTCGCGGAATCGAAGGACCGAGAAACGCTGTTGCAACCGGTCTTGTGCTTTCTGCAAAGGATGTGTTCTATGGATAAGCCGGCTATTAAAATATATATATCAAACAAATTTGACAATAATGTCATTTTGTCCGAAATTTTTAGCGGTGTGGAAGAAGAATCCGTACCATTTGAATACGCCTATTTCGATAACGACGACGCTATCGCTCTTTCTTACAGAGCCGCTCGCGATTCCATTTTGGAAGTCGGTATCGGTGTAGATAGTATCGGCAATTTTTGTATCCATCATAAATCGCTCTTTGAAAAATCCCCTCTGTTTACGATTAATTACAGATTGGATAAAGAAAAAGTGCGAAGCATGGGTTCAAATTCTGCCCGGCTTGTAAAAGGCACTCCATTCATTTTGTCATAAATAAAACCGGTGGGAAATCCAATATTTTTCACCGGTAATGCTATAGATTTTCGGGTTTCCGAAATAATTTAAAATAATAGGGAGGTGCAGTTTTGTGGCCCTAGGACTTATCGAAACAGTTGGGCTGGTCGCCGCAGTTGAGGCCGCTGATGCGGCTATAAAATCGGCAAATGTAACGCTTGTCGGATATGAGCTTACAAAAGGTGACGGGCTTGTTACAGTAAAGATAGAAGGTGATGTCGGTGCTGTTAAAGCAGCTATCGAATCAGCAAGCGCGGCGGCATCTAAATTGAGCGGCGTATATAGTACAAAAGTTATTCCGCGTCCTGCCGCCGGCTTGGATAAAATCGTTATGAGCGCTGAAACTGTCGGACTTTCCGATAAAAAAGACGCTCCTAAAGAAGAAAAGCCTGAACCAAAAGCAGAAGATATAAAAGAAGAAAAAATCGAAGAGAAAAAAGAAGAAGAAAAACCCACAGATGAAACACCAAAAGCCGAGGAGAAGAAAGAGGAAGAAAACGAAATAAAACTTCCGCAAGAAAAACCAAATAATAACGACGATAACAAAAAGAAAAAACCTCCAAACAAAAACTAGGAGGCGGTTATAATGGACGAAAAAAGAATTCTCGAAATTGTTAATGAAACTATTAATGAATATAAAAATACTCCTTTTGTTAAAGTCGGTGTTTCTAACAGGCACGCACATTTATCACGGGAAGACGTGGATTTGCTGTTCGGCGAAGGCTATCAGCTTACTCCTATGAAAGAACTTTTGCCCGGACAGTATGCCTGCAAAGAGATTATTAACATTAAAGGCAAAAAAGGAATTATCGAAAAAGTTCGTGTTTTGGGTCCGGAAAGAACGGCTTCTCAAATAGAAGTATCTTTGACCGACAGCTTTACTCTCGGCGAAAAGCTTGTGGTTGCCGAATCCGGAGATTTATCAAAAGCCGCCGAACTTGTTTTGATAAACCCGCTTAACAATAAACAAATCACAAGAAAATGCGCAATTGCCGCACTTAGGCATATTCACCTTACTCCTGAATTTGCCGAAAAATATAATCTAAAAGATAAACAATTTGTATCTCTTCAATTTGACGGAATCAGACAAATAAGATTTGACAAAGTTCTTATCAGAGTTTCTAAAGATTTCTATGATGAAATTCATATTGATACCGACGAGGCTAACGCCGGATTTATCAAAAACGGAGATTTCGGTCTGATTATCTCATAATTGAAAATACAATTTTATTCGGATAGCGAAAAGAGGATTTTAATGAGTTTTGAAAAAGAAAATGTCTTTATTAGGTCTTTTGTTAATTTAATAAATAATGCTCCGGACGAATATCCAAAAAGCGGTCTGAAAGTAGGCGTTGATTTAGGCACAGCGAATATTTGTTTAGCCGTTTTGGATGAGAATAATAATCCCATTACCGGCGAAGTCCGAACAGCTTCTGTTGTAAAAGACGGGCTGGTTGTAGATTATATCGGGTCGGTTAATATTGTTAAAGAGCTAAAGAAAAATATCGAATCAAGGCTCAATCTAAGTCTCTCGAACGCCGCTGTTGCTGTTCCCCCGGGAACATTCGGAAAAAATTCTCAAACTTTTGTGAATGTGGCGGAAGCCTGCAATTTTAATGTTACAAAAGTTCTTGACGAGCCGTCTGCCGCGGCAACTGTTCTGGGTATCAGAAACGGAGCTGTTGTTGATGTCGGCGGCGGAACTACCGGTATCAGCATTATAAAAAACAAAAAAGTTATAGCCTCATATGACGAGCCGACCGGCGGCGGTCATATGACGCTGGTTTTAGCAGGACATTATAATATTCCGCTCGAAGAAGCCGAAAAGATTAAATTGGATAAGAAAAAACATGACGAGATTTTCCATATTGTAAAGCCTGTTATTGAAAAAATGGCGACAATAACAAAACGTTTTATTGTGGATTATAATGTCAAAAATATTTATCTGGTCGGCGGAGCTTGTGAAATAAAAGGTTTTGAGGATGTTTTCAGAAAAGAACTGGAAAAAAATATCTACAAACCAAACGACAGCATGTTTGTTACACCTTTGGGAATCGCTATGAATGTTTAAAGCAGGTGTGTTTATGACACTGGAACGATTAATTAAAATTGTTATTGATGCGGTAGAGTCCGTTATTAACCGAAAAACCTTTGCTTATTTGGTTGATAAAAAAAATTCGAATGAATTAAATGAATTTTTGGGAAATTACATTTTTCCTAAAATAATAAATTCGTTTGAAGAAATTCCAAACACCCTAATTTTGGATTCTCTGCCCATCGAATATATTTCTAAATTATCGATGCTTATTACTGATGATGAGCTATTGAGATTTATTAATAAAGTAGTATTATCCGGCGGTGAGGTCATTATTTTAAAGCGGCCTTGTTTATCAAATTCGCCTGATTCTTACAAATCACTCGTTAATAAATATATCGATATTTTGAAATCTTTTAACATCAGCTTTTATGAAGAAAATAAAGCTTTGAATACAGAAAAAACAAGCAATTCGGCGGTATTTGACGGCAATGTTTTTTCGAAATCGGATTTGCTTAGGTACCGCGGTTTAAACGAAGTTTATGTCAAAAATTCTGTTGTAATAACCCAATTGGCTATTGATGAGGCCAAAAAATTAAATATCAACATCATCAAAAAATAAGGAGCTACCGTAATATTTGCGGTTCTTCAACTCCGAAAATAAACAGAGTAGGAGGGATGCAATGAAAATTGGAATTGTTAAAGGAACAGTTGTTTCCACGCAAAAAGACGATTCTTTAATTGGTTGCAAATTACTTGTTGTCAGCCGACTCAACGCCGACGGCTCTCCGATCGGCGAAGACGAGGTTGCTATAGATATTTTCGGTGCCGGTATTGGTGAAAAGGTTTTGCTATGCGCCGGGTCAAGTGCTAGGTCACTTTTTGATAATCCAAAAACTCCTGTTGATTTAGTAGTTGTCGGGATTATTGATTCTCTTGAAACGTAGGTGATTTTTATGAGCGTTTACACAAAAAAAGGCGATAAAGGTCAAACCTCTTTATTCGGCGGTACAAAAATATCAAAGGATGACACTCGGGTTTCTGCTTATGGCAATGTCGATGAACTTAACAGCGTTTTGGGAATGGTTTATTCCTGTTTGAAATTTGACGATCTGAAAGAATATGTTCGTCATATTCAGAAAAAAATGTTTGTTGTGGGAGCTCAGCTTGCGTCTGATTCTGCCGGAAGCGAAAAACTGAAAGAAAAAATAAATCAAGAAGATGTAAAATATCTTGAAAATATAATTGACAAATACGAACATGATTTTGGAAAGATGAAGGGCTTTGAATTGCCGGGCGAAACTTTCGCCTCCTCTACAATTCATTTTGCCCGAACGGTTGCGCGCCGCGCCGAAAGATCCGCCGTTACGCTTTCCAAAGAAGAATATGTCGACCCGCTTTTGTTGACATTTTTAAATAGACTTTCGGATACTCTTTTTATTTTAGCAAAGTTCGAAATTTTCAATGATTTTGTGAGAAAAGTTGCAGAAAGGGTGAATCTTCAAATGAGTTATTTAAATGATGATATGTATGATAAATTAGCCAAGGCTGCTGAAGAGGCATACAAAAAAATTAATGTTCCTGTTTGTTTCGCTATTGCCGATCCTAATGGCGATTTGCTTTATTTCAAGCGTTTTGAGGGCTGTATCCTTATCAGTATCGGAATCGCCCGTCAAAAAGCTTATACTTCCTCGGTTTTCAGAATGGCTACACATGAACTCATGGACGCTTCTGTTCCGGGCGGCTCATTGTACGGAATCAATATGAGCGATCCTGATGTTGTTGTTTTCGGCGGCGGATTCCCGCTTATTAAAGACGGAGTTCAAATCGGCTCTATCGGCGTTAGCGGCGGAACTGTTGAAGAAGATATGATTATCGGCCGAGAAGTTTTAGCTTGTTTTGATTCGCTTTAAAATGAAATTATACTATTTTCAATATTAAGGATAGAAAAAAATATTTCATTTCGCGCTTGAAGCCTGCGCGAAACGCTCCACTGTGAAAAATTTTTTTCTACTTATCTAAATGAAAATAGTATTAGGTGCTTACCTCTGTAAAACGGCACCGTAAAGCGCGTTTGATTTCATTTTGTTTGGCTTATTTTTACTCAAACGCGCAAATTATTTGGAGGTGATTTTTTGGAAGGATTTGAAAATCTTGTATCTGATATCGTGAAAAAAGTAATGTCTCAGATACAAGATCAAGATTCAGAACTCATTGGAATCTTTGACGATATGGACGATGCTGTTGAGGCTTGCTTTATTGCGCAAAAACAATTGGTTAAGCTTTCGCTGGAAAAACGCAGTGAAATTATCGACGTAATCAGAAAAGTCGGTATCGATAACGCTGTATTGTTTTCGGAAATGACCGTTGAAGAAACCAAAATGGGTAATGTTCATGATAAAATACTAAAGAATCAATTGGTTAGCAATAAAACTCCGGGCGTTGAAGATTTGAGATCAGAATCGATGACCGGCGATTATGGTTTGACTTTGGTTGAACATTCGCCGTTCGGAATTATCGGCGCGATTACTCCAACTACAAACCCTACGGAAACTGTACTTTGCAATTCGATTGGAATGATTGCGGCAGGAAACGGCGTTGTTTTTTCACCGCATCCGACCGCAAAAAATGTTTCTATAAAATGTATTTCGCTTATTAACAAAGCCATTGTTGAGGCCGGAGGTCCGAAAAATATTATCGTTACCTGCAAAGAGCCGAATATGGAGCAGGTTAATAAGATGATGAAACATAAAAAAATCAATATGCTGGTCGCTACAGGCGGTCCGGGCGTTGTAACTGCCGTACTTTCTTCCGGTAAAAAAGCTATCGGCGCAGGCGCAGGAAATCCTCCTGCCGTTGTTGACGAAACCGCAAATATCGAAAAAGCCGCCAAGGATATAATTCTAGGCGCAAGCTTCGATAACAATCTGCCTTGTATCGCCGAAAAAGAAGTTATTGTTTGCGAACAAGTAGCCGATTATTTGATTTTTAATATGGAAGCCAACGGTGCGTATTTTATTCGTGACGAAAATATTTTAAGGCAATTGGAAAATCTTTTGATTGTTGATAATAACGTGAACAAAGGATTTATCGGAAAATCAGCGCAGTATATTCTCGAAAAAATCGGAATTCCGGTTCGGGATAATATAAAAGTTATTTCGATGGAGGTTGGCGTTGAACATCCTTTTGTTCAGCATGAACTGATGATGCCTGTACTTCCTGTTGTACGCGTAAAAAATATCGACGAAGCAATCGAAACAGCCGTTGCTGTTGAACATGGTTTCAGACATACGGCAATTATGCATTCCAAAAATATAGACAATCTTTCGCGTTTGGCTCGTGAAATCCAAACTACGATTTTTGTTAAAAACGCTCCGTCTTATGCCGGAATCGGCGTTGGCGGCGAAGGATATACAACATTTACTATTGCCGGTCCTACCGGTGAAGGCTTGACTTCGGCAAAATCTTTTTGCAGAAAAAGACGCTGCATTTTGGTAGATGGATTCAACATAAAGTAGAGGTGTTTTTAAATGCTGGATAAAATTTTTAATGCCGGGGTAGTCGGTGCGGGCGGTGCCGGTTTCCCTACTCATGTAAAACTAAATTGTTCGGTGGAGTATTTTTTGATAAACGCCGCCGAATGTGAACCTCTGCTTTATACAGATAAATATATTATTAATAATCACACTGATGAGGTTTTGAGCGCGATAGATTCCGTTTCCAAGCAGATTAACGCAAAAGAAACATATATTGCGATAAAAGCCGTAAATACCAACGAGATTCAAAAATTAAGAATTGCTTTGGAAAAATATAATAATATTAGAATCTACGAATTGGATAATTATTATCCGGCGGGCGACGAGCAAATGATTGTTTATGACATCACAAAGCGCACTGTTCCGCCGGGCGGTATTCCGCTGAATGTCTCTTGCGTTGTTTCCAATATCGCCACGATGTACAATGTTTTTGAAGCGTTGCAGGATATTCCTGTAACTCATAAATTTTTGACCGTAACCGGCGAAGTCAATCGTCCGACAGTTTTAAAAGTTCCGATCGGAATTAGTTTTGATGATTGTATAAAAGCCGCAGGCGGCGCAAGAATTTCGGATTATGTTGTAATAAACGGCGGTCCGATGATGGGATTTATTTCGGGTAAAGACGAGGAAAAATTCGTTACGAAAACAACTTCGGGAATCATCGTGATTCCGAAAGAAAATAATTTCGATTCGAGATTACATTTTACAAATGTAAGACAAATTTTAAACCGTGCGAAATCTGCATGTATCCAATGTTCGTTCTGTTCGGATCTCTGTCCGCGAAAGCTGATTGGTCATAAATTGCGTCCACATATGATTATGCGCCACATGGCTTCTTTGGATTTTGATAAAGAATTAATTGCCGACGATATATTGGAAGAAGCGCTTATCTGCTGCGAATGCGGAGTTTGCGAAACCTACGCCTGCCCGATGAATCTTTCACCGCGTCAGGTAAATAAATACGTTAAATCTCAGTTAAAAGTAAAGTACGTTAATAAACAAGATTCTTTGAATCCTGAAAAAATGCGTGAATACCGAAAAATTGCGCCTTCCAAAATCATGGCGCGAATGGGTCTTTATGATTTGTATAACAATAAGGTCAGCGGTTTTTCAGAACTTAGCTCCGGTACAGTAAAAATACCTCTTAAACAACATATTGGCGAAGCCGCAGTGCCTTGCGTCGCGCTTGGTGATTCGGTTATAAAGGGCCAGCTTATCGCGAGAGCTGCCGAAAATAAACTTTCTGCCAATATTCATGCGTCGATAGACGGTGTTGTTTCGGAAATTAATAATATAATTACGATTAAAGGAGGTATTTGATATGGACACAATTGGATTTATGGAGCTTAGCAGTATCGCCGCCGGTGTCGAAGTCGCCGACGCTATGCTGAAATCCGGTCAGATAGATTTGATTTATGCTAAAGCGTCATGCCCCGGAAAGTATTATATTTTGGTTTCAGGACTTGTTTCGGCGGTTGCAAACTCGATGAAGCATGCCTCCGAATTGGGTGGGGGATTTGTTGTTAATTCCATACAGATTTCTAAGGTACATCCCGATGTTATCCGTGCGATTTCAATGGCCGCTATGCCCGATAAAATAAAAGCTATCGGCGTTATGGAATTTTACTCGGTTGCTTCCGCGATTATTGCGGCAGACACCTCGGTAAAATCGTCTAATGTACAAATTGTTGACCTGCGCCTCGGCACGGGAATCGGCGGCAAATCATTCGTGATTCTGACGGGTGAAACCGCTTCGGTAATTTCGGCTGTAGATGCCGGATGTAAATCACAAAGCGAAAGCGGCTTGCTTGTTAATAAAACCGTTATCGCTAACCCTAAAAAAGAATTGATTGAATCTTTATTATAATAAAAGTTTGGGCGGTGAGTTTCCTCATCGCCCTTATTTTTTTAATATTTTTAAAATTATTTTATATCTTGATTTTCTAAATCGAGCTTCTGAATAATATCCTTTGAAAGTCCCGTAACTGTCTCAATTTCACTAATTGAAAGCTTTATTTTCAGCAATTTTTTTGCTATCTCAAGCGCTTTTTCATATTGCCCTTCTTTTTGCCCTTCCTTTAGTCCTTCCTTTAGTCCTTCCTCTCGTGCGCCTCTCAACCTCGATTCTTCATCGCGTCTGGCCTTTTCTCTTGCTTCTTCTATCATTCTTGTTCTTTCGTCATCACTTAATTCTTTTAAAACCGCTACGGCTTTATTTATTTGAGGGTCAGTTTCAGCTAACATATCTAACTCATCCTCGCTTTCTGCATTAATAAACTTTAACCAGTTCCATAATTTCGTATTATCGTTTTTTTGCGGCAGTTTGGGCAATTCGAGAGTATTAATTTCCAATAAATCTGTAAATAGAGATTTCGTATTTTTGTCAAACAAAGAGTAATTGTTGAAATATTCGTTATTCTCTTTTATTAATTCAAAGTCGGTTATCACAATACATACTGTTTTTTTAATCTGAAAATAACTTTCACCTTTAGCAATTTGTTCTGTTATCATTTTTGATGCATAAAACAAAATCCGCTCCTTTAATTCGGGAACATTCAAAACTTGTATTTCGATATTTATTACTTTTTTAGATTTAGTATTTAGCTTTATATCCAGTATTCCCAATTTTCCGTCCTGCGAATCAATTCGAAAATTAGGATCCAACAATGTTATTTTTTCGTAGTCATCTTCCGGCAAATTCAAAACTGATTTTAAAAACCCTTTTAGTATATCAATATTCCTTGTATCCCCAAAAATCAATTTAAAAATTAAATCGCTTTTAGCGGATAAAATCTTCTTTTTCATAAGCATCCCCCTGCTTTAATTATACTACAGAGTTCTGAATTTGAAAATCTGATACATCCGAATTTAAGTATATTAAAAAAATGCCGCAATCCTAAATATCCGGAAATGCGGCAGATAATACTATTTTCATTTTTCTATCCTTTATATTGAAAATAGTATAAATATTATTTTTTCTCTTCCTGAATCAAAAGCCTAATCGCTTCGACAGCGACTTTAATTCCAAGCGAAGTATCATGCGAATGCGGGTTAGGAAGTCCGGCTTTTTCACGTTCCTGATTCCAAACAACATTCAAAACACAGCCGGCTCTTGCCCGAAGAATCTGCGAAACTATATATAGTGTAGAGCTTTCCATTTCGGAAGCCAAACATCCGGCTTTTACCCAAGCATTCCATTTTTCTTCCAATTCATAACCGGCCGGCATCCTTGCTGGGCTGTGCTGACCGTAAAACGAATCCTTACATTGTACGATTCCGGCATGCCAATTATATCCCAAATTTTTCGAAGCCTGCACCAGAGCGTTTGTTATTTCAAGGTTCGCAACCGCCGGAAACTCAATCGGGACATATTCCTTTGTCGTGCCCTCCATTCGGATTGCGCCTGTCGCAACAACAACATCACCGCCGACAACCTCTTCCGCCATTCCGCCGCAAGTTCCGACGCGTATGAAATTGCGCACTCCCGTTTGATAAAGCTCCTCAACGCAAATCGCCGTCGAAGGACCGCCCATTCCTGTCGAGATTGCCATAACTGTTTCGCCTTCCAATTCACCAAGCCAAATTGTATATTCTCTGTTTTGGTGATAAAAGCGGGGATTATCAAAATATTGAGCTATCTTTTCAACTCTGCCGGGGTCTCCGGGCAAAATCGCATATTTCGCGCCATGCGAATCATCAATATCTATATGATATAATTTTTCCATAATCTTCTCCTTATACTATTTTCATTATCTGCTTCCTTTATCATAAGGAATACCCTCGGCTCTAGGCGCTTGAGAGTTTTTGGATGTAAACGCCAAAACGACCAAAGTCACAATATACGGTATCATTTTATAAAAATTGCTGGCAATCGGCAGATTCTGCATAAAAGTAATTCCCGAATAAGAAGAAGCAACAGCTTTCAATAATCCAAAGAAAAACGCCGCAAAAACGATTCTTCCCGGACGCCATTGTCCGAAAATCAAAACAGCCAAAGCAAGGAAACCGTAACCGGAAACCGTAGCGTTGAAATTTGTCGAAGTAGGGATAACGAAAACCAAACCGCCGATTCCGGCTAAAGCTCCGGAAATCATAACGCCTGCGTATCTAATTTTATATACATTGATTCCGACAGAGTCCGCCGCCTGCGGATGCTCACCGCAGGAGCGAAGCCGCAATCCGAATTTTGTTTTATACAAAACTATCCAAGACACAATCAAAATAATAAAACCGAGATAAGTTGTTATATAAGTATTTTGAAAAAACAGAGGCCCGATTACGGGGATATCTCCAAAACCCGCAACTTTCGCTATTCTAAATTGGTTTATAAACGGAATCTGCTGAACTGTACGCAGCATTCTTGCAACATAAATCGCAAATGCGGGCGCAAACATATTAATCGCCGTACCGCTTATAACTTGATCCGCTTTCATATTTATTGAGGCGTAAGCATGAGTAAGCGAAACCAAAATTCCGGTAGCCGCTGAAACTAAAATTGCAAGAATCAAAATCGGCTGTCCCGGCAGTGCCGCCTGAAAAGTATTGATAAACAAAATTCCGGCAAAAGCTCCCATTATCATAATTCCCTCGAGAGCGATATTAATAACGCCGCTTCGTTCCGAAAACATTCCGCCCAATGCCACAATTAAAAGCGGTATGGAAAAAAACATTGTTTGCTGTACTAAAAAGTAGAGTACATTCATACTTTGCTTACCTCCTTGCTTTTATCCGCTGATTTTTTTCTTGCATTGAAATTTTTCAGCAGACCTTTTATAACTAGAGCAAACGCACTGAAATAGATTATAATCGCTATGATAATCTCTATTACTTGAGGTGCAAAATTATATAATTGCATGTTAAATCCGCCGACTGTGAGATAAGAAATAAACAGCCCCGAAAAAATAATTCCAATCGGATTATTAAGTCCCAAAAGCGCGACCGGAATACCATTAAAGCCTTCTGGCGCTAAAACGTCGATAACGTCTATTCCTTTTCCCGAGCCTGCAAGATATAATAAAGCTCCGCCGAGTCCAGCCATTGCGCCCGAAATCAGCATTGAATACACTATCGATTTACGTTCGTTTATTCCGGCGTATTTTGCCGCGTTTCGGTTGAATCCGCAAGCTTTCAATTCATAACCAAACGTAGTTTTTTCCAAAATATAATATATAATAATTGCGAAAATTATAGCGATAAAAATTCCGCTGTTTGCACTTGAACCGCTGAAGATTTTATCCAGCCAAAGTTTTGGAAGATTCGCTTCGTTCACTACCCTCATCGATTGATTTTTAAGCGAATCAAAAACAGTCTTTGTTATCATAAAATTCACAAAATACATTCCGATATAATTCATCATTATGCAGGCGATAACTTCGTTTACATTGCAGAAAGCCTTGAGCAAACCCGGAACACTTCCCCAAAGTGCGCCAGCCAGCATTGCCGCCAAAAGCGCCGCCATCCAGATTAGAGGCGAAGGTAAAAAAGTGCATTTAACGCCAACCAAAATTGCGGAATATGCCCCGACGATAAACTGTCCCGAAGCGCCGATATTGAACAAGCCTGTTTTGCTTGCAAATCCGACCGAAAGTCCGGTCATAATAATCGGAGTTGCAAAATAAAGCACTTGCCCCATGGATTTTAAATCGCTGAGACCACCGGTTAAAATCGCAATAAAAGCGCCGAAAGCCTGCGTCGGATCTGTCACCAGCAAAACCAATAATCCAACCAAAAGTCCGATCAATATCGCAACTATTGAAGACAAAGCATCTGATGAACTATCTAATCTCAAAATATTTTTTAATTTTCCGCTCATTCCTCATCACCTCTTTTCGAACCCGCCATATAAAGTCCAAGCGTTTGCTGTGAAACATCTTTCGGATTAACATCCGCAACAATTTTGCCCTCAAAAATTACAAGTATTCTGTCACTTACATTCAAAACCTCGTCCAATTCCAGCGAAATCAATAAAACGCCTTTGCTTCTGTCTCTTTCGGATATAAGTTGTTTATGAATATATTCGATAGCTCCGACATCAAGCCCTCTTGTTGGCTGTACGGCGATTAATAATTTCGGGTCACGGTCAATTTCGCGTGCGATAATAACTTTTTGCTGATTTCCGCCCGACATGCTTCTTGTGAGCGTGCGCGCGCCCTGTCCGCTTCGGATATCATATTCTTCTATCATTTTGTCCGTGTATTTATAAATTTCATCATATTTCAGAAATCCGTTATTTTGGAATTTCGGCTCAAAATACGATTGCAAAACAATATTATAGGCCATATTATAATCCAAAATCAAACCGTGCTTATGCCTGTCCTCCGGAATATGCGAAATCCCGGACATATTGCGCTTTCTTATGCTATCGTTTGTAATATCGTTTCCGTTTAATAAAACCGTTCCCGAATCCGCCGGAATCAAGCCTGTTATTGCATAAACCAACTCACTTTGGCCATTGCCGTCGATTCCCGCTATACAGACAATTTCACCTTCATTTACTTTAAAGCTTACATCATCAACGACATTCTTGCCGGTTGTTTTATTTTTAACAATTAAATTCTTGACTTCCAGAATAGTTTTCCCGATTTCGACTTCATCTTTACTTACATTGAGGTTTACTTTTCGTCCGACCATCATTTCGGAGAGCTCTTCTTTAGATGTACTTTTTACGTCTACTGTCCCGATATATTTTCCTTTTCTCAGAACGGTGCAGCGGTCGGCAACCGCTTTAATTTCGTTTAATTTATGAGTGATAAATAAAATTGACTTGCCTTCTGCAACAAGACCTTTCATAATTTTCATAAGCTCTTCAATTTCTTGTGGTGTAAGAACCGCCGTCGGCTCATCAAAAATAAGGATTTCATTTTCACGGTAGAGCATTTTTAAAATCTCGACACGTTGCTGCATTCCCACGGTAATATCGGAAATATAAGCGTCGGGGTCAATTTCCAAGCCATATTTATTCGAAATATCCAAAACCTGTTTTTTTGCGTTATTCATCTCTAAAAGACCGTTTTTTGTTGTCTCGACACCCAGAATAATATTTTCCAAAACCGTGAAATTATGAACAAGCTTAAAATGCTGGTGCACCATTCCTATGCCAAGCTTTGTTGCGTCGTTTGGACCGGTTATTTTTACTTCCTTGCCGTTTTTCTTGATAACGCCTTTTTCGGGCTGGTAAAGACCAAAAAGAACGCTCATCAAAGTGGATTTGCCCGCGCCGTTCTCGCCCAAAAGTGCATGAATTTCGCCTTTTTTCAGTTGGATAGTAATATCATCGTTAGCGATAATTCCGGGAAACTCTTTAGTGATACCACACATTTCTATAATGTATTCCACCGATTTCTTCCTTTCTAATACTAATCCCCGACTTTTTCTCTAATTTCTTAGAGCGTGTTGAAAAATTTTTTTCGCCCTATTCCACTTGTTATAAGATTCACAAATGAGCTTCAAGCTTTTCGATATTTTTCAAACACGCCCTATATAAGTTATGCCTGTATCTTTAGATTTCTATACGATACAGAATATTTTATTTATTTAATTTCCGTTACAGTTGTAGCTTCTAAAGGTATTCCTGCTATTTCTACAGGGTTTCCGCCTTCGTCTGTATCACGTACAATCGGTATTGCTTTTGATACTAATTGCGCAAAAATTGCATCATAATCAGCTTTTGTGAATTTATCAAATTTCGATGTATCCATAGGTAAGCCGATACCGTTGTTATCCGCACCGAATACAAGTGTTTGTCCGCCGGAGAATTTACCGTCGTAATAATCGGAAATACAAGAATATACAGATTGTTTTAGGCCTTTCATAGCCGATGTAATAACCGTAGCCGATTGAGGCGATTGGTCAACGTCAACACCGATAACTTTTTTGCTTGCTTGTTCAGCTGCCGCCATTACAGAGTCACCAACCGCACCGCCGCAAGCGAAAATAACTTCGATTCCGCTATTGTACCAAGAAGCCGCCAAAGCTTGAGCTTCCGGAGAAGCTGCGAATGCTCCCGTATAATGATAGTTTATGGAAATTGCTCCTGCGCCGAGTCCAAGTTCTTTCGCCGCATATTCAGCACCCTGAATATATCCATAACCGTATCTAACAACAGCAGGTACTGCCATACCGCCAATAAAACCTAATTTAGTGTTACCGTCTTTAACTGCGGCGTAGCCTGCCAAAAATCCGGCTTCTTCTTCCGCATATAAAATGCTGACTGTATTTTTTTCTGTTTTAAATTCGCTGTAGTCTGCGTTGTGAGGTGTACCGTCAACAAGAATGAAATTTACATCAGGATAAAGTGTTTGCGCTGCAAAAATCGGTGCTTCAAATAAAAATCCCGGTGTTACAATAACTTTTGCTCCGCCTTTTACAGCAAGGTCAATACTTGCCAAATAAGCGTCATCACTTTGTTCGGTAGGCTGATAATATTTATGAGTTATTTTCTTCTCTTCTGCATATTGTACTAAGCCTTCCCATGAGCCTTGATTAAAGGATTTGTCATCGATAGTTCCAAGGTCAGTAATCAATGCGAGTTCATACTTAGTTCCGCCGCAGGCCGCCAAAGCTAAAATCATAGCAGCAGAAGCAATAATGGAAATAAAACGTTTCATAATCTTCCTCCTGTTTTTAAATTGATACTATTTTCATTTTGATAAGTAGAAAAAAATTTTTCACAGCGGAGCGTTTCACGCATGCTTCAAGCGTGAAATGAAATATTTTTTTCTATCCTTAATAATGAAAATAGTATGACATGTTTATATATACTGAAATGAATATAAATATTCATATCTGTATAAATGTGATTTACAGATTATTCGGTCCAAAACCAAATTGCAAAAGATTTTCCAATGTATTAACCGTATAGTCAGTTTCATTTTTCGCAACGATTACTTTAAACTCTTTCGGATCACAAAATTCCATCATAACCTGTCTGCAAACCCCGCAAGGATATGCAAAATCCGGTTCTTCGGAATCTTTGTGGTATCCGACAACCGCTATCGAATCAAAATCGCGGACTCCTTCAGAAACAGCCTTAAAAAAAGCTGTCCGTTCAGCGCAGTTTGTCGGCGAATAAGCCGCATTTTCAATATTGCAGCCCGTATAAATATCACCGTCTTTAGTCAGTAACGCCGCGCCGACCATAAATCCCGAATATGGCGAATAAGAATTTAAACGAGCCTTCAAAGCTTCTATTATCAATTTTTTATTTTCCATATTTTTTCCTTTCAAATTTGAAAAATCTAATAATTTAAAGCGTCTTCGCCTTGCAGAATTTTAATTGCTGAGCTTGTACCGAGTCTTTCGCATCCCGCTTCCAAAAAAGCAACCATATCTTGTTTTGTGCGGATTCCGCCGGCGGCTTTCATTTTAACATCAGGACCGATATGCTTTTTGAAAAGCAAAATATCCTCCAAAGTAGCTCCGGCAGTTCCGAATCCGGTTGAAGTTTTAATATAGTCCGCACCGGCCTCCGTTACGCAATTGCAAAGCTGAATTTTTTCATTCTCTGTTAAATAGCAGGTCTCTATAATTACCTTTAGGATTTTGTCCCCCACCGCGTCTTTGAGTTTTGCTATTTCATCAGTTATTTTATCAAAATTCCTGTTCTTAACATCCCCAATATTAATTACCATGTCGAATTCAGAGCAGCCTTCCGAAATCGCTTTTTTGATTTCTTCGGTTTTTGCGCTCAGCGAAGAATAACCCAAAGGAAATCCAATAACCGTGCAAATCACAAGCTGATTGCCGAATTCTTCGAAAACTTTTTTTACATAAGATGGCGGAATACAAACCGAAGCAGTTTTCCATTTAATTGCTTCTAGGCAAAGTTTTTTTATTTCATCCCATGAAGCGGAAGAGCCAAGAAGCGTATGATCCACATGCTTTAGAATTTGTGCACTATCCATATATACCTCCTAATAACACTAATTATTATTAACAATTAAATATTATCATATGAATTTTTAATTGTCAAATGTATTTGCCATTTTTGTAATTATAATAACATTTGTTAATCGTAATTGGTAAAATGTTATCAACTGCCTTTATTTTCAAAATCCTATTTTAGCTCCGTATTTTTATACTTTCAATCCATCGTATTTTTATTTTCATCAAAAATGACAAGCATATTGTTACTTATAATAAAATAATAACAAAAAAAATTATAAACAACAAACAATCTTGACAATATCTCTACCACATGCGAAAATAATGTTAATCGTACTGATCCAAAAGTGGTTTATCATAAAGAATGTTTAGGGTGGTATTCAATATGGCTAAAAAAGACGATAGAGTAAAACGCTTAATTGATATTTTGCGAATCAGGGGTTTTGTTTCAATTAAAGAACTCTCTATTTTGTTGGATGTTTCCGAAATGACTGTACGGAGAGATCTTAAATTACTTGAAAATAAAAATGTCGCCAGCAATGTAAACGGCACTTCCGTTTATAATCCTGCACATTTGGGCTTTGCCAACGACTATAATTTATCTGATGAAACCGAAAAACAAAATTCTCAAAAAGAAGCTATCGGAATGTTTGCCGCCTCTCTTGTAAAAAAAGGCGATGTTATTATTGTAGACACCGGAACAACTACCGAACGCATCATACCTTATTTGCCTCAAAATTTAGATTTGACGGTTCTGACTTACGCAACGAATATTCTGATGGAATTACGCCGGCTTTCCGATATAAACATGATTTTCGCAGGCGGATACTATCAACCGAATACACAGATATTTATTTCCGATGAAGGCCTTTCTTTGATAAAATCTATCCGCGCCCAAAAAGTTTTCGTTTCGGCGGCCGGTATCCATAAACAGCTTGGCGTTACTTGCGCAAATGCTTATGAAGTTCCCGTAAAAAAACTTATACTTAATACTTCTTTACAAAAAATATTAGTCGCCGACTCAAAAAAATTTGGAAGCGTGCGCTCTTCATATTTCTGCGAATTAAGCGATATCGATATTGTTATAACCGACAAGGAGCTTCCCGAGGAATGGATACAAATTTTAAAATCAAAAGACATTGAATTTCATTTGGTTTAAAAAAAATCAAGCCCGACATATTAATTGTATCGGGCTCATTATTTATACTATTTTCATTATAAAGGATAGAAAAAAATATTTCATTTCGCGCTTGAAGCCTGCGCGAAACGCTCCGCTGTGAAAAATTTTTTTCTACTTATCAAAATGAAAATAGTATTAATTATATGTTCGGTAATACAAATCTACGAATATCTCTCGTTCGTAGCTGTCATCACGCTGTTCGCTCAAAGTGACCGATATTTCATCGCCGTTATAAACAAAAACCAAATCCATATATTCGGCAACGTTTCCATCTACTGCGGCAGACCCTTCAAACGTATCTCCATCTATCGCATTCAATTGAAAGCTGAAAGAACTTCCATTAAAATTAGAAATATTAAGCGATTTATTATCACTTTCGTTTAAATAAAACCCCCACCAAGAAGCTTCACCCGAAAAACCTTCTTCCGGAGGGTCAGCTTGTATTGTGTTTTCGGGAGGATCGCCCTGAGTGACATTATCATCTTCACCTTTTACATCCGAATGAGCGAAGAAAAACGGGCTGCCCATATACTGCAAATCCGGCGGTATTTCCGAAATAAACGACATATCTTTAAGCTTCAGTGTTTTCCATCCGTCCATGCTATAATAAACAGGCAATTCCGGATCTCCAAAATTTTCTATTATACTGCGGTACAAGCTATCCAACATAAGCCAAGTCAATGATTCTGAATCATATACAAAAAACTCCTGCCTTTGCTTAATATCTCCAAGACCCGCCAAAAATGAAGCTTCGAGAGACCAATCCACAGAAGCTCCGCCTTTTTCGCTTGTAAAATCATTTATCGCAAAATTAAGACCCGTCAGCTTTGTTAATCCTTCCGCAAGAGTTCCGACCGTTAATTGCCCGTCATATCCATAATCAAAACGGCTGATTAAATGCTCCGCTTCACCGTCCGGATTTCCCAGAGACATATCTACAACCAAAACCGCTGTATTTTCTGGTTCGTTATTTTCGTCATTTATGTTCGAATCAGCTTGAGAATTTTCAGTCTTTTCCGTATTTTTTGTTTTGCTTGCAATTTCTGTTTTCCCAGAAGTATCCGCAGATTTGGACGCTGTACTATCTGCGCCGCAGCCCGCCATTAACAAAAAAGAAATTAAAAACGGAATATATTTTTTTATCATCTTAACACGCCCCTCAAAGTTATTGTAGAAACACTATAGTATAATTTTATTATTTATCGCAAAACTTGAATAGTAACGGAAAGTAACCTTTTTTCACAAAAAAAAGACCGCCATTTACAGCAGCCTTTTAAAATTTTTATGAAGTTCCGCGCATTGTCAAAGCGATACGTTTTTTTTCGAGGTCAACGCTCATCACTCTTACGCTGATAATATCTCCGACTTTCACAGCATCGAGCGGATGTTTTACGAATCCGTCCGAAATTTGCGAAACGTGAACAAGTCCGTCGTGGTGCACACCTATATCTACAAAAACTCCGAAGTCCACGATATTTCTGACCGTGCCTTCCAAAATCATGCCTTCTTTTAAATCTTCCATATTTATAACGTCCGTACGCAAAACCGGCGCAACCATATTGTCACGCAAATCGCGCCCCGGCTTTTCAAGCTCTGAAATAATATCGCGCAAAGTCGGCAAACCGATAGAAAACTCTTTTGCCATATCGTTCAGTTCTTCGCGGCCAAAATTAAAATTTTTAATATTAACGATATCATCGAGCTTGCGTCCTGATTTTTTTATAATAGCTTTTGCAACCATATAAGATTCGGGATGCACCGCTGTATTATCCAAAATATTTTTCCCGTCGGGAATCCGCAAAAATCCGGCACATTGTTCAAAAGTTTTAGGTCCGAGTTTTTTTACTTTCAAAAGCTCTTTACGTTCAGTGAATTTTCCGTTTTCCTCACGATACTCCAAAACGTTTTTTGCAACAGAGCTGCTTATTCCCGAAACATAGGATAATAAAGAAGGAGAAGCTGTATTTAAATCAACACCAACGCTATTTACGCAAGATTCAACGACTCCGCCGAGACTTTCGCCGAGGTGCTTTTGGTTCATATCATGCTGATATTGTCCGACACCAATCGATTTCGGGTCGATTTTAACGAGTTCGGCAAGTGGGTCTTGCAATCTGCGCCCGATAGAAATCGCAGAACGCTGTGACACATCATAATCAGGAAATTCAAGAGCGCCGATTTTTGAAGCCGAATACACCGAAGCGCCCGCTTCATTTACAAGTACATAATATATTTTTCTGTCAATTTCTTTAAGCATCTCCGCAACAAAAGCCTCAGTTTCCCTGCTCGCCGTTCCGTTGCCGATGGCAATAATATCGACGTTAAATTTTTTCAAAATAGGCATTAATATTTTTTTTGATTCTTCGATTTTATTCTGCGGCGGCGTGCAATAAACAACACCGATATACAAAACTTTTCCCGTTTGGTCAACAACACCGACTTTGCAGCCCGTTCTAAAACCGGGATCCAGTGCCATTACAATTTTATCTTTTACCGGAGGCTGTAATAAAAGCTGACGCAAATTTTCCGCAAAAACCTTAATTGCTCCTTCTTCTGCGGTTTCTGTCAGTGCGTTGCGAACTTCGCGCTCGATGGAAGGAAAAATCAACCGACGATAGCTGTCTTCAACTATCTCTGAAATGCAGGCATCTGTAAATTTATTTCGCTTATTGACTATATTTTCGATATTCTCTAAAATCTCGCTGTCATCGCCGACAATTTTTACTGTGAGAAAATTTTCTTTTTCGCCGCGGTTTATTGCCAAAACTCGATGAGAAGCGATTTTTGTAATCGGCTCTTGGTATTCGTAATACATTTCATAAACAGATTTTGCTTCTTTATCAACAGCTTTAACTTGAACAACAGCATTTTCTGTTAAATACTTTCTGATAATCAAACGAATATTGGCATCATCCGAAATAATTTCCGCAATTATATCTTTCGCGCCGTCAATTGCATCCTCTACGGATTCTACTCCCTTTTCTTCATCTACAAATTCCCTTGCAAGATCCTCAATATTGTATGATATAAGCTGAGCCCAAATAATATTGGCAAGAGGCTCCAGACCTTTTTCTTTGGCGATTGTAGCCTTTGTTCTCCGCTTTGGTCTAAACGGCCTGTATATATCGTCAATTTCGGTGAGAGTGTTGGCTTCTGAAAGAGCCTTTTCGATTTCTTCTGTAAGATTTCCCTGTTCGGCTATCAGATTTTTTATAGATTGCCGTTTTTCATCGAGATTGCGTAAATATAACAGTCTTTCATAAAGTTCGCGTAACACCTGGTCATCCAAAGAGCCGGTCAATTCTTTACGGTATCTGGCGATGAAAGGTATTGTGTTTCCTTCGTCGATCAAATTAACAGTATTCTCCACTTGCTCTTTTTTTAAATTAAACTCCTTTTGAATCTTAAAAAGAATATCCATGGATCATCCCTCTTTCTACATCATTTGGTACTTATGTAATCATACAATTATAAAAGTAAAACGCAGTTCGATATTTTTTAGCATGGTGATTACAAACATTATAACAATAATTTATATAATTTACAAAATATATTTAAAAAATATAATAAATTTGATTTTTCGAGTAAAATTTCCGAAAAAAAATTAATAATAATCAAGACGAAAAAAAATCTTTATCTTGACTAATTTTTACTTGCGATTTATTTTTATTCCTGCTAAAATATTTCTTAGAGTAAAAAAGTCTCAAGCTTTGTTGAAGATATCACTGTTTTTTTGCTATGTTCGATTTCATTAAGCGAATAATTATTAATGATTTACTCATAATAATACATCATTTATGATTTTTAGGAGGTATAATTTATGGCAAATAATGAAAATCTCAACCCCTTTTTGAATGCACAAAATCAAATAAAAATTGCGTGCGAAAAACTTGGTGAAGAAGAATCTGTTTATGAAATTCTGAAAGAACCTCTAAAAGTGATTGAAGTTTCGATACCCGTACGAATGGATGACGGCTCTTTGAAAGTTTTCAAAGGCTACCGCTCTCAGCATAATGACGCTGTTGGACCATTCAAAGGCGGCATTAGGTTTCATCCGGATGTAAATGCAGATGAAGTTAAGGCACTTTCTATTTGGATGAGTTTTAAATGCAGTATAACGGGAATCCCATATGGCGGCGGAAAAGGCGGAATTACGGTAGACCCTTCCAAGCTTTCTAAAGGTGAGCTTGAAAGATTGAGCCGCGGTTATATTCAGGCGATTCATAAAATGATAGGCGAAAAAGTTGATATTCCGGCACCGGACGTAAATACTAACGGACAGATTATGTCTTGGATGGTAGATGAATATTGTAAATTAAACGGTCAGTCATCGATTGGCGTAATTACCGGAAAACCATTGGATTTCGGCGGTTCTAAAGGCCGTACGGAAGCAACGGGATTGGGAATTTTTATTACAGCCAGAGAAATCGCTAAAAGACATAATTTAGATTTTAAAAATTTAAAAGTGGCTGTACAAGGTTTTGGAAATGTGGGCAGCTACACTGCGATATTCTGCCAAAAAGGCGGCGCAAAAGTTGTTTCTATTGCTGAATACAACGGAATTATCTATAATGAAAACGGTTTGGATATCCCTGCGCTTTTGGATTATTTCAAAGCTAACAGAACTTTCGAAGGCTATCCGGACGGAAAATTAATTTCTGCCGAAGAGTTTTGGAAATTGCAAGTTGACATAATTTTACCTTGCGCTATGGAAAATGCAATTACTTCTGAAATCGCAAATAATATCAATGCTAAAATTATTGTAGAAGGCGCGAACGGACCGATTACTGCCGATGCAGATGAAATTCTTGCAAAACGCGGAGTTTGCGTTATTCCTGATATTTTAGCGAATTCCGGCGGCGTTACGGTTTCTTATTTCGAATGGGTTCAAAACCTTTACGGATATTACTGGTCTGCCGAAGAAGTTATGCAAAAACAAGAAATTGCTATGGTTGACGCTTTCGAATCCGTTTATTCGATTTCGAAAGAGTTCGACGTTACTATGAGAACAGCATCATACATGCATTCCATCAGAAAAATTGCGAATGCTATGCGTTTGAGAGGCTGGATTTAATACTTGCACGACAATAGACGAATGGCGCATTTGTGCCATTCGTCTAAAATTATCGCTTTTAAAAAAACAACTCGGATTTGAGCCTAAATCCCCTTTTTTATGCGTGCGTAATATCTGTAAATTCGCTGATTTCTTTATTTACGGTGAAAATATCATCTGTTGATAAATCATGTATTTTTTCATGTCCTGTAATTCTTGCGTAAGTACGCAACTCCTCGTTTGTAACCGAAAAAAAGTTAAATAACCTAAGTGCTGAATTTTCTGTATCAAACCGTTTTCTCAAATCCTCGTCCTGAGTGGCAACACCTAACGGACATTTTCCGGTTCCGCAAATTCTGTATTGCCGGCAGGCAAGTGCTATAAGTGCTGCGCTTGCAATCGCTACGGCTTTTGCGCCCATTGCTACCGCTTTCGCGAAATCCGACGAAACTCTAAAACCGCCTGTAATTACAATGTCAATATCCGAATTCACCGAATCCAAATATTTTTTAGCTCTATGTAAAGCGTAGATTGTAGGCACGGTTGTAGAATCCCGAATAAGTTTCGGGCTTGCGCCTGTTGCTCCGCCGCGTCCGTCTATCGTAACAAAATCCGCACCCGAAAAAACTACAAATTCCAAATCTTTTTCGATTCTTCCGGCAGAAATTTTTATTCCGATCGGTCTTCCTTCGGAACGTTCTCTTAATTCATCCACAAGGTTTTTCAAATCTTCTTTGGAATTTATATTAGGGAATTTTGATGGACTTATGATATCCTTTCCGATTTCTTTCCCGCGAATTTTCGCTATCTCTTCCGTAACCTTTTCTCCCGGCAAATGTCCGCCCATTCCCGGTTTTGTGCCCTGACCGATTTTTATTTCAATCGCATCCGAATTTTTTAGATTTTCATCATTAACGCTATAAAGATTCGGTACATATTCAAAAATATATTTATAAGAATTTTCGCGCTCTTCGGGTAAAATGCCGCCTTCTCCGCTGCACATCGCGGTTTTTGCCATGGCCGAGCCTTTCGCAAGCGCAGTTTTAGATTCTTTTGAAAGCGCACCGAAAGACATATGCGAAATATAAACCGGAGATTCTATAATCAAAGGCTTTTTGGCGTTTTTCCCGATTACGGTTTTTAAATCTATTTCATGATGTTCGTCCAAAGGCGGCGGATTCAGCTGATTGCCCACAAATAAAATATCATCCCAAGAAGGCTTTACACCTTTAATACTCATAGCGTCGATAATACTTTTGCCTTTTAACGCCATTTCATGAATATCAGCCATATGCCTTTCGGTTGGGTCTTCGCGCTCAAAATCTTTGCTGTATAAAAAAGCGCCTGCTTCCGGAGCTGTAGAATCCGGCTGAGGTGTAGTAAAAGTTTTTGCATTCTCCGGAGGTTTCAAATTAATTTTATCTACTTTGCAGACTGGACACCGGTCTAAATCCCGAAAGCTTTTACCCTCTTTTTCTTCATCAAATTCAAACCCGCAAACTTCACATTTGTATATCAAAAAAATTCCTCCTCTAAAAAATTAATGCTATACTATTAAAGAATACATTATCATATCCAAAAATTCACCGTTTTTAAAAGCGTTTTTTCGTAAAATTCCCTCATATTGAAATCCGCAATTTTCCAAAACTTTAACGGAAGCTTTATTGTGAGCGAACGGCATTGCGAAAATCCGCACAATATCAGTATTTTCAAAAATATAATCGCAGGTTTTTTTAAGCGAGAGGGACATTACGCCTTGATTCCAATAATTTTCATCGATAAAATATCCGATTTCCGCAGTTCTGTAATGAATATTTTCGTGTCTGAAAACGCCGATACTGCCGATTGCCTTATCATCATCAATAATCGCAAAATAAAAATATTTGCCTTTTTCGGCGGCCAAAGCTTTATTGATAAATTCTTCGGAGTGGTTTTCGGTATACGGAAAAGGTATTCCGTCTCTCAAATTATCGAGGATTTTTTTATTATTAATAAACTCCGCCAAATCCTTTTTATCAGATAAACGCCATTCCCTAATATCGATTTTCATAAACATCCCTCGCTTCTTTTAATTTTCCAAACTAATCGAATTTTATAAATTTTATAAACTTGCGGCTTTTAAATTTCAGCTCACCGGCGGCATTTTCAAAAAGCCTGTTGTATTGCGCGCGCGTGACCGGAAATTCGAGCTTTTTTCCGTCACATATTTCAAAAATCACATAATATCCCGTATATTTATTTAATTGCAAATCAAGAAATTGCCGTTTTTTAATTATTTTCGCTTCAACACAAGAAACCGGAATGCGGTTTGAATGATAAAATTTATGCGCAACTAAAAATACGCATAAGCATAAACAAAATATAACAAATATCTGAAAAAGCGGAAAAATAATTTTTGCAATTTCAAAAAAGCCGTCGGACATTAATCCGTAATTTCCTCGAAAGTAACTTTTACTATATCCCCCGGTTGTTTATTAATTTGCTGGCGTATATCTTTTCTGATACCGATAATATAATCCGGCAGACCGCGTTTCACAATACTGCCTTTATATTTAACGCCGTCAAAAGTTGCATTTACCGGCAAACGTCCTTTGCCGAAAACTTTTTTGATATCGTAAGGAACTTCCACATAAGCTGCGTCAATATCAGGTACTTTTTTTATCTCTGCCTCGAATTCATAAATTTTACTCATAAAAAACCTCTTCTGTAATATACTTTATTCTTGTTTATAGTATATCACAAACTTATCCAAAAAAATACATTTACTCCAACAGTTCCGTAGAAATGAACAAACAAAAAAAGACCCCCACATTTCTGTAGGGGCTTTTGGATTCTTGCTAAATATTAAGCGATAGCGATTTCGGTTGTTTCGGTTGTGATTAACGTCGCGCTTTTCTTTCCGTCTAAATTACCGTTTTTTGTATAAACAGCGGAGGAAGAAATAATACCTTCCATAACCTCGGAAATAACACTTGTTAAATTCGATTTAACGCCGCTGACGGACATTGTGTAAGTGCTGCCGCCGTCTGTGGTAAAAACCATTCTTACTGTATTTTTCATTTTTTCAACTCCTTATTATTCACGCTCTAAATTGTAAGTGCAAACTTTTGCCACATACTTCATTTCAACGTCCTGTAATGAATTAAAAGCCTTAGCAAATGCTAAAATATCATCGTCGGTGGCTGCTAAAGCAATATATTTTGTACTATATTTTGTTCTCTCGTTATCGATAGTTATTGTGTATTTATCTCTTGTTTCCGTAACCATATTTTACCTCCCGATTATATTGTAAGATTTGTTGTGCTAACCACACGCAATTCAGCGCTATCTGCTGTAACGAGCGGTCCGCCTTTTGTTCCGTATACTCCTGACGCAATAATCGCATCCATAGCATCTTTTACATCTTCAGAGGTACATCCGTCATAAGCATCCGGAACTGTAATTGTACATTCACCGTTCTGTGTTATAAAGTGTAAGTCATAATAATTCATTTTCTATTTCTCCTTCCTGAATTAGTCTTCCAAAATATGTTCTTCGATTGATTTTACAACTGACAGCATTTCTGTAGGAAATAATTTTGCTACAGACTCGCCAAAACTCATTAATTGCTCATTATCGGCATCCGTCTTTAAGCTTGAGCAAGTATACTTCCCTGTATCTTCACCCGAAAACTCAAGTGCCAAAGATAATTTTTTTACTTCTGTAATTGCCATAATTATTTTGCTCCTTTCGTTGAGTATTTTTTAGCTATAGCCTATAAAAAATAATACAACATGTCTTTTGAAAATAAAAACTAAAGATATATAAATTTTTTTTATAGGAATTTGCCGAAAAAAATGACCGCATAAAACTCGAAAACTTGTTTTATACAATGCTTATACTGTCGATATATAATAAAATTCATACTAACTCTCCATTAATGGACGATTAGTAACAGAAGAGAGGATTTGTTTTATGAAATTATTAAAGTTTAAATCCAATAAAAACGCTGTTTTTACCATAATGATG
Organism: Eubacteriales bacterium; assembly: GCA_031551135.1. Taxonomy (GTDB): domain Bacteria; phylum Bacillota; class Clostridia; order Lachnospirales; family JAITVM01; genus JAITVM01. Next base: position 24,659 of record JAVBOA010000017.1, on the reverse strand, counting down.
TTTTTTATCTGTTTGATTAGTTTTGTCGGAATCGGATGTTTCTTTAAATCAAAAAGCGAAGGCCAAATTATCGCAAATGACTTTTATGTTCTTTCCGAGCTTCAAAAGAATTTTTTAAGTACAGAAAATATCAACCTTAATATGGTTTCGATTAAAGAAAACAATCAAGAGTTATTTTCCAATATTTCTAAGTACGTGACATATACACAAAAATATAAATCCTTTATTTCAGCTTCATATTTCAGTGAATTAGACAGCTTTTTGGCGATATATAAACCGGAACTTGATAACTTGGATATTAATAATCAAGAAGAGGTTTTTAGGCTTAATTCATACTTAGGCAATATATTGCAGACCACAAACGATGAAATAAACCGGGTTCGCACCGGAATCCGTTCCGAAAGTATTTTTTTCAAAGAAATCATTCTTTTATTTGGATTAATGTTAGTTTGTATGCTGATTGCAAGCTTCATTAACAGCCAATATTTAAAATCGCTTAATAATAAATTTACTAAATTAAAAAAATTCGCATCCAATGCGTCCGATAATAAAAATTTTGATTTTGACGGCGATAGTAATTTTGAAGAGGTTTATACTTCTATACGCCAAAATTTTGATGAATTAAAAGAATTTAGAACTCAAATAGACAGCTTGACCCACGAAATTGCCGCAAACGGGAATTTTGATTTATTTTTTGATTCTAAAAATATGAACCCTTTTAGAAGAGATTACGCTATCAGCATTAATAATTTAGTAAAATCTTTTTATTCGGATATTTATTTGATTCTTAATTGTATTAAAAGCTATACCCTCGGCGATTTTGAGGCAATGCCTGTTTTTAACGGGAAAAAGCGTGAAATATTTTCGCCCTTAAAAAATTTGAGATTGCAGATGAAGGGTATTAACAATAAACTGCTTTATACAGCAGAATCTATGAAAATAGGAAGGCTTAACCACCGCATAAATTCCAAAAATCTGAAAGGCGAATGGTCAAAGCTTGCTGAATCCGTGAATTCTGCGTTCTCCATAAATACGCAGGCGCTTGACGAATTTAATCAACTTGCTCTGCAAATCTCCAAAGGCAATTTAAAACAGCGGATAAACGGAGATTATAAAGGCATTTACGCCTCGATTAAGCAAAATTTCAATAATTGCATGGATTCGGCCGCAGGACAAATAAACGATATCAATTTTGTTTTAGGCGAAATCGCAAATAAAAATTTGACCGTAAATCCATCGCAGGAATATTTGGGCGATCTTTCCGGAATTAAGAACAGCCAAATTAAAATAATTAGTAATTTTAAATCGATTATCGATGATATAAAATCAGTATCAGAAAAAATCGGCGGAGATATTCCGTTAGCTTTTAGCTCTGAATTAGGAATTGAACAAATATCTCAGCTAAATCAATTAAGCGATCAAATTAGCAAAGTTAATAAAGAAATCGCGAAAAATACTGTTTTGACCGGTAGCGCTAATTCTAAAGTAGCCGAAACAAAGGAAAAAGCAAACTCCGGAAACATCGAAATGAAAGAAATGCTTAAATCCATGCAAGAAATAAACGAAGCGTCTGACAGTATTTTTAATATAATTAAAGTGATAGAAAATATTGCATTCCAAACGAACTTGCTTTCGCTAAATGCCTCTGTAGAAGCGGCCAGAGCCGGAGTGCACGGAAAAGGTTTTGCTGTTGTTGCCGAAGAAGTTCGAAATCTTGCTTCGCAAACCGCCGAGGCCGCAAAAGAAACTACCGAGCTAATCGAAGGCTCAATTTTGAAAGTAAATGAAGGAAGCGATATCGCAAACAAAACCGCTCTTTCGCTGAATGATATTATTATACATGTAGAGGAGATTTCCAGATTTATCGAAAATCTTACGGCTAACTCAAAGGCTCAGGCGGATAGCATAAATGTATTGTCTCATTCAATAAATAATATTAATGAAAATGCAAAATCCGCTCCGCTTTCGGAAATTGAAACTAAAGTTGATTTTTCGCAGTTTACCGAAAAACTTCAAGCAATTGCCGGCGAATTTAAATTATTAAACAGTCCGGTGAATAAAGAAAAAATCAGCGCGCCGATAGAGAAAACCCCTATTGCCGCCGAAAAGAAACAGCTTCCTCAAAATAACGAAAAAAATGTTTTTGACTTGCGCTCGATAAAAAAAGATAATTCTATCAATAGAACAGCCGGATTGAACCAAAGTCCTCCGAAAAATATTGATAAAGATATCCCTAAAAAAGAAAATAAGTTTAACACTCCGATTTTGAACAAAGCTCCGGTTATACCGAATAAGCCTAAAGAACAGCCGCTGCCGGAAAATAAGCAGCAAAACAAAGCTCCAAGCAGTGAAGCCAATAAAATAAAAAATATATCAAAGCCTATTATTCCCGAAACTAAAAATAAATTTGAAAAACCCGAAATAGCAGTAAATGAACATACGGAAAAGTCGAAAAAATTTAGAAACAGTTCTCTTAAAGAGCCTGCTGAAAAAGGCTTAATAAAAGAAGAGCAAGACGAGTCGGAAAAGAAATATGATTTCGAAAATGAGGATTTTGGAAAGTATTAATGATTAGCAAAAACGGCGCATTTGCGCCGTTTTTTTTGTAACTTTTCGAGAAAAGCTTACGGAAGTTCTGCCTCCAAAATTTTTTTGCTAGAATATCTTGAAAATCATATTTAAAATGACATTATAATCAATAATAAGTACTTTGGTAAACGCTGTTTCCGCTTGTTTTATAAATTCCGAATCGGGCATAAAAAGCATAATAATAACGACTACCAGCCAAACGAAAATTAACCCTATAAAAAATCCCAAAATTCCGCCGCCGATACTATCCAAATAACTGAGTATCGAAAAATTATCTAATATTCCTTCTATAATACCACGCAAGCAAATTATTATAATGAAAACAATTATGAAAACCAAAATTATGGAGATAAAATTAATTATCATCGTTGTTACATATTTTGAAATATATTCGTTCAAGCCTGTCGCCTTAAAAAAAGTATACATAACATCGTTATTATTCTCTCTGATAGCGCTGATCATAGCGTCCGGTAGCGGCAAAGCTTCAATAAATTCATTGTTTTTTAAAACCGAATTACCGCCGGTTTTCGCTTCAAGCCCGAGATAATCATTAACAAGACCTTGGATATAAAAAAGAAAATTCTTATTTCCCATTAATATTTTGCTGACAATGGGATATATCATTCTCGAAAAAATAATCGACAATATTATGGCGCAAAAATTGTAAACAGTTATGACCAAGCCCTTTTTTATCCCGATTGCGATAAAAATACCTAATACTATCAATACAAAAATATCTACTATAAAATCACATCCTAACAGTTTTTTTAATTTTGAGCGTTCTCCGTGTCTTGATTTATATTTGCATCCGTTGCTGTAACTTCCGGTTCCTCGCTTGCGCTTGGAGTGGTTTGAGGCGTTGCCGTAGAATTTTCTTCTTTATTAGCATCTTGATATTCATCAGAATTTATTTTGATTAATTTTAAAATATTCGCCTCTATAGAGCCGGCTTCTAAAATATTTTTTGTGTTCTTATAAAACAAAAGCTGCTTTATAGGCTGTAACGCATTGTGCTGCCAAATTTGCTTGCCTTCGTTTGTATAGGCAGTAAAAAGCGAATCGTTTCCGATTATGATTGAATTAAAATCGGCAGAAAGATACGTGACTTTATTCTCTGTATTTTTTTCGAAAATAATTTCACCGTTAAGGTCATATGTCCGAACGATTCCGAGTTCTTCCGATTCCTCATTCAAAAAGCCTTTTCCTGTCGCAATACTCACATTATAGTCATTTGTAAAATAAATTTCGTCTATTTCATTATACAAAGTAATCCGCTTTTTTTCTGTAAATTCCAAATTGTCGGAAATTCGGAAAAATGCAATATCTTTATCGGAAACAACTATAAAAGCATTATCTTTCATAAATTTTATAATCGGAATCATTTTATTCTTTTCAATTTGCCCTGCTTTTGCGGATGAATTTTCGTCTGTTTGTGGTGTTTCTATGTTTTGCGTTTCGGATTTTATAGTTGAGTTCTCGTCAGTTTGTGGCGTTTCTGTATTTTCCGCTCCGGCTTTTTCGGTTGAAATTTCGTCTGTCTGCGCCATTTTTATATTTTCCGTTCCGGCTTTTTCGTCGTCGATTCGGTTTATATAAAAATAACTTAATTTTGAAACAGGCTCTAAAGACCTAACGTCATAATAACTTACGGCTAAAATTTTATTGTCATTGGAAATATCGGTACAAATAGGAAAAACGTTATAAGTATAGGATTTCGCCTCTCTGACCATTCTGCCGTTGTTGTCATATACAAGTATTATATAGCCGGTGCTCTCCTCTGTGATTACGGATACATAACCATTTGTATTCATAGAAACGCTGATAACAGGGTTTGGTAATTCTTTTTCGTAAAGCTTGCCGGCGGAATTGAATACATATATATGATTGCCACGATTTTCGGTTACTAAAACACAATTCCCTTCGCCAATCATAATCGGATAAGTCAGGCTGAATATTTCTTTCCAAATCGCCCTTCCCTCTCCGTTTACATAATGTATGCCGTCTTTTGTAGAGAAAAAAATATTATCTCCATCCATATAAAAATTTGCGCCGCTGTTTTCCTGATACTCGAATTTTACATTTTTCTTTATAAATACTTCATCACGTTTCATATAACTTTGATATGAGCTGTATGCAAAAAATATAATATATGCAATAAAAGCAATTCCTAAAATCTTGTAAAGTAATTTCAAATAACTTCCTCCCAATACAGCGGTCTACAAAAGACATTCATAAAATTTGGAAATACTTCATATTTATAATCGGACAAAAGACGATAAGTATTTAGCATAAACTTGAAAATTTGTCGATTTATAAAATTTTCCCGAAAATTACAAATTTCCACCACGAAATTAAAACTCTTTATTGATATAGAATACTATTATTTTTTTTTTGTGGCAAGAAGTAAAAAAAAATGACAAAATAATACTATTTTCTGATGGGAAAAACTTGGGCAAAGACAAAAAAATAGACGGCGTGAATGCGCCGTTTATTATAGAAATTTGAAATTCCATTACTTTTTCTTCACAAAACTGAATAAAATAAAAATAATCTCCAAAATCCCGACAATCGCGAAGGCGGGATAAACTTTTCCTACAAAATTCGAAAAACCTATATGCGCAAAAAATATCCCAAGAAAGAAAAGTATAATTGATGTATTCAGCCTGCTTATATTTAATTTAGAATTTAAAAACTCAATAAATGAAAAACCGTTTCCGATAGCTGTCGTAAAAATCGCGAGCAGCAAAATAAATAAATATAAATACTCGAATAAATATCCGTGTTTATAAATCATCGCCAAAACAGGTATCTCGAAATTCGAGACAAATTCACGGTTTAAATAAAGTCCCAGCATTAAAACAGAGCCCAGAACAAAAAGCGTAATCCCCGAAATCATTGCAGATTTTTTGGCAGATTTAACGTCAGCGGCATAATCTTTAATCGAAACCAAAACCGAAACCGAGGTCACAATATTATAAGCCGCATAAATTACAGCGCTTGTCAGCCAATTGTTCAGAAGAATATCAGCCCCGGAACTAAAGGCGTTTCTTGTTTCAAAAATTATCGTGTAAATTCCGATAAATAAGCCGCCGATGACTAAGATTGGCGCAATTAATGTATTGATTCTAACCAGAGCTTTAACGCCGAAAATAAGCGCAAAAAAACATAATAGCGAAAATAAAATTACCGATTTTGTAAAATTCAAATTGAAAACTTGATCGAACGCCGCACCGGCTGCCGAAACCATTGTGGTATAAAAAACAAAAAACATAAATCCAATCATGATTTCGATAAAAAGTGAAAAATTTTCGCCTGCGATTTTTTTAAAAAATTCGCTTTGTGTGTTCAATGAATTATTGATTGCTAAAGATAAGACTGCATATCCCACTAAAAAAATCAAAAAAGACGATAACGCAATTCCTAAAAAACCCCAAAGACCGTATTTTAGAAAAAATTGCAAAAGCTCCTGACCCGAGGCGAATCCCGCGCCGATTATCATCGCCACATATACGCCCGCGATTTTATACGCATTTTTGTTCATAATACCCTCCGCACTATACTAAATATTTTTATACAAGTATATGAGCGAAAATTCAATATATACTAATACTATTTCCTTTCTAAAGAATAGAAATAGTATAAATATAGGCGGAATTAAATTTTTACAAACAACTATTTTCAAATCTTGGGGAGATTTATTCCTGATTTTTTAACAAAATCATCAACAAACGGCTTATAGGATTCCCAAACAGGCATTGAAACATCCTTTTCCCGACCGCTTCTAAGTACTTCGTAATAACCGGTAATCCATTCCTCAAGTCCTTGCTTCATATGCCCTGTCACCATTTTAATTGTATCCGGATTATTAAACATGCTCTTCATCGCAATAGCAACAAGCGGCGCAGGTTTATTGAACATATTGGCGGGGAATATTTTCTTTGTGTTTATGCCGAAAGCATTACAAACAGCAACGCCTTCTCGAAAAGCATATACCATTTCTTTCACTGCTTTATAATCTCTTGCAAAAGCATGATAACCGCCGGCTTTTAAAATTGCACCGGCACTTATGGACTGCTGAAGATAATGCACTTTTAGCCAGCCTAAAATATCTTTTTTAATTTCAACCGCCAATCCTGCTTCTTCAAATGCTTGTTTATATTTTGTAAGCCGATTACTCCTCTGACCATCTATTTCAGCCAAAACAGTTCCCTCTCCATATATATTCACTTCAATATGGTTTTCTTCACGCCCGCCGCCGACCTGAGAAGGAAATCCAATTAAGTATTGCTGCGGCTTTAGGTACGGCGAGATTTCATTTTGAATATCCCAGTTATTTTGCATAAATATGATATCAGCATTACTGCCTTGCAGCGACGGAAGAACGGATTTTAATTGATAACGATTGACCATTACCAAGATAGCATCATAATGGCCGTTTATGCCGGTAACTATTTTTGGCCGGTATTCAAACTTCAACTCACGTTTATTTTTTTCCCTTAAATCATGCACGATAAATTTATATCCGCATTGAGCGGTCTTGCTTTTTTCCGATTTTACTAAAACAACAACATCATGCTTGGACGATAACATCCACGCATAAGTAAGTCCGATTGCTCCGGCTCCATATATTAGAAACTTCATGTCCTATCACTGACCTTCAGTATTTTTTTAAATTTTGCCATATTCCACGTATCGAATATATTTTATAATAAATTCATTGTACCGATTTTAGCATATATAATATATCCGCTCAATATACTGACGAGCACTAATACTATTTTCATTTTGATAAGTAGAAAAAAATTTTTCACAGCGGAGCGTTTCGCGCAATGTTTCTAGCGCGAAATGAAATATTTTTTTCTATCCTTTATATTGAAAATAGTATAAGATTTGTGCGCCTGTTCCGCACAATGCTTCCGGCGCATAATGAAATATTTTTTTCTATCTTTTATAATGGAAATAGCATAAAACAATAAATTTATAAATTCGTAAATATTATTAAAATATAAAAAAATAATTGACAATTACAATGTTTTAGATATATATAGATAATAAAAAGTTGGTGATAATATGAATTTTTATGGAGACTCTATAACAAGGCTTATAGAGGAATTTTCAAAACTGCCGGGGATTGGGCATAAATCGGCGCAAAGGCTTGCTTTTCATGTAATAAATATGCCTATCGAAAGGGCGGAATCGTTATCGAGAGCGATAATCGAAGCCCGAAAGAATTTGAAATATTGCACTGTCTGCCAAAATATTACGGATTCCAGCCCATGCAAAATTTGCTCAAATCCTAAACGTGACGAAAAAATGATTATGGTTGTAGAAGATCCGCGCGATATGGCGGCATATGAAAAAACCAGAGAATATACGGGAAATTATCATGTTTTGCACGGAAGCATATCTCCGATGAACGGAATCACGCCGAATGATTTGAAGATAAAGGAATTACTGGAAAGGCTTAAAGATAATAAATGTGAGGAGGTTATTTTGGCAACCAACCCAAATGTTGAAGGTGAAGCTACGGCTATGTACATAAGCCGCTTAATCAAGCCTTTGGGGATAAAAGTAACGCGCATCGCCCACGGCGTTCCTGTCGGCGGTGATTTGGAATACGTTGATGAAGTTACACTTTTCAGGGCTTTTGAGGGTAGGAGGGAAATGTAATGTATTATACAAATTATCCTAACGCAATTGAACCTTTTGGTGCTTTAAATATTTTTGGATGTATTGTGCGGCTGATAATTTTGATTTTAATGTATTATTTCCTGATTAAAGCTGCAACCGAAAGGAAATTTAAATCGTTTTTTATTAGCTTTGCAGCATTGTTCGTGATTTCATTATTGTTTTCAAGATATTTTTTTATAACCAATGCGTACGACCCGATTGAAATCAGCTCATTTTCGCCGATATATTTCGGATTTATGCACAATTATATAGCCGGAATAATTATTCTTTTAACAATAGCTTTGGTTACGGTGATTTGCGTAAAAGAAGTAAATCTTTTTCCGTTGCTTGGATTGTCTGTTTTGTATTTGCTGCCGATAATAGGCTATTTTACGAAAATTGATTTATTGATTGACGCTTTAGGTGAAGAAATTATTTTAAACCCTTTTTTGAATTACGGCTACGCTCTAAAAATTTTTGACTTGGATTTATCTTTCATCTTTGTATTTTTTCCATTCGTGCTTTGTCTGATAGCGTTGATTTTTACATCGATTCAAAAAACAAAAACTTTTACCAGAATCAAATAATATAAAAAAAGGCTGCGCAAATTGTGATAAAGCGCAGCTTTTTTATTATAAACTATATTGATCGATTAAAGTAACGAGCTTACCGATTTCAGGTTTGGTAATCTGTGCTACCGAGCCAATCGAGCTACATTTTATACGCATCTCTTCGGTTATAAGCGAAGAGAAAATAATTATCGGAAGTTCTTTTAAAGCAGGATCTGTTTTAACCAGCTTAGTTAAAGCAAGACCGTCCATTTTCGGCATTTCTATGTCACTAACGATACATGAAATAGAGGATTTTAAATCATTTGGGTAAGTATTTTTCAAGATTAAAAGCTTATCCCAAGCCTCTTGTCCATTTGAACAACATTCAACATTCACATATCCGGATTTATGTAGCGCTTCTACTATCAATTTTTCTAGCAAAGGCGAGTCTTCAACGACCATAATCGGTTTTTCCAATTTATCACGTTTGCCCAATTTGTCGAGATCAGAAATTTGGATTGAATTTTCAGGGCAAATATCACCAATGATTTTTTCAAAATCCAAAATCGTGATGAGGCGATTGTCAAGCCTTGCGATCCCTGTCGCCAGGCCGTCCTGCGTGCCGTAAATCGCACGGTCCGGCTTATCAATATTCGTCCATGAAATCCTGTGAATGGCTTCTACTGAATGTACATGAAAAGCTGTGTTCGTTTTGTTGAAATTTGTGATAATCAAGATATCCCGAGAATTTTTAGATGCAGTATCTAGGTTTAAATACGCGCCGAGATTTACAACAACCATTATTACATCACGCGGTTTAAAAATTCCTTCGATAAACTTATTGGAATTCGGCATGGAAGTGATTTCCTGAAACTGCATGATTTCGGTTACTTTGGCGACGTTTATACCAAAATGCTTGCCATCTATAGTAAATTCCATTATTTCAAGCTCATTTGTGCCTGCTTCAAGTAATATCTCTTGTTTTTTTGCTGCAACAGCCATAATAAAAAATACCTCCCTCAACCAACCAGGAAAAAAGTCCATTTTAATTTTATCGCAACTAATACTATTTTCATTACAAAGGAAAATAGTATAAAAAATTAAATTTATAGTTGCTCTAGATTAGTTATATCTATTATCGGTTTTTTTTAAATTAAGCTTAAATAAATTATTTTGTTTTATTGGGATTTTTTAAAAAATTTTTAAAACTATTTATTAATTTTCCATTTATAGTAAATAATATTGCTATACTATTTTCGTTCCAAATGGAAATAGTAAAAGTATTCCATAAAAATACAAAATATCAAAAATATTTTAAAATAATCGGTATATCAATTGATTTTATATCGAATTTATGTTACATTTTCTTAAGTTTATATATTTGGAAAATAAAGCATTTATAAAAATTATATATAGAAGTTTTGTTTTTTTATAATCAAGGAGGCAATTTTTTTATGTGTGGCTTCGTAGGTTTTACAGGGACAGTTCCAAACAATGAAATTATAATTAACACCATGATGGATAGAATAGTTCATAGGGGACCGGACAGCAGCGGAATTTATACGGATGATAATGTTACCCTTGGATTTCGGCGTTTGAGCATGATAGATTTGGAAGGCGGAACACAGCCGATTTTTAACGAGGACAAGTCTATTGTTGTTATGCTTAACGGCGAAATATATAATTATAAAGAACTGACGGCCGAATTAAAAGAAAAAGGACATATTTTTTATACAAAATCAGATACTGAGGTTTTGGTACATTTATATGAAGAGTACGGACACAATATGATAAAACGCCTCCGAGGCATGTTCGCGGTTGTGATTTTTGATAAACGTGATAATTCGCTTTTTTGTTTCAGAGATTATTTTGGAATAAAACCTCTTTATTATTCGGTCACAAACGGAAATATTGTTTTTGGCTCTGAGATTAAATCTATACTTGATTATCCGCATTTTGATAAAAAGCTGAATATGCTGGCACTGGAAAATTATTTAACTTTTCAATATTCTGTTTTGACAGAAACTTTTTTTGAAGGTATTTTTAAACTCTATCCTTCGCATTATTTAGTATTTAAAAACGGCAAATTAGATATAAAACGCTATTATGAGCCGAAATTCGATCCGGAACCGATAGACGAGGATGAAGCTGTCGAGCTTATTGATAAAACGATTTTAGAAAGTATCGAATATCACAAGGTCAGCGACGTGGAAGTCGGTTCGTTTTTATCGAGCGGTGTGGATTCTTCTTATGTGGCTTCATGTTTCAACGGCCGAAAAACTTTTACTGTCGGTTTTGATTATGATAAATACAATGAGGTTGAATACGCAAAATCATTGACCGAAAGCATCGGAATTGAAAATCATTCGAAAATGATTTCCAAAGATGATTACTGGAATATACTGCCGAAAATTCAATATCATATGGACGAGCCTTTGGCTGACCCGTCGGCCGTCGCGCTTTATTTCGTCAGCCAACACGCTTCAAAACAGCTTAAAATTGCGCTTTCGGGCGAAGGCGCGGACGAATTTTTCGGCGGCTACAATATTTATAAAGAACCGATGGATATTAAATTTTTGACCAATTTGCCGAGGTTTTTGAGAAAATTTTTAGGGAAACTCGCCTCGATAATTCCTTTCAATATAAAGGGTAAAAATCTTTTGATTCGCGCAAGTCAAGATGTCGAGGAACGTTTTATCGGCAATGCAAAGATTTTTTCGAAAGAAGAAAGGGAAAATGTTCTCCTTAATCCTATCGGCAAATACCGCCCGCAAGACCTCACAAAACCATATTATACGCGAGTTAATGATTTAGATGATGTTACTAAAATGCAATATATTGATATCCATTTTTGGCTTTTGGGCGATATTCTTTTGAAAGCCGATAAAATGAGCATGGCAAATTCTTTGGAAGTTCGTGTTCCGTTTTTGGATATAAAGGTTTTTGAGATGGCATCAAAACTTCCGACCAATTTAAAAGTCGGCAAAGACGGCACAAAGCTTGCGTTCAGAAAAGCGGCGCACAGGCATTTGCCGGAAGAAGTCGCGAATAAAAAGAAACTCGGTTTTCCGGTGCCGATTAGAATTTGGCTCAGAGAAGACGAATATTATAATAAAGTTCTCAGTGAATTTAGTTCCGAAGTGGCTAAAAAATATTTCAAATTTGATGAAATAAAAAAATTATTGGATGTTCATAGAGACGGAAAAATCGATAACAGCCGCAAAATTTGGACAATTTATATGTTTTTGGTATGGCATAAAGAATATTTTGCATAAAAAAAATTTGATCACAATAAAATACACGCCCATTCCTCTAAAAGGAACGGGCGTGTATTTTATTTTCATTCGTCACTATATCACAATATTTTGTACGGGTCTTTTGTTAAATAAAATTTCACTCCGATAAAAATCAACATTACTATCGAGATAAAAATAAAATGCAAAATTGAAAAATCATCCCCGGTAGTCGGGTTGTTTTTATCATCCTCAATTTGAGTTTCCTCGGGCTTTTCAGCAGGTGCCCCAAAAAGCGCTTCTTCATCGCTAGGCTTTGTTTCGGCAGAATTTGCGTCCGCAATTACATTTTCGGTAACGGCTTCATTATCTGCCGGTGAAAGCGGAATTTTCTCCTCCGGAATCTCCATTATCATGGAATTTCCGGCAAGTTTATTTTCTATTTCTACCAGAAACGCACCGCTGGAATCCAGTTTTTTATCCGTTGAATTTACCGGCACGCTTGTTTCATTTAAAACATACGAAGAATCAACAATTGTCTGCGAAATAAAATACCTTCCATATGGCAGGGATTTTGAAACAGCGTAACCGTTTCCGTCGGTTGTAAGCGATTCGATTTCTTTATTCAAATCCTGATGAGAATAAATTTTGAATTCACTGCCCTCAATTGGTTTTTTCCGGCTTCCGTCAAAAAAATAATTGTAAATTTTTACAGGCGACATACTGGAAGAAAATATTTCAATACTTTCTATCTTATCGCTCGATTTTATTTCAAACGAAATTTTTTCGGCATTGCTGTAGCCCGACCGCACATTGGTCTGAACAAGATAATATTCGCCCAAAGGCAGCTTTGGCGTAACAGCTTCGCCGTTTGTAAGCTTAATACTTGCATTCTCGATTTTAAAGCCCATATGCGAATAAATATCAAACTCTGCGCCGGAAATAATTTGATTCGTTTGGCTGTCTTTATTAATTAATTTAACTTGTCCTTTAATTGGCTCAGCCTCGATAATATTTACATTGGATTCAGAAACATTCCCGCTATTATCCTGAAAAGCTTTATTCTCAAAAGAAATATCCGAACTGGATTTACTGATATCCAAATTATTATAATTTTTATTATTTACCGAAAAATTCACATTCGGCATATTCAAATTTCCGCCCGTAGAATCGGACAAGGTATAATTTCCAAACTCAAGGCCGTCAAATTCGATAAAACCTTCAGCGTTTGTAGTTTGCGAATCAACCGTTGTGCTGTCTTTTTTTACTTCGACTTGAGCATTTACAATCGGCTCTTTTTTATCGTCAATCAATTGGAGCTTCAAGCTTCCTAAATCCTCACGTTTTTCGCCTTTTGCGATATTGTAATAAACTATGTAGCCAAACGCCTTTCGGTCTTTTGCAACACGTTCGGTGTTTCCCTCTTTGTCCATTATTACATATTCGCCGTTTATTCCGTGGTCTTCATTCAAACTGCCGAGGTTCAATTTAAAGCCGATAATATTTCCTTCTTTATCTTTTTCATAATTGAATGCATCTTTATTTCCGTTATATTCCAAAAATTCTCTGATGCTCATTCCGCGCTGGTTTCTGAATTCGGATTTATTGAGCGAAATTTTATTTAATTCAGAAGAATCTTTTTTCAGCATAAGCGAATCCAAACCATAATTTGAAACACTGTTCTCTTCGCCGGAAGTTTTTGATAAAAATTTTACAATATAAATCGAATCCTCAAGGATATAATAATTTTTTTCCGGAACGGTTTCCGAAAGAATATAATTTTTGCGAACATTAAAAATATTTTTTGGGGATTCCGATTGTTTAATAACATCATTTTCGTTTACAACAATTGTTTTGCGGCTTTCATTCGAATTAATATCCGTATTGAAACGAAGTTCAATATTTTCTTCGGTTTCTGCCGGTCCGCGCACAGTCAGAATATTTTCGATATTATTTACAACAATCCCTAAATTCGATTCATTATCCGAGGCTTTATGAAACGAAAGATCGGTCAAAACTCCAATCGAGCCGTTAATTTTCTTTTTGCCCTCGAAAGCATTATTAAAAACCACTCTGATAAGCGAATCTTTATTATTTGCGTTGCCGTCCTGAAACATCATATATCCGACTTTTTTTCCGGAATCGTCGTTGATGTCGAGCATTTCGTATGCAAAAGGCTTAATCTTTGCGTTTTTATTTACATCAAAATCAGAAAGCCGCAAAAGAACGCTGTCGCCGGCGCTGATTCCCTGTTCGCTGCTATGATAATTAAAAGAAAGAATTACTGAATTATTAGTCAAATTGTCGACCGAAATAATATTTTCATTTGAATTTTTATTTTTTAATGCTAAAGAATCTACTTTTATTCCGTTATCGATTTTGGATATTTCTTTCCTAATTGGTTTTTGCTGTCCGTTGTCGCCTGTCAATAAAAGTTCCATTGTATGTATTAAAAATTTATTTGCTTCGGGTGTTACAAATATATTGTGAGGGATGTAAATCGTTCCCGATTTATCTTTTTCAATCGGTCTTTCGTTGTCGGCAAGGAAAAATGCCGTTAACGTCCCTCCGTCTGATTTCAGTGAAGTCAAAATTCTGGAGTCATCGGAAATTACCTCGACATTTCGGTAAAGCGGAGACTCAAAACCAATTTGGCTGTTCAAACGGTTTGTCGGAAGCTCTAATTTTAAAGATGTCCCTTCTAAAACCGTGTCTGTCGTGCGCCAATCCAGCCTAATATAAACAGATTGCCCGTTATAAAATAAATTCTCGTTATTATCAATCGGGACTTTTTTGCCGTTTAATATATCAACTTTAACTTCCAGATTATTTCCGATACTATAATATCCGTCGGCGGTTTCGGTAAGCCAGCCATTGTTCGCCATAACGGCGAACTGCGAACGGAAAAACAATAAAAACACAATCAAAACCATACAAAAAGCGATATATTTTTTATTTTCCAGTTTATACAATTCCATTTTATCACTCCCATTTTGCCCATAATATTATCTTTTGTCTATAGAATTAGTGAGACATTCCCGTGACAGTAACGGCCTGCCGCCCCATTTGAATCCAAGCTTTTTCAAAATCCGAGATCGAAGCGGAACCAGTAGCCCCGAGCGGATCATTAAAATAAACAAAATCCTTATCATATCCTGTTATCAGAACCGAATGTTCTTTATTTGTAATTTTTATATCTCCTTCTTTTGTGTTCCAGATTTGAAAATATTTTTTATCAAGCTCTTTATATGTAGAATTAATAATCACCCAAACAGGGCAGTTATTATTTACAAAAAACAAAATATTCTCAAAATCAGCCGAACTGATGTCGACTGCCGAATTCGGCAAATATTCTTTCAAAAGCTGAAATACCGGCGCGTGATAAACGCCCAAGCCATTTTTTTTAAAGTCGTACATATCTCCGACAAATCCCTTATTCGGGTTGCCGAAAAAAATTTCTCCATCTTTGTAAGGCACTTTGGAAATCTTGTCCGCCAAAGTCATTTTATCAACCTTAATTCCCGCATAATTAATCAACATAGCAAGCGATGTTACTTCGCAGCCGCGCGGCAATTCGGGCATCTGTTTTATTTGTCCAACAGATTTTATTTGGTGAGAATCCTTATATTTATCCACGTTTGTCCACAAAAGTGCCGAGTTTTTTCTAAAATATACAAACGCACGCTCTTTGGAATTCGCGAAATCGACAGCGGATTTAAAATCTTTAAATTCAGAATAATTTTCCGTGTCGACATATACCAAAAATTCAGCATAATTATCCCATATATAGTTCGTCTTATTTTTCTCCCGAATTAACGTATTGTTTCTTTTTTCCGCATAATTTTTCGCCGATTCAAAATCGTCAAACGAATCCGCAAGCAAATTATCGACAAATACTAAATATTTTTTGTTCTCGCTCGCGTCGAATTCACTTGGATTGTATTTCGCCAATCGTTTTTCTTCTGTGTTATAATTATCTAATAAATCTATAGAATATTTTGTAGTAATATAGGCGAGCGCACCTATAAATATTATTAAAATAAAAGTAATTTTCTTCATTTCTGCCTACCTGTCAAAATACATTTCATCAATATATTTATTCATCGACATATAGCGGGATTTGAAATATTAAAACTTTTTGGCTTTGCCGTAAAAAAAGAAGCGCATATTCAGCGCCCCTTATAAATATTCATTCATTTATTCCTTTTAGAATTATATATTTCTCTTTGTTTCTTCAAGTTATCAATCGCATGTCTATTTTTTTTAAAGTCCGGATAAATAATATTGTCTTCTTTCATAAAATCATCCTTTGTTAAAGTTTTTTCAAAGATATTATTCACAAAAAACTCAATTTTTATTACATTCCGGAATAATATCTCCATGATGAACCATCAAAATATTATTATTTTCGGACTCACCTGTTTCCGTAAATTTTAATTTTTTACAATATTCCAAATGCTTTTCCGGTACAAAAGCATATTGCGAATCAAAACCCATATCAAAACCGCGCCGAATCATCAATCTTAAAATCAAATCGCCGATTCCCTGATTTCGAAACTCTTCCAAAACCGCTAAATTAAAAATTTTTATGCCGTCCTTAAAAAGAGTAAACGCCGCAGTCGCCGCCGGTTTTTCGCCCTCAAAAGCAACTAAATAAATATTATTATTATCAAAATCTTCTATTCCGTATACAGATTTTAATATGTAATTCGAATGTTCGTTAAAGCTCATCCATTCTGTAGAAATCATAATTTCACCTAATCATCATTACATTGACTTTATTTTTATAAGAATTTCATAGCCGTCGTTGGTTTCTTTAAAATCATAATCGGTATTTACTCCGGAATTCACCATAATATCAACAGCTTGTTTTATCGTATTTGTGAAAATCCGTATATCTCTGACATGCCTTTTCATTTTTATATTTCGCCGGACAACAGCCTGTTCTTTGTCCGCCTTAAAATATGAATCAATCAATTCCTCTGTTTTCTTTACCGTAAGCCCGTCCTTTATTACTTTTTCCAAAACTTCGATTTGGATATCTTCAACTTCCAGTTTCAAAAGTGCGCGTGCATGGCGTTCGGATAAGTCATTTTCAAGCAGAATTTTCTGAACTTTTTTAGACAATTTCAATATCCGCAATTTATTGGCAATTGTAGATTGTGACTTGCCGATTTTTTCAGCCAAAGCTTCTTGAGTAAAAGAATAATCAGAGATTAAATTTTGAAAGCCCTGCGCTTCCTCGATATAATTAAGATTCTGTCTTTGCAGGTTCTCAATAATCGCCAAAATTGCTGATTGCTGGTCTGTTATCGAAATTATAACTGAAGGTATTGTTTTTAAGCCGGCCATTTTTGTGGCTCTAAGCCTGCGTTCTCCCGCTACAAGCTCATAGCGTGAGCCGTTTATAAGCCGAACGCTGATTGGCTGCAAAACTCCGTATTCTTTAATGCTTCGGGATAGCTCGTCCATCGAGTCACGGTCAAAAAACATACGCGGCTGATATGGATTCGGAGTTATTTCGTCGACATTCAAAAAAATAATCTCTTTGTTTTCAAAAACAGAAACACTGTCCAAATTAGCACCTTCTTTCGTAAAAATTTAATATGCCCAATACAAATATAGTAAAACATCGGTTCAGAATCTCTTGTACAAAAAAGATTTTCTACGAATCACATTAAAAATATTCTATCATATATTTCCCGACAAAAATTAATTGTCAGATAATTTATAATTATTTATTAATCCAAAATCTGAGTATATTCATTATCATTTAAGCGGAGATTTTAAAATTTTTGACATTATTCTGGGATAAGCTGCCGGTGTAATTTGTAATTTGTTTATTATTAATAAATGGTGAATAATATCGGTTTCCGGCAGATTTATTGTCTTTATTTCGGAAAAATGCGCGCCCAATGTCTTAATAGTCTGCTCGGCTTCCTTTAATTCATCAAAAACCGATGGGCCTTTTAGGGAAATAAAAGAGCCGCCTATTTTCGCAAACGGCAAACAAAGTTCGCATAATACCCGCAAATTTGCCACAGCGCGCGATAATACAAAATCAAATTTTTCGCGGTAGTCGGGATTTTTCGCAAGTTCTTCGGCACGTGCATGCAACGCCGTTGTATTTTTTAAATCCAATTCTTTTATCAAAACATTCAGAAAATTAACTTTTTTCTGAGTTGAATCAACCAAAACAAGCTCCGTTTCGGGATAAAATATTTTCAGCGGCACACCGGGGAAACCTGCACCTGTGCCGATATCAATCATTTTTCCGTTTTCTGATACAAAATCTTTTACGCTTAAGCTGTCTATATAATGCTTGTCAATTATCTCATCATGGGATTTTATTGCCGTTAAGTTAAACTTTTCATTCCATTCGAGAAGCAGTTTTGTATAAATTTCGAATTTCTCAAGCTGTTCAGTACTGATTTTTATATTTAATTTTTCAAGCTTCGCTTTCATATTCTTTCCTCATCTAATCCTATAATAAACTCAAGATAAGGAAACGAACCTGTCATTCCCTTATCTCTCTTGTTAATTTTAACATCCTTAAAAAGCTGATTCTTGATCAAAAGCATATATTTTCCAAAAACTGTATTTGTCCGGTTCAAAAACCATATGAATATTTACGATTTCGCCCTTTTTTTTATCGTTACCGATAAATAAAAATGAATTCGTTTTGCAATTTTTCGGCGAATTTTCAAAATTCATTTTTTTTATAATTTTGAAATTTACATTACTTTCAAAAAATGTCCTCAGTTCGTTATAATCAATTAAATCAACGTAATTTTTACTTATATATTTTTTCGCATGGTCTGTAGATTTTTTCGTCAATGCTTCCAAAAAAAGCAGTGATTCTTTCTCGTCTTTATTTATATTCAAAAAAGGAAATTTATTTAAGCCTGAGCTGTTTATATCAATCTCAAAAAAAAGAGAGTTTGAAATATCTTTCAAAACTATTCCTCCATATTATAAGCAATTTCTGAAAATAGGAAGTTTCGCTTTTCAAAAAATTACTAATTGTATCAAATGAAACTCTAATAGCTTGGTTTTTAATATCAGAAATTCTAAATATTATGTCTTTAAAAAACCAAACCACCGTAATATATTTTATGTTAAATTTATATCTTGTGTTTACTTTTCGCGATTTTTTATTGTTTCTAAATAAATCAGCAAAACAGAAATATCGCCCGGCGAAACGCCTGCAATTCTGGATGCATGTCCTATGCTGAAAGGTCTTATTGCGTCCAATTTTTGTTTGGCCTCTATCCGTATTCCTTTTATATCAAAATAATCAATATCGCTTGGAATTTGCTTTTTCTCCAATTTTTTAAACTGCTCAACCTGCTGAATTTGGCGGTTTATATAGCCTTCGTATTTTATCTGGATATTCACCTGCTCAATAATTTGCCCGTCCAAATCATTCGGACGGCTGCCGTCCAGAGCCGCAAGTTTTTGATAAGATAATTCGGGTCTCTTTATTAATTCCGAAAGCCGCTGACCATGTTCAATCGGGGTTGTATTATACGATAAAAGAAATTCGTTTGTTGCGGCGTTTGGCGAAACCGTTATTTGCCGTACTCTTTCGATTTCGGCGTTGATTTTTTCTTTTTTCTCAATGAAGTTTTTGTACCGCTCTTCGCCGATTAATCCTGCTTTATATCCAAATTCGGTCAATCTTAAATCCGCATTATCCTGACGCAAAAGCAAACGGTATTCAGCGCGCGAAGTCATCATTCGATACGGTTCTTTTGAGCCTTTTGTGACTAAATCATCAATCAAAACTCCCGTATATCCGTCGGAGCGGTCCAAAATCAAAGGCTCACGGTTTTTTATTTTAAGCCCGGCGTTTATACCTGCGATTATTCCCTGTGCCGCCGCCTCTTCGTAACCCGACGAGCCGTTCAATTGTCCGCAGCTGAATAATCCCGATACGCTTTTAAATTCCAGAGATAATTTTAATTGAGTCGCGTCTATACAATCGTATTCAATAGCGTAGCCGGGGCGCATTATTTCACAATTCTCGAGCCCTTTTATTGTGCGGTACATTTTTATTTGAACATCATACGGCAAAGACGTGCTCATTCCTTGAACATACATTTCGTTCGTACTTTCGCCTTCCGGCTCAATAAAAACCTGATGCCGCTCTTTATCCGCAAAGCGCACGATTTTATCCTCGATAGACGGACAATATCTTGTGCCTGTCCCTTCGATTACGCCCGAATACATCGGCGAACGGTGCAGATTTTCATTTATAACTCTATGCGTATCCTCGTTTGTATAAGTCAAATAACACGGAATTTGTCCGCGTTTAATTTCTTCTTCATTGTTCATAAATGAAAAAGGTACAATTTTTTCATCCCCGTTTTGAATTTCCATTTTCGTAAAATCAACCGTACGTTTATCGATTCGCGCCGGAGTACCTGTTTTAAAACGGAACAATCTTATTCCAAGCGATTTCAAACTTTCGCTTAAACTCGAGGAATTCCGCATTCCGTTCGGACCGCTTTCGATAATCGTTTCACCGTACAAACAGCGCGATTTTAGATAAGTCCCCGAAGCAAGAATCACGGCTTTACATTCATAAATTGTACCCGATTCGGATTTCACCGCTTTAACAATATTGTTTTCCGTAATAATTTCCGTTATTTCGGCTTGCATTATTTTTAAATTTTGGGTATTCTCCAAAATATTTTTCATAGCTTGCGAATATCTGTATTTATCTGCCTGCGCACGCAAAGAATGGACAGCAGGACCTTTGCCCAAATTCAGCATTCGGGATTGAATAAAAGTCCGATCTATATTTTTGCCCATTTCTCCGCCCAAAGCGTCGATTTCACGAACCAAATGCCCTTTGCTGGTGCCGCCGATATTCGGATTGCAAGGCATCATCGCAATGGAATCCAGATTTATTGCAAATAAAATAGTTTTATTTCCCATTCTGGCAGAAGCCAAGGCCGCCTCACAGCCGGCGTGTCCTCCGCCAACGACTATTATATCCGCCGAATCCGCACAAAAATCCATTTTTCCACTTCCTTTATACCATCGCCTATTTACCCAAGCAAAATTCCGCAAAAATCCGGTCTATAATATTCTCGTCCAAAGTTTCGCCGGTAATCTCGCCTAAATATGAATAAGCGTCTTTTAAGTCGATTGATAAAAAATCCTCCGTAAATCCATTTTCGATGGAAGCCAAGACATTTTTCAAGGAATTCGCCGAATTTACCAGAGAATTTTTATGCCGGACATTTGTTATCAAAACATCCGACGAAAGATTTATTTCATTATTAAAAAACATTTCTTGTATTTTGTCAAATAAATCTTCGATACCTGAATTATTGACCAAAGAAAGTGAAATTATATTTTTTTCATCAATATATTTTCTCAAAAGTTCAATATCCGCCTTTTGCGGCAAATCATTTTTATTTAAAATCAGAATCAGCTTTTTATTTTTCATTTCTTCCAAAAGCTCAAAATCTATATCGCATAAAACATCGCTTCTATCGATTAACAAAAGCACTAAATCTGCGTTTTGCGCATATTGCTTGGATTTTTCGATTCCGATAATCTCGACTTTGTCTTCGGTGTTTCGGATCCCCGCCGTGTCGATTATTTTTAATAATATCCCTCGGATATTTACAAATTCCTCGATTGTGTCGCGCGTGGTTCCCGGAATATCGGTAACAATCGCCCGCTCCTGTTCCAAAATACGATTTAAGAGGGATGATTTTCCGACATTCGGTTTTCCGATAATCACAGTTTCAATTCCTTCCGAAATAATTTTTCCGGATTCGGAAGTTTTAATCAATTCATTTACTTTATCCAAAATCTTTTTCGATATTTCGGAGATATTTTCGATATTCAGCCTTTCCATATCGTGTTCGGGATAATCGATAGATGCTTCAATATTCGCAAGCATTGCAAGAATTTCTTCCCGAATTGCTTTTATTTTTTTGGAAAGCTTGCCCTCTAATTGATTAATCGCCGCCGATTGCGAAAGATTGGTTTTTGCATTTATAATATCGATTACAGCTTCGGCTTGCGATAAATCGATACGCCCGTTCAAAAACGCACGTTTTGTAAATTCGCCCTTTTCTGCCAAGCGCGCGCCGTTTTTCAAAACCGTTTCCAAAATCCGAGTCGTTGTGATAACACCGCCGTGACAATTAATTTCGGCAATATCCTCACGTGTATAAGTTTTAGGCGCAAGCATCACAGATACCAGAACTTCATCTATTAAATTTTCGCCGTCATAAATATATCCGTAATTTATCGTATGCGATTCAAGTTTCGATTTCGTTTTGAAAATCCTTTTCAAAATACTCAAAGTATCTTCGCCGCTTATACGAATTATCGAGATTCCGGAATTTCCTATTTGTGTAGAAATTGCCGCTATTGTATCCAAAAATATTCCTCTATTCTAAATCTTTATTTTTCCGTCTACCATTACAAATTTTATATTGAAATCATCATCTATCGCAATAATATCCGCACTCTTGCCGATTTTTATGCTGCCTACGCTGCCGCTGATACCCAAAGCTCTCGCCGGATTAAGCGAAGCCATTTTTACGGAATCAAAAAGCGGAATACCTACAGTTTTAGTCATATTTTTTACAGCGTTTATCATCGAGAGCGTTGAGCCTGCCAAAGTTCCGTCCGGCAAACGAGCTTCCGAATTTTTCACGATAACTTCTAATTCACCAAGCATATAATTTCCGTCGCAAAGCCCTCCGGCTTGCATACAATCAGTTACGAGTATAGTTTTATCATTTTTGCATTTTGCAAGAATTTGAATTGCACGTTTCGCAACATGAATTAAATCTGCAATGACTTCCGCATAAATTCCGTCATTCGCCAAAACTTCGCCCACAAAACCTGGCGCTCTATGCGAAAGTCCGCTCATTGCGTTATAAGTATGAATTGCAATATTCGCGCCGTATTTCACAGCCGCCTCAACTTCTTCGCAGCTTGCTCCCGAATGTCCGACACGTACATTTATATTTTTTTCTCTGCAAAATTTTATTGCCTCAAAAGCATTTTTAATATTTGGCGCAATCGCAATTGATTTTACCGTACCTTCTCCCAAATTAATATATTCGTTGATTTTCTCAATATCAATTTCACGAATAAATTCTTCGGGATGCGCGCCTTTGAATTTTTTATCTATAAAAGGGCCTTCCAGAAAAGTTCCGATAATTTTCGCGCCGGAAACGCCCCTTTTTTTGCAGTCCAAAATGTTTTTTATCGCTTTAACGGTTTTTTCGTCCGACGCTGTAACGGTTGTCGGACAGAACGAAGTCACGCCCTCATTTATTTTAAATTTAGAGATATTCTCAACCGCTTCAAAAGTAGCGTCCATTGTATCAAAACCGCCGCCGCCATGCACGTGTATATCCAAAAATCCGGGCAGAAGCTTTAGCCCTGTCAAATCAATAATTTCGCCGTCTGCACTTTTCGTAATATCCGAAATTTTATCATTTTCCACAGAAATATATCCCGATACGATTTCATTTTCCAAAAAAATTTCGTCTGATTTAATATACATAATCTCACCTCAACATTCAGAAATTTACTATAGCATATCACAATTTTTAATACTATTTCTATATATAAAAAAAGTTTATACAAACTTATCGTATAAACTTCTCTAAATCAATTCAAATTTATTTTCGCTTTCGTGATATTTAAATTCGGTCATATGCTTTCTGTATTTCATCGGCAGAAAAAGCCGCTGGAGTTTTTTGTTCGCCCGTTCCTGATTTGCGGCCGAGCGGTGATAACCCGACCAGAGTTTTTGATAATTCTTTTCGTCTTTAGATAAAATAATTTCTATATCCTTTGGAACTTCACGAAAATAACAGCATTTTGTATCAAAAATCGCCGCGATATCACGCTTTACATCATGAATCACAAAATTCATCGAGCCGAAGCGGTCTACAAAAAATTCGGCAACCGGCATTAAAATATTATTATCGGGAGAAATATCGGAATAAAAAACTCCCGTGCTTGTTTCGCTGAAGCGCACAAATTCCCGAACTCGGCCAACTTCCCGCCCGACATTTCTAGCAATATTAATTGTATTTAAAACAGAATTAATTTCCGTATGTTTGGAAATTTCCTCACCGTATTTAAATCCCAAAATTAAATATTTGTACATATCATAAAATTTATTCGGATTCGAACTCAAAAAAGCCATATAAATCAAATGCGCATCCGCTTGCGAAATCTTCTCGACAATCGCATTCGAAACCTTTTCGGCCTTTTTTTCGTCGGTAATTGTAAAATAATATTTTGTATCAAAACGCTGCTGATAATAATCCTCAATTTCGATAAAATCCGGTCGGATTTTTTCATAATAATGATTGTGGACAATCGTCAAAAACCCTTCAAAAGTTCCGTCAAATAAAACCGTCGAAGTCATTTCACCGCCGTTGTCAAAACTTTGTAAAACCTTATAACAAGATTATAAAAGTTTATTCCTTTTTCATTGTGTCCGATTTGGCATATGCTACTTTCGTTTGATATGACACTCCAAAGGCTTAAATTCCCGCACAACGAGCGGTACACAATATCGTAATTCGTTTCAGTGACTTACGATACTTTATACCTTGAA
>JAVBOA010000043.1:0-3543 GCA_031551135.1 Eubacteriales bacterium | reverse complement strand
CCTTATTTATTTTGCGACGCTTTTCAATTTCTATTATTTGTTCCGATGTAATTTTATATGTTTTCGGCATTTTCATCACCCTTGTTTATTATGACACATTCTTAGGTTTTTTTCTATTGATTTAATGGATAATAGTATTAGGAAAATTAGAAAGGTGGGATTTATGCTAACTCCATTAACATTAAATGACGCTATCACGAAATTTATTAGGGAAAACACTAATTCGCTAAAGCTTAAAGCTTTGGATGCGAATAATGAGCCGATTTTTAAAAATCCGCAGTCAGTATCCGGCTGGATTATGCCAAAAGCGGTCGGCTCTGATGAACACGAATTTCCATTTGTTATTACAAGAATCGAAAAAGTAGAAAATGTAAAAAATGAACGCTATTCGATTGTTACCGTAAGAAATATTTTTGGAGTCTACAATCCGGGAACTTATGACGAAAAAGGAAATTTAATTGACGATTCTTTCGGTTACCGTGATATTTGGAATTTAATTGAGGTTGTCAGACAAAGATTATTCGAAACAAGGGTTCTTGAAAACAGATATCGTTTGATAGGGGATTTTTTCGAAGCCGAACTTTTCAGCGAAGAAATTTACCCTCTTTGGCAAGGGTATTGTTTGACGAAATGGGAAATTTGTCTACCAAATTAAAGAAAGGAATGATTATGTGGCTAAAAACAAACAGGAAACAATAAGCAAAACTTTGATGTATCTAGGTCCGAATTTAAAAGGCGGTGTGTTGCTTAACGGAAGTGTTTTTCGAAACGGTATACCGGATTTTATTAAGAAAATTATTGAAGACAATCCGCTTCTCGAAGAAATGTTTGTCGATGTAGACAGAGTTTCGGAATTTAAGCATGCACTTGAAACTCTGGGAAGTGAAGAAAACCGTATCTTCCGGAATATTTTAGGCATGCAGGGAGAGGTGAAAAATGTCGTATAAACATGGAATATATATTTACGAAGAACCGACTAATATCGTGCCGCCGGTCAGAGTGGATTCGGCTATGCCGGTGTTTTTTGTAACAGCACCGCTTCATTTAAGCAAAAATCCTTATTCGAATACAAATGAACCGAGGTTGATTTATAATTATAAAGAGGCCGTACAGGAATTCGGGTTTTCGCTGAATAGAAATATTTTTAGTAAATATACTGCTTGCGAAGTAATTTATTCGCAATTTGTTCTATACGCCTGTGCGCCGATTGTTATAGTAAATGTTTTAGACCCTGATATTCACAACGAGAAAATCATTGACGAAGCTCACAGCTTAGCCGGACAAAACAATTATTTGTTAAATATCGACGGTGTTTTAATTGATTCGGTTATAATCAAAGAAAGTGGCGGAACAGTTTTCGAAGCCGGAACGCATTATTCTTTAGCTTTTGATAAAGACGGATATATAAATATCAGCTTTAACAAGGGCTTTTTTAATGGTTCGGAACAGCTTTTGATTTCATATACAAAGCTCGCTCCGGAAAAAGTAAATATTTATGATATCATTGACGGTTATGATAATTTGACTGACAAATATACAGGGCTTGAGCTTTTAAACTATATTTATCCTAATTTCTGGCTTGTTCCCGGTCAGCTTGTTGTTCCGAAATTTTCAAGCGACCCGGCGGTTGCGGCGGTCATGGAAACAAAAGCGGCTAATATAAATGGTCATTTCAGATGTATAGCATTGAACGATTTACCTTCGGATATGCGATATCAAGAAATACCGGCTTGGACAAAGGAAAATAATTATACATCAACAAGACAATATAATTGTTACCCGAAAATCAAGCTTGGCGAAATGATCTTCGATTTGTCCGTTCAAATTGCAGGACTGATTTGTAAAACGGACAGTCTAAATTACAGCGTGCCGTACAATTCGCCTTCGAATAAAAAGATTCAAAGTAATGGAATATGCAAGGAAAACGGCGAAGAAATGTTAATCGGTGTCGAGCAGGCAAATTATCTGAATAGTCAGGGCATAGTAACTGCGATAAATTGGATAAACGGCTTTGTTGCATGGGGAAATCGAACAGGATGTTATCCAAGCAATACGGATGTTAAGGATTCGTTTATACCGATACGCAGAATGTTTGACTGGATAGCAAATACGATTGTATTGACGTATTGGTCAAAAATTGACGGTCCTATAACAAGGCGGATGATAGATACAATTAT
Organism: Eubacteriales bacterium; assembly: GCA_031551135.1. Classification (GTDB taxonomy): domain Bacteria; phylum Bacillota; class Clostridia; order Lachnospirales; family JAITVM01; genus JAITVM01. Next base: position 1,366 of record JAVBOA010000043.1, on the reverse strand, counting down.
TGACAGTATTAATATTTGGTTTAACGGACTTGCGGCTCGGGAATTTATTTTAGGCGGTCGAGTGGAATTTTTGGAGAGCGATAACGAAACTGTAGATTTGATGGATGGAATCGTAAAATTTAAAGTTTCGATTACGCCGCCGTCGCCGATGGAGGAAGTACAGTTTATATTGCAATATGATCCCGAATATTTACAAAGGTTGTTTACAGTATCATAAAATAAGGAGGATTTTAATTGACAATACCGGATAAACTAATCAGCTATAAAATATATAATGAATCAAAGGAAATGCTCGGAATAGCTGAAATAACACTGCCCGAGCTTTCTTTTATGTCCGAGAGTTTAAAGGGCGCAGGAATAGCCGGAGAAATGGAATTACCGACTTTGGGACATTTTCAAAGCTTCACTTTTACAATTAACTGGAATGTTATTGAATCTGAAAATATAAAACTTCTTGCACCAAAAACATACCATTTTGACTGCCGTGGATCGAGGCAATCCCATGATACCGGGACAGGCATAATACAAGAAGGACCAATAAAAATTCTTCTTAGGGGTATTCCTAAAAAAGTTTCTTTAGGGAAGCTTGATCCGGCTGCAAAAACAGATACAAGTGCCGAATTTGAGGCTGTTTATATAAAGATTTGGATTGATGAGAAGGAAGTTGTTGAGATCGATAAATTCAACTTCATTTGTAAAATTAATGGTGTAGATTATTTAGAAAAAGTTAGAAAAAATTTAGGGATGTAAGGAGAATATGAATGGAGATTTATAAATTAAGAAAACCGATTATTGACGGGGCTGAATTCATGTACGAATTAAAATTGGATTTTGATTCGCTTACTACAAATGACTATTTTAGAGCTGAACGTATGGTAAAAATAAACCATAAAAAAGAAAATATCATAGTACCGGAATTGAATAAAAAATTCTTGGCGTATATTGTTGCTTATGCCGCAAAGGTAGTACCTGAAAATATTTTTCAGCTTTCGATTCAGGATTTTATTTATGTTACAAATATGGCTACAAGTTTTTTGCTGGATGGGGAATCGGATACTCAGGAGAGTTTGATGATAGCGGAGAAGGCGGAAGCGGATCAGGATTAAGGAGACTCAAAGAAACTATTACTGTGCTTTCAATGAATACCTATACACCAAAGCAATTTTACTATGACATGACTATAGAAGAATTGTATGAGGAAATAGAAATTTATAACGGCATAGCAGAAAAAAATAAACAGAAATAAGGTTGGTGATAGCTTGGCTTCAAAATCTTATGAAATAGCCTTTCAATTAGGGGCTAAGTTAAACGGTTCATTCGCCAATGCTTTTAAAAAAGCCCAAGATAAAATAATGAGTTTTACTAA
>JAVBOA010000035.1:0-28914 GCA_031551135.1 Eubacteriales bacterium | reverse complement strand
TCTTTTACTTTCTCCCACTCTTTGTCAGTTAATTCGTATCGCTTTGCATTCGCCATGATTATTTTCCCCCATTGTGTTTTTATATATTTTCTAACACATTAGGTGATTTTGTGCAACTTTTATTTACAAAACACACCCTAGTATTACGCAAAAAAAGCGCAACTTTTAAAAAAGTCACGCTGATTGCGAGCATGTATTAATTAGGTAAATTTAAAATAAAATTAACTGCAAACTTAGCTTCAATAAACATACGTCCACCGCTCAAAAACGCTTCGTTTGTTAAATAACAAAGGCTGTCGTTATGCAAATACTCGACGTTTTTTATCGAAATAATATATCTGTCGTTGCCTTTAACAAGTGTTGCCGAATTTGCGGATTTATCCCAAGTCAATTCATAACCGAAATTAGAAGCCAAATCAGAAATACGGACATATTTCAATCCATCTTTCATAGTAGTTTGTTCCGCCGGAATCGAATTAACAAAATCATTGGCGGCTTTAACTTTTTCGGCTGTTATATTGTTCTGTGACTCAAGGTTAATAATTTTAATAGCTTTAACATATTTCGGAGTTGCACCGTAAATATTTTCATAAACGACAATCAAATCTTTATTGTAAATAGTTTCTTTAGATATCAAATTTCCGTTCAAATCGTATATCAAAGTATATTCATCAAAATCAGCTGTGAAATCTCCGTTTGTCAAAGAACTTTCGGATTTTTTCGCAAATTTTCCGATTCTTGCTGAATATGTTGTTGTTGGATTTATAACCAAAACCGCATCAACATCGATTAGTTTTGGAATCCCTTCACCTTTCGAAATAACAGCAGAATTTTTGTATCCGGTAACAAGCCTGTCGCCCTCATTTACCGAAAAAACTCTTGTATCATAATAAAAAATAGGCGTTTGCGGATAAATATTCAAGCCGACAGTTTCTCCGCTGTCAAGTTTTGTCATGATTCTGACAAGGTCGTCAAGGTATAGAACTTTCACAACCGTTCCGAATGAATTTGTATACGAGCTGACAGTAGTGTTTCCGGTTGCGGCGGATTTATCGCCTGAATCCTTAACTTTCGATATAGGTATTCCGTTTTGCATATTCGCTTCGATATATGCAGTTTTTTCTTCTGCAAAAACAGATGTTGTCATAGTTAATACGAGCGCGGCGGCAGCAACAATCGTTTTTGTAAACTTCATTAATTTGAAACTCCTTTCAAAATGCTTTTAGCATGCAATTGGGCGGTTTTATACACCAAATATTTTTTGGCATAATTTGTCGTAAAAAATAATTATTAAGAATCTATTAACAATAATTAAATTTGTGTAATATTATATCACAGTTTTGTAAAAAACAATACTCTAAATAAAAATTTTTTCAATTTCTTTTTTCATATCGCTTTTTGTGATATTAATAAATTTGTCAGGTTTCTTTTCTATACCGACCAACGATTCGGGAATTTTTACACCGGATAATTTTGAAAGCTCGTCCAATAATTCAAAAGTTCCGGTATTTTTATATTTCGAATCAATTGCTGCTAAAACGTCCTGTGGGAATTTATACGGGCTTGCTGTTGATAAAATTACGTTTTTGGATTTATCGCCGCTTGCATTTTTATATTTTTTATAAGCTGTGTAAGCCACTGAAGTATGTGTGTCCATAATATAATCAGTTTGTTCAAAAAGCTCTTTTATAGAAGCGGCGGTTTCTTCATCTGTAGCAAATTCCGTTTCAAATTCCCCGTTATTTACTTTAAATTCATATTTTCCTTTTTGTTTTAAATCATCGAATGAATTTTTTGTGTTGTTTTCGTCAGAAAGCAAATATATAAGCCGCTCGAGATTGCTGGAAATTATTATGTCCATAGACGGCGAAGATGTAAGATAAAATTCACGGTTTTTGTCATAAACGCCATCCTTAAAGAAATCATACAATACTTTGTTTCTATTTGAAGCACAAATTAATTTATTTATTGGCAAACCCAATTGTTTTGCGAAATATCCCGCCAAAATATTTCCGAAATTTCCTGTCGGAACTGTAAAATTAATTTTTTCGTTAAATTCGATATAATTATTTTTGACCATTTGAGCATACGCATAGAAATAATAAACAATTTGCGGCAAAAGTCTTCCGATATTGATAGAATTGGCCGACGAAAATAAATATCCTTTATTAGAAAATTTTTCAGTAAGTTCGGTATCGTTAAAAATTTCTTTTACGGCCGTTTGCGTATCATCAAAATTTCCATCCACACCAAAAACAAAAGTATTATTTCCGTCGGTTGTAGTCATTTGTTTTTTCTGGATTTCAGAAACGCCGTCTTTCGGATAAAACACAATTACGGAAATATCTTCAATATTTTTAAAGCCTTCCAAAGCGGCTTTGCCGGTGTCTCCGCTGGTCGCCGTAAGTATCACGATTTTTTTATCCAAATTTAATTTTTTCGCCGCTGTTTTCAGCAAATACGGATGTATCGAAAGCGCCATATCTTTAAAAGCCAAAGTCTTGCCATGAAAAAGCTCCAAAAAATAATCCCCGCCTTTTTTAACAATCGGAGCAATTATTTCGGTATCAAATTTTTCATCATACGCTTTTTCTATACAATATTTAAGTTCGGCCTCGGAAAAATCCGTAAGAAATAATTTCAGAATTTCATAAGCCAAATCATTGTATGGCAAATCGATTAACTGTGCTAAATCTTTTTCCAATTTCGGCATGGATTCCGGAACATAAAGTCCTCCATCCTCCGCGATCCCTTTAATAATAGCCTCACATGATGTTTTATATTCCTTGCTTCCTCTGGTGCTTTTATATTTCATTTTCTTTTCCCCTTTTTATTTATTTTTCTGGGTTTTATCAAGCATTTTTCAGAAAACCCGATTAAATCCTCACGGTTTGCCATTTTTAAACCTTCCAAAACAAGTTCATAATTCTGCGGAAGTTTATATTGCATTAAAGCTCTTTGAATTGCTTTTTTATAAGGATTTTTTTCTACAAAAATTTTTTTGTTCGTAAGCGGATTAATTTCCGTGTAATACATGCAGGTCGATAATGTTCCCGGAGTCGGATAAAAATCCTGAACCTGTTCGGGCGTAATTCCTTTTTTGTGTAAATAAAGTGCCAATTCAATAGCCGAATTTATATCCGAACCCGGATGGCTTGACATTAAATACGGAACTAAAAACTGTTTCTTATTCAATTTTTTATTGATTTCATAAAATTTATCATAAAAGCGGTTGAAAACGCTGTTGTTTGCCTTTCCCATAGATTCCAAAACATCATCACAAATATGTTCCGGCGCAACCTTGAGCTGACCCGAAATATGATGCTCACATAAATCATTAAAAAATTCAGAATTATTTTTATCAGCCATAAGATAATCAAATCTGATTCCCGAACGAATAAAGACTTTTTTTACTTTCGGTAATTCCCGTAATTTTTTCAGCAAAGCCAAATAATCTTTATGAGTTATATTTAAATTTTTGCATGGTTTCGGAAATAAACATTGCTTGTCTTTACAAACTCCTTTTTCCATTTGTTTTGCACAAGATTGTTCCCTGAAATTAGCGGTAGGGCCACCGACATCATGTATATATCCTTTAAAATCTTTGTCTCCGGTAATTTTTTTAGCTTCTTCAATGATAGATTGATGTGACCTTGACTGCAAAACTCTGCCTTGATGATATGCAAGCGCACAAAAATTACAATTGCCAAAACAGCCGCGGTTAGATATTATACTGAATTTGACTTCCTCAATAGCGGCTATTCCGCCCGATTTTTCATACATCGGATGATATTTCCGCATATAATCCAATGCATAAACCCGATCCAGCTCGCCGCGTGTCAGCGGATTCGCTGCTGTATTCTGCACAATAAAAAAATCATTATTCGGCTCAACAAGAGTTTTGGAATTGATATGGTCGGTATTTTTATATTGAATCAAAAAAGATTCGCTGAATTTATTTTTGTCGGTCGAAACTTCTTTAAAGCTCGGCAAGCTTATGTAGTCGTATAAATTTTCAAGAGTCTTTGTTTTATAAAGCGTACCTTTTATAAAAGTGATTTCAGAAATATCCAGCCCCGAATTTAAAGAATCGGCAATTTCAACTATTTGATTTTCGCCCATTCCGTATACCAATAAATCCGCAGAGGAATCTATTAAAATCGATTTTCTGATTTTGTTATCCCAATAATCATAATGCGCCAATCGCCGCAAACTGGCTTCAATTCCGCCTATAATTATCGGAATTTTTCCGAAAACTTCACGAATTTTATTGCAATAAACAATCGTAGCGCGATCCGGACGCTTGCCCATGACAGAGCCGGGTGTATAATAATCTTTGGTTCTTGGCTTTTTTGCAACCGTGTAATGATTTACCATGCTGTCAATATTTCCTGCGGAAATCAAAAATCCCAAGCGCGGCCTGCCCAAAACTGAAAAGGATTTTAGATTTTTCCAATCCGGTTGAGGAATTATTCCGACCGTATAACCGGCTTCTTCAAGAACTTTTCCAATTATGCACACTCCAAAAGACGGATGGTCAACATAAGCGTCGCCCGAAACAATTATAAAATCCAATTCTTTAATATTTCTATTTCTTAAATCTTGCATATTTACAGGGAAAAAACCCGTATTTTCCATTCTAAATTCTCCAACTTTTCGAATACTTATTTTTTAATCTTCCATCTATTACTTTTCCGAAACCAAGCGGAAATTTTTTTATACAAACTAAATTATAGCCTTCATTTGCCGAAACTTCAAAGGATTCGCCTTCCAGATAACGCAAAGCATCGGTTTCGCTTAATTCGACAATATTTTTGAACTCCTCCGTTTTTAGTGACATAGCCAAAGCTTGAGATGGTTCGAAACGCTTAGTCTTTATTTCGCCTAAGCAAAAATCACCGCGCAAAACCCTGATTCCCGAAAAATCCGGCATATTATCGCAGAACGAATAAAGTTTATTATCAATCAAATTAAGATTATCAAAATTTGTATTGCAGAAATTTTTTTCTGCAAACTCATAATAAATATCAATATTTTTCGGTGCTTTAGTTTTTATAAAATCGAGATTTATTTTTTTCGGCTCGGATTTCTGTTTCATATAAGCCACAAAATGCCCTTCGCCAACAGATTTATGAGGCCAAATTCTGCCGCAGTCCAAAAGCCTTTCGTCTCCGATATCGATTCCTCTCGATATTTTCAAATCGTCATACGCTAATTTAATCAATTCAAAATCCGGATTATTATCCAAAAAATCTTTAATGACAAATTCGTTTTCGATTGGCGAAAAAGTACAGGTCGAATATAAAATTTCGCCGCCGTCCGCTAGCATAAGCCTTGCGTATTTTAATATCTCTTTTTGGATTTCGGAATAATATTTGTTGCTTTCATTGTTATATGATTTCAAAACTTCTTTGTTTGATTTTAACATTCCCTCGCCGGAACAAGGCGCATCCACTAAAATTTTATTGAATGTATTTCCGAATTTATCAGAAAGTTTTTTCGGCGTTTCAGAAGTAACAACGGCGTTTTTTATTCCGAAAAGCTCAATATTTTTTATTATGGCTTTTGCGCGGCTCGCAGAAATATCATTGCTGACCAAAATCCCCGTATTGGAGAGCTTTGAACCAAGATAAGTCGTTTTACCGCCGGGCGCGGCGCATAAATCCAAAACTAAATCGCCGCTGTTTATCTGCATTACAGAGGCCGGAAGCATCGCAGAAGCCTCTTGCAAATAAAACAGACCTGCATAATAATAAGGAGATTTCGAAATCTTAGCATTTCTGTATATCGCTCCGTCTTTGCAATACGGTATTTTTTCAAAATCTATTTTTAAAATCTCCATTAATTCATCTAAATTTGTTTTTAAAATATTCGCGCGCAAGCCGTTATTTTTTTCTTTTTGAAAAGATGAAACAAATTCATCAAAATCATTGCCGAGTATTTTCTTCATTCGCTCAAAAAAATATTCCAAAAAAAACATCCTTAATCATAGAATTTTGATTTTACAATATATATTATACTATTTTCATTATAAAGGATAGAAAAAAATATTTCATTTCGCGCTAGAAACATGCACGAAACGCTCCGCTGTGAAAAATTTTTTCTACTTATCAAAATGAAAATAGTATTACTTTGTTTTTATTTTTTTCAATATATCGGTTTGATCCTTTCCAATATTGAATTTCATATTCGTTTTTTTATCAATACAAAATTTTACAATATCTCGTTTTCTTCTTTACAAAAAATAGAATATATTTTATGATAATATATAGTAATACTACAATCAATCAATAAAATTTCGCCTTATGTTAAAACTAAATCAAAAACCCAAAGGGGATTCAAAATGTCAAAAACTATTTGGAAACCGGGCACTGTTTTATATCCTGTCCCCGCCGTAATGGTATCTTGCGGCGATTTCAAAAACAAAAAAGATTTTAATATAATAACCATTTCGTGGACAGGCACCGTAAACACAAACCCGCCAAAAACATATATCTCACTGAGACCTGAAAGATATTCCTACGAAATAATAAAAAAATACCGTGAGTTTGTTATTAATCTTACAACTGTAGAGCTTGCGCGAAAAACCGATTTTTGCGGTGTCAGAACCGGAAAAAAGATTAATAAGTTTGAGCATTTGAATTTAACACCCTTATCGGCAACAAAAATAAACGCTCCTATTATTGGCGAGTCTCCTATTAACATCGAATGCAAAGTAGAAAAAATTATCGAACTCGGTTCTCACCATATGTTTTTAGCTGATGTTGTTTCTGTACAAGTTGACGATAAATATATAGACACAAACAATTCTTTTCACCTAGAAAAAGCAAACCCAATTTGTTATTCGAGCGGTTCGTATTACGCGCTCGGTAAAAATATCGGCAAATTTGGTTTTTCGGTAAAAAAGAAAAAAAAATAGTCAACTTATGCTTTTTGCAGACATATATCTATATAAATCATAGAGAATAAAAATAGTATAATGATATATTTATCTTGGCTTTGCCGCTTTCCGGCGTAGGCATGGCTTTTGTAGGAGGAGATAATATGGTACAAATTAATGATATTAATATTTTTTCTGTGGATCGAAATGACGATTCATGGGCTATTGAAGGCGAAATAGAATTCGAAAGTGATTTAACCGTGGATTTTTCCGTGACATATCTGACTTATGAAGATGAGCTGGAGGATCTGGAGCTTGAGGTTAATCCGGGAAGATATGATAAAGATTTACTAAAGGAAATGATTTTAAATTCTGTAAACGAATACTGTGAATAAAAAAGGGGGCAACCGATGATTAGGCATATCGTTGTTTGGAATTTTAATGCCGACATAGATGATAAATCCGAAGTTATCGAGAAATTCAAAGCAGATTTGAATAATTTGAAAAAATATCTGGATGGTATTATAGAACTGAATGTGTATGTTAAAAAACTCGGTTCTTGTGATCGTGATATCGTTTTATCGTCTCTTTTTAAAGACGAGCAATCACTGAATATCTATATGACTCATCCAAAACATGTTGAAATTATAGATTTCACATTGAAAAATTTTACAGATAGATTGGTATTTGACTATATAGAAAATTGATTTATGAGTTGAACCGTTATGCATTTTTATAATGTGCAACGGTTTTTTTGGAGGCAATAATTTTGAAAAAGATTTACCTATTGCTTATGATAATATTTGTGGGATGTTCGGCCGCCGAAGTCAAAACAGAAACTCAAAAAACCCTTGAAATAAAAGAAAGCGCACCGTCTGCCGAAACAACTCCCCAAAGCACCGAAGAAGCAAAAGAATCCGAAGAAATCAAAGAAGTTTCGTATATTTTGCCGGAGGGACAAGTTTTAAAAGAACGTTTTCGTTTGCCCGACGATTTTAAGAGAATAGAGAGCGCAGAGGGCAGTTTTGAATATTTTCTGCAAAACCTTCCGCTAAAACCGGACGGCTCTAAAGTTTTATATTATGACGGACGTGAGAAAACTCGAAATACGTATTGCGCTGTTGTTGATTATCCGCTGGGCGAGCGTGATTTGCAGCAATGCGCCGATGCGGTGATGCGCCTGAGAGCAGAATATTTTTACGCAAAAGGCGAATATGAAAATATTGCTTTTAATTTCGTAAACGGCTTTAAGGCTGAATTCTCCAAATGGTCAAACGGATATGGAATTTCGGTCAGCGAAAATTCTGCGGAGTGGTATGAAAATTCAGCTAATAATTCAAGCTATGAGAGTTTCCAAAAATATTTGGATATAGTTTATGCTTATTCAAGCACACTTTCTTTAGAGGAAGAGCTTGTGCCGAAAGATATCAGCGAAATTTCGATCGGTGATGTTTTTATAATCGGCGGTTCGCCGGGACATTGTGTTATTGTTGTTGATATGGCGGTAAACGAAACCGGAGAAAAAGCTTTTATTATTGCACAATCTTATATGCCGGCGCAGGATATCCAGATTTTGAACGGAGCCGAAAAAAATTCACCGTGGTATTTTGATAATTTCGACGGAAATTTCCGTACGCCCGAATGGACTTTTGAATTGAATCAATTACGTACATGGGAATAAAACATTCAGCGGTTTAGGTTTTCATACGCTAAACCGCTGAACTTTTTTTAATTAATCTCTATAAATTTCAATTCTTTCATGAATTTTTTAAATCCGTTTAATCCGTTTTCATCTAATTTGAAAACTCCCGAATCTTCCAAAACTCGTTTGAATTTATCGCCGATTTCTTTTTTCAAAATAATTTCCGCTGTATTCTCATCATTGTTTTGTCCGTATTTTTCGATTAAGAATTTTATCCAGCTATCATGTTTATCCAAAAGCTCTTTTTCTTGAGGAATATATTTTTCACCCATAAGGATTTGTTTAATTTCCTGAGATTCGTCTTTTATACGTGCCGGCAAAATCGCCAATCCCATAACTTCTATCAAGCCGATATTTTCTTTTTTAATATGGTGCAAATCTGCATGCGGATGAAAAATTCCCAAAGGATGTTCTTCGCTGGTGCGGTTATTGCGTAAAACAACATCCATTTCGTAAATCCCGTCGGCATTTTTTCTGGCAATCGGTGTTACGGTATTATGCCTTGTATCGGTGTACGCCAAAATTTCGCGTTCTTCGTCCGAATATTCTTTCCAGTTCAAAAAAATATAATCCGTAATTTCTACAAGGTCATTTACGTTTTCAGATGAAACACGCACAGTCGAAAGCGGCCAATTAACAATCGAAATATTTACATCCGGAAACTTTTCATGCTTATACAATTGAATTTTTTTCGCAAACTCCATCGGAAAATTATATCTTCCGCCTTGAAAATGGTCATGGCTAAGAATCGAGCCGCCCACAATCGGCAAATCGGCATTCGAACCCAAAAAATAATGCGGAAAAATCCCGATAAAATCCATGAGCCTCTGAAAAATTTGTTTATCGATTTTCATTGGAATATGTTTTTCATTTAGAACGATACAATGCTCGTTATAATACAAATACGGCGAATATTGCAGATAATATTTTTCATCGAGCATTAATTTAACGGCTCTGTGGTTTTGGCGCGCCGGAAAATCCAGCCTTCCTTCATATCCGACATTTTCAATACATAAAAGACATTTTGGATACGATTTAGATTGAATATTTTTGGCCGCGGCAATTTCCTTCGGGTCTTTTTCCGGCTTAGAAAGATTTATTGTCAATTCCAATGCGCCAAACTCAACTTCTTCTTTCCAAAAAATATTTTTATCAGTTCTGGCTTTTTGAATATAATTATTGTTTATGCAAAGCTTGTAAAAATAATCCGTCGCCAAAGCCGGAGATTCATTATATAATTCATAAAATTTATTACAAATTTCAGATTGCCGCGGCGTTACAATTCCCATGATTTTCGCCGAAAGCAAATCCCTATGCGTTGTATTGTTTTCTTTAAGAATTCCATTTTCAAAAGCCCCATTCAAAATATCTTCGAGGATATCGTTCGGCGAATCCAAATCTTCTTTTTCGATATTCTCATAATACGGCTCTTCCGCTCCCAAAAGCGACAAAAGCAAATTTCTGGAAATAATCAAATCTTCAGGATCAACCAAATTTTTCTCCAACGAAAATTTTAATAATCTTTCTATATTTTTATTAAGCATTCAGCACCTCTTTTGCACCGTCGCCAATCGTTGCTATATAAAAATCGGCTATAAGACTCGTTTCAGCAGTATATATTTTTGAAAGATTCTCGATAAATCCGTCAATTTTATCTTTATGAACAATCGAAATCGTGCATCCGCCAAATCCCGCGCCGGTCATTCTCGCACCGATACAGCCATCTGTTTTTCGTGCATTTTCCGCCAAGGTATCCAATTCAAATCCGGTCACTTCATATAAATTTTTCAGGGATTCGTGGCTTTCATTAAGTAATTTCCCAAACAAAATTAAATCATTGTCCTTCAGTGCATTTACTGCTTCTTTAACCCGTTCGTTTTCATAAACTACATGTTTTGCGCGTTTTAAAATAGTTTCATCTTTTATTAAAGACGAATTTTCATCGAATTCTTTTTTTGAAATATCACATAAAAATGATATATTCAATTTCGTCTGCAAAATCTCCAAAGCCTTTTCGCATTCGCTGCGGCGTTCGTTATATTTGCTTTCCTGCAGTGCTCTCGGCTTTTTAGTATTCGAAATTACAATTTTATAATCTCCCAAATCCGCCGCCGCATAAGAATATTCTAAACTTTTGCAATCCAAAAGAATAGCATTATCTTTTTTTCCGAAACCAACGGCGAATTGATCCATAATGCCGCACATTACGCCGATAAAATTATTTTCCGCCCTTTGCGATAATTTCACTATTTCCATCATCGAAATTTTCAAGCCGAATATTTCATTAAAAATCACAGCGGTCAAAACCTCAATTGAAGCGGAAGAAGAAAGCCCTGAGCCGTTCGGGATATTGCCGTTGTAAAGTATATTAAGTCCGGAAATCTGACAATTTTTAGAAAGTATTTCAGTAACAACGCCTTTGGGATAATTTGCCCAATCATGAGCTTCATCGTAAGCAATCGAGTTAATATCAATTTTAATTTTTTGCTCAAAATTCGTGCTTGCCAAATTCAGAATATTGTCATTACGCTTAGAAACCAAAGCATATGTACCAAAAGATAAGGCGCACGGAAAAACAAGTCCGCCATTATAGTCGATATGCTCACCAATCAGATTTATTCTCCCCGGAGAATGAAAAACTCTGATTTCTTCAGTATTGCCAAAAATTTCACAAAATTGCTTTTTTAAATCGTTAAGCGACATTTGCCCTCTCCTTAATAAAATTAAATATTTTCTTCTCTATATTAAAATGTATCACATAATAAAAAATATTTCAATAATTTTACTAAATTTTTATTTTTATTGTAGTAAAATTATTTTTATGGTATCATAAAATAAGATTATCTACATAGAGGTGAATTATGGCAACTCTTAATCAGATTTCAAAAGAAACGGGATTTTCTGTAACAACGATTTCCAGAGTCTTGAACAACGATATTACATTGAATGTATCAAACGAAACAAAATTAAAAATATTCGAGGCCGCCGAACAGCTTGACTATAAAACAGTAAAACAGAGAAAATCTAAAACTAACGGTAACAAACTAAATTTTCTTTTAATCGATTGGTACTCGGAATTTGAAATGCTTAACGATCCATATTATTTATATTTATTAATGACCATTGAAAAACAATGTGCTATTAACAATATCAACACAATAAAAGCTTTAAATTTAGACGGGGAATATAAATTGACCTGTGATGTAAAATTGGACGGAGTTCTTGCTATAGGCAAATTTTCAGCTAAAGATATCGAAAAAATTCGGGAATTTTCCCAAAATATAGTTTTTATAGATTCTTCACCTCTCGAATCAAAATACGCTTCGGTTCTGCCTAATTATAGACTAGGCATTTCGCTGGCGCTTGAGCATTTGATTTCACTTGGACACAAGCAAATAGGATTTATCGGCGGCACTATTTTGAATAGCCGAAAAGAAAAAATCGATGATTATTTACTTTCTTCTTTTACTGAAATTTTACTAAAAGAAAATCTTTTTAATCCAGAATACGTTTTTTTAGGAGAAAAGCTTTCTTTCGAAGAAGGTTACAAAATAGTAAATAATATTATTAATTCAAAAGCACTTATGCCCAAAGCACTCTTTGTTGCAAATGACACAATGGCCAGCGGAGTTATATGCGCATTATCGGAAAATAAATTCTCAATACCAAACGATATTTCTGTAATCGGATTCAATAATCTTATCATGACCCAATTTCTAAATCCGCCGCTCACTACCGTCGGCATACCTCTGGAATTTATGACGGATTGCGCGATTGAAACGCTTCAGGAAATAATCGCATTTCCGGATATTTTGCCAAAAAAAATAATTATTCCATGCGAATTATTTATCCGTGAATCCACTAAAAAAGCTACGGATTTGTAGGAAAATCTGTAGCTTTATAAAGATTCAAATTTTTAATGCAAAACCGGAGACTTTTCAAATTACTTTATATATCCATCGTAATGAACTTTATCCGGGTCATATTTTGATTTAACTTCTGCTTCTGTTTTCGGATAACCAATCGAAATTATTGCGGCAGGTAAAACACTTTCCGGCAATTTATACATATCTCTGATAAACTGCATTTTCTCCTCGTCCGGCGCAATGCCGATCCAAACCCCGCCAAGCCCCAAATGAACGGCTTCCAATAAAATATTTTCACAGGCGGCGGAAGCGTCTTGTATCCAAAAATCTTCTAATAGCATTTTATTTTTATTTCCCAAAACAATAATTAAAAGAGGAGCATTTTTTATAAAACCGGCATATTGGCTTACCTTCGATAATTTAAAATGAGCATCCGAATTTTCAACGACAATATATTCCAACGATTGTTGATTCGCTGCGGACGGAGCCTGCATTGCGGCTTTTAATAAAGATTCCGTTTTATCTCTCGTCACTTCCATATTTTTATATGCCCTAACGCTATATCTATTAAAAATCTCTTTCAATTTCATACCCTCCCCAAAATTTGTCAATCAATATTATTTTCAATTAAAAATTTATCAGCAGATTAAGTTTTTTTAGTGCATTTATAATGTATCATATTAATCTGTTTATCATAAGAATCATTAAAATTATATATACATAATATTAAATAATTTTTGTGCATTTGTCTATACTCGAATTTTTAAAAATCGAACTGCTCTATTCTGACAAAATTTATATATATTTAGTTTTAGAATTAAGTATTGTTATAAACGGTAAAAATCAAGCCGACATATGGGGGAGATTTATTTGTTCTTTAATAAAAAAATAATAATTGCTGCGATAGTTCTACTTTTGTGCGCGTGTGAGCAAAAACAAGAAGTGATAAGCCCAACAGGCACGCAGGAAGCGCAAGTCGAAAACAATATTCTAATCGAAGACAGACTATCGGTGCAACGTGCTATTGTCGCAAAAATGGTTGCGCTTACATATAACGATTTGCCTTCCGTAAAAGCGATGGATCGTGAAATTTCTTTTAAAGACAGCGATTCCGGCAAATGGTTTGATAAATATATTAACACCGTGCGGGTTCAAAAATATATGATGGGTGACGGCGATTATTTTAATCCTAACGAACCTTTGACAATTCAGCAGGCTCAGGATTTGCTGGATCGTTTTGATAAAAAAAATAAATTGAAAATAAAAGTTACTGATGAGACTAAAAATAAATCAATTTCATATGCACTTTGGATTGATTTGTATAAATCCATGCTCGAAAATGTTTCA
Organism: Eubacteriales bacterium; assembly: GCA_031551135.1. Classification (GTDB taxonomy): domain Bacteria; phylum Bacillota; class Clostridia; order Lachnospirales; family JAITVM01; genus JAITVM01. Next base: position 15,119 of record JAVBOA010000035.1, on the reverse strand, counting down.
GGAAACAAAGTCAAAGAGCTTTTTGGAATCGAAGAAAAAGAATTTATTGTGCTTGCTTCACCCGATAACAACACTAATTTGAAAAATTATAATTTAATATCTGATCAAGGTGCTTTTAGTTATGAAGGCTTGGATGTTTCTTATTATATCGATAAAAAAATCAAGGCACTTGTGAAAAATAACGAGATCATAGCGATTATCGGGATAAGCGAAGAAAATCCGACTCTAAAAAACGCTTATGTCGTTAAAAATACTGAAAGTGAAATTACAATATTCTCCGGCGGCGTTGAACGGACATTTCCAATCACGAACGAAAGCCGAGATTTAAAAGATAAAATTTGCGATTTGCAGATTTTGGAGGATTCTTCTGAGATAAAAAAAGTTTATGAGGAATCGATTAGCGCGAAAATAAAAAAGGTCTCAGATAAATCCATTGAACTGGAAAATCTAGGGATAAAAAATTTTACCGATGATGTGAAAATTTATTCAGCCGCCGATAATCTCGTTCTTTGGAAAAATATATCCGATTTAGTCGTCGGTACGGATATTGCTTATTATTCCCTTGATAATAATTTAATAAACGCCGCTGTAATCACAAAAACTCCAAAACCCGAAAAAATCCGCATTGCGATTTCTGATACCGGATTTAAATCTCTTTATCACAAAAATGTTGAAATTACTTCGAATGAAGATTTTTCGGTAATAAAAAATAATACTACACCGAATTACAAAGCAAAAGAAATTTTTAAAGTGAATCTCGCTAAAAACGAAAGAATTTTAATTAAGCCGAAAGACGAGAACTCAAAATTAATAATTAATTCTATAAAAAGAAATTGGCCTCAAAATGAATCTCCGGCTTATAGGGGAGTTTTAGAAATTTCGAGAGACGATATTAATTATTTGATTATAAATGAAATTGATTTGGAAGAATATTTATATGCCGTTGTTCCGAGCGAAATGCCTACCTCTTACGGTTTGCAAGCTTGTATGGTTCAAGCTATCGCCGCAAGGTCTTACGCGTATAACCAATTCTTTGAAAATAGATTTCATGAATATGGCGCAAATATTGATGATTCTGTAATCTGTCAGGTTTATAACAATATTCCCGAAAACGAAACATCAATTTCGGCAGTAAATCAAACTAAATCGATTTGCATTACTTATCAGAATAATGTTATTGCCGCGAATTTCTTCTCGACATCTTCCGGATATACGGCAAACAGCGGCGAAGTTTGGGCAAACAGCGCCTCTAAACTCTTTCCGAGCGAAACAAATCCGTATCTTATCGCCACAAAACAATTTGACGGCAAGGATTACGGTGATTTGACAGTCGAGGAAAATGCAATTAAATTTTTCAAGGATACCGAAATAAATTCTTATGAAAAAGATTCGCCTTGGTTCCGCTGGAATCTCGAAATGAGCGCAAAAGAGCTTTCTGCATCAATAAATGCGAATTTGAAAGACAGATATTCTGCGAATCCAACTTTGATAAAAACCCTGCAGCCGGACGGTTTTTACCGCACGAAAGCTGTTTCGGATATTGGTGATGTAACAAATATTCAAGTAATAAAACGCGGCGCTGCGGGAAATGTAATGCAGTTAAAAATCAGCGGCACCAAAGAAACCATTATGGTTTATACCGAATATAATATCCGGATGCTCATAAAACCGCAATCTTCTGAGGAGAAAAAAATTGTAATCAATCTTCAGGACGGTAATTTTGTGGAAAATTATTCAATCCTTCCGAGCAGTTTTTTTGTTTTCGATAAATACGTAGACCAAGACGGCAAGCTGACCAGGGTGATTTTTTACGGTGGTGGAAACGGACACGGTGTCGGGATGAGCCAAAACGGAGTTAAAGGAATGGTTGACCAAGGATATGACTATGAGGCGATTATTACACATTATTTTAACGGCGTTGAATTGCAGAAGAAAATTTAATTACAGAAAGAGCTTTACTAAAAAACGGCGCAAATGCGCCGTTTTTTATACTCGTCTCAATTATTAACTCCAAATATCAGAATCGCTTAATCTATTTCTATTCATCTTTGAAAAATCAACCTTTGTGAAAACTATCGTTGATAGAATCAAAAAAATTACTCCGAAAACAATTGTTATAAAAAAACTCATCCACGGCATTATTAGCAAATCGCCGATTCTGATCGCTATCTGCTCTGCTTCAAGCTGCGCTGGCGGCAGCGACATTTTTTCCAGAAACACAGCCCTGAAAAAAGCGGTAGTATAAGTAAGCGGATTAAAATACGCAATAAATTGCAGTGGTTTCGGCAGCATGCTCAAAGGTATATACGCTCCGCAAAGGAAAGTAAACGGCATAGTTACGGCCATTTCGATTATTTGATAAGTCTGCGCGTTTTTAATCGCGGCGGCTATAAAAAGCCCAAATCCCGAAAATACAATTCCCACAACAATCATTATTCCAAACGACGCAAATATCGTGAATATTGAATCGAATTTAACACCGATAAACATTCCGACGATTAAAACCATAGCATTCCCGATTGTCGCAATCGTTGCTGCGGATAATATCTGTCCGGCCGCAACATGCACGCGTTTAACCGGACTTACCAGAATTTCTTTCATAAATCCCGATACAATATCGGTGATTGTCATAGAAGAAATCGTCAGCGCTGTTTGAAAAACTCCGGTAATGATTATTCCCGCAAGCATATATTCCACAGAATTATCGATTCCTTCAGCTCTAAAAATCGAATTAAAAACATAGAGATAGAAAAAAGGAAAAGCGATTGTAAAAATTAACTGAACTTTATTTCGTGAAAACGTAAGCAGGTTACGAAGCCAAAGCGCGTAAATAATTCTCATAATCCTACCCCCTTATGTCTTTTCCGGTAATCTCAAGAAAAACATCATTGAGCGTACCTTTTTTGATTTCAAGTTCATAAATAGAGTCTTTTTGCTTTTCAACTATACCCAAAAACGTTTTTAAATCTTTCATAATCACCGAATAATAGCCTGTTTTTTTCTTGTATTCAAATCCATGTTCATTCAATAAATTTTCAAAACTCTCATCATCATTCGTGGCAACATAAGCCTTATCTTTCGTATATTGCTTTTTTAAATTATAGGGCGTATCCATTGCAACAATTTTTCCGCCGTCCATAATTGCGACTTTGTTTGAAATTTCGGCTTCGTCCATATAATGCGTTGTAAGAAAAATCGTGATATTCTTCTCTTTTTGAAGTTTCAAAATATAATCCCAAATATGCGTTCGAGTTTGCGGGTCAAGCCCAGTGGTCGGCTCATCCAAAAACAACAATTTCGGAAGATGCAGAAGTCCGCGCGCAATCTCAAGCCGTCTTTTCATTCCTCCGGATAAACTTCCCGCTATTGCTTTTTTCCTGTCCTTCAAATCGACGATTTCCAATACAAAATCAATTCGTTCCTCGATTTTCGTTCTATCAATATTATAAAAAATACAATGCATTTTAAGATTTTCGTAAACTGTCATTTTTGTATCGAGCGTCGGATCCTGAAAAACAACGCCGATAACTTCTCTAACTTCATTTTTTTGATTCGCAACGTCTTTTCCGTCAATTTTTAAAATTCCCGATGTTTTTTCAAAAATAGTACATAGCGTGTTAATCGTTGTACTTTTTCCGGCTCCGTTTGGCCCAAGAAACGAAAAAATACTTCCTTCCTCAACCTCGAAAGAAATATTGTCAACCGCCGTAAATTTACCGTATTTTTTCGTAAAGTCTTTCACTTCAATAATATTCTTCATAAGTCCTCCGCGTTTAAATTTGCGATTTCGCTTAAAACAATAGACAGCCTCTACATATATTATACTATTAAAAAAATATTTACCAGATAATTTTAAATTTTTCCAAAATACACAGCATTTTATCTTGTTGCGGATGGTATAATTAATTCAGATATGAAAAATACTTTGGAAAAACAATCGAATGTAATTTCCGCTCGTATATTTCATTATAAAGGTCGGGTGATTTGAAATGATTAAGCTTTTTAAAACAAAGGAAATTCCAATTTATCTTTTTGCTTTTTCGCTGGTGTTTTTTATATACCGGCTTTTAAGTCAAAATATCGAAATCACCCTAAAACCACATATTACTTTTTTACAATTGCTGTATCAAATGCGTTTTTATTTTATTCAAGATATAGGATATTCTGAAACTAATAATTTATTTGTAATCGGCCGGGACTGCCTTGGCTCAAAACTTTTTGTTTGTATATTTTCGATAATCAGCATTCTTTGCCTAGACAGATACAATGGTTTTTTAAAAAAAATATTTATGCTTTTAAATTTTGCCCTGTTGTCGCTTTTATTGTCATATGTAATTACAATGATAAGAATCGCCGCAAGTATTCCTTTTTGCACTATGCCGGATTTTAAGCTGATACATACCATTTTATCGCTTGTAATTTATTTTGGAACAGCTTTATTAATATTCGCTTTTTTAAATCGATACAAGGGAGGACTTAACGTTGAATAATATAGATAGCCCGAAAAAATTATTATATTTTATAACTATCCCGCAAAGCATAATGGCAATTATCTTGGCCATAGTATTTTCTAAAATAAAAGAACCTCTGAATTTGCCGCTTATAATTATTTTTGCTTTACAATTTACATTAAATCTGGAAATCGTGCTTTATTATATAAGAAATTCTAAAAGCGAAAAAATTTCAATTAAGGCTTTGTACGCATTTTTAATATCGTTCATAGTTTTGTTTTCGTGCGCCACAATATTGATTTTCCAACAATTTTCGAGTTCCTCCGTAATTTCTCCCGAAACATTATATTTGCTCTTAAATTTGATTTCATTGATTTATCTTTCTTTGGCGATTATAAAACAAACGAATTCAAACAATAAAGATAATTCCGCAATGATAATTCTATGCTTAATATTGCCTTTTGCTATTTATCTTTTACTGTCTTCTTATTATACAATTGGAGATATCAGTATTGTATTTGCTGTGGGATTGTTTTGTATTTTTCTTTTTCTTTTATCCAAACTTATTTATATGCTGCTGCATAAAAATAAAAAAGAAATCCAGACTCAAAATTCCGAAAATATAACCTCGCAAACTCAAAGCCCCGAAAGTATTACCTTAGAAGCTTCTTCAAAAAAATATCGGATATTTCTCTTTATTCTCGCTGTGATTTTGCCGCAGGTCGGACTTTACGTGAACAATTTCACATTTTGGCGGCTATTAGGAAATTTTACAAACGTATATTTTTATATTATTGCGGCGGCAAACGGCTTGCTTCTTTTAGTCGACATTAACAAAATTAAATACAAAAAAACTGTGTTTTTCTTAAGAACAGCCGGCCTAATTTACATTTTTTATTTTGCATTAATCTTTCTTCCTTATATGCCGTATGCTTTTATCGGAGCAATATTTTGGGGTATGGGTCTGCTTGTTTATGTTCCGATACTTATATTTATTGTTCAAACAAAGCAAATCTATGAAGATTATAAAATTCTAAAATCTATATATTCTAAAAAAATTTTAGTCAGATTGATTGTTGCGGGAATATTCACTTTACCGGCAATTTTAATGATTAATTTTAGTATTGACCGAATAAATTTCAACAGAGCCATGGCCTATGTTAATCATGATTCTAAACAGCAGGCAAAAGTCGATTTAAGAAGACTCGGCTATTCAATTTCAGAAATCGAAGAAACGCTTGTATCGTCGCGTGAAAGACAAGGTCTGACATTTTTGCCGGGAACTCCGATTATTTCTACGGCATATCGAAGTATTGCTCTTGATAATATGTATTTTACCGAAGGAACTGTAGAATCGCTCCAGAAAATATTTATGCCGGAGGATATTGTAAGCGTATTTGAAAATTTGCCTGCCGACGCAGAAGTTAATACGGGTTTCCGAACAAAACTTTCTGTAAGCTCTACAGAATACGACCCCGAAAGTAAAACCTACAAAGCATGGGTTGATTTGGCAATAGATAAAACAAGCTACGAAGCGCCTAATGAATACAGCACGAAATTTAAACTCCCCGACGGTTGTTTTATTGTTGATTATTATCTTTACGTCGGCTCTGAAAAAAAGCGTGGAATAATGACGGACAAAAGAGCCGCTCAAGTGGCTTATGAAAGCATTATACGAACCCCGAAAGACCCCGGAATTATTTATTATGATAACGATAATACAATCGCACTTAGAGTTTTTCCTTTTTTTGATATGGAAGTGCGAAGAACAGGCTTTCAAATAATGTATAGTCAAAATGAGACCTTGGAAATTGACGGTCAGACTATTACTTTAGAGGCGGAACATTTTTCAGATTCGCCGACGCAAATCAGCGGTGTGCATTTTATTCCGGCGAATTACAAAAAAACATTGAACTCTATTCAGCGAAAACCTCTTTATTACTTTTTGATGGATGCCGGAGAAAATAGCGGATATAAGGAAAATTTCGAATTGGCGAAAAAACATGCCAAAGAAAAAAATTTAACGGATGTTAAATATTATGCGGTATCATATCAAGCCGCGGAAGTGACGGATTTAGAAAATACAACTTCTCCGACTGTTCCAAAAGGCGGTTTTAACACCGCTTATGCAATGGATATGATTTTGAATTCTGTTCCCGAAGGATATTTTCCGGTTATGATTATGGTTACGCAAAATATAAACCGCTCTGTACCGTATACCAGAACTCAGCGTTTCAATAATTTCCCTGAAAGTGAATACTCTTATCGGCTGAATGTTGATTCGTCGCTGACTCCGTATAATTTATTCGATTCGGAAATGCTCCAAAATGTAAATCAGCCGCTTTTCAATAATGCGTTGGATTATCAAGGCTTAGCCCTAAAAGATGACGGCAAAAGCGAAACCATTTTTATAAATCCCAAATTATCAGAAATTGAGGGCGATAGATATAAAAGAGCGTTTATATTACAAAAAAACTCCTATACCGCAGGCACAAACGATGAACAAATTTCACAAATAAAAGAATCTATGAAACAAAGAATATTGACTAAAAATACCGCTTTTATGGTTATGGAAACAAAGGAACAGGAAGACATGCTACTCGAACTTCAAGATAAATTCTTAAGCGGCGGCAGTTTCGAAACTCCTTCTGTTATGATGAGCGAATCTGATTGGACTGCTATAATCGCAATAATAGGATTTGTGTTTATATTGAAATATAAATTTAGAATCGGGAAAAATATGCAGTAGTTTTAAAGTCTGCTTAATATTTATAAATATTAGGCAGACTTTTATACATTGTATACAACATCATTAGCTTCCCATATTTTAGGGACTTCAAGCTTATCAATCATTCTGTCTACCGCAAGCATTGGAACAAATTCATTTCTGTTTTCATTTCTATTCAGCGCATTCTCGAGCGGAGCTTCACAATAAATAATTTTAATATCCGCGCCATAGTCCAAAAACAAATCAATAAGAGGCGTACGCATAGAAAGTGAAATATTCGTTGCGTTCCAAACAAAACTCGACTTTTTTGCCAAATACCGCTTAGCAGCTTTTCTAGCTTCTTGAACTATTGCACCTTGATTATCCGACGGAGATATCTTATTTTTTCTACGAATATCGTCTAGTGAAATAACAGGATAATTGCCTAGAAAATTTTTGATATAGGTATCTTTGCCGGAAGCCGGAATCCCTGACATTAAATAAACTGTAAAAGACGCTTCCTCAAACGCTTTATAATACAAATACTGATCATTGTTTTTAAAATAAAGAAGCCGGCTTTTATCGCTCGGAAAAGTTCTGGGTTTATTCATGCAATCAAGCTCTTCGCAGGCTAATTTAAAAAGCTCGATATTCTCCAGTAAGTGCTGAACGCTTTTGCTTTTGCGTCCGAGTGCGTCAGCCTTAGCCAAAATAGACAAATGAGAGAGATTTATTTCCAATGAAGCTTTTATAATCTTTCTCTCAGGGTTATGTTTTCCGATGAAAAAAATCGGCAATCCGTGATATTGGATTAGCGAACAGATATTTTCGCGTTCTTCAAAAGAGAGTTTTCCCAAAACTTCTTCCATAAAATTATATTTATAAATAAGTTTCCTCGCTTCAATACTCCCTTTAACAGCGTGGTTCGGCGATACAATTTCACCGTTTTCTTCTTTTGTGCAAAAAGGCTTTGCAATATCATGAAGCAATGCAGCATAAAGCAGAATTTTTCGTTCGCTCTCATTTAAAATATTATATTCATTATCGGCAAGCAAATTTTCCATTACTGAAATCGTATGTGTCAGAACATCGCCTTCCGCATGGTAATTTGGGTTTTGAGGAGTTTGCCTTAGTTTTTGTTTCCAATCATAAAATTCGTATGCCAAAATTTCGTTTATTATATCCATTGCATTTCACCATTTTCAAGCAAATTCGGTACAATAGGTCTGTCAAGCCAATGGCTGTCGTTTGACAATATCTGTGCTGTAAATTCCTTTCTGACAAATTTATAACGCCCTTTAACAATTCCATCCTCTTCCCACTTAATATACAGTCCTTCTGATAAGTCTGATAAATCTGTCTGAGCAAGAATTTTTTCATAATCAATATTTTCTTTTTTGCATACATTCCTGAGGTTTTCCATCCAATTTTCCGACTTAAATAAAGATTTTCTGATATAAGAATTCAATTCTACGGAATCATTCAAAAAACCATCTTTTAGAACCGGTACAGATATTATAAACGGAAAACCGGCTAATAATTCTTTTCTCTGTTTTGTTGATAAAAACGAATTTTTTTGTAAATCCAAAATATCGAATTCGAAAAAATAATGGGGTAGCTTATCATAAAAAACCGTGTGTTTCGCATAAAGCCATTCTCCATATAAAATATACCGCTGACCTAAAAGCGAAAATAATTGATTTCTATATGTCAAAGCCCATGTTTTAAACATATTAAAGTGCCGCTCGCGATAGCCTCCCGTCAGAAAATGTCCCCTGCTTTGCAATTTAATATTTCCGTTTTCATCAAAAGATATTCCGCAATTTGCTCCATCGATTTTTTCTTCTATCACTAAAAATTTATTTCGAATATCCTCAAAAGGTATAATATTTAAGTCCTCATCTCCTTTTTGAAGCTTTGAGCCTGCAATATGTGGTGTTCTTGGGTATTTGAAAAGCTCCATTTCATCACTTGCTTTCTTAAAAAATATTTTATACAGGTAAAATTGAAATCAAGATTCCGCCCAAAACAAGGCTTACAAAATTTGATGTCAAAGCGTAAACAATTGCACGACTCTTTTTATGTTCCTTCAATAAAGAAGAATAAGAAATTGCTTCTGCTATAAAAATAATAATTTCTAGGAATAAGAATCCCATAAACCAATAATAGCTTAAAAGCGGCCCGATGATGGAAAAATTCAAAAAACCTTGAGTTATTAAATTGATAACAAAAAATATTATCCAGCTGTTTCTTTTTCTGTATCCGAATGCAAAGAAGATAATTCCTTCTATCAGCAAAGTTAAAACTACTCTCAAAGCAATCAATATTGCCGCTCGAACCGGCGAACTTCCCTCTTCTACTTTTTCATTTTCATAATCCAGCGTCACTAAATTATTATATCCGCTTGCCATTGATATAGGCAGTTGACATTCAAAAGACTTTTCCGCAGATTCAACAACGAGAATTACTTTATAAAATTCTCTTCTTTCTGATAATAAATGATAATAAAAACGGTAATACGCTTCCCAAAGTTTTGTATCCTTAGTAAGCCGAACAGCCTCCTCCCTCTGGCCATCTTCAAGGCGCAGAGACAGTTTCAAATCCTCGGGCGGAAAAGGAACAACAACCGTCATTCCGGGCGGTTCAGCCGAATTAGCGAAAAGAGCTGACGGAAATATAATCAAAATAAAAATTGTGCAGAACAATAATTTTTTTAACATCATGACATTCAGACCTCCGTTCTGTATCGTTTATTTATACTGCAGATTCAATCTATATATAAATTTACGATTTTTTAGCGAAAATGTTCCATAAAAAAACCAAATCGGTAACTTACAAAAAGTTTAAACGTATTTATTAACAAGATTTTATTTTAGCGGATGTTTGTTATTTTGCAGAATTACAATAATCGAGGTGAATTTTATGGATAGAAATTTAGTCAAACAGTTAGCTCATCTATTTTTACCCACTATTTTATTTTTTATTTGTTATTCTTTATTCGGTATTTTACCGGCTATTATTATAACCGGCTCAATTTCCGTGTTTATTTTTCTGATTACTTTTATTAAAACAAAAAAACCTTCAAATTCTCAGCTGGTCGGCATACTTGGTATGGCAATTTCTTTTATTGCAATATATTTCACCGGAAATGATAAATATTATTTTATTACACCGTTAATCAGCAATTGTATTTTGGCAGTCTTTGCGTTAGTTTTGACCATACAAAAAAAGAGCATTTTTCATTTTGTTGCAAAGCCATTTAAAATCAAGCAAATCGAGAATATCCCCGAAAGTGAATTTATTTCTTTAAATTTGATGTGGCTTTTCGCATTGATAATCAAAACCATATCAAAACTTCTGGGCGTTTTATATTTGGATTTTAAAACAATATATTGGATTGCTTATTTATTGAGCGACCCTTTTACAATCGTGCTCATCATATTTTCTATTTTTCTTGTCAACAGAAAAATATCGCTTTCTAAAAAAATTCAAAATGAAAAGAACACGAACGACAGAAATATTATTTTTTATTTTTCTGCAACAGGCAATTCTCTGACAGCGGCCAGAAAATTATGCAGCAAAATTGAAAATGCCGAATTGTATCCGATGTCAAACGCACCAAATATAAACCTAAATTCCGGCGATATTTCAAGAATCGGTTTCGTTTTTCCTGTATATTATGGCATGCTCCCAAGATTAGTAAATAATTTTATCGAAAATTTGAAAATAAATCCGGATATTTATTGCTTTGCTGTCGTTACATCGGGAGGAGCAGAAATCATTTGCAGAGGCGTTTTAACATCTCTAAATGAATTGCTGAAGAAAAAAGGAAACTCGTTATCTTATGGAAAGGTCATTAGATTTACCGGAAATTTTGTTATGAAATATGATGTTCCTCTCACGGATAATGTACAAAAACAATTGAAAAAAGCAGAATCGGAGCTTGAGAGGGTTTCCGAAAATATCTTAAATATGAGACATAATAACGTAAATTGGATTAAAATTGCGCTAAACAAACTTTACGAAAATATAGAATTAATAGATAAAGATTTTTTTTCGGAAGATAATTGCAATGGATGCGCAATATGCACGAGAGTTTGTCCGGTTCAAAATATCAAATTGCTTGATAACCGCCCTGTGTGGCAGGGCCACTGCGAATTTTGCAGTGCATGCATAAATTTCTGTCCTCAATCCGCAATACAATACGGCAGTGAAACAATTAAACGCAAAAGATATCATCATCCCGAAATTAAGCTTAATGACATGATAAATAAAAACTACAGCGATATAAATTAAATCCCATAAAATAAACCCGAAAAATTATACTCTTTTTCGGGTTTATTTTATTTATTTTCGATATTCTTCCAAAGCATTAAAAATTGCATTCACGATTTTATCTTGATGATTAGAATCAGACATCAATTTATCTTCGTTTGCGTTTGACATATATCCCATTTCTATAAGTATCCCCGGAACTTTCAGCCAATTAAATCCCGTTAAATCGTTCCTGACAATTACTCCACGTGATTTTTGCCCGGTTAATTTTTTTAATTGAGCGTCTGTAATTTCGGCGAATTTCCGGCTATTGCTTAACAATTGTTTATCCTTGATATAATCACTGCCCGGGATTAAAACACTGTATCCGCTGACAGAAGAATTTTCCGAGCCGTCGGCGTGTATTCGGATAACCATGTCAACATTTGCATCATTGGCCATAGTTGCACGCTCTTTATTGCTGATATTAACGTCATGAGTTTCGCGTACCATAATTACTTCATAATTATTATCTTGTAATTTTTTTTGCAGTTTTAAGGCAACCTCGAGATTAAGAACATATTCATTTTTTCCGGTAGCAACGCCAACCGTTCCCGAAGAAACTTTTGCTTTTGTTTCACCGGAGCCAGGGCCGACGGACTCTTTTTCGTTATTTCCTTTTCTTTGATGACCCGCATCAATCAATACTTTAAATTTCTTCGATTGAGTACCGTTTTTTATATCTCTAAAATGTTTTAGGATTTGTGATTTCATTTTTGCTTCGTCTGCAAAGTCATACGCACAAGAAAATAATAATACAAAAACAGTAATTAACAATAAAAATATTTTTTTCATATTTTCCCCCATTTCTAAAGACCTTTTGAGCTTTGTCGATATCATATTTTAGCAAAATATTTATACACTAAAAGTCAAACCGCTTTTATATTTTTTAAATACAAAATCGAGAAAAACCAGAAAGCCGGTAAATCTGCATTTATTAATTTTTGTTTAATCGAATATATTTAATTTCTGTGTTTTTACTTGAAACTTCCGGACTTAAGATTACATCAATATTTTTTTCGGGAAGATAAATTTCGTCTTTCGGCACACTCAATTCAGGACTTGTCTCAGTTTTTTTAGCATAACTCAGCGCTTTTCGGGTGCTGTACGGTGTGCCGTCAATTTCGTCGTAAATCGTTTTGTTCCAAATCCTATAAAAATAATCAAAACCTATATGTACATTTTTTTCGCCGGTCCAAGGGTCATTATAAAAAAATCCGCTCTTGTCAAAACCTGTCAAAGCTATACAATGAACATTGAACCCCAAACCATTAACCCAAGCGGCAATCGGAACACCGAATCCAATCTGCGCTTTTAGGTCTTCAATCGAACAACCCGACAAGTCAATCGCCGAACCGGCATATTTTTCAACAATCCCGACCAGTGCTTGCGGAAAAATCGTAAAACCATCGTAGCTGTACGGTGAACCGCGGTAGCCGAGATTCGGATTATGTGAGCGCGGCATTTCTTTAACCAAATCGGATATATTGACTTCATTTGTATAATTCAGAATCATTCCGACCGAAACAATTTCGCAGCCGGTCGGCAAACCCATTTCTCTTTGGTCAAAAGCCGGAACATCAAGCAAAACTTTTTCCTCTGCAAAAACTTTCGTCCGCATAAAAAACAAGATAATGACAAATAACAAATACTTTTTCAATTCATAACCTCCACAAATAGCAGGCATTTCTTTATTTTTCTGCCTGCCAAAAATTATAAATGAATTATATCCCAAGTAAACAAAAAATTCAACATTTTGTAATATTTTTGTTATAATTGTTAAAATTTTTGAAATCTTTTTATGTGCGGAAATTTTGCAAATTTGCTTGACAGGGCCGAAGATTTACTATATAATCCATATAGTATTTGCCCAGATAGCTCAGTCGGTAGAGCAGAGGACTGAAAATCCTCGTGTCGGCGGTTCGATTCCGTCTCTGGGCATATTTTTTATATATTTTTATTGTCGTAACCAAAATTCTTTAAATAAAAATCGCTGTCTCTCCAGTCTTTTTTCACACGCACCCAAAGCTTTAAATTTATTGCTGTTCCCAAAAGCCTTTCGCTTTCGTATCTGGAACGTATTCCGATTTCTTTCAGCACTGCGCCTTTTTTGCCGATTATCATACCTTTATGTGAATCTTTTTCACAATAAACCGTTGCCTCAATATCAATTAAATCCTTGTCATCCCGTTTTTTCATAGACATAATTTCTACAGCTATGCCATGGGGAATTTCGTCTTTCATTATATGCAAAATTTTCTCTCTGATAATTTCAGAAACAATTTTTCGCTCCGGCTGGTCGGTAATCATATTTTCCGGAAAATATTTTGGACCCGGCTTCAAATATCTTCGCATTTCTTTTAATAATGAATCCAAATTTTGGTTTTTAAATGCCGAAATCGGAATAATTTCTTTAAAATCCATGAGATCTTTATATTCCGCAATCATCTCAAAAACCCTTGATTTTTCTACGGTATCGATTTTATTGATAATTAGAAAAATATTCGATTCAATCTGTTTTAATTTTTCTATAATTTCCAAATCCAAATCCGAAATTTTATCATTTGGCTCTATCAAAAAAAGCACTATATCGACATCGTTAAGCGCCGAATCAACTGATTTCACCATATAATTTCCCAATTTCGTTTTTGATTTATGAAAACCCGGCGTGTCGACAAAAACCATTTGATAATCATCATTAGTTAAAATTCCGCTGATTTTATTTCTTGTAGTCTGCGGTTTGTTGGAAATAATCGCGATTTTTTCCCCGATTAATGCATTCATCAAAGTAGATTTTCCAACATTAGCTCTTCCTATTATTGAAACAAAGCCTGAATAAAATTCCTCTTTCAAATTAATCCTCTTTTCAAAAAATATTCCTGTAAACAAAAGCATAAAAAAAGGTTATTTCATAAATAACCGATTTTAAAAACTTGACCAAAAGCCCTCACAGAAACGACGTATTCACGCCGTTTCCGATAAAAGATTTTCTGGTTATATTACTATAAATATTATTAATTGTCAATTAGCGAAAATTTCAAGCTTTGAGTCAAAAACATTAATCCAAGTCTTACCTTTGTTAATACTAAGCAGTTCGCCGTTTTTGTTATACCATTTTGTTTGCTCAAAATGCCCGTCTTTTTTCCATTTTATCGGAATATATTTTCCGTTCGAAAAATAATACCCCGTACCTTCGCCGATAAGACCAACTTTCATTCTGCCTTCATTATCAATAATCTCCATGTCCGCAAATTGAACGATGACATTTTTAACGCTGATTTGTTTGTTCTCCGCTTCGTCCAAATGCATTTCGTTGTTTTGATAGCGTTCGTATTCTTTTTTTGCGGGACTGTAAACAAAATAAGAATTTTGGTAATCGGAATAAGGCAAAGTTATTTTTTCGGCAATTTTTGCGTCCTCCAATTCCAAATCGTCATCTTCTTTATAAAAATTAAACATTGGCTGATAATTTTCGCTCAAAGTCGGTGTTATGCCGTAATTCGCCATTGATTCACGGATTTTATCGGATATAACATATGAGCTATGCTCTAGGCCGCGTTCCAAAATTCGCTGGTTATCCCTGAAAAAAGTTACTCCATCCAAAGCCATTCCGTCTATATCATCGATATTATTTTTATTTATAAAAG
>JAVBOA010000034.1:0-3521 GCA_031551135.1 Eubacteriales bacterium | reverse complement strand
TATTTCAAACTTACTATGATTGAATTTATAAGATGTCTACGCGTTAATGAATTTCAAACCGAGCTTTTTATTTTTCTTCTTAATTTTCTATCTGCTTTTAAAACTTAAATTGTAATATTATGGATAATCAACAGGCCTGCAAAATCATCTGAATATTTTGGATTATCTCTTCAGCTATGCTTAAAGGAAACAGATTTATTTTATGCTCGCTTATAAATATTTCTAAAATATTATTTTTCATAAATTCTCCCCTAAACAACAAAGCCGCACTACGGCGGCTCTATTAAAATTCTTTGGGATTTTTTACAGGGATTTTAGAATTTTTAAAATCCTTTTCATTTCTCGTCACTATAAAATCGATTCTTTCTTTTATAGCACTTTGACACTGTAACGCGTCCTCATATTCAGAAAATTCAAACTCAAACGCCTTCAGAATATCAGCTTTATTTACGTCAATTATATCTACGAATTCAAAAAGATTTAGTAGCATAGACTTTAATGTCCTAATATCCGTATGTTTCCTTAGAATGTAAATAATGTCAGTAATAGTATTTGCCGTTATATATCCTTGTAATTCACCTGATTCACATAAACCTATTAATTTCGCAGAAGATTCAAAAAAAGGTACTCTGTCTGTCAAAAAATCCAAAATAACATTTGTATCAATCAATATTTTCATATTTTGATAAACGCTCCTCTTTGGCAGACTTTAAATCTACATTTTCAGCTTGTTTAAAAGCGCCTCCCCATTTTTCCACAAAAGAAACATTTTCTTTTTCCGACTTATTTACAGGTACGAGCTTTATGAGATTATCATTCGCTTTTATTATGATTTCTTGTTTCTGCGCAAGTGCTATAAATTTATAAGTGTTCTGTTTAAACTCTTCAATGTCTACAAACAAGACGATTCACCTCCCAGAATATCTATGTTTAATTATATCATATATATTCCTCAAGTGATAATTCAACTGTAGACGATGTAAGCAAGCCTTTGTTATCGATTTGTTTCCAAGTCATATTTAAATCCTTTATTACCCAGCGAAACACACCAAAGGGCTTATTCCCGATTACAAGTGTTAAAACCTCGCCATCTCTCTGCAATTTAATCAATTTATCCATCTCATCGCGCGGCTTTATTCCAAAAGAGCTTTTCAATTCAATTTTAAATGATATTTTATCTAATTCCTGACCCGTGTATTGAGATATTGGCTTTTTCAAAAGAATATCATGTTTTGCATACCGAACAGAATTCTGTCTTGAAAATTCATCAAGCGTATAAACATATTCACTGCTGACTTCAAAAATAATTACATCATCAAAACTTTTTGAGCCGATAGCTCCAAGCATAATTAACCACCTACAAAAACATTTTTACTTCCCTCCAAAACAGTTCCGGCAAGTGAAATATCATCACCAACGCGTGCCGCTTTAAGGCTGTTAATAAAGACCGTACTGCTTCCGCCGACAATTTCATCATTGTGCGTTGCATGAGCGTCACAGCCATGAGATTGATAAATATCGCTTTTTCGACCTGCCTTCCTGCCGTTTATAAGAACATTTCCGCTGCCGGTAATAAGCGGACGCGCTCCGCACGCATCATGACCGGTACAGCAATCATCTAGCCTTGTTGCCTGCGGCATAATATCGTTCCTTTTGATATAATTTTTCAAAATAAAACCAGCTCGAAGGCTGGATCAATTTAGTATTTATATATTTTTGTTTGTCTTATTCCTTGTAATTTAAAGCTTTTTCTATGTCAGAAATTGTTATGTCAGACAAAATATCATCTCTTTCTTTTGTATAATCGCCGTATCCGTTTTCAAATTGGTGCAAAAAAAGAACCATGCCTAAAGCGCCCAATTCTCTGGACAATATTTCAATTCCGGCTTTTCTCAATTCACTAGGATTTTTTATATTCACAGCTGCATTATTCATAACCCAACACCTCCATTAACCAATTTACAGGGTTAGAAACCATAATCTTTATATCTGTACGTTTAGAAGCATTAATTAATTGATGATCAACTGTCAAAAAAATATCAACTTCTTCATATTCTGCCAAAGCCAAATGCAAACTATCAAACAATTTTACATTATGAATTTGAAATTCTTTCGCTCGCTCTTTTACCCTTGCATCATATTGCAATTTTTTGATCGAAATATTATGCAGTGATAAGGCTTGCTGCATTTTATGCAAGTCTTTTCCTTGGCGTATTTCAAGTTCAATAATATCGCTGCCAATTAAATTCCAATGACCTTTTGTGCAGTTTCCTAAAATTGATAAAATCGCTTCACTTTCCATGTGTATCTTATTTTGAGATTGATCATCAAATGGTCGGTTTAAGCAACATGCATCCATATAAATTTTCAAACCATCACCTTCTCATACCATTATACAATATTCAAGTAAAATGCTACAATAGGTTTTCAACGGCTTTTTTAGTAGATTAATTTAAAAGTATTGTCGAGCCGTTCAAAGTCATCTCATCGCCGGATTCTATATCAATTTTACCCTCAGCAATCATTTTTATATTTTGCATAGAATGTATTTTTATATCCGCATCGGAATTAATATCAATTCGGTCCACGCTGTTTACTTCGATCTTTTGCAAGCAATCAATTTTTATATTGCCTTCGCAATTAATTTTAATATCAGAGGCTGTTTTTATATTAATCGAAGTTTCGCCTTTTTCCTTTATTTCAATATAAAGCTCATGTTTTTCGCGATCATACTCAACTATTGTTTTATCATCAAAAGTAACATGAGCCTTATTTTCATTAAGATTTTCGGGTATTTTCCTCGTGTCACAATAATAAGAACCTAAAATAAAACCTTTACTGCTTGTAATAGGGTTGAAAACCACAACTACTCGTTCGCCGACATCAGGCATATAATAATATTTATCTTTAAGAGTTTTTGGAACGATAAGCGGAAATTCCTCGGTAACAATATTTTCTCTGTCTTCAAAAGTAACTTTCGCCGTACAGTTCTCAAAATTTATACTCGATACAATTCCGACTCTTATGATATCCGTATGCTTATCAACCATCAATATCCCTCCAAACAGCGACGGCAAGACAAATCAATAGCGTAACCGCTATTCGAAATATTGTGCGTAACCGTCTCCAAATGATATTTACCATCGAATTTATACCAGCCCTCAAAATTTATATTCGTTCCTGCGAAATAAATAATCTCTCCGACTAAGCTACAGCTCGCCGTCCACTCTTTTTTATTTTGTTCACGAAGCCTCGCTTTTGCTTTCCGGTCTAAATTAATGTCATCAGATTCGCTGTTGAAATTCTCTCTAAGTTTAAGCACATGACCGACGTTCCCAACATTCGGAGCTTTAAAAAAGCCTGTGTAGGTCTTATCTGTTTTAGGGCGTGTTTTGTAAATAAAAGTTGCACAAAATCACCTAATGTGTTAGAAAATATATAAAAACACAATGGGGGAAAATAATCATGGCGAATGCAAAGCGATACGAATTAACTGACAAAGAGTGCGAGAAAGTAAAAGA
>JAVBOA010000020.1:0-185569 GCA_031551135.1 Eubacteriales bacterium | reverse complement strand
TTTTATTTATAAAAGAATACGCCCCGGGGCTTCCGCCGTGATGCACAAAAACCGCTTCGTTATCCAATGCGAAATCTATAAAATAATCTCTCGCCGAACGAATCGGGCCGATTTTTTCTGAGGTATAATTTTGACCGACGCATACTAATCTCGTTATTCCGCCCTCCGCAAGCACCTCATAAAAAACATCCGCCTGCATTAATCCGCTCTGCGGCAAAGCTTTTTTTAAATTATTAACAACGATTGCGAATGGTCTCATTTTGGACAATTCCTCACTTGTTTCCAATCCGGTCAGCGGATTTATAAATTCAGGCTCTTTTGGCGGCGGTGTTGGGGAAGGTGACGGTGACGGCGAAACAGTTATTTTCGGCGGTTCGGCTGCTTTTACAGGCAAATCCACTTCGGCAACTTTTTTTGAACAAGCTGTTAATAATATAGTTATTATGGAAAGATAAATAAACCTCTTCATAATGCCTCCCTTGCAAACCCATTTTGATTTAAAATTATCTCTTGTAGCTCAAACATATTTTTTTCTTCTTCCTCGGTAAGATGGTCGTATCCCAAAAGATGCAGCATTGAATGAACGGTCAGAAAAGAAATTTCACGCTCCAAGGAATGGTTATACTCTTTGGCCTGCTCTTTTGCTTTATCAAAACAAATCACAATGTCTCCCAGAAAAACTTTCTCGCCGTTCGCAAATGCGCTTTCTATTTGATGCTCATTTAAAAGCGGAAACGATAAAACATCGGTTTCTTTTTCGATTTTTCTGAATTTTTTGTTCAATTCGGTAATTTCATCTTTGTCAACAAAACTTACGCTGATTTCTGTGTTGTCATGAAAATCAAAATATTTCAATGTGCCTAAAATATTTTTCTTAATTATTTCTTCAAAATTCCTGTTTATATTAATTTCTCCATCATCGAAAAAAATATCCAATTTCATCCCTCTTTTTTCTCTGTAGCGATAAGTATGTCAGCCGGCTCGATTTCTTTTTTGTCGGCTTTATCTTCGGTAGGATACATGATCCGTTCGTGATACATACCTCTGAAAACTCTCAAAAATGATTTTATTATTATTTCTATGTCCTTAATGGTCAAATTAGAATCCAAAAGTTGACCGTCGTTTAATTTATCATTTACCAATTTTCGAACAAAAACTTCAACTTCCTGCATTGATTTTCCGCTTGGAATCAAAGAACGCACCGCGGCCTCCACAGTATCCGCAAGCATCAAAATCGCCGCTTCTTTATATTGCGGAATAGAATTTTTATATCTGAAATCCTCTTCATTAACTGAATCAGACTTTTCTTTCGCCTTTGAATAAAAAAATTTTATTAAAGTATTTCCGTGGTGCATAGTAACCATATCATTTATAACATTCGGCAATTTATAAAAATCCACAAGTTCCTGCCCATAAGTTACATGTGATTTTATAACTTCCACGCTGTCATATGGATTCATTACATCATGCGGATTTTCCGAGACCTGATTTTCGTAAAAATATCCCGGATATTTCAATTTTCCGATATCGTGATAATATCCGCCTACCCTTGCTAAAATCGGATTTGCGCCAATATCAATTGCGGCTGCCTCGGCAAGATTCGCCACTATTAAAGAATGATGATAAGTCCCCGGGGCTTCCACAGTCAGGCGTTTTAAAACCGGATTCGCCGGATTTGTCAAATCTAAAAGCTTTATTGTTGTAACAACGCCAAAAGTTGCTTCCCAAAAAGGAAGTGAACCGATAACAAAAATCACGGAAATTATCGAATAAAAAAATATAATAGCGGCAGTTTTTAAAATTTCCTCATTGATTTCTTTAGAAGAAATTAAATTTATTCCTAAAAAAATTATTATTTGAGAAAATGAAATAATAACACCAATAGAAATAATTTTTGACCTTTGTGTAAACAAACGTGACATAAAAGCCACAACAATCCCGACAAGAACAAAATAAATATAATAATCAAAATCAAGCTTTGCTATCATATATGCCAAAGTCACAAAACTAATATTCATCAAAACTGCTAAATTTGAATCAATCAAAATCGCTATAAGCATTGTAAAAATAACTATCGGAAAAACATAAACAGGATAGTCTTTTAATATCCAAATAAAAAAGACGCACATATTATAAATCGTAAAAAGCAGAGTTTTTTCCTGCGGTTTCATAATATGCACAGCAGTAAAATTACTCAGAAAATAGAGAATCAGACCAAAAACCACTAAAAGCAGACATGTGAACCCCAAAATTATCCAAGCAATATCATCACTGCCTTTTTGAACAAGACCAAGCGAATCGAGAACCGCATAAACTTCCTCGGTAATAATCTCACCCTCGTCGATAATTGTCTGGTTTTCCAAAATAATAACCGGCTCTACGGCATCGGCGAATTCTTTGCGGTATTTTTCTGTTGCTTCGGCATCGTAAAACATATTCGGTTTCATGTACGATAATATTATTTCATTCGCCAAATTTTGACTTTCAATGGTATCAAAAGTAATCCGAACCTCTTCACGAATTTCTTTTTTTGTTTCCTCGCTAACCATTTCCTGATTATAATTTGAACTTCCCGATTTTATTTCCATATCAAAAATCTTTTTAACAATTTTTATTACGTCAATCTTGAAATTTCCGTATTCATCATCCGTGAGGCTGACCGCTGTGCTTTTTAGCTTATCGGATAAATCTATCGGCAAAACGGTTGACAAACTGCTGAAATTTGGATTTGGATTTGGATTTGGATTTTCAGCCGTATTTTGCAGTAGCTTTTGCTTGTACTCGATTCTGTATGTGTCCAGCTTTTTGAAAAAAGTATTGATATTGTTATATACAGATTCTTCCACAACCTCATCACGCTTATATGATGACGAAACCGCCTTAGAGGCTTCTCGTTTCAGCTTTTCGGTCGCAAATTCGTTCTCCACATTTCTCGTTGCTTTATATTTTTGGTCAGTAACGCTTCCGACTTTTATGTCATTTCCCGATTTTATTATCGAGCCGTTCAGAATCGCCAATACAGTAATGGCTACAGAAATTATTATCAAAAGCATATTCAACGCAAAATTGCTCATTTTACTAATCTTATTCATTGGCCTCACCTCAGAAAATTCTATATTCAAAAATATTGAATAATATTATTTCCATTTTTAAGAATAAACACGTTATACTAATTCCCATTTAGTCAGTAGAAAAAAATTTTCACAGCGAAGCGTTCCGCGCAACGCTTCAAGCGCGGAATGGAATATTTTTTTCTATTCTTTAAAAGGGAAATAGTATTAATACAATATAATCCATTATATCACTCAAGATATTAATATTGCAATTATCGGTAAAAAGCAAGCAAAATCTTAGAAAAATAAGCATTTTTAAAGATACGGTAATATTTATTTCTATACGCTTCTGTCACGTATTCCAGATTTTATAATTTCAACAACGTCTTCGGAAAGCTTTTCGATTTCATTATTTTTTATGTTCTCGGTTTCGATAGGCTCGTGAATCGTAATAAATACCTCCGCCGACCTGATTCGATTGTGTTCCTCTAATATTTTATATGTTCCGTCCAGACTGACGGGCACGATTGGGACTTTTGCTTTTGCCGCCATTTTCAAAGAGGCTGATTTAAACTCCAATAAATTCGAAGATTTTGACCTTGTTCCTTCCGGAAAAATTACCATTGAATAACCGCTTTTTAAAATATTTATCCCGTCAATAATCGCTTTGCCGGATTTTTTCAAATCGGAACGATCCATAAACACGCAGTTTATATTTTTCATCCAATCCGACAAAACCGGAAATTTAATCAGTTCTTCTTTTGCAACAAATCCCTTATCCATATCAATATTCGCCAAAAAAACTGCGATATCCGCATAAGATTGGTGATTGCTGACAAAAAGCACGGTTTTATGTTTTTTCAAATTCTCCTCACCGATTACATGAATATTCGCGCCTATTTTTTTCAATCTTCCCCTTGCCCATTCTCTCGCTATCTTATTAGACTCTTTCAAGAATTCCTCATTCGATATTTCTTTTATTTTTTTGACTTTATTTAATTTGGGAACAGTCGCCGCCAAAGATATCGCAAAATCCGCAAAAAAAGAAATTGTCTTTATCATAATTTCCTCCTGAAAATCTTTTTTCTAATATTCTATCACTTATAATATTTTGAGTCTAATATAAACACTTAAAATATGTTAAAATGAGTATACAATGATTTATAGCATTTTAACTATATTGATTACTTTGCGGTTTGATTTTTCTTGATTTTATCTGCCTTCAAAACAAAATAAAATAGTCGGTAAAAAATCAAACCGCTATAAAATCGAATTTATTGCAAATAAAATTGAAGTCAGTGAATTGTTTTTATAGAAATTTATTAAACATAAACTTACAGGAGGGATGATTTTGGATATAAAATATCTTCAGCTTTTATCAAAAGAATATCCTAATATTGAATCTGCTTCAACAGAAATAATTAATCTCGGCGCAATAAATTGTCTGCCAAAGGCTACCGAATACTTTTTTTCTGATTTGCACGGAGAAGACGAGGGATTTATATATTTATTGCGCTCTGCCTCCGGGGTCATAAAATCAAAAATCGATTTGATATTCAAGCAAACTTTATCCGAAGACGACCGCGAACAGCTGGAATATTTAATTTATTACCCCGACGAATATTTATCAAAATTTCATTTGCCGAATATCAAACTCGTGGAATGGCAGAAACTGACTATTTATAGGTTGATAAAAGTATGCAAATCCGTTTCAACAAAATACACACGCTCCAAAGTACGTAAGCAAATGCCCGCTAAATTCGCTTATATTTTCGACGAACTTCTGCACGCCGACAGCGATGTTGACAAAGAAAGATATTATAATGAAATAATTAATTCTATTGTAGAAATTGAAATCGCAAATGATTTTATAATTTCGATTTGCGAATTAATCAGAAATCTCTGCGTCGATAAATTGCATATTATCGGCGATATTTTCGACCGCGGACCAAGACCCGATATTATAATAAAAGAACTCATGCATTCTTTTTATGTGGATATTCAATGGGGAAACCATGATATTTCGTGGATGGGTGCCGCCGCCGGAAACCGTGCTTTGATGGCCAATGTTATAAGAATCGCTATTTCTTATAATAATTTCGATTTATTGGAGGATGCTTATAATATAAATCTCCGGCCGCTTGCGCTTTTTGCGGCGGAAGTATACAAAGACGACCCTTGCGATATTTTTATGCCTCATATGATTGACGAAAATAAATATTCGATTGTAGACCCGATGCTCGCCGCAAAAATGCATAAAGCCATTGCGATTATTCAATTTAAATTAGAGGGTCAGCTAATTGAGCATCATCCCGAATATGAAATGGACGGAAATATTTATTTAAAAAATATAAATCTCGATGACGGAACAATTAAGCTGGATTCCAAAATTTATAATTTAATAGATAAATCTTTTCCGACTCTAAATAAAGAAAATCCTTTGGAGCTGACAGACGGCGAAAAAGAACTCATGAATGTAATCGCTTATTCTTTCGCACACAGTGAGCTTCTGCATACACAAATTAATTTTATGTATCAAAAAGGCTCTATGTACAAAGTTTATAATAATAATCTCATGTATCACGGCTGTATTTTGCTGGACGAAAACGGAGAATTTGACTCGCTTACAATTGACGGCAAAAAATCACACGGCAAAAAGCTCATGGACTATATTGACCAAAAAGTAAACGAAGCATATTTTTTGGAAAAAGGTAGCCGAAGACAAAAAAATGCCTTGGATTTTATGTGGTATTTGTGGTGCGGAAAAAAATCGCCTTTATTCGGAAAATCCAAGCTTTCTACTTTTGAGCGGTATTTTATAAAAGAAAAAGAAACTCACGAAGAAATCTATAATCCATATTATAAATACAGTAAAAACGAAGAAACATGTATAAAAATTCTTGAAGAATTCGGTCTTAAGGTTGAAAACGCACATATTATAAACGGTCATGTTCCGGTTAAGCAAAAGCAAGGCGACAGCCCGATACGCGCGAATAAAAAGCTATTTGTAATCGACGGCGGAATAGCGAAGTCCGTACAATCAAAAACCGGAATCGCAGGCTATACTTTGATTTATAATTCCCAAACTTTGAGCCTTGCCGAACACAAATGCGGTTTTAAAAATATTGCCGGAAAAACCGTCCGCGAAAGCCCTAACGTAATTATTGTCGAGCGCCTGAAGCAGCGGGTGACCGTCGGCGATACCGATAACGGAATCGAGATTTCAGAGCGGATTAAAGAGCTTAAAGAATTGGTTAAGGCATACAGAAAGGGAATTGTTCGCGAATCTTCAAAATACAGCAATTCCAGAAAACATTAAGGTTAATAAATTAAAGGACTTTTACTTTACAGCAAATTGCTGAAAAATAAAAGTCCTTGATTTTATATCGAATTGCTGTCTACAGCTTTGTTTACGGCTAGTTTTATGGCTTCTAAAAGCACTTGTTTTGTAACAGAATCATCATTCTTTAGATTTATATCTACCGTTTGATTTTTTACAACTTCTGCAGATAAATCATTAAAAGTCGGCTGTAGCAGCGGATACAGGCTGATTTGTTCTTCGTTCAGTTCCGCCATATCCAATTTTAAAATTTCGCTTTCCGAAACGGTTACTACAATATCGATTGGTGTATCGTTTTGCAAAATTATCTGTGAGCTATATGTACCCGGTGTGTAAATCGCATTTTCTTCG
The DNA here is from genome assembly GCA_031551135.1 of Eubacteriales bacterium. GTDB lineage: Bacteria > Bacillota > Clostridia > Lachnospirales > JAITVM01 > JAITVM01. Next base: position 178,825 of record JAVBOA010000020.1, on the reverse strand, counting down.
GCTTTATCGCCTTTCGGCAAAAAGAAATATACCAGCGCTATTATTAGAATTAATCCGATTACCGCAAAAATCACCGTTTTTATTAACTCCTTCATCTGGAGTACGATTATTTTCGTCCCGCCCATTAAAATTTTCCTCCTTGTTTTTTTGTAGATGTTATATCTTATTATTCGCAATAATAAAATATGCTTTCTATTTTTTCTCTTTTCTAAAAAATTCAGTAGTTTGTCGAATTCTATAAAATATAAATTCGTAACAGTAGATTCACACATTGAATTAAGATATAATTAAGTCTAACAAATAAAAACATGGGTGATAAAATGGCTCTAAGATATATACTCGGAAAAAGTGGAAGCGGCAAAACAACGCTTTGTCTTCAGGAAATAATGGCAAACGGATTTGGAAATAAAAATCTAATTCTGATTGTGCCCGAACAATTTACTTTGGAATCTGAAAAAAATCTCATAAATTTATCAAAAGATTCCGCAATTATAAAATGTCAGGTACTCAGTTTCAACCGGCTTGCTTTTCATGTTTTTCGTGAGCTTGGAAAAACAGGCAATAAAATTTTAGAACAGAACGGAAAATCTATGCTGCTAAAAAAAATATTGCTAAGCCTCGAAAAAGAGCTGGAATATTTCGCAAAGACAGCTAATAAACATGGTTTTGTTTTAAAACTCAGCGAAATGATTTCCGAATTTTACCGTTTTAATATTTCTGTCGAAAAGCTTGAAGAATATCTCGAATTGATTAAAGAGCGGGAAAATATTTATTTAAAATTTTCTGATTTACATAAAATCTATTCGAAATACCTCGAATTTATCAAAGAAAAATATATTTCGACCGATGAAACTCTGGATTTATTGAGCGATTATATCGAGTATTCCGAATATTTAAAGAATTCGATAATTTATATAGATAATTTTGTTTCTTTCACGCCGCAGGAATATAAGCTTATTGAAAAATTGTTGCTGCATTGCGAATCTGTAAATGTTTCTATGCTGACTAATACTAACAGAAACAGATTTGATGTTATAAAAAATTATGATCCTTTTTTTGAAACCAAAGTCACAATCAGCAAAATTACAAAACTTGCGGAAGCAAACAAAATTCCGATTTTAAAATATGATTTTCTGTCTGAAAATTTACGGCATAAAAAAAGCCCCGAACTCGGATTTCTATCAGAAAATTTTATGAAATTCAGCAACGATTCTTATGTAAAAGCTTGCGAAGATGTAAAAATTTTAAAGGCACAAAACATTTACACTGAGATTTCAGAAACCGCAAAAAAAATTCATTCGCTTGTAAGAGATAAAAATTACAGATACCGTGAAATTGCGATTGTAACCGCATCGGTTGAGGAAAACGAACGTATTATACGGAATATTTTTCATTCCTATGAAATTCCTTGTTTTTTTGATACGCCTTCGGATATTTTATCGCATCCTCTTACGGAGCTTATTCGTGCGCTTTGTGAAATCGTGCTAAGTAATTTTTCATATGAAAGTGTTTTCCGTCTTTTAAAAACAAATATGACTAATATCGAAAACGACGATATCGATTTATTGGAAAACTATGTTTTGGAAAACGGCGTGAAATCTTTTAAATGGCGAATAAAACGCTGGAAATATGGATTTGAAAGCGGAATGTATGACGAGGAAAGGATTCATGAAATCAGGGATAAATTTCTTTCGATAATGGATAAATTTGAAAAGAATCCAAAATCAAAATCTACCGTAAAAAATTTCTGTATTAAAATTTATAATACATTTGAATATCTGGAAGTCACAAAAACTCTGGAAAATTGGATTTTATCTATAGATGATAAAAGCAGCGTTATGCTGCGTCAGCATAAGCAAATTTGGCCTAAAATCATTGGAATGTTAGAAAAATTGGTTGAAATATTGGGCGATGAAATTGTGACATTCAAAGAATTTGCGAAAATTTTAGACGCAGGCTTGGAAGAAATAGAAATGAGTATTATTCCGCCATCCAACGATTGTGTAATTGTCGGTGACCATAAACGTACAAGGCTTCCCGAAATCCGCGCGCTTTTTTTGATAGGCGTAAACGAGGGAAAAATTCCGTCATTGTCGAACGAAAGCGGACTGATTTCTGATGATGAGCGAATTTTTCTTAGGGAAAAAGGAATTGAATTGGATTCCGATTCGAATACAAGATATTTGAAAGAAATGCTGATGGTTTATGAATCTTTTGCCAAAGCAAACGAATTTCTGCAATTTTCATACAGCCTCGGAACTCTTTCCGGAAGCTCTTTGCAGCCGTCTACCGTGATTCATAAAGTGAAAAATATTTTTCTGGAGTTATGCGAAATAGCGCCCGATAATCAAGATTATATCGATATGCCGAAGCCGACTTTTGAAAAATTCGGCAAAATTCTGCGAAATTATTCTAAAACAGGCGAAATGGCGGACTCGGAAATAAATTTATATTCATTTTTTAAGCATAGCGAAGAATATTCGGATAAAGTCAGCTCTATGGAGAAGATTCTTTTCTTTGATAAAAATCCGAAATATTTAAGTGACAACACAGCGAAAAAACAATACGGCAAAGAATTGATTACTTCCGTTACGCGTTTGGAGCGTTTTGTTCAATGTCCTTTTTCGTATTTTGTTCAATATAATCTGGACGCAAAAGAGCGCAGCAGATTCGAGATAAGCCAATTGGATATCGGCAGTCTTTTTCATAAAGTTATCGAAAGATTTACAAAAGTTTTAGATGAACGAGGTCTTTCTTTCAGAGAAATAAGCCGAACTCAAATAAATGAGATAGTAGAAAAATGCGTTGACGAGCTGGCCGCCGAAAGCAAATCGGAAGTTTTTTTGAGTACGGCGAAATTAAAATATGCAATAAAACGCATTAAGCGTATTTCAAAGCAATCTATTTGGGCTTTGACAGAGCATATAAAAAAAGGAAGCTTCGAGCCACTGGCTCATGAAATCGAATTTTCCGGCCCTGCCACAAGTATTTTGATTGATTTAAAAGACGGAAAAAAAATAATTATCTCAGGGCGGATTGACCGTGTGGATTGTTATGATTACGACGGCAACAGATATATAAAAATCATAGATTATAAATCCGGCTCGACAAAATTTGATTTAACGGATATTTATTACGGTATGCAATTGCAGATTTTAATTTATCTCGACGCATTATTAAAAGCTTCGCCTAATATATTTAATAAAGAAAATCTAAAACTTTTGCCCGGCGGTGTTTTTTATTTTAATATAAATGACCCTGTTTTGGATTATACCGATGTCGTAAATGAAACTTTAGATTATTTGAAATTAAAAGAATTTAAAATGAGCGGACTTGTTTTGAAAGACGACCGTATAATTTCTGCAATGGACAACGAATTTTCGAAATCCAGCATAATAATCCCCGTCGAGAAAAAAAAGGACAGCGGATTTACGGCATTGTCGTCGGTTGCGGCAAGTGATGAATTTGAAAGTGTTTTGAATTTTATAAATGAGCGTGTTGCTCAGCTCGGCGAAGAAATTTTCAAGGGGAATATTGATGTTTTCCCTTATAAAAAAGGGAATAACAATGGCTGTGATTATTGTAAATATTCCGCAATCTGCCAAATCGATGCCTCCGAACGAAAGAATAAATTTAATATTTTAAAGAAGGTATATTTAGATGATTTTATTCCAAAAGTATAAATTTATTTCCTTGACAAGGAAAAATAAATTTGATAGATTAACTGTATAATTTTATACGCCATAATGATAAAGAAGAGTAATTAAATTTTGTTTCACAGAGAGTGGAATTACGCTGAAATTTCCATATTCGAATTTAATGAACGGAGCTTTTGAATGGCCTAAATCAAAGTGGATTGATTTTATAATCAATCAACAAGGGTGGAACCACGGAAGTATAGTCTTTCGTCCCTTATCGGGATGATAGGCTTTTTTTATTTATACTATTTTCAATATAATAGTATTATCTGAAATAAAAAACAGGAGGTTTTAAAAATGGAAAAGACTATGGAAAAAATTGTTGCACTTTGCAAAAGCCGCGGATTTGTTTTTCCGGGCTCAGAAATTTACGGCGGTTTAGCAAATTCATGGGATTACGGTCCGCTTGGTGTTGAGCTTAAAAATAATATAAAAAGAGCTTGGTGGAAAAAATTTATTCAGGAAACAGATTTAAATGCCGGAGTTGATGCCGCAATTTTGATGAATACATCAGTTTGGGTTGCAAGCGGTCATGTTGGCGGTTTTTCAGACCCTTTGATGGATTGCAAGGAATGCAAAGAGCGTTTCAGAGCAGACAAACTGATTGAAGATTATTTTGCTCAAAATGGAATCGAAGATATCGTTGACGGCTGGCCGAACGAAAAAATGAAAGCATATATTGACGAAAAAGGTATTGACTGCCCTACTTGCGGAAAACATAATTTTACGGATATCCGTCAATTTAATTTGATGTTTAAAACTCACGCAGGCGTTACGGAGGAATCAAAAAATGTCGTTTATCTGCGCCCCGAAACCGCGCAAGGTATTTTTGTCAATTTCAAAAATGTTCAGCGCACAACAAAGAAAAAAATTCCGTTCGGTATCGGTCAAGTCGGTAAATCTTTTAGAAACGAAATTACACCGGGTAATTTTATTTTCCGAATAAGAGAATTTGAGCAAATGGAATTGGAATTTTTCTGTAAACCGGGAACAGATTTGGAATGGTTTGCGTATTGGAAACAATTTTGTATTGACTGGTTGAAAAATCTGAATATGCAAGAAGAAAACATGAGAATCAGAGACCACAGTCCCGAAGAATTATCGCATTATTCCGTTGCGACAACCGATATCGAATTCAAATTCCCGTTCGGCTGGGGCGAATTATGGGGAATCGCCGACAGAACAGATTTCGATTTAAAACAGCATATGGAACATTCGGGCGAAGATATGAATTATTTTGACCCCGAAACAAACGAAAAATACATTCCGTACTGTATCGAACCGTCACTCGGTGCCGACCGCGTAACTCTCGCTTTTTTATGTGAAGCCTATGACGAAGAAGCTCTTGAAGACGGAACGACCCGTACAGTTATGCATTTGCATCCGGCTCTTGCGCCTGTAAAAGTTGCTGTATTGCCGATTTCCAAAAAGCTCTCGCCGCAGGCAGTCGAGGTTTATAACGAATTGAGCAAATATTACAATTGCGAATTTGACGAAACTCAATCCATTGGTAAACGCTACCGAAGGCAAGACGAAATCGGTACGCCTTTTTGTGTAACTTTTGACTTTGATTCTTTGGAAGACAAATGTGTTACAATCCGCGAAAGAGACACAATGAAGCAGATTCGTATAGAAATTTCTGAGCTTAAAAACTATTTTAACAAAAACTTGTTTTTTTAATAACAATAATTGAATTTATGTGTTATAATGTTTTCGATTCGGCATTTATACGATTTATATTTTTTTCTATTCCAAAAAATAAAAACCGTATTATAAAAAATGCCTGCAAATTTTGTAAAAATTATATTAGGAGGTTTTTAAACTAATGAGCACAAAATATGTTTACATGTTTAGCGAAGGTAACGCTTCTATGAAAAATCTACTGGGCGGAAAAGGTTCTAACCTTGCTGAAATGACAAATTTAGGCTTACCGATCCCTCAAGGTTTTATCGTATCTACTGAAGCTTGTACGCTATACAATACTTCCGGAAAAGTACTTTCTGAAGATATTAAAAAACAAATCGACGATTCTATTGTTAAACTGGAGCAAATTTCCGGCAAAAAATTCGGCGATATCGAAAATCCTCTTTTGGTTTCTGTTCGCTCGGGCGCAAGAGCATCTATGCCGGGCATGATGGATACAGTTTTAAACTTAGGACTTAATGACAAAGCCGTTGAAGGTCTTGCAAAAAAATCCAATAATCCGAGATTCGCATACGACTCTTACAGAAGATTTATTATGATGTTCTCCGACGTTGTTATCGGTGTTCATAAATCTAAATTCGAGCGTGTTTTTGACGAATATAAAGAGAAAAAAGGCTATCATGACGATTTAGAGCTTAATGCCGAAGAACTCAAGGAAGTTTGCAATACATTCAAAGAAATTTATATAAAAGAAACAAATAACGAATTCCCTACTGACGCTAAAGAACAGCTTTACGAATCTATTTGCGCCGTATTCCGTTCTTGGGATAATCCTCGCGCTTTCGTTTACAGAAGAATGAACGAAATCCCTTATGAATGGGGAACAGCCGTAAACGTACAAGAAATGGTATTCGGTAATCTCGGCGATACTTCCGGAACCGGCGTTGTTTTCACAAGAAACGCCGCTACCGGCGAAAATAAAATTTACGGCGAATATATGATGAACGCACAAGGCGAAGACGTTGTTGCCGGTATCCGTACTCCAAAACCTTTTGCAGAACTTGCAGACGAAATGCCTGCTGTTTATGATGAATTTATCAAATATGCTAAAAATTTGGAAAAACATTATAAAGATATGCAAGACATGGAAATTACAATCGAAGATAAAAAATTATATATTCTTCAAACCCGTAACGGTAAACGTACTGCTCATGCCGCTTTGAAAATCGCTGTTGATATGGTTGACGAAGGTCTTATAACCGAAAAAGAAGCTGTTTTAAAAGTTGACCCTAAACAATTAGACCAATTGCTTCACCCAATGTTTGACCAAGCCGCTTTAAAAGCCGCAAAACCACTTGGAAAAGGTCTTCCTGCATCTCCGGGTGCTGCTGCCGGTAAAGCTTATTTTACGGCTGAAGACGCTAAAAAAGCCGCTGATAAAGGTGAAAGAGTTATCCTTGTAAGACTTGAAACTTCTCCTGAAGATATCGAGGGAATGCACGCTTCCAAAGGTGTTTTAACAGTTCGCGGCGGTATGACTTCTCACGCTGCTGTTGTTGCGCGTGGTATGGGAACTTGCTGTGTATCGGGCTGCGAACAAATTAAAATGAACGCAGAAGAAAAATATTTCGAGCTTGGCGGAAAAACTATCCGTGAAGGCGAATATCTTTCTTTAGACGGCTCTACCGGTCAAATTTACGGCGAAGATATCCCGACTGTAGAAGCTGAAATCTCCGGCGATTTCGCAGCATTCATGGCTTGGGCAGATCAATACAGAAAATTAGGCGTTCGAACAAACGCTGACACTCCTGCTGACGCTAAAAAAGCTCTCGAATTCGGTGCTGAAGGTATTGGTCTTACCCGTACTGAGCATATGTTCTTTGATGAAGAGCGTATTCCTAAATTCAGAGTTATGATTCTTGCCGACACCGAAGCAGAAAGAAGAGAAGCTTTAAACGAAATTCTTCCTTTCCAAAAAGCTGACTTTGTTGGAATTTATGAAGCTATGGAAAGCAGACCGGTTACTATCCGTCTTCTCGACCCTCCTCTTCATGAATTTTTGCCGCATACTGACGCAGAATATGATGTTGTGGCTAAAATATTGAACAAATCAATAGATGAATTGAAATTAAAAGCAAATTCTTTGCATGAGCTTAATCCTATGATGGGTCACAGAGGTTGCCGTTTGGCTGTTTCTTACCCAGAAATCGCAGAAATGCAAACGAGAGCCATTATTGAAGCCGCTATCGAAGTTAAGAAAAACAAAGGCTACGATATCGTTCCGGAAATCATGGTTCCGTTAATCGGCGACGTTAAAGAATTACGCTATGTAAAAGAAATTATCGATAGAGTTGCAAAAGAAATTATTGAAAAAGAAGGCATTGAATTAAAATATATGGTTGGTACAATGATCGAGATTCCTCGTGCTTGTATTACCGCTGACCAAATTGCTAAAGAAGCCGAATTTTTCTCTTTTGGTACAAACGATTTAACTCAAATGACATATGGTCTTTCCCGTGATGATGCCGGAAAAATTCTTGCTGATTACACAGAAAAGAATATTTATGAGGGCGACCCTACCGCCAGACTTGACCAGACAGGCGTTGGTGAGTTTATGAAAATCGCTGTTGCTAAAGGACAAGCTACAAGACCTGATATTAAATTGGGAATCTGCGGCGAGCACGGCGGCGACCCTACATCTGTAGAATTCTGCCATAATATCGGCTTGAAATATGTTTCTTGCTCTCCTTTTAGAGTTCCTATCGCAAAACTTGCTGCTGCACAAGCTGCAATTAAAGAAAATAAATAGTAAAAAGCTTTAAAAAAACGGCGCGTTTGCGCCGTTTTCGCTGTCTTAAAATATTTTTTAAATTAAAATTCTTATAAAAACCAGAATTAACATATGCAGAGGATAAAATATATAAAACAAATATTTCGAGGACCGCCCTTTTTCCCCGTTGTAATAATAAATAAAAATCAAAGAAAAATAAGAGAAAACTAAAAGTCCCAAATAAAATAAACTCGTTGGAACATAAATCAAAGCCATAAAAATAGCAATCATTAACATCTGCATTTTTTTGTCATCAAAGAGATATACAAAAAACGGAAGCGCAGCGCCCAAAGTTCCGTAGTCCGTCGCATAATCCAAAGGGATATTTATCACAGACGGCTCACACAAAATCAGAACAAATCCTATCATAATCACGCCGAATAATTTCAGATTGTTATTATTTTTGTTTAAAAACGTATTCTGATAAATATAAACACAAAGAGCCGACGCTAAAAATGTAAACATTACGCTGAAATCCGTTGGTATAAAAATAACTCTAAATGTTATATCTCCATCAACACGGCTTAAAAACGAAAACATATTAAACGGAATTATCGTAATCAGCGCAAAAATAAACATTCTAAAAATATATTTCTTTATATCTCGTGTATGCTTTAATCCAATGCCGACACAAAACGCAAATAACGGAAAGCTTATTCTCCCGATTAACCGCAAAATCTGCGGATCAGTGGGAAAAAGCGCACCTATATGGTCTATCAGCATAATCACCATTGCGATAATTTTAAGAACAAATGTATTCAAAAAATCCCTTCTTTCAAAGCTTTCTCAGCATTGCCTTAAAATAAATAAAGGAGCATCTTCATCTATAGTCAGCATAGCAATTGCGGCATCTTCAATCCCCTGTACCGGATACAAAGTAAACGCATTGTCTTCCGTAAAGTATCCGACAAATTTTTCGCCGCCCGAAAATTCCAAATACGAAAACAATCCGATAGCCGAAAAAAACGTCAACTCAGTATCCCCAATTTGTTTGGATTCCTTCATATAATCCACATAAGGCTGATAGTCGTCGTGCAGCTCCGTCATATATTGGCTCAAATTATATTTCGGGAGCATATTTAAATCAAAATTTACTAGTTGCTTGTTAATCTCCGTATAAGGCCTTATATAAGTAGTTATATCGTCTATTTTAACCTGCCAAGTGTCATTTTCTTTTTGTAAAACATATGCACGCAAATCCGCAAATTTATTTTTCGGAGAAAAAAGAGCGTAAGCAAAATTACCATTTTTTACCAATTGCCTGAAATCAAAATCTTCTTCTCCGCTATGCGCTTTGATTGCATTTTTTAGGTTTTCGAAATCCTCGCTTGGCGGATAAAGGCGCATAACGTAAGAATTATCGGTTTTGTATTTTTCCAAAATATTATTTCGGATTTCTTTTGAAATATTAGCTTTCAAATTTTCAGACGCTATTATAAAATCATCTTTTTGTTCATATAAAAGAAAAATCTCCAAGTCTTTGTCCGACTCGAAATCTATTCCGGCCATTTCCTTGATGTCACTTGGTTTCAAATACATAAACGTAATGCTTTCGTCCATATATTTCGAATCTAAAATTTCAGAATCAATTAAAACTTGAGGCGTGATATAAATATTCGTATTTTTATCAAATAAAAAGCCGTTTCTTGTAACGTAATTCGTAAAATCGCTGTAAGAGTCATAATATTCTTTAATCGCTTTTTGCGCCGTAGTTATAGTATCGTCAACTTCTTTTTCGCTTTTGCTTGTAGGTTTAGAAAGCGGTATTTCTTCGCTTGTTTGGGTTTGAGAATTTTCTACTTCATTATTTTTCGTTTCATTATTTCCGTTATTAATATTATTTTCTGTAATTTCATTATCGGGTTTCGATTTCATAAAAAATACCGTCCCGGCCACGGCGATAGCAAGTAAAACAAGAATTATAATTATATTTTTTTGGGATTTCATAATTTCCTCCGTATTTATGCTGAATATCTTACAATCAAAAGTTCTACTCCCAAGGCGTTATTTATCTGCCCTGTTTTAATTTTTATATCTGTATCCAAAAGGTCTTTTAGTGCTGAAATCAGGATTTTCTCTGAAAAATTGGAAGCTTGCGTAAAATAATCCCGCAGAGCGAATTCCCGAATTCCAAGCTCGGAGCAAATTTCCGAATTAAATTTTCCCTCTTGCTTTAATTTCACAGAAAGCAAAATCAATCTAAACTGCCTTGCCATCATTGAAATAATTACAATCGGTTCTTCTTTCATCAATAACATATTTTTATAAATCGAAAGCGCAAGCTCTGATTTTTTATTTCCGATTGCGTTCAAAAGGTCGAAAATTCTAAGCTCGAACGATTTAATACAAATATCATCAATGTCTTGAATTGAAACACTCTTTTCATTATATTTGTAATCAATCAATTTTTTAGATTCCTGTAAAACGCTGTCCATATTATGCGCAACCGTCCGCAGAAGATAAGCGCAAACATTTCCGGGCAAATCAAAATTTTGCTTTTTGAAAATATTTTTAACAAAAAGAATCATTTCTTTTTCGGTCGGCGTTTTACATTCGCAGAAATCCGCGATTTCGCCTAAAGTTTTATATAATTTATTGCGCTTGTCTATTTTTTCTTCAACAAAAATCAAATATGAAGAATCCGGAAGATATTTCAAATTTTCCGCCAATGAATCGCTGTCATCTTTTCTTCCGGAATAAAAAAGTCCGGAGTTCTTTACTAGAATCACACGCTTTTCAGAAAAAAAAGGCGTTGTATTAAATGTATCGATTATGGAATCCACATTGCAGGATTTTCCTTCAAACACACTCAAATTCATAGTTTTTTCGGATTCATTCAAAAATTTATTTATCAAAAATTCCGAATAAGTTCTTTTTAAATAATTCTCTTCGCCAAAAAAAAGATACGCCTGTTTATAATTTTCCTTTTTTATTTCATCAATAAAAGCCAATTTTATCACCTGACCATAGTTCTATATTTCAATTTAATTCCGTCTGTTTCCAAAAACACTGCTCCGGTATAATCTGTACGCAGAGTTTCAGCTCCGAGTGTATTTATATTATCCAAAACCCCTTTGTTTGGGTGTCCGTAATTATTTTTACCTACAGAAATCAATGCTATTTGCGGATTGACTTTTTTCAAAAATTCTATTCCGCTGGAATTTGCAGAGCCGTGATGAGCTATTTTCAAAACATCAGCCTGAATATTCTCATTCATCAATTCCAGCTCAGTTTCAATCCCGATATCACCCGTAAATAAAAATGATATTTGATTATGCACAATTTTTAAAACCATAGAATCTTCGTTTATATCTTTTTTTATATTTTTTGGCGATATACATAAAATATCCAAGTCGCCAAAATTCATTATATCACCATTTTTCAAATATTGTATATCAAATTTTTCGGAAATCGATTTTTGAATTTCATCATCCTCATAATCCGCTTTTGGCAAGAAAATATTTTTTATTTTCTTATCCGCCATTATATCAAGTAATGCGCCCGCATGGTCAGCGTCGGTATGCGATAAAAACACGGCCTCTATTTCGGAGCATCCTTTATAATCCAAATAATTCAATATAGTGCGTGGTCGGTTGCCGCAATCAATCAAAAATAATTTTTTATTTTTTTCGATAACAAAGGCATCCCCTTGCGAAACATCTACCATTGTAATTTTAGTATTCGGGGATTGTGGTAGAAAAATCCAAATCAAAATAGCTACCAATAATATTTCTGAAAATAAAATTATTTTCTTTTTCTCCAAATGCAAATACAAAATTAAAATAAATAAAAATGATAAATAAAAAACGAAGAACAGAATTCCCGGTCTGCCTGTCAATATTTCGGAAAAAGGCAGAGCGGCTAAAAATCTGCAAATAATTTCATATATTTTTAATAGAAAATAAACCGAACCCGAAAAAAAGCTTGCCAGATTCAGAGATATAAACCCCAAAAATAATATTAAAATACCTGCTGATAAAATAAAGCTTGCCGTTGGCAAAATAATTAAATTTGCAATTAAAAAATACGGATAAAAATTGTAGAAATAATACATTGAAAGCAAAGAAACAATGAGATTTGCGGCAATCATAGAGCTGACAGCGTTTAAAATATATTCATTTTTTATGGGTAAAATACGTTTTAAGCTGTCATCAAATAAAGCTATTCCCAAAACCGCCGAAAACGAAAGCTGAAACCCGATATTATAAAGACTCAGCGGTCTGAAAATCAGAATCAAAAACGCCGAAAGTGATAAGGAAGTCAGTAAATCGCTTTCACGGTAAATTAAATTTCCCAGATTTACGATTGTAAACATAATTATCGCACGGGTTGTGGATTGCGCCAAGCCTGTAAAAACACCGTAAAAAATTAAAAATGCGAAAGTTATAAAAATCGACTTTCTTTTGCTTAGAAATAATTGAAAAATTTTCAGGATAATTTCAGAAAGTATAATGATATGAAGTCCCGATATGGCTAAAATATGATAAATGCCCCCTATTTTGTAAAGCTCTAAAGTTTCGTCGGATAAATTATCGTCAAACCCCAAAACCATTGACTGCATAATAGCGGATTCGTTTTTCGGAAGAACATTATCGTATATTTGTATGCTTTTAGTTTTTAATTTATTAATCCAGTAATTTAAATCTTTTTCGATTCCATATGAATTCGTCGATAATGCATAAAATTTATATATAACATTCCGTGACAGCCAATGCATTTTTTCATTAAATTCACCGGGATTTTTTTGATGTCCAAAATTCTCCAAGCTTCCGGTCAATGAAATTATTTCCGATATCTCAGCCTTATTCGGAATATCAGCGTAAATTCTATATTTTTCTGAATACCCGTACTTTTCAAATTTAGTTTCAAAAATTTCTATCACTGCCCGGTATCTGCCGCTGTCCAATTCCTTAATCTCTTGAATTTTCCCCGCTATCTCAATTTTATTATTTAAAGCATTTTCCAAAAAAATATCTTTTTTAAACATTGCGTTTCGTGTCAAAAATAATCCAATTACAAAAAATAAAAAAAACAAAATCGAGAATTTATAATTGAAGAAATTTTTCAGTGAAAAAGCCAAAATCAAAATAAGCGCGGCAAAAAACAGATACTCGTTTATATAAGTACCCACGACGATACCACAGATAAAAAAAATACTCATAATAAAAAACGGTCTATTCATAAACTCACCTATTAATACTATTTCCATTCTAGCGAATAGAAATAGTACAGCTTTCAGCGGAAAAATTTTTCCCGCAACCGAAACAATTGCGGGAAATCTTTCTTATTCCATAATCAAAGCTTTATTTTCTTCAAAAGGTTCATCAAAATTAAAATCACCTACAATTTCCGGTGTTCCAACTTTTCCGTTGTTGTTGACAAAAATTTTAACCAGCTTAGTTTCCGGCAATGCGGTCAATGAATTTATAATCGCATAAAGCTGCAAACGCGCGATTTCCGGGTCAGAGGAGAACATTGTATTAAACTCTTGATCAAATTCGACATAACAAGTATTTTGGTTTGCCGGCTTCGAAAAATCTTTAATTCCAACATTTACGGTAAAAACCTTGGATAAATTCTCCGGGTCTTCAATCGGACCTTTCATTAATTCCTCGATAACGCATCTTCCGTCTTGCTTAACGCCTTTAACCTCAATATCACGCTCAATCGGAACTAATTTTTTAGCCTCCGAATCAATAAAATACAATTTGACTTTTTTGTTCGTAGTCCCGACCGGCTCGATTTTTGGGCAAAGCACAATATTTTTATTATTAAACGCCGTCATTTCCTTATCGTTTCCAACAATGACCGGTTTTGTTCCTACTTCAAAATAAACATTTGAAATTCCACATTCGGGAGTATCCAAAATTGTTTTGGCAAGCGAAGAGCGCAATAGGACTTCTTGTATCGCATCCAAGTCATTATAAGATTCCGCGAAAGAAACAATCAATTCTCCATTACCGGGCAAATCAAAGGAATTTATATTTATATTAGCCGGCCAAGGCGACGAAAGCGAAGCCTTTTTGGGCGGTTTTTTTATTTCCCGAAAAATAGACTCGATTAATTCCCTTTTATTATCGGTTTTCTTAATCATTCGGTTTTCCTTAACCAAAAAATACGTCTCGTTGTCTGTATAATATAAAGTCGTATCTATATATCCTTCCGGACTGTTTAAATACATATAAAAGAAAATTGTGGACAAAGAAACCAAAGTTACTATAACCAAAACAATCAGCATTTGTTTTTTGTTCAATCGTTTCACCTCTGCTATTTATAGGACTTTTTCACATTTTCGATATTCGCTTGGTAAGTAAGCGGAATACGTATTAAAAATGTTGAACCTTCGCCTAATTTACTGGTCAATTTTATAGATCCGTTGTGTATCAATACTGTTGAGTGAGTTATAGCAAGCCCCAGACCCGTGCCGCCTGTTTCGCGGTCACGCGTTTTATCTACACGGTAAAATCGGTTAAATACTTTTGTCTGGTCTTCTTCGCTGATACCTAATCCCGTATCTTGTATCGAAATAAAAGCATGCATATGGTCTTGTTCGAGAGATATTTTTACAATTCCCTCCGGTTCTGTATATTTAATAGCGTTTTCTATTAGATTAGAAACGGCCAATGTCATCTTTACTTCGTCTAAATCAACAACTATTTTTTGCTTGACTTCATTTAAAATAATTTTAATTTTCTTCTGCTCGGCCAAAGGAAAAAGCCTTTTTAATATATCCGTCACCATTTTCAATAAATCGATGGATTGAATATTAAGCCCCGACTCACCTTGGTTGAGCTTAACTACATTCAGCAAATCGTTTATAATATTCGTCATACGGTCGACTTCCGAATTAATGTCCTGCAAGAACTCCTTATAAACGCTCATATCAACATCTTCCTGAATCAAAATAGCATCCGACAGGACTTTCATAGAGCTGAGCGGCGTTTTTAATTCGTGGCTTACATTTGACACAAATTCTTCTCTGGTTTTTTCCACGCGCTCCAATTGCTCGGTCATATTATTAAACGATTCCGCAAGCATAGTAAATTCGTCGTGACCTTTAAGCTCTATTCTTTCATCGAATCTGCCTTCAGAAATCCGCTCAACGGCTTCCAGAAAGTTTTTTAACGGAGATATTATAATTTTGGTATTAAAAAACACTAGAAAAGTTACGATAATGCCAACCATACCTATAATTAAAATAAGATTTCGGGTTATTTCGTCGAGCATAGCAAAATCCAAATTTGCCGAAGCCACAATCAGAACCGCACCGATTACATTTTTCCCGTTCATAACTCTGCTTGCAACATAAATCGTTTCGTTTTCTTTATAAACTTCGATTGCGGTTTTGTTTGCAAAAGCAGAAAGAACTTCCGGAACAACATAAGTTCTATTAGTTGCCGTTCCATTGGAATCGAATAAAATATTACATTTTGTATCGAAAACAAAAAGCCGATAAACGGTTTTATCGTTTTCATGCATTTCTCTTTTTGTTTCGGTATCAATCGTTTTATTAAAAAAAGTCCTCTCACTTTCATTTGTAAAATATTCGGGGCTTAATTGGTTAACCCAAATATTCGCTCTTCGTAGATATTCGTTTCCGGTGCGCTCCGAAAAAGACTTGCTTAAGTTGTTTATAATAATAACAGTACAGAGCAAAAGCGGACCGATACTTATCAATAAAAAGCTTATAACCAGCTTAATCCTAATGCCGAAAAACATTTTTTTTCCAAAAAATTCATGTCTTTTCGGCATGGAGATTTTTTCGTTAATAAACTGTACAATTCTTCTGTTTTGTAAAAATTCAGCAATTTTATTGGAAATAGTAGCCAACTCCCCATTTAGTATGAATATAAGATGGTTCGCTTGGATTATCTTCTATTTTTTCTCTGAGCCGTCTAATATGAACATCAACTGTTCTTGCGTCGCCGGGATAATCATATCCCCAAACAGTATTTAAAAGTGCTTCACGGTCATATACTTTTCCGGGGTTTTCCATCAAAAGCTCCAATAAGTCAAATTCCTTTGCTGTAAGATTCGTTTCTTTTTCTTTCAAAAAAACTCGTCTGGAATTTGTATCTATCTGCAATTCCCGGATTTTTATTATTTTATTATCTTCTTCAACAGTGCTTACTTTTTTTACAGAGCGTCTTAAAATCGCCTTAATTCTTGCCTTTAATTCCAAAATATTAAACGGCTTTGTTATATAATCATCAGCCCCGAATTCCAGCCCCATTATTTTATCCATATCCTCGCCTTTTGCCGTGACCATAATTATCGGCACACTGCTAAATTCGCGAATTTGCTGGCAAACCTGCAGCCCGTCTATTTTAGGAAGCATTACATCCAAAACTATAAGCGAATAGCTGTTTTCCTTCGCAAGCTTTAGCGCCTCTTCGCCGTCATAAGCGGCATCTACTTCCATGCCATCCTGCAAAAGGCTGAATTTTATTCCTTTTACAATAGATTTTTCATCATCAACTACCAATACTTTATATGCCATTTTTCTCGCCTTTCTATATAAAAATTATAATTATTCCCGTATCTAAAGTGCTTCATTTAACGAAAACATATTCTCGAATCCGCTCAAAAGTCTTATCACCGATTCGGTCAACATTTTTCAATTCTTCAATATTCATAAATTTGCCGTTTGTTTCCCGATAATCGATTATAGACTGAGACAAAGTTTCGCCGATAGACGGAATTTCCATTAACGTCTGTTTATCAGCGGTATTAATGTCTATTTTACCATTAGTAGTATTGTTTGCGATAGGATTATTTTGAAAATTATCCAAATCATCTCCGAGTTTAGGAACATAAACATATTGCTCATCTACTAATTTTTGAGCAAGATTTATATTTTTGGTTTCGGCGCTCTCCGTGAAGCCTCCGGCCGCTTCTACAAGCTCTATCATTCTGCTGTTGCTTTTCAGCTTATAGACATCCGGAGAAACAACCTCTCCGGCTATATATACAAAAATATTTTCTTCTGCCTCGGGCTCAATATTTTCTTCTGCCTGTAATTTTTCTACAAATACTTTCTCATTTGTTTTTGTCAAAATATTACTGCCCTGTGTTAATTCCGGACTGATATTCAAAATTTTGTAGGCCAATCCGAATAAAAAAATGAATATTATGGAAATAATAAAAATCAGTTGTTTTTTAACATCCATGTTATTCCCCCTATTTATACTGACGGACGATTAGATTTTCGTTCGTCAGTTTATCTTGTTCGTGAATTAATGGTATTACATTTTTTTCAATCCCTTGGAATGGAAATAGTATAAAATCAAATTTTTTTGTATAAATTATGGAAATTATGCCAAAAATATTTCTTAATGATAAAATATATTACAGAGTATTTAAATTTCTATTAATTATCTGTATAGCATTATAAAAAATTTATGCTATAATTAGAAAGTGTAGATAGAATTTTGTTGTAAAAAAGAAAATAAGTATTTATTTTGAACCATTTACAAAATGAAGCATTGTTAAGAATGGCACAATATTCACATGCATTGTAAGGAGCTTAAGTTATGAAAAGAAAAAAATTATACATCTTATTTATTGTATTATATACGCTTTTAAGTAATTTTTCTATAGTATCCGCAGAATCTGTAAAAAATCTCAGCTCCGGTCCTCCTGAAATTTTTGCGGAATCTGCAATTTTGATTGACGCTAAAACGGGCCTTGTTGTTTATGAAAAAAACGCTAACGCAAAAAATTATCCTGCAAGCATTACTAAAATAATGACCGGACTTTTAGCAATCGAGTACGCAAACGGAAATTATGACCAAAGAGTCATTATGTCTCAAAATGCGGTCTTTTCCTTACCGCCGGGTTCAAGCCACATTGCTATGAATGATAACGAAACACTTTCGATGAATGAATGTCTTTATGCGATTTTTCTGGCTTCTGCGAATGAGGTTTCCAACGCTGTTGCAGAATATGTTTCGGGCACTACTGAAAATTTCGCAAAGAGAATGACCGAACGGGCAAAAGAATTGGGCGCAAAAAACACTAATTTTTTAAATCCTCACGGTCTGCACGACGAAAACCACTATACAACAGCTTTTGATATGGCTATGATAATGAAGGAATGTGTTAAGCATCCTGAATTTTTAAAATATATTTCTACCTTAAATTATAATATTCCGCCTACCGAGCGGCAACCCGAACAGAGAGTGCTTTATAATTCCAATAAAATGATAATTCCAAGCTCGGCTTATAATTATGAATATTGTGTCGGCGGAAAAACAGGATATACCGATGAAGCTAAACATACTTTAGTTACTTATTCCGAAAAAAATGACCTCTCGTTGATTTGTGTTGTTTTGAAAGATGATAAAAGCAACACTTATAAAGATACAATTAATTTATTTAATTACGGCTTTGAGCTTTTTGAAAACCAGAAAATTCTCTCTGCCGGTATTTTTAATAAGAAGATAAATATAAAAGATAATGACGGAAATAATGTCGGATATGTCGAGACTTATATTAATGATGATATTTATTTGAGTTTGCCCAAAAATATTGATAAAAACAAAATAGAAATCATCGATAATTTGAATAGTGAATTAAATAAATCAGTTAAAAAAGATGAAATTCTCGGAAAATTGAAAGTCCAATATGAAGATATCAAACTTGCCGAAATTGATATTTTTGCCTCAAACACTGTGGAAATTCCAAAAACAGAAGAAAAAACAAACAGCGATACCGTGATTTCTCAATCAATGGCTCCCGCAAAAAATGATGAAGCGTCTTTTTTATCCGGAATGCCGAAATATCTTTTATTTATTCCGTTAGCATTTTTAGTCATTTTTCTGATTGTCAGAATAATTATGTATTTCGTTTTGCGTAGAAGATATAGGCAGCGAAGACTTAAATTTAATTATAAATCAATCAATAAATACAAGGATTAATCTGCAGCTTTTTAGTTTTTGCCGAATATAGTCACATACTCTTTTTTGGTAATTGCGTATATTGGTTTAGAGCATTTTGATTTTCTTATACTATTTTCAGTATAAAGGATAGAAAAAAACCAAATCGCTATAAATTTAAGAGGTGTTGAAATGAAAAAATATATTATAATTATTTTTGCTCTGATTTTTTCTTTGAGCGGCTGTGCGGCTATTTCGGATTTTGTCTCCACAACAAAAGGTACACTTTTGGGTAATTCATACACAATTTATCAATTTGATAATGAAGGTAATTTAACTTTTGATATCCAAGGCAGCAGAATCGATATCGAACCTTATCAACCTGAAATTACTGATGAAGGCGAAAAAGTTATTAATTCCGTATTGGATATTACTATTGACGGAAATCAGGTTTTGACGGTTGGAAATACATTGATTTTCGAAGAAGCAGGAATTGATAAAGTCGCCGGCTTTGAGGAATTGGAAAGTATAAATTCTTCCTCAGCAATCGGATACATGCCGATAGATAAAATGCTGAATAATTTTGAAAATATTACCGGTAAAAAACGTACAATCATTATATATTCGCAATTGGGAAAACCAATCTGCATATATAAAGGCGATTCTGTTTATGCGACAGTGCCCGGCGATTTACCGAAAATGACGCGTATTAATATCGATGGAAAGTCACTATATTTGCACAGGGTTAATTACACAATAATCGATAATAAACTTTTTTAAGATATACTACTATTTTCATTTTGATAAGTAGAAAAAAATCTTTCACAGCGGAGCGTTTCGCGCAGGCTTCAAGCGCGAAATGAAATATTTTTTTCTATCCTTATAATGAAAATAGTAAAAAAAGAGATTGGCTTTCAGCTCAAATTCTTTTAACTTTAAAAAAAAGCAGTCTCGCATTGAGATTGCTTTTTTTTGCAAGTATAGCAATACTAATCACCGATTAAATCGTTGAAACCAAGAACGGAGTGAGTGTCTCGACCGAAGCTTGACTGTCTTTAATCGGGTATTAGAGTGAAATTATTCTTAAATAATAAGGAGGATAAAATTGTATATCGTTAATTTAGCCGATAAAGCTGCGCAAGATATTAATTTATGCGGCGGAAAAGCCGTAAATCTAAGTATTTTGATTAATTCTAGCAAATTAAATATACCCGATGGTTTTGTCGTTACAACAGAGCTTTATAAAAAAATCTGCGTTGATTTAATATCGCCGCTGGTTTTGGAATTAACAGACTCTGAAAATATTTCGGATTTATGTCTTGAAATTCGGGAAAAAATAAAACAAAAAGTATTTGACGAAAATTCCGAGGAATTAAATTTAATTCGAAATGAGCTTTCACGTTTTCCTGCGGAAACTAAATTTGCTGTTCGCTCGTCTGCCACGGCGGAAGATTTGCCGGACGCTTCTTTTGCAGGGCAACAGGATTCTTATTTAAATATTTCCGCCGAAGATGTTCCCGACGCAATAATAAAATGTTTTTCATCGCTTTATAACGACCGTGCATTTTTTTACAGAAAAGAAAATAATTTTGATGAAAATAATTTATCATTGGCGGTAGTTGTTCAAGAAATGGTCGATTCCGAAATTTCCGGAGTTATGTTTACAGCAGACCCTTTGACCTCCGATCGGTATACTTGCGTTATTGAGTCGGTCGCCGGTCTTGGTGAAGAACTTGTATCCGGACATAAAACGCCTTTTACTTATAAAATACGCAATAAAAAAATAAGCTTTGAGTCAAAAGGCAAAAATTTGCTTAAAAAAGAAAATATTATCGAACTGCATAAAATTGGCAAAAAAATTGAGGAAATTTTTCATGCGCCGCAAGATATTGAATATTGTTTTGCAAAAAATAAATTTTATATAGTTCAATCTCGCCCGATAACCGCTCTTTTTCCGCCGCCGTACAGCCCGGACGGCTTCAAACGTCTTTTTGTTTCGGCGGGACATCTGCAAATGATGACAGACGCAATTTGCCCTTTGGGCGTTTCGTTTATGAAATTCATTGCTCTTTTTAAAATGGTAGAAAGCGGCGGACATTTATATATTGATATTACGCATGATTTAAAAACTGTCTACGGCAAGAAAATGATTAAAACCAAACTCGGCACGATGGATTCTTTGACTTTTTCTGCTATTAATGAAATCCTGAGCCGAAAAGAATATATTGCGTCCGTTCCGAAAGGACCGGGAAGTTTTAGCTCATTCAATAATTGGGGGCCTATGCTGACCGAAGCCGTTCGAATATACCGAAAAAACGACCAATCGGAAATTGATAAATATATTGAAAAAATGCGCAATAAAATCCGATTGCTCGATAAGCGTTTCGAAAATGCCGAATCTAGCGAAGTTTTGGATATTATTAAAGATGACCAGCAAAAATTGCTGGATGCGGTTTACGATTCTACGGGTTTTGGTATGGTTTTGGCAACTCAATACGCTATCCAAAGAATAGACAGTATTTGCAAAAAACTGACCGGAGAAGATAATTATTCGAATAAGCTTTCGAAATCCGTAAAATATAATATCACTTCCGAAATGGGATTGGCTTTGAGTGAGCTTTCGGATGTGCTGCGTGATTACCCCGATGTTATCGATTTTTTCGAAAATCAGAAATTTTCTATGGATGAACTTCGCAAAATAAACGGCGGTGAAATAGTTGCCGATTGTTTTAGTGAGTTTTTGGAAAAATTCGGCATGCGCGCGACCGGCGAAATCGATATTTGCAAAACCCGTTTCAGAGAGAACCCTGCGGAATTAATTCCGGTTATTCTTTCAAATATCCGAACTCTGCCAAAAGGCTACGGAAAAGCTTCTTTTGATGAAGGTTTTAAAGAATCCAAAAAACGTATCAGAGAAATTTTGAATTTGGCTTCGGAAAAAATGGGCAAAGCAAAAGCCAAGCAGCTAAAAAAATATATCAGCATTTTTAGAAATTTTGTCGGAACGCGCGAGTATCCGAAATATTTTTGGATTTGCCATTATGATATTTACAAAAAATATTTAATGAAGGAAGCAAAACGTCTGGAAAACGAAGGGATTTTAA
Source organism: Eubacteriales bacterium (assembly GCA_031551135.1). GTDB lineage: Bacteria > Bacillota > Clostridia > Lachnospirales > JAITVM01 > JAITVM01. Next base: position 156,672 of record JAVBOA010000020.1, on the reverse strand, counting down.
AATCCGCAGATGATATTTATTACCTTTATTTCGATGAATTGAGAGAGCTTTTTGAAACAAGGATTCCAGATTATGATTTGATTGAAAAGCGCCGCAAAGATTATATTTCGTACCGTAAGCTTACTCCGCCTAGATTAATTTTTTCCGACGGCGAAGTTCCTGTTATGAATTATAATAAAGATATTCCAAGCAACGCGCTTGCCGGATTGGCAGTTTCCGCTGGAATCGCCGAAGGGCGCGCACGCATTATAAATTCGATAGAAGAAGCGAATATCGAAAAAGGCGATATTTTAATCACCTCTTTCACCGACCCAAGCTGGACTCCTGTTTTTGTTTCAATTTCGGCTTTGGTGACGGAAATCGGCGGCATGATGACTCACGGCGCAGTAATAACCCGCGAATACGGCCTGCCTGCTGTTGTCGGAGTTTTAAATGCAACAAAATTAATCAAAGACGGTCAAAAAATCCGAGTTAATGGAGACAAGGGTTATATTGAGATTTTGGAATAAATTTAAATTTTTCTGCAAAAAGGGATGGCGCATTTCGCCATCCCTTTAGCCTTCTTTTCTTTCAAGAAAAGAATACGAATTTGGGCTGTAAAGCCCAATGTTTTTCTTTTTTATACTATTTTCATTATAAAGGATAGAAAAAAATATTTCATTTCACGCTTGAAACATGCGTGAAACGCTCCGCTGTGAAAAATTTTTTTCTACTTATCAAAATGAAAATAGTATTAAATTACAAGCGCCGCTAATTTTTCACCGATATCAATTAAATCTATGCCTTTAGTAAAATGCAAACAAGTACCGGTTGGATATCTGGTTTTTGCAACCCATCTTTCAGGAATAGAATCCAGACCATATTTCGCACCAAGCACAGCACCGGCAATCGCGCCGATAGTATCCGCGTCTCTACTGAAATTTCCTGCCATAATAACGCCTTTTTTAAATTCACTGCCGCAGAGCTTTATAACGCCGAATGCCGAAGCAACCGCTTCCGGAACGCTGGCTCTGTAAGTAGTCGCCAATTCATCATGCAAAACCATCCACGAATCAAAAAAATCATAATTCGCTTTTTCGACAATTTCATATGCTCTTTTTATTGAGTCATAAGTCCATGAATCTTTCGGAATATAATCAACAGCCGCCGACAAAATCTCATCCAACGAAGCGTCGGTCATGGCAACAGCCACAGCGGCCGCCACAGCTTGCGCTCCCCAAATTCCATCTTGATAATGGCTTATTGATGCGTCGATTTCTGCCATTTTAACAGCTTTTTCGGGATCGCCCGCACAAATTATACCAATCGGAGAAATTCTCATTGCCGCACCGTCGCTGATATGATACGAATTGAATTTTCCTGTTATCGGCGGTCTGAGACCTTTGCGCAAATTTTGAGCAGCCTCTATTTCAGAATTTCCCCCGCGGTGAAATTCATCTTGAGTCGCAACGTTTTCAAGCCAGCCTTTTACAACTTCATCGCTTGTCAAATTGCCTTTGCAGTCGATTAGGATTTTCGCGGTCAACAGTGCAAATTCCGTATCGTCAGTACTCCAAGAAGCACCTTTGTTAAAATCTGTGGTAATGCCATAATTCAATTGGTTTTCAGGCTTTCGGGAAGCATCACCGAACGAATCTCCTATTGCAAGTCCGGATATGGACGCAACCGCCTTAGACCTTAAATATTCTTTGTTTTTAATTAATTCCGCTCTTGTCATTTCTACCTCCTATTTTCCATACAACTGTTTAAAAAAAACTTTATAGCCTCATCAAAAGCCCTAAACCAAAGCTTATTGTCATGCACACCGCTTAATATTCTAAGTTCTGCATTAACATTCGGTCTTGGATTTTTTCTGCATAAATTCAAATATAGCAAAGCGCATTGGTAATCCATATTATAAAACGAATCGTTTTCATCAAACGGTGGATTTTCGGAATAATTATAATCTTTATCGCCGCAGGCAATAAAAAATTCTGATTTATAATTTTTATTGAAAAAAGATTCCAATAAATTCGGATAATTTTTTTCATGCCAAAGATTTTCGTCAAAAATTTCGCCGAAGCTCCCTCTGGTTACCGCTCCGCTCTCAAAATGCGGCAAGCCGTATTGCATAGCAGGACTTAATAAAATTGCTTTCGAAAAAAGCTCGGGATATAAAAGCGAATATCTTAATGCGCCGTAACCACCCATAGAGCATCCGCATAATATTGTCTTATCCCGCCCTATTTCCGGAAATATTTTTTTAATATACGGTACAAAACTCTCGATAAAGAAACTTTCGACATTCCCGTATTTTTCGGAATCAACCCAATAAGAATTTCCTACCGACACGGCAACACCTGCGACCGATTTTATCTCTTTTCGGAAAATTAAATCATCCATTATTTCGTAATATTCATTCCAAAATTTCTCGTCCGAAAACGAACCATGCAGGAAAAAAATCAGAAATTCGGGTTTTTCAGGGGGTTTATAAATTGAATATTGATACGAATCCAATTCATCGAAAACTATTTGTCCGCGCATTTTACTATTACAATCTCCCCTGCTCCGATTTCTCCAAAAATACATTTTCCGCCGTCATTTTCACGAATATCAAAATCGCGTCCGTAAAAGAGTTCGGATATTTCGTAATCTTTGGCTTCGATTAAATTAACCAAAGAGGAATTTATATTTTCTCCTTTATTGTAAATCGAATAAATCGCATTTTTTCCGTCCGAAAAATAATTGCAATATATATCTTTTTGGCAAGTTTTGATTAAAGGAATCGCGTCTTTACCAAAATAAATATCCGTATTTTTAGAAATTATTTCTTTCCATTTTTTTATAATCGCTTTTTGTTCATCAGAAAAAGGTAGCCATGCGCCGAAAACATCCTGCCAAATCACAAGCCCTGAACCGTTCCAAATAGCTCGTTTTATAAAATTATCACGGCTTTCACCCAAATGCCAACGTGAAATCATCGGTGCGGCGTTTTCGGGCAGGATATATCTTGCGATATTTATTTCCAAAGTACAATCCTTGTTCCAAAACTGATCCCAAGAGCCGGTAATTTGCTGAAGATTTTCAACCGTTCTCGGCTTGCCCTCTGTACAAAACGCAAAGCTTTTATCGATTTCGTCGGCGGCTTTTCTAAAAGTTTCGGGCACGGAAGTCATTGTATCAAAAAACATACCGTTCACACCTGTATCTTTTATAAGATTCGCAAATCTTTCCGTCGTTTCACTTTCGCTTGCGTTATTGTCTATATCCCAAGGTTTGAAAGGAAGAAAAACTTTCACGCCGCGTTTATTCGCCAATTCCGAAATTCGTTTTATCTCCGCTCTGCCGCCGGGAAAATCATCAAAAAATTCCCATTGAGTTCTTTCGTCCACGCCAAGCCGCGGGTATTGATGCCACAACAAAATACTGTCGTAACCGCCGAATTCTTCGCCGTCTTCCAAAAGCGAATCCAGTTTAAATTTATTTGTGTTGTAATCAAAAGCTTCTTTTCCAAACATATAAGTAAAATGCTGCAAAATCGTTTTTCTGTACCATTTAAGTTCTTCGCGGTCATAGATAGAAAGGTCGAGTTTTGCGCGTTCGGATTCTCTGTACGCTTTGAAACATTCACTTATCCCGCCGTTTATTTTTTCGATATCCAGAATAAATATATCCGTGAACTCATTGGAGGGACGAATTACAATTTTGTGATTCTTCAGTTGATCATAATTTTTTATATTGAAAATAAAATCCATTCCACGGTTTTGATCCCAAGCAATCCAGTTTTCGTTAAATTGATTTTCAAATTTTATCGAGAAAGATTTTCCGAGGGAATTCACAATCCAAAGCGGATGCAAAAAATATCTATGCATTTGAAAAATTGAGTTATCGGCGGAAAAATAATATTGATTTTCTCCGCCGGATTTTGAAAATATTTGGCTCAGAAAACCCAAATTTATTTTTACTTCTTTCGGGATTCCGTTTTTCCAATCGGCTTTTAATTGAAAATACAGTTTAAATTTTTCGTCATTTTCGAAAACAGCCGTAATCCTGAATGTAAGTTCGTCAAATTTTATAATTTCTTTGTAAATTGTTTTTCCGTCGATTGATTCGGTATCGTACGATTTTTCTGAGCGGATATTATTTTCACATTCAATAGAAAATAATTCGGTGTCTTCTTTCATTTCAAATAGATTTTTTAACATTAGGAATTCACCTCTTTTACGCATCGAAAACCTATTGTCGCTGTGCGGTTCAAAGCTTCGCTCAAAAGCTGAAATTTCAAATGAAAATTATTCGGCTGTGCGCCGCCCTCAGCATGCCAAAAATGCGGAGCTTTATAATACGAGCCGCCTCTTACGAAAGTAAATAAATGCATTCCGTCGTCGATTATATCGTTTACCCATTCATAAACATTTCCGCACATATCGGCGCATCCGAAAGGGCTTATATTTTTTTCGTATTTATTCACCGGCGTAGTCGAATTTCCGTTGCCGTTACAAAAGTCTTTATTAAAAATATTTCCCCAAGGGTATTTTAAATTATGTCCGGCGGCATATTGCCATTCGATATCCGTTGGCAGACGCAAATTATAAAATTCGCAATAAGCAAGCGCATCTTTATGGCTGACCCAAATCACGGGATGATTAAACCGCTCTTCATTTACATCTTTCAAAAAATTCGATTTATCTTCCGGCGAATACGAACTTTCTTTCAAAAAATCCAGATAATCTTTTATTGTTACGGGATATTTGTCAATATAAAAATCCTCAACCGTTACAATTTTCGGGCCGTGGTCATATTGACAATCGCCTTCCATAATTCTATGGTCAACACGGTATAAATATTTTCCGCCCTTCACAAAAACTCTTTCTCTTTCCAAAAAATCACCTCTGAAGTAATCCTTATAATGAGATAAAATGAACGTTACCAAACGAAGTTCTGCCCATCGAAATAGAGCTGAATCCGAACATTCCATATTTAAATTTGCTGTCCGAGCAGGAAATTACATTTTTTCCGTCAATAAATAATTCTATTTTGCCGCCGACAGCCGAAACCGAAAATTCATATTCTTTTCCGATCTCCCATTTAAATTCAGCATTTGCAATTTTTTTGAAACCAAAATCATTTATATAAATTGAAATATTATTTTCGCCGTCAAATCCCAGATGATAGCCTCTCATCGCACCCTGCGCACGAACAGCAATGAAATGCGTATCTCCGTTGATTGGAGTTAAATTAACCGAAACTTTGTAATCTTTTGCGTAATAATTTCCGCTGTATGATTCGCATTCTCCAACACGCATCGAATTTAATTTATCGCCCTCAATACTCCAAGCACCATGATTGGAGGCAAAAGGAGTTATATTTCCGAAATTGGACATTTGTTTTGAGAAATCGATTTTATAATCGGCTTTTCCATATATTCTAAACTCGTCCATGAATAAGCGTCCGAGAGATTTTGCTTTTGCCGGAGAATAACCTTCCAAAATAAATCCTACTTCATCAATAACTTCGCCTTCCGAATCCGGAATCGTAAATTCAATTTTGCTCCATTCATCATATTTCGGCTGAACAAATCCTAAATTCAAAATCTTTTTGGATTTCGCAAGACGCACATACGGCGAAATTCCTATCGGTTCATTTCCTGACCATTGGTCTAAATATACTTGAAAAGAAACTGTCTGACCGGAAAAGGCTTTTCCCGAAAATACCGGAGAATAACGCTCGTCGCTGAAATCATCCCTAGTGTAAAACGGTTTGTAGAATATGCGGCAATTCTCGCCACGGCTCATTCTGTCATAAAGTATTTCCAAAGAGCCGTTGCCTTTAAAGGCTTTGTCGTTCGAGTTTACAACACGGCACATAAACGGATCGGATACCCGAATATTATGCGTAGAACCCGGAAGCTCAAAATCAAAATAAATTTCATCTTCTTTAAAAGAATCCAGCAAATCTTGCGGCACGGTTTCACCCATTAATTTATATCCGATTATTGCTAATTCTTTAACATACGAAGGTATATCAAGGATGTTCAAATATCCCGAAATTCCCGAAAGCACAATACTATCGTTAATCGGCTTTAAATATTCGGATTTTATACCGTCTATACCGCACATTACGCCAAGCACAGTAGCGACATTTCCGGCGTTGCAATCCGTATCCCAGCCGCACATTGTTGCAATCTCAATAGTTCTGTTGAAATCGCCTTTGCCGTACATCATGGACAAAATACAAACTCCGGCATTCGGAATAATATGGCAAGCTCCTTTATATTTATCATATCCCCATTTTTCAACAAGCATTTGATAGCAAGCTCTGAAATCGTCGGGATTTTTTTCATAAAATTCAATAACTTCGCGTGAAACTTTGCAATAAAGCGAATCCTGAGGAATATGGCTCAAACCGCATTCGATTATCTCACGGATATCCGAGCACGAAAAAGCTTTTGAAATTGCAGCGCAGAAAAATTCAGCACCATAAACGCCTTCGCCGTCATGCGATACAGAAGCGGCAGCTCTGCCGTATTCTGCGGCTTTTTTTGGATTATTCGGATTTACAAGTCCCCAAGTATCAATAAAAATTTGTCCGCCGATTTGTTCCGCCATGATTTTTCCGTTCATTTCAATACTTCCGGAACGAGGCGCTTCAATACCGTTTTTCAAATTCAAATACGCCGTATGTTCCGTGCTTATGCCGTAGCCGCCCCACCAGAACATTCCGATTCCTTCTCTGGCATAATTCAGCCATGCGCGCGCAACATCCTGCGGCTTCAAAGTTTCAGTGCCTGCGTCATCATATATGGCACGAAGAAAATAATAAGGTCCGTTTGCGTCGTCATCCGCTGCAAAGTTCTTAAATTCTTTTACATAACCGGTAATCTCACCGTAAGTTTTTTTAATTCTTTCATAAGTCCAAAGCGTCGGCTCTACCGGCGCTCCTAAACGAATACCCGCATTCATACCCAAAAAACCCGAATAGAGTTTATTCAAATATTCAACTGTGTTCATTTCTGCCTCCTAGCGATTGTATAAAATTGATATAATACTATTTTCATTTTGATAAGCAGAAAAAAATTTTTCACAGCGGAGCGTTTCGCGCAATGTTTCTAGCGCGAAATGAAATATTTTTTTCTATCCTTTATAATGAAAATAGTATAAATTATGTTTATAATATTTCAAACCGCTTAAGAAGGGAAACTACATATAATATAAGTTCCCCTTCTTAATTAATTTGAAGTTATTTTAAATTTTGATTAGCATAATCAGCGATGTCTTTTCCACCATTTTCTAAATACCTCTTAACAAAATCGTCAAAATCCGCTGTTGTTTTCTTTCCTGTAATAACGTCTGTAGCGTATTCGTCATAAATAGCTTTAGCAGCGTCCATTTTTCCGGATAATTCCGCTGGCAAAACAAAAGCATTGTCTTCTGTTCCGAATTGCTCAACCATTTTCAAAGAATCCTGAGCAGATTGAGAAAGGAACGGAGTTGTTTCATCAAAAGGAGTTTCAGGGTTGAAATTAATTGTTGTTCCCCAAAATCTTTCATACCATTCTGCAAAAGCCGGTAAAAGTTTGATTTTATTATCGGCAACATCATAATGCACGCCTTGTTCGCCTAATTTATCAAGAATTTGACCTTCCGGAGAAGCCATAAATTCGAATACCGCAAAAGCTGCGTCTTTATGCTCGGAAACCGCAGAGATTGCAAAACCTCTGTCTTCTTTGCTTATATCGATTGGTTTATAACCTTGAGCAACGCCTTTAGCCGGCGGAAGAACGATTAATTTAGCCGCTTCTCCGTTTTGGCCTACAGCTTTTGTGTTATAAATATCTATAACTTTACCTTGTGTACCGGCAATAACGCCCGATTCACCGTCATAAAAAGATTTTTCTTTTGTATCCCATTTTTTAGTCAAAAATTCGTTGTCCAAAAGTCCGTCTTTATAAAGTTTTGCGTAATAATCCAATTTGTTTTTTTCAGCTTCGGTCAAACGGAAATATGTGTAAGTTCCGTCGTCGTTTTTATGCCATGTTTTGCTGTTTCCAAAAGCCTGATCAAAAATTGCATCCAAATCTTCAATTGTTCCCGCAGTTGTTGTACCGTATTTTACACCGGCTTTTTCCATAAGCTCTTTTAAGAAATTGTAATAATTATCAGTAGTCGGGTCAGCCAACAACGCTTTGCCGCTTTCGGTTTTGTTAAATAAATCTTCTCTTACTACAGGAACCGCTGTTCTTGTTGGATTCAACCATAATAAATACGGATAATTTTTCATTCTTTCAACATTGAATTTACTCATAGAAGCTTTAACATGAGTAGAAGCCTCAACGTATGGAGTTAAATCTTCCAAAATATTTTGTGTTTTAGCGAATTGATAATCTCCGCCTTGGAAATAAATTATGTCAGGTATTGTGCCGCTCTGTAATAAAAGTCCTAATTTTTCGGAATACGTTCCGCTTTGTACTGATTCAATTTTAAATTTAATATTGTAACCAAGAGGTTTCATAGCTTCTGAAACTCTATCAAAAAATCCAACTATAACCGGGTCGTCCGGAAGCATATCCTTGTTTACAATTGATAAAGTAATTTCTTCACCGCTCGGTTCAGCCTTTGCAGAATCCGCAGGTGCAGAGCTTTCTGCCGCAGAAGTAGCCGGTTCTTGAGATGTCTGAGTGTCGTTGCCTCCGCCGCAAGCCGCAAAAGTCGAAATCATAAATGCAGAAGCCAAAAAAACTGATATAAATTTTTTCATTGTTATCCTCCTTATTTTTTGTTATGCTATTTCATTTAAATCGCTTTAATATTTTATAAATCAACTTCCTTAACGAAAGCCGAAATATACTAATTTTATACTGCGTTATTCCTTAACTCCGCCTGTTAAAACTCCGCTGGTGTAATATTTCAAGATAAGCGGATAAAGGGCAAGAATCGGAATAACTGCAACAACAATTGTTGCGGCTTTTATAGAGCCGAAATCCAATCTCGCAATTTCGTTATTTGCCAAAATATCTGCTGTGCCGATTATCGCCGTGCTGTCAGCCTCCACAATAAATTGACGCAACAAAACCTGCAAAACCGTATTTCCTTTACTGGACAGAAAAATACTGCTTTTAAAAAATTCATTCCATCTAAAAACTGCATAAAACATACCTATTGTTAAAACAGGGATTTTTGCTAAAGGCAGTATAATTTTCATCAGAATACTTACGTGGCCGGCGCCGTCTATTTTTGCGGATTCAATCAAAGAAACCGGAATTTCTTCCAAAAATCTCATCATTATAATCAGATAATAAACATTTATAGAGCGGTACAAAATCATAACCACAATTTTATCCAAAATTTTTAAATCTTTAAAAACCAAATATTCCTGAACAATGCCCGGCTCTAAAATCATAATTATTATTAACAAAAGCATGATTAAATTTCTGCCGATTAAATCTTTTTTAATAAGAACATACGCCGTGCAAGTCGTTAAAAATATAGAAAGCAAAGTTCCGGCAATGGTAATTATTCCCGAATTAATTATACTCTGCCAAATCGTACTGTTTTTAAATACAACTTGATAATTTACCAGTGAAAAGCCTTTCGGAAGAATGTCGAAACTTCTTAGGAGATTCACTTTGTCCGGATGCGAAAAAGAACGGGCGATAATATTCAAGCAAGGCATCAAAATACTTAAAGAAAACAATGTAAGTAATACGATTATTATTATTTTTGAAACAGAAATTTTTTCTTTCATATTTGACCCCCCTTACCAAGCGCCTTTTCCGGTTAATTTTTTGGAAATAAAATTGGAACTTAGAATCAATACCAAACCGATAATTGCTTTAAAAATACTTGCAGCAGTGGCAAAAGAATATTGAAATTCCAAAAGTCCGACACGGTAAACATATGTGTCAATGATATCAATTACTGAATTTACCGAAGTATTGGTAAATGAAAATACTTGGTCAACACCGGCATTCATAAAAAATCCGATATTCAAAATAAAAACCGTCATCATCGGTACAAAAAGACTCGGTAAAATTATTCGTAAAACTATATCCATTCGATTTGCGCCGTCGATTCGAGCCGCCTCATAAATTTCCGTATTGATTCCTAAAATCGCCGCAAGATAAATAATCGAGTCCCAACCAACCGAACGCCAAGCCTCACTGAAAAGCAAAACCCAACGAATCGAGCCTTTATCGGTCAAAAAATCTTTTGCCGGAAAACCGAATGAAGTTATTATTGCATTTACTAAACCTTTCGAAGGCGATAAAAATTCGAACCAAACCCCGGCAATAACTATCCACGATAGGAAATGCGGAAGATAAGAAACAATTTGCACACCTTTCCGAAACGGTCCGTTTAATAATTCATTAAGCAAAATTGCGAAAATAACCGGAAGCGGAAATATCAATACTAATTTCATTGTGCTGATAATAATTGTGTTTTTAAAAATTGTAGTAAACAATGGTGTCTCAAAAAGCTGATAAAAATATTTAAGTCCGACGAAAACGTCATCGCCCACTATTTTGTAATCATAAAAAGCGAGCTTCATACCGATAATCGGCGCAATATGAAATATCGCAAAATACACCAAAGCCGGTATAAGCATGATGTATAACATTCCGTCTTCCTTAATTCTTTTTAAGCTGAACTTTTGTTTGATTTTTTCCATTAAGATCCCACCCCGCCACTATAATCAATTTCCATGTTCATGAGAGGAGCATGCTGCTGAGCCCCGTAAACATCCCTGTCAAAACAAGTTCCCGAAGACACCGGCCGCACATAAGTTATTTTAAAGCCAAGCGCTTGGTCAAAAAAAACAATATTGATTATTTTATCTGCGTCTATACCGTAAAGCTTGGAGATTTGCTCTTTATTTATAATGCCCGAATCTTTGATTTTTAAATAATTGTCTTTGTTATCAAATAAGCAGTCTATCGTAATTTCAAATGGTCCGGAATTTTTGCTTCGAAGCACAGCTGCCATATCATAAAGTTTCATAGCTCACCTCCTAAACATTGAAATAAAATATCGGAAACATTTCAAGCGCGTCGTCCACTTCCATCAAATGATAAACGCTGAATTCATAAACAGCCCCAAAAGGCACATCCGAAGGTGCAAAAGGAAAAGCTAGATTCCCGGCTGTAGATTTTCTTCCCGAATAACCATAATGCAAAAAAGTCGAACGCAAAGTTGATAAAACCGTGTTGGCAAGTTCCTGAGTTTCGGCCAAAACTTCGAAAAGCACGCCCAATTCGTGAGCAGGCGTTTTAATCGGCTCGATATCACCCATAACGCCGTTTAAACCGTAATTTATAAAATTAATTTTAAAATCGCCATAATCCTTATAATTATCAGAAACTTCGTCTTTTATTATATTTTCTACCTCTTCGATTTTCGAAATCAAAATCGGGTCTCTGACCCCTGCGATAACAAAAGCTCTGTAAGCCGTTTTTCTTGCGCCTTCCAATTTTATATAATATTTATCCGATTTTTCCAATTTACTTCCTCGAACAATTACCGCGCCGCCGTCCGTTTCTTCAAATTCGCATTGCTCCAGATTCGAAATAATTCCCGGGCCGGGAAGTATATACGGATGTGATTTTTCATAAAAAGTATGAGCCGCAACCGATACGGAAGTACATATTCTGTTTTTATTCAGCGGAAATACCGTAAAGGCGGATTCATTTATAATTCCTAACATACAATCTTTCGCAGTGCCTGGAACAGCGCAAAGCGCGGCACATTCCAGAATTTTACCCAAATGATACGAAAGCGCAAGGTCACAGCCGTTGTAAATCGCCGCGGCTGCAAACGGCGACGGGTCATAAGCTCTGCCGCAAATTATGATATCCGCTTTATTTTTCAAAGCTTCGATAATCGGTTCGTGCCCCATTTGCGCAACAATTCCGACAGTTTCATCCAAACGAGTTTCTGTCAGTTCGGGTACTCCTTCGCCGAGCGGAATTATTTTATTCAAATTTTGCTTAACTTTATCTTTTTCTATATCCGCATAAATTACCGCGATTTTTTTATTTTGGATTTTATTTTCTTCCAAAATCTCTTTTAGAATAGAAACCGACCAATCGACATGAACTTTTCCGCCGCTTCCGCCGGCCGAGCCGACAATAACCGGTACATTAAGTTTTACGCCGCCTAAAACCAGTAATTCCAAATCTCTTTTAAACGCAGTTTTGCTGACAATCGCCGTGCCTGCGCCAAGCTTATGAGGACCGGCATCTGTCGAGCCTGCATCAACTACTATTGCATCCGGCTTTTGCAAAATACCGTTTTCAAACGATTCTTTCGGAAAACCGTATCCAAGTATCCCACATGGAGATAAAATTTTATATTCCATAACATCACCTTTATATATTCTTTGCTTTTTCTACAACCATATTCATATGATGTTTTACAGCTTCTGCCGCCGCGTTTTTGTCACGAGCTTTTATCGCCTCAAAAATAGCCATATGTTCCTCAAAAATCAACTTTTGACGTTCCGGGTCTTTTCTGCTGTTTTTCGCGATTTCATAAATCAAGTCATAATAGGTGTCGATAAAATTCATAAAGAAAGAATTTCGTGAAACTTGCGCCAGTTTATAATGAAAATAATAATCCATATTATTTTCGGATTCATCTTTTTCATCGAGCGAAAAAATTTCGGAAATTTCTTCGATATCCGATTCGTCCGCCCTCTCAATGACTTTTTCAACCATTTTCAATTCCAGAGCTTCCCGAAACTCCATAAGTTCCCTATAAGTTGCATTTTTCAAAACATTGTCTACCGAAGAATTCACCAGTTCCGAATGAGCGTCTGCATTGATATAGGTCCCGTCTTTCGGTTTTCTCCTGATATATCCCTGAGACTGCAAAATCGTAAGCGCCTCGCGCAAAATCCCTCTGCTAACCCCAAACTGTTCCGCAAGCAAATTTTCGGCAGGCAGTTTATCTCCTTGCTTCAAACTTCCGTTTTTAATCTGCGTGAGAATTTCATGAACAACTTTATCTGATAATCTATCATTTCTAATAGGCATAACTTTCATAATATCACCACTTGTCTATTTGTTAAACAATTAAACTTATAGTTCAATATTAATATCATTATTATTCATTGTCAAGCAATATTTTAAAACTTTACCTATAAATTTTTATTGTATCCGTTTTTTTTAATCATTTTATCCTATAGTATTCTTATGTTTGAATTTTTTATTGATATTGAAATTCCTCCGGATTAATAACTTGTAGATTAAATACGCAAAATATATAATTAAGATATAATTAAAACAGGAGATGAGTTTATGAAATTTGATTTAAAAAGCATGGCTGTCGGCGTTATTATCGGAGCTTTTGGATTTACTACGGTTTATGCGGCTTCGAGCGGCAAAATGATAGAGATATTTTATAATGTCAAAAATATTTCTGTTCAAGACAAAGAAATCGTTTTCGAAAAAGGCAATGAGCCGTTTATTTACAACAATACGACTTATGTTCCGCTTAGGACAATCGCCGAAAGCTTGGATTCCGAAATTTCGTATTTTGATTCGGAAAAGCAGATATCTATTTACAGCAAAGACAAAGCTAAAATCAGATTATTATTGGAAAGCGTCGAAAATTTCGGTGCCGATTCGCCCGAAAAAGCCATTGAATTATGGGCAAAGGGAGTCAAAAGCCGAAATGCCGCTTTGCAATATTCTATTATGACCAAAGAACTGAAAGAAAAATATATTCAACAATTAGATGAAAACGGATTTAATTTTTGGGTAACGGGAGTTTCCAGCCCATGGGTAGAAAATTACGAAATTCTGAAAACTACGGAATTAAGCAAAGACGCTTTTGCATACGAATTAAAATTCAATACAAAAACTTCGGAGGGGGATTATAATTTTTCGGTAAAATTAAATCTTGTTAAAGAAGACGATTTCTGGAGAATCTCCGAAATCAGCGGAGATGATGATTCTTCGGCGTATACCGGTTTGCAATAAATAGCATAAAGAATTTTCCTTTGGATATAATAAGAATACAAGCTTTTTTAGGAGGAGAATTATGTGCCATAGAATAGACAGCCGCAAAGATAAGATTCGCAAAATAAAAGATACAATCGAAAATACACAAGACAATATAGAATTTGCCGAAGATATTATGGAAACGGCTTCGGACGAAATGCATGTGCAATCGCTTATTGCAAAAAATGAACGCAGAGCTGAATCTATAGATGCTTTGCAGGATGAATTAAAAGAGCAGATTATCGGCAAAGAAAAAAAGAATAAATAACTGACGAACGATTAGATTTGCACAAAAAAACGGCGCAATGCGCCGTTTTAGAATTTTTATTTTAATGTTGTTTAAATTTATTTATTTTTCACGTATTTATCCAAGAAAGCCAACATTCTTGTATAAAACTCTAATTGATTGTCATATTTTGTAAATCCGTGACCTTCATTTTCTTTGACCATATATTCATAAGGGACATTATTCTTTTTAAGTGCGGCGACCATTTGCTCGGATTCCGCAATATTTACGCGTGGATCGTTCGCACCCTGTGCAATAAATACAGGTTTTTTGATTTTATCCGCATTCAAAGAAGGTGATGTTTTTTCAAACTGTTCTTTGTCGGTTTCGGGATTTCCTACTCGTTTATAAAACATATTTCTTTGAGCTTCCCAGTATTCCGGGATAGTATTCATAAAAGTAAATAAATTCGAAACCCCGACATAATCCACAGCCGCGGCGTATAAATCCGGAGTGGAAACAAGCCCCGAAAGTGCCGCATAACCGCCATAGGACGCACCGTAAATCGCAATTCGGTTTTTATCGGCTATTCCGAGATTAATCAGCCAGTTCACGCCGTCGGTTATATCGTTTTGCATATTGAGTCCCCATTGCTTATCGCCCAAATCCACAAAATTCTTTCCGTAGCCGGTAGAACCCCTAAAATTCATTTGCAGAACAGCGTAGCCACGGTTGGCGAACATCTGAACTTCCGGATTATAACCCCAATAATCCCTTAACCACGGGCCGCCATGCGGATTAATTATAACCGGCAGATTTTTTGGCTCTACGTTTTTCGGTAAAGTCAAATATCCGTGAATAGTATTGCCGTCTCTTGATAGATAAGAAACCGGCGTCATTTTCGCATTATAATCAACCGGAATATTATTTAAATCCATTAATAAATCCAATTTATTTTTCACATAATCATAAATATAATATTTGCCTTTATTAACGTCGCTGGAAGTTACAAGCACAAATTTTGTAAAATCGTAATTGTAACTGCCGATGCTTATAAAATCATTCGCCGGAACTAACGCAGATATTTTTTGATAAACGGCTTCCAATTTTGTATCCATAAATTTTACTTTCGGCTTGTCTGTATAAAACATAACACCGCCGATTGTGGCATAATCCGTTCCGCCGATCAAAGAGTAAAGGTCAACGTTCGGATGCTTAAAAATTTCTTTTTTGATTTCGCCCGTCGGAATATCAACTTCGACCAAAGCCTCAGTATCAGAGCCGATAGAAGAAATTGCATAACCCGTGCGGTTATCCTCACCAAACATTAATATTGAAAAAGTTCCTTGATTTTGATAAGATTTTATTTTAGTAAACTTTTGATTGTTATTTTTACGGTAATAATATTCAAAATTTATTCCGTCGGATTTTTCGGCAACGCATAATTGTGAATTATTGTCGAACAAAAAATTTGTGAAGCCATCTTTATTTTCGTATAACATTTTTAAAGAGCCGTCATTTATATTCAGGCGGTACAATGAAAAATACGCCGGATTATCTTTATTCATGCTTATAATAATTTCGTCATTGCGTTTTAGAGTATAATTCATATCTAAAATTTGTGTCGTGACATTTGCGTATGGTGTTAAATCTATTTCGTTCCCGTCGTCATCAGTTTTGTACAAATGATAAATCTCATTACCACCGATATCTTTCAAATACAAAACAGATTCATTTTTGAGCGCAGAACCCATTATATCGTCATTTTGCGAAAAAGTAAGCTGATAAACTTTGTCGTCTACCAAGTCTTTCACAAAAAGATTCATTGCATTTTTCCACGGTGACATAAAAAACAAAGCCGTACCGTCCGGAGAAATAGAATATCCGTATGATTTTGGAAGAGCCAAATAATCTTCGATATTATATTTCGGAACAACAGTTTTACTTAATTTTGCGTTCAATCGTGCTTGCAGATTGCTGATAAGCTGCTCTGCTTCTTTTGAAGTAATAAATTTATCATCGGCAAACGGTTTTGCGTCGGCAGAATTAATAAGCTTTTCCTCAAAAGCTTTTTGCAAAAACGTTTCTTGCGGCAGAAAATGCCCCAATTGCCGCATCGCTATTGTCAAAGCATCTGTACGTTTAAGTTTTTCTGCATTTATAAAACTGTCGCTCTCAAGCAGCAGATATCTGTTATACAAAACATCAATCGGATTTTCGCCGTGATTATATGTAGTTTTATTTACAAATATTTTTGCGAAATTTGCAAAACTCAAATATTCGGCGTTTGGTTCCGCAAGGGTTGTGGTATTAATTTCGTTGTTTGTTTTGTTGAAAAATGGAGAATTTGAAATGCTGCCGGTCGCGCCTGCACTAACTACGCTTGAAAAAATCAGTATAGATGTTAATATAAATGAAAGAAAAAACTTTTTTGCCAATTTATACACCCCTTTAAATGAATAGCCTTGCAATTTCAAAATTTATCGCACGCAAACAATTATGTTTTGTACGATTATTAAAATCAGAATTGCGAAAACGGAAAAGATTTGAAATAATTGGAATAGATTATTTCGAGTATAAAATTTCTTAATAAACTTGTCAATACAGATTGCCCAAAAGACTTATAATTGTAAAGTGAACGTTGCTGCCATCCCTTAAACAAAAAATTATAGTATTTATTCAAATTGCCATATGAATAATACTATATTATGGAATATTTCGACAAACACAAATTTCCAAAGGAAGATTTATATGTATGATATTATCGAAAATCTACCAAACAAACCCGGTTGTTATTTTTATAAAAACAAAAATAACGAAATTATTTATATTGGAAAATCTAAAAATATAAAAAAACGTGTAAAATCATATTTTGGAGTTGTAAAAAATCCAAAAATAAAAAAACTTGTACAAGAAATACGTTTTATAGATTTCCAAATTACCGAAAGTGAATCAGATGCACTTTTGCTTGAGTGTTTTTTAATAAAAAAATATTCTCCGAAATATAATTCGATGTTAAAAGGCGATAAGTCGTTTCCTTTTATAAAAATCGACTGCTCGATGGAATATCCTTCTATCAGAATTGCGTATGAACAGGACAAAAACTCATTCGGTTTTTTTTACAGCGAAAGCGATGCCCAAAGAACAATCGAATTAATCGGCGATGTCTGGAAAATGCCGACATGCGGCCAAGCTGTTTTTAAAAACAAACGCGAGTGTTTGCGTTATCATTTGGGAAAATGCCTTGCGCCCTGCGCCCAAAAAACCGAACCTGCCGAATATAATAAAAAAATTCAGGAGATTATCGATTTTTTCAACTCAAAGCACAAAAAAATCTTTTCGGCTTTGAAGAAAGATTTCAAACTGTGTATGAAAAATCTGGAATTCGAAAAGGCCGAAAATATACATATAAATATTGAGAAACTCAATTATTTAAGTAAAAAAATAAAAAGAATAAATACATCTTTGAATAAAAAAAATTTATATCTATTATTTCGGGCATTCAACGAGAAAGAATTATCTGTTTTTTTCGTTAAAGATGAAAAGATTTTGTCGAGAAAACCTTTCGAAATCGATAATATTAATAAAAACGAGCTTGAAAATTTCATAAAAGCCCAGAACAACAAGGAATATTCCCTAAAACCCGACTTTGTTAAATTAAGCCATATTTTAGAAATAGCTGCCGATAAATATTTTATTCCCGACAAAAAAAATCTTAACCCCGAGCAAAAAGCAGATTATCTGCTCTCTAAAATATATGAATTTTTATCGCTGGATTCTTTCTAAGTATAGTATAATCTATAAGTGTACGAGAGCAGTAACAATAGCAGAACCTATTATGACAGAAATGGAGAGACAGAAATGCAATGTACAATTCGTGATTTTATTCCTGAAGACATGAAGATATTTGAGGATTTGGGAACTGAGTTTTACCAAACAAATGCCGTAAACCATAGCATACCAAAAGAAAACTTTAAAAAAACTTTTACCATGTGTATAGAAAAAAGTCCTTATATACGGGGTTTATTGATAGAATCGGGCGGGAAGCCTGCCGGGTACGCTTTGTTGACGTTTACTTACTCTAACGAAACCGGCGGAATCGTAATCTGGCTTGATGAACTGTTTATTTTGCCTGAGTATCAAGGCAACGGCTTTGCAAGAAAGTTTTTTGATTTTGTCGATACAGAATACATGCACAAAGCGACTCGGTATCGTTTGGAGGTAACAAAATCCAATATCAAAGCCGCTGAGATTTACAAGAAATATGGTTTCGATAATATGAAATATTTGCCGATGGTGAAAGAGCTGACATAATACGGTTTGATTACCCAAAAAAGTTCGATGAGCGCTTTTTGCTCATCGAACTCAATTAATTATTGTTTAACGAGAAACTTACTGTTATAGCTGACTGCTATCACCAAATCGACCGCAGTAACAGCCAATATCATATTACTTTGCTTTAAGCTGATTAAAGTTGTCAAGGCAAAGAATAAGGCCGAAAAAACAATGCAAAATAAAATAGATTTGCTTTGTTTATATATTGTTGTCTGCAGCATCCCTATTCCCACAAGATACACCGCGAATTGAAGAAAAAAGTCCGGGCGCACAACGAATTGAGGAATAAAAATCAGCGGCAAAAACCAAATTGCCCAAAAAAGTCCTGTTATTATAACAGATCTCCAAAATCCTCTGCTTTCCTCAAAAACAGGCTGAATAATTCTTCGCCACCCGATTTCCTGAGTTCCAAATAAAAACAACATAATAGGGATAAATTTCAAAAAATCCGCAACATTTCCGAATAAGCCAACCGCCGAAAGAACTATTGCAAGACCATAATGCAGAGCAAGAAATAATAAAATTAAAAATGCAGTGCTTGGATTTTTTATAGTTTTTATCTCATTCCAAAGCCCTTTTAATCCGCCAAGTTTTTCTTGATTCAAAATATATACAATTAAGGTTGCAAAAAACGGACCCAAACACCCTAATAAAAACAGAGTGATATAGAGCGGCTGTTTCATCAAATCAGAGAATGTCATTCTCGTTGCTGCCATAATTCCAAAGAAAAGATAGCTTATAGCAAATGATATGACTAAATAATAATTGCAAATTTTTTTCAAAAAAATCCCTCTATTCCTTGCTGATTTATTATGTATAATATACGTATTACAAAGCTTTTATAAAATATTAATACACGCAGTTTGACTTTTCTTGATTTTATATATATAAAAAGTCAAACTGCGATAAATTCTAATTAAAATGCTATTTTCATAAATAATGCAACAAGGCAAAGTATCAATGCCAAAGGAACATAAACGAATTTTCCGATATTGTGCCACAAATCGCCGTATTTCTTACTCGAGCCTTTGTTAATTTCATCCATAAGGTCTTCTTTTTTCATAATCCAGAACCAAGAGAAAGCACCGAGAGTTGCTCCGATTGGAATTATATAAATCGAAACTAAATCCATCCATGGTCCCCATTTAGTTATAGGTTCCATATTGATGCCTACGCCGAGACAGATTACACAGAGGATTATTAACATTGTATTACGCTTCAATTTAGGAATCTTGTTCAAAAGCGATTCTCCAACTGCTTCGAACATATTTTGAAGCGAGCTTACGCCTGCAAAAACCATCGCTGTATACAAAATTACTGCAAACAAACGACCTAAAGGAATCTCTTGCAAAATTTTCGGAAGTGTAACAAAGAGAAGTCCAGGCCCTCCACCTACGTCAAGTTTGAAAGCAAAGCTGGCAGGAATGATTACCAATGCAGCAACAACAGCAGCGATTGTATCGAACAAAGCCGTATATTTGGCAGCTCCGACAACATCTTCTTTATCGCTGAGATAAGCCCCGTAAACAATCATACCGCTTCCGGTTACCGATAGTGAGAAGAACGCCTGACCCATCGCCCAAATCCAAACCATAGGATCCAACAATTGTGACCAAACAGGAGTAACCATGAATTTGTAACCTTCAACCGCTCCCGGCAAAAACGCAACTCTGACTGCCAATATTAAAAATATAACAAAGAACAATGGCATCATAATTTTATTTGATTTTTCAATACTGTCCGCACCGAGCAGTAATGTAAGTAATGTACCGATAACTACGATAATATGATACGGAACAACAGAATAGTCGCTCATAGCCATTGACTCGAACCATTGAGCGGTATCAGCCGTCATCAGGCTGCCTGTTACAGAAGCAGTGAATGCCTTTAAAACATAAGAAATAATAACAGCATAACCAATCGCTATACACATAGAACCCGCAAGCGGAAGCCATCCGACATATTTTCCAATGCCTTCTTTGCCGCCGGAAGCCCATGCTTTTTGATACGAGCCAACCGTACCGGTTTTAGCTCTTCTACCGACTGCATATTCGGCAGACAGTCCAACATAGCTGAAAATTACAATAAAAATCAGATAAGCAATTATAAATGCCGCACCGCCATATTGACCTACTTTGTAAGGGAAGCCCCAAACATTAGCCATACCAACCGCAGAACCAACTGCGGACAAAATAAATCCCCATTTACTAGCAAATTTTGCAACACCAGCGTTACTTGTATTATCCATATCCTCACTCCTTTAAGCATACTATATTAATTGCGGATACTATAGCAATTCCGTTTGAGGATAAGCAATTCACTTCGTTTAAAGTGATTGAAGCCTCACATTTTCCGCCTCGTGAATGCGAATCCAAAATGGAATTTCTATAGGAAAGAATATAAAAGCAGTTAAAGCATTTTGAAAAGCTTTATAATACATTATTATGACCGTTGGTTAATCAAATGCCATCTTTTTTATAGCATTTGTTTTAAAACTTAAAAATTAAGTAATATTTTGTTTCTATTGAATTTAAAAATAAACTCTCTGTAAAGCATCAATCTTTCAAAAAAATTAGAAAACAATTAAATATTTTATGCAGTTTGCTAAACGTATGATATTTTCTATTTTATGACAATATCATCGTTTAGTCAAACTGCAAAATATAGCTTCAAAAATTAATTTTATCTAAATAATTCATGTTATTGGCAGCAAATACTGAAATTTGCCGATTTTCGCATAGAGATAATTTTCAGAAAAAAATTAAATTAATTCAAATCTAGCGTTGAAGAATCTCAGCATTGGAGGTTCGTAAACAAATTCCAGACCTCTGATATTGTCACGGTTTTTATATAATTCAATAACAGCTTCTGCAACTATATCCATATGAGAATAAGTGTAAACTCTGCGTGGAATAGTTAAACGAACCAATTCGAGTTTTGGTGCATGATTTTTTCCGGTAACTTTATCACGGCCGGCCGAAACAATTCCGCGTTCCATAGAACGAACACCGGATTCAATATATAAATGTGCTGCAAGAGTTTGCGCTGGTAATTGCTCTTGAGTTAAATGCGGAAGAAAACGTCTTGCATCCAAAAATACAGCGTGACCGCCGATAGGTTTTACTATAGGAACTCCGGCTTCGTCCAATTTATCGCCCAAATATGCAACTTGTTCAACTCTGTGTTTGATATATTCGTAATTTACAGATTCTGTAATACCGATAGCCATAGCTTCCATATCACGACCTGCCATACCACCGTAAGAAGGCATACCTTCGAATACAACAACCATTTCTCTTGCTCTTGTGTAGAGGTCGTCGTCGTTCATCGCCAAAAATCCGCCGATATTTACGATACAGTCTTTTTTACCGCTCATTGTTGCGCCGTCTGCATAGCTCATCATTTCTTTGAGTATTTCACGGATAGTTTTGTTTTCATATCCTTCTTCACGTTTTTTAATAAAATATGCGTTTTCTACACAGCGTGTGTTGTCAAAGAATACTTTGATTCCGTGTTTATCGGCAAGTTCTCTAACAGCGCGCATATTTGCCATGCTTACAGGCTGTCCGCCCGCGAGGTTTACAGTAACAGCCAAGCAGATATACGGAATTTTTTCTGCTCCAACTTCGTCAATCAATGCTTGCAATTTATTTAAATCAATATTTCCTTTGAAAGGCACGTCTATTGTAGAATCGTGAGCTTCGTCACAAATTATATCTCTAAAAGTAGCGCCGTTTGCTTCTTGGTGAAATCTTGTTGTAGTAAAATACATATTGCCCGGTACATAATCTCCCGGCTTAATCATTAAGCGAGAAAGAATATTTTCTGCGCCGCGACCTTGGTGAGTAGGAACGATATGTTTAAATCCAAAATACTCTCTTGCAACAGCTTCCAAATGCAGCCAGTTGCGGCTTCCGGCATATGCCTCGTCGCCTATCATTAATCCCGCCCATTGTCTGTCGCTCATTGCGTTTGTTCCGCTGTCTGTAAGAAGGTCTATGTAGCAATCTTCAGATTTTAGCAAGAATGTGTTATAACCCGCTTCTTTCATAGCATATTCACGTTCTTCGCGATTAAGAATGTTCGGTGTTTCAACAACTTTGATTCTAAATGGTTCTGCAGGATACTTTTTCATATACAATTCCTCCTAATAAAATTAAATATTATAATAACATAAGATATTTAAAACTAATAAAATAACAATTAATAATACATGTAATTTGTGTATTATTTTCTTTATATGATACACTATACATCATGCATCATAAAAAATCAATATATATCTTACCCAATTTAGCAGAATATATGTATAATTCTCTTATAAGATATTGCTATAGATTGATAAAGATTTAACTAGTAAAATTGCATAACGGATTTTGATTTATAGTATTTGCATTTTTTTTATTATTTACACATAGTATAGTTTATTTTGTAATCTTCAAATTTATATGTTAAAATAGGTAAATGCCAATTTATAAACAGAGATATATTAATAATAAATCAAAATATACATCCGTAAAAAATTAAAGCTAATATAAATCGTAAATATATTCTTAGAGAATTATTGACAAATACGCAAAAGTGAGTTGAAATTATTATGTCCACTATTATAAAAAAAACAATAAGCGACCAAATATATGAGACCTTAAAAAAAGATATAATCACACATAAAATCCCGAGCGGTGCAAAAGTAGTAAACCGTGATTTGCAAAATGTTTTTGGTGTAAGTTCCACCCCGATTCGGGATTCTCTGAATAGGCTTTATCAAGACGGGCTTTTGGAGCAGATAACAAACGCAGGCGCGAAAGTGAAAATAATTACCCTAAAAGATGCTTTGGAGATAAACCAAATCTGTTGTATGCTTGATACAAGCGCTGTTTTTTTGATGATGAAAAAAGAAATACGCCCCGAAGCAATTTCTAATATTTCAAATTATATCGAAAATCAAATTAATGCTTTGAACAATAATGAACCAGATGCCTATATTCATTTTGACGACCTATTTCACAGAACTCTATTTATTGAATGCGGCAACAGCAGGATGCTCGAAATGTATGATAAAAACCGTGCTCTTTATGATATGCTTGTAACGACTTATCATAATCAAGGTATCAAAAGGCGCGCTTTTGAGGAACATATTCAAGTTTTAGAAGCTATTAAAAAAAGTGATGCGGAAAAAGCTATTCAGCATCTGAAAATTCATTACGCGCACGCCGAGGACTCATTTAATGAAATTTTTTGAAAGCCCTTTGGCTTGCAAGCTTTTTTTAGAAAAGAAGCAAAACTAAAAAACGGCATATGCGCCGTTTTTTGAGTTTTTATACTATTTTCATTATTAAGCATTTCTTAAATTTCTATGTTTCACAAGTGTTAAAATCCCTTTAT
Source organism: Eubacteriales bacterium (assembly GCA_031551135.1). GTDB lineage: Bacteria > Bacillota > Clostridia > Lachnospirales > JAITVM01 > JAITVM01. The sequence continues at coordinate 132,748 of JAVBOA010000020.1, read as the reverse complement.
GCAAAATGTAAACTGCCACAACCAAAGAACCTAATATATCAATATATTTTACATACGGACTTTCCGGTGCGATTGTCAATGCCGAAAGCGCAAAAACCACGGCAAAATCTATACAGGCTTTCGCAGAGTATAATTTCGCTTGTGAAATAATAATCGGGTCGTGATCTTTATTTGCTAGACTTCTGTAAGTAAAAAAGAAATAGGAATTTGTCAGCAGACCGAGTATTGCTATAACAAGTCCCATAGTTACATTTCCGCTTGGACTTGAAATAAAAAATCTTAGAGAAGCTACCAGAAGAATAATTAATCCCGAAAAACACAGCACTCCGCCGACGCATAAATCCGTAATTTGTTCCATTCTGCTTTTTTTCGCTTCATCAATGTTTTTATCGCGCTGAATTTTTCTGTAAACCCAATAAGCCGTAAATAGAGCTATTAATTCGGCTAGGCGACGCATAAAGTCCGAAATCTGCGTTGTCGAAAGACTCGTAAACGCCGCGTACCCTGTAAACAACGGTCCGGGCGCACTCAGCAAAAAAGCGGTCAGCAAAGTTTTTTCGGATTTATCTGTTTTATTTTTCACTCAGACCACCACATTTCCCATTAACATTAATAGCGCAAATATATAAAATGCTGTGGAAATCGGAACCGTAATTGTATCCATTCCTCTTTGCGAAATCAATTCTACAAAAGCGCATAACGGCGCTGCAAGCAAGCCTAAGATAAGAGATAAATACCATGTATTTCCCGAAAAAAGCAGTAAAGAAACACAAATAGCCGTTCCGGAAACAATAAACATAGAAAAAGTTCCTTCCCATGTTTTTTTGCCGTCTGTGAGTTTATGTTCGATTTTTCTACGCCCAAATCTTTTACCGATCAAAGCGGCAGCGGCATCACCAAAGCCCCAAGCCGAAACCGACGCAATAATCACGAATTTCCAATTTTCGCCCAATAATCCCCAAAAAATCAAAGTCAATAAAGCAAACATAATATGTACAATAATCAAGCTGGATTTTATTTCTCCCGTTCTGCGTTCGCTCAGCAAATTTCCAAATGCCGGAATCTGTTCAGCGAATGTAAGCACCGGATATAGAATCAAAGTGAAAATCAAAACTACAAATTCTGCAATATACCATTCGGAATTCGTCCAAAGCAGTACAAAAACCGACATAACGCAAATAATGTGCAAAATTTTGCGAAACAGCTCTTTCGGAATTTGTACGAATAATCTCAGCACAAAAACCGAAGCCGCAGATATTAAATAATAGCTCATAAGTTTTAACAGACCCAAAAATGTTTGCATTACTATTTCTTGCATGATAATTACCTCATTTTTTTTAAATCATTAATTTTTCAACTTTTTCATAACTTCGTCAAGATATGGAATCGAGCCGGCCGCGCCTTTTCTGGATACAGCAATCGAAGCGGCACACGCTGATATTTTCAAAGCGTCTTCCAAGCTCTTGCCTTGCATCAAAGACCCGATAAAAAATCCGCTAAAGCTGTCGCCGGCTGCAGTTGTATCAACAACATCTGCTTTAAATATCGGCTGAGATATTTCGAATTCTTTATTTTTAAATACTGAGCCTTTTTCGCCCAAAGTTAAGACAATATTTGTATCGGGATATTTTTCGGTGAGCTTTAATAAAACCGAAGATTCGTCTTTTTCAAAAGCCAATTTTCCGCCTTCCGTTTCGTTCAATATTAAATAATCCGTCAAATTTATCGGATAATTCAGCAAATTTTCATCTATAGGCGAAGGATTGAATACAATAATTAAACCCCGCTTTTTAGCATATTCCATAATTAAAGGAATGTTGTTAGTTTCATTTTGCATCAAAATAAAATCGCCTTCTGCGAATTTATCTATAGTATCTTTAATAAATTGTTCGTCTAATTTTCTGTTCGCTCCGCCGCAGACTATTATGCAGTTCTCGCCTTTTTCATTTACCTGAATCACGGCGTGTCCTGTTGCTTCTTCCGTAATTTTTATATTCGAAATATCTACATTATTTTTCTCAAGTTCTTCTATCAATATCTTCCCGTCTGCGCCGACCATTCCGCAATGAAAAACCGAAACGCCGCTTTTCGCCAAAGCGATCGATTGGTTTAAGCCCTTTCCGCCGGAGAATATTTGATAAGAATCCGTCGAGATTGTCTCCCCTGCCTGCACAAAATCTTTTACATTATAAACTCTATCTATATTCAGCGAACCGATATTTAAAATTTTCATAAAATTTCCTCCAACTATAATTTTTCTAAGTTTAAAATAATCTATATTTATCATAGCATGAATAAGGCGCAAATATCAACAAAAAAGCTCCGCCTAAAGGAAAATCAGACGAAGCTTTGCATTTATACTATTTCGATTATAAAAGATAGAAAAAATATTATTTAGAAATTTTTGATTTCATCCAAACTAATTTGCCAATTAACGCCGAATTTATCGACAAGCATGCCGTAGCAGTCGCTCCAGAATGTTTTCTGAACCTCCATCACCACAATGCCGTCTTCTTCCAGATTTTGAAAGACTTTTTTCACTTCATCTTCCGTTTTATAAGAAAGAGTTATCGAAATATTATTTCCCACAACAAGCTGGTCATGCATAGATAACGGAATATCAGAAAACATCAGCACAGAATCAGAAACATTCAAAGCGGTATACAATATAAAATCTTTTTCTTCTTCGGCAGCCGGATAATCGGGCGAATCGCCAAATCTCATCATTTTTTGCTGTTCCACGCCAAAAGCCTTTGCATAAAATTCCACTGCTTCGCTGCAGTTTCCTTTAAAATTGATAAAAACGCTCATTGCCATAGCTTTTTCTCCTCTTTGTATAATATTTATTACTATAATAGTTTAACAAAAAATGTTAATTATTACTATAGCAATACTACTATTTTTATAATAAAAGACAGAAAAAATAAAGGCCGCTTAAGCGGCGGCCGGAATTTATAATTATCAGTTTTTCAATGCGCCCTCAGACGCTTTTTTTAAACACCGTAACTTACAACAATACCGCCTTTACAGGCATAAGTAGAACAGAGGCCGCTTGTTTCGGATATAACGATTTCTTTAAACTTAGCGGCTTTCATAACCTCGTCTTTAAATTCAATCGCCTTTTGCAAAGCTTTCACATGGCTTATTGTCATAATGGTATTTTCAAAATCCACATTGTCGTTTTTAATAATTTCAATAAGTTTAGAGACGGCTTTTTTATATCCGCGCGCCTTGTCGTGCAAAACGATTTGTCCGTCTTTTGCACAGCAAATAGGCTTTATCGAAAGTATCGAAGCAAGCTTTGCGATAGCCGGATTCATTCTTCCGCTCTTGACAAGATTATCAAATTTTTCTAAAATCAAATATGTCCTCAAATTACTAACAAAAGACGTAATTTTTTCTTTAATCTCATTTTCGGATAAATTGTTTGATATCATTTCATGTAATTTTAATGCGATTGCCGATTCGCCGGCCGAAGCAGAGAAACTGTCTATTATATGAATAAATTTATCCTCAACTTCTTCCAAAAACATTTGCTTTGCCAAACACGCATTATTATAAGACGCGCTAAGCTTGGAAGAAAGCGTTATCGTAAAAATACTTCCTTGATTTCTAAAACTGTTTAAATAGTTTTCAGGCGACGGAGCTGCAGTTTTCGGCAATGTTTTTGAGGCAGACATAATATCAATATATTGATCTAAGTCCAAACTCTCGTCATCAATATAATCTATATCATCAACTTGTAAATTTAAAGGCACAAGTTCAGCTTTTATTTTTTCCTTTACCTGAGCGTTAAGGTCACAACCGCTATCGACAATAATTTTTATCAATGTAATATCTCCTTTATAAATATTTCTGTCTATAGAATCCCGACAATTAAAAAGACTCTACAACTTATTATGTGGCTCGAAAACAAATATCAAACATATAGCAGTTTGATTTTTTACTGACTATTATATTCTGTTTTCGATCTATATATAATCAAGAAAAATCAAACTGCAAAACCTCAATATATTGTTAAAATGCTATAACCCTAAAACATGAATTATTTATTTAAATTATAACATGTTTATTTTTTCACGTCAAAAATTAAAATCGTTCAAAATATAGAAAAAAATTTTGGGAATATTATAAAATTTATTCCAAAAAGCACAGTTCTTGTCATTAAAATTGTCAGAGATTTGAAGCTTTGTATAATTACAATTAATTGATGCGCAGTAACGGATACTTGAGAATATCAAAATCAGAACACAAATGCGCATATTTCATGCATTTTGGATTCAAGCAAAAGCGATTTTCAAATTGTATACTACAAATCGGCAGCATTACTCATACTATTTTCAATATAAAGGATAGAAAAAAATATTTCATTTCGCGCCAGAAACATTGCGCGAAACGCTCCGCTGTGAAAAATTTTTTTCTACTTATCAAAATGAAAATAGTATCACTCGTAATTTTATAGCATTTTAACTTTTGCGATTTGATTTTTCTTGATTTTATCTGCCTTCAAAACAAAATATTTTAGTCGGTAAAAAATCAATCCGATATAAAAAAATTTTTTTTGAAAAAATTTCGATAAAATTTAGCTGAAAAAATCCGATAATAATTAAAGAGTGAATATTGCAATTTTACGAATATTGATTCGAATATTCTTGGTTTTAAAAAAATAGGGAGGCTATTAAATGAAATTCATAAAAAAAATTGCGTCGACATGCGCTGTTATCACCGTGGCAATGACTGTTTTCGCCGGCTGCACAGGTAAAAATGATGATAAGAAGACTGATCCATCGTCTTCTAATAATACGCAAAGTAACAGCGAGGTTCAAACATCAGAAAGCACCGCTGTTAAGCAGGCTGACCCAAATGACGGCAGGCCGCTGATTGTTATTATTGCACCGGATGACCCAATGAAAGCCGTCGGCGCGAATTATGCGTCTTACGCTGTGGATAATGCGGGATATAAACCCGAAATTATGCTTCATAAAGGTACTGTTGAAGATGAGGCAAAACTTTTTGATTCTGCAATAGAAAAAAAGGCCCAAGCAATAATTTGTGATGTTGCGTCTTCAATGTTATCCGGCGAGGCAATCAACAAAGCTAAAGTAAACAATATTCCTACTTTTGTAATGAATGACCTTCTTATTCAAGAAGGAGTTGCTATAAATCAATTTGTAACAAATAATTATGAAACAACCAAAGAAGCCGCTTTGAAATATGTTGAAAAAGCTGGACAATTAGGAAAATTTGCTACACTTTGGGGTCCTGACGAAACAAATTCTTCTGATGTTCGTGTTGCGGCTTATACAGAAGTTTTGGCTCAATATACAGGCTTGGAATTAGTCGGCTATGAAAATTTTATGAGCAATGAATATGAAAAATCATTCAAAGAATTTTTTACAGCAAATAAGGATTTAAAAGGCGTGCTTTGCGCATCCGAAGAAACAACTTTGGCCGCACTTAAAGTTAAAAAAGATATGGGATTAAAAGATTTAGTGGTTGTCGGCTACGGCGGCTCCAACGAAATCAAAGCGGCTATCGAATCCGGCGATTTAACAGCGGCTGTGCTTCCGCCGGTAACTATTGTATCCGATATGGCGGCCGAAAGAGCGGCAGGATTTTTGAAAGACAGAACTCAAGAATTTGAAGAAATTCAAACAATTGAATCGATTCTTTTAACTGCGGAAAATGTTAGTAAATTAGATAATTACGTTTATACAGAGCAATAAGATTTTAGAGAAACGGCGTATTCACGCCGTTTCTTTTTTTGCAAATTTTTATTATATTTTTTTATAAAGCTTTCGAAAATTGAAATTTATACTATTTCCATTATACGGGGATAGTATTATCTTGGGCTGATAATTAAATCATTAATGCTTTGGCCGCCATGAACGTTTGGTATAATATTTTTAATCGGTTTATCTTTTATTTTTGAAACGATATTTACAAATTCGTCGGTTTTCATTAATGAATTTGGGATCAGAGAATTATTGCTGTCAAGCTCAATCAAGCCAAGCTCGTAAAATTTATTTGCTGTATAATATAAATCGCTGTTATCCTGCCTACTTATATCACTGATAATATCGTTATTAAAATTAACACTATTCGGCAAGCTAAAAACTTTCTCCAAGGTCAAAAAAACTTCTGATTTTGCGATATTTTCGTCAGGGCGGTAATATCGGTCATCGGCTTTTATTATTCCGTAATGTCGAGCTCTTTCCAATAAATCAGCATCAGCATAATTTGAAAGGTCGACAAAATATTCTTTTTCGGGGTTTTCATTCAAATCACCAGCCATTCTCATAATTGTTTTTATGAACTGACCGCGGGTCAATAATTCATTTCCGTAATATTCGTCTTTTGTGATAAAGCCGTCATCAAACAACTCGTTTTTTATATCGGAATCCTCGCCGTCTGTAATATTCTCATCCAATAAATTTTTTTCATTATTATCTTGCTGAATGAGCGTATTTTTTTCTTCAACTTGCATTTCCTCAGAATTCAAAATATTTTTTTCTTCGGCTTGCATTTGCTCAGAATTCAAAATATTTTTTTCCGAAGGGCTCTGAATAATAGAATTTTTTTCATTTTGATTAAGGCTGTCAATTACTTCTTCGTCTGTTTCCGCCATCTGATTATCGATATCAACATCATATAATTCCTCTTCATTCAAAACGTCGGTGTCTTCGGGCAGATTTTGGGCATAAATATCCCTGTCCAGTGCTGTAAGAGGCGAATTATTATTGCCGTTTACATTGCCCGGATTGTTTGTCGTACTAAAATTCGTTCCTAAATTATTCGTATTCGTATTATTTGGCGTACCATTGTTGATTCCGCCGCCGGTGTTCATATTATTAAAATTGTTATTTAAATTTCCGCCTCTGTTATTAAGCGGAGTTGTGTTATTTAGGCCTCCCGAATTATTTCCCATATTATTAAAATCAGTATTTGCTCCGCCCGTATTGTTTATATTGCCAAAATTTCCTGTATTGTTATTTAAATTCGGAGCATTTTCAAAATTGTTGTTGTAAGGATTGTTTGTATTTAAATTTGTATTCGCATTGCCGTTCGTATTGTTCAAAATACCATTGTTTGGACTTTGATTGTTAAAATCGTTAGTCGGAATATTATTCAAATTGCTGTTATTTCCGGCGGCATTATTTTGTAAATTTCCTTTGTCATTATTATAAATATCTTGATTTAAAGGAACTCTTGCATTACTGTCTAAATCGATAGCGTTGTTTAAATTATTTGAATTGTTGTTTGTTCCGCTGTTTATATTATTGTTTGTGTTGTTTTGATTCTCCGAAGAATAATTTTCGTCTGTAGTTTCGATTGTTATAGTTTCTATGCGGGTTTTATTATTATTTTGGTCAAATTTTTCTTCGGTCTTCCAGCTTTTAGTTACGTTTTCGGCAAATTCCTCCGAGTTTATTTTTGAAGAGATTCCTTCGGTAATTGTATACATCACCGGAGCAATGTCTTGATTTTCGATTTCTCTTTCTACTATTTCGAAATTACTTTCCCCGAAAACATTCCATATGCTTTTAGATTCCTGACCAAGTGCCCAAGGCGCGATTCCCTTTAAATTATATTCGTTTACAATATTTAATTTTTCTTTTACTGCAATTTCATCATCAAAATAAATATCGTATTTGCCATCTTCCAAAACATATCCGCCCCATATTTTAGGCTTTATATCGTTTTCTTCAATCGTTACTGTGAGTTTATTAATTCGGTTATCACTGCCGAAAGTTTTTTCCGTTTTATAATTTTTCATCAGAGATTCTATATCCATATTTGTGATTCCCGAGCCGCCTGCCTGCTCACCCTCTTTCCAAAACCGCCCGTAAAAAGGAATGCCTAAAATTATTTTTTCATTAGGGACTTGTTTGGCTAAATTTTCAACGGATTTCTCAACGAAATCAAGAGCGGCAACCGGCCCGGGCTCTGATTTATAATAAGACTCGTCAAAACAAAGCAAAACAACATAATCTGCTGTTTTTCCGATATTTTTATAATCATAAGAGCCATACCATCCGGTATTTTTCCTTTCCGGATTGGCGGCGACCGACACAATCAATGTTTTGTCGTTTATTTGATTTTTTACTTCTTTTATAAAATCGGTATAATCTTTTTTAGAGTTTTGGGTTAAATTATTTATATCAATATTCACGCCATCAAGATTGTAATTCTTAATGACCTCGGCAATATCTACTGCAAGATTGCGGTAACTGTTTAATGCGGCGATTCCTTTATTTCGGTCAAAATAATTAGATACAAACGGAATTACAGCAATATTTTTAGAATGCATTTTCGATATAAACTCTTTATCAATATTATTTTCTTTTAAATTTCCGTCATTTGTTAAATGAAAATAATCCGGCGACACGCTGTCTAAATAATTTTCGCTGCGTGAAGCATAATTATTGTATTGATATTCTGTTCCGCCGTATAAAAATGGCATATTATAAGCATATACCTGATTCAGCGGACTAATGCTTAAGGCGAGCGCAAGCAGATATGCAAATTTTTTTTTCATAAAATAACCTCCTGTTATTGAACAAAAATTTTTGTTTATACTATTTTCATTTTGATAAGTAGAAAAAAATTTTTCACAGCGGAGCGTTTCGCGCAATGTTTCTAGCGCGAAATGAAATATTTTTGCTATCCTTTATATTGAAAATAGTAATAGAGTTGTTTGTTTATTACTTTATCACTATCTTTATTCTTTCGAATATGCAGAAATATATACTTTGATTAAGAGATTGGATTTTGGGAATTTTATGATAGAGAGCCTAAAGAACAAGATATACGATAAAACATTGAATAAAATGTTTAAAAATGCTAGAATATTAGTATTCAGGCCATCTAATACTATTTTCATTTTGATAAGTCGAAAAAAATTTTTTACAGCGGAGCGTTTCGCACAGTGCTTCAAGTGCGAAATGAAATATTTTTTTCGACCCTTTATAATGGAAATAGTATAAAGTATCCCATTAATTCAGTTTTGGAGGAAAAATGATAGAAGACTACGGTTTTGATGAATTTTTTAAGAAGGACGCAGAAAAATATCCGGATTTATTGCCTGCGCGGGTTTGCGAACAGCATCGGGATTTATATATTGTCGCAGGCGAAAAAGAAATGAAAAAAGCGAAAGTGTCCGGAAAATTTTCGTATAATGCTTTGAGCAGTTTTGATTATCCTGCTGTCGGTGATTTTGTAATGCTTGAAAAAAATGACTTCTCCGGCGAAGCGATAATTTCGCAAATATTATCAAGAAAATCTTTTATTGTGCGGAAATCCGCCGGAAAATCAAGAGACAGCCAAATTGTAGCCTCGAATATAGATATTATTTTTATTTGCATGTCTCTGAATAATGATTTTAATTTGCGCAGATTGGAGCGGTATATGTCCATCGCTTGGGATAGCTCTGCGACCCCTGTTGTTTTACTGACAAAAACGGATTTATGCGACGACCTTGAGCAGAAATTATCGGAAGTCTCGGAAGTTGCGATCGGTGTGGATATAATTTCGGTTTCGAGCAAATCAAATGAAGGTTATGAAGCTTTAAATAAATATATTCAAAAAGGAAAGACAATAGCTTTTATAGGTTCGTCCGGCGTTGGAAAATCCACAATAATCAATAAATTAAAAGGCGCGGATGTTTTCGAAACCTCCGGATTGCGCAATGACGATAAAGGAAGACATACAACGACATTTCGGCAGCTGCTGATTTTGAATAATGGCGCTCTGGTTATTGATACGCCCGGTATGCGTGAAATTCAAATAGAAAGCGCAGATATAGACAGAGCGTTTGAGGATATCACCGTATTAGCATCGAATTGTAAGTTTGGCGATTGTACGCATAGCGGAGAACCCGGGTGCGCTGTCAAAGAAGCTATCGAAAATGGAGAATTGTCTGAAAAACGTTTCGAGAACTACAAAAAATTAGAACGCGAAAATTCGTATTCCGGCCTAAATTCTAAAATGCGTGAAAAAGAGAAAATTAAGAAAATGTTCGGAAGCATGTCAAATTTGAAAGAAATGCAGAAAGCAATAAAAAACAAAAGGAATTGAGAGGTATAAAATGTTTAAATTCGTACTGTTAATTGGTTTCGGAGTTGGCCTTTCGACTTTTTTGGGATCAATAATGGCGTATTTTATAAAAAGCATTTCACATAAAACAAATGACATTATTTTGAGCTTTGCCGCCGGTGTAATGCTGAGTGCAACGGTTTATAACCTTATCGGCGGCAGCTTGGATACAAAAAACGCAAGTATTTTTATAACTATTGCCGGAGTACTGGTCGGCGCAGTTTTTATATTATTAGTTGATAACATTGTCCCTCATTTGCATAATTATATCAGTCCGGGAAATGACAGTGATAAATTAAAAAAAGTTATATTATTTTTAATTGCTATTGCGATTCATAATTTTCCCGAAGGTCTTGTCGTTGGTATATCTTTCAGCGGAAACGACATAAATAATGCGATCGCTATGGCCATAGGTATTTCGCTTCAAAATATTCCGGAAGGCTTAATTACAATACTTCCGCTTTTGGCAGCAGGAGTAAGTAAAAAAAGGGCATTTGTAATTGCTTTAATAACAGGCATGAGCGAACTTCTCGGCGTAATTATCGGATATTTTACGATAAATATCTCGGTATTGCTCTTACCTTTTATGCTTGCTTTCGCCGGCGGAACAATGCTTTATGTAATTAACCATGATATGATTACAGAAACTCACAGCCACAGATTCGAAACTCAAGCAACTTTTTCATTAATTTGTGGATTTTTGCTGATGGTTGTAATAAATCAATTTTTTTAGATTAATAATAGGTGTTGATTATGATTAACGAAATAAATTTCATTATAGAGATTGATAAGGCAAAAGAAATTTTTAGAAAAAATATAAATATTAATTCACGGCGAAACGAAAATGATGCCGAACATTCTTGGCATCTCGCATTGATGGCGATTGTTTTGGGGAAATACGCAAAACCGGAAACCGATATTAATAAGGTTATAAAATTGGTTTTGATTCATGATTTAGTTGAAATTTATGCCGGAGACGTGTATTGCTACGACGAAAAAAATAATATAGGAAAATTTGAAAGAGAAAATATATCCGCAGATAAATTATTTTCTATATTAGACAAAGAAGACGGCCAAAAAATGAAAGAACTCTGGCTCGAATTCGAAAAATGCGAAACTAAAGAAGCCGAATTTGCAAACGTTCTTGACCGGCTTCAGCCTTTTATTTTACATACTGCCACAGAAGGCATTGTTTGGAAAGAAAATGCTATATCTAAAGGTCAGGTTTTAAAACGTCTGAATATTGCTCTAAATTATTCGGAAGAAATAAGAGATTTCATTTTACAAAAAATAGATGTCCATATAAAAAATAATTCATTATTGCCGTGATGATTATGTGTCATAAAAATTACCATTCACTGTATGTCCAATATATTCATAATATGTAATGTAGCAATTCCCTTTGGATTGCTATAGCCAGATTTTGCTGTGTATTAAATTATGATATATCGAGGTGCTTGAATGAAAGAATATTATGACGATTGCTATAAAAAAAGAAATCATGAAAAAGAAGAAAAATATAGTAAATATCGTGACGAATGTGAAAAAAGAAAATGTGGGCATGAATGCGAAGAATGCAAAAAATGCTGGGACGTTTGGGAAGAATATAAGGATAAAGAATATGAGGAATACGAAGATTCAAAATGCGAAAATAGAAAACACAAAAAATATGTAATTTGTAAATGTGCACCCGGCCCAAAAGGTGAAAAAGGTGATCCCGGGCCTCGCGGGCCGGAAGGCTGCAGAGGACCTAGAGGCTGCCAAGGCGCGGAAGGGCCTGAAGGACCAATGGGACCTCGCGGACCAAAAGGCTGTCCGGGCGAAAAAGGCTGCAAAGGCGAAGACGGCAAAAGAGGCGAACGCGGATGCCGCGGAGAAATGGGTCCTACCGGTTCGCGTGGACCAAAAGGCGAACAAGGATTGCAAGGTCTAAGAGGACCGCAAGGGATTCAAGGCAATGTCGGACCGCAGGGAGCGCAAGGTGTTCAAGGCCCAATCGGCGATCCGGGACCGGCAGGCGGCTCAAGTATTATTCCGTTTTCATCAGGTCTGCCAGTAGAGCTTAGAGTTCAGGCCAATGGACTTCCGGGAATTCCTGCGCTTTTGGGGCATGGAACTGCCGGAAATACACTTGAAGCGCTCGGAGACGCTATCGATATTACTTTTCCTGAGCCGGCTTTAATAAATTTTGCGTTTTTAATGCCAAGAGACGGTATATTGAAAGCTATCGCCGCAAGCTTCAGCTTTACTACAAACGAATATTTAGGTAGTGAAAGGCTTTTTATTAGGGCACATTTGTTTGCCGGAAATGCGAATTTATTTACCGGCTTGCCGGGCGCTTTTGTTGATTTAGAGCCTGTTATTAATAATAATAGAATAGAAATCGGCAATTTTTCTAAGGCTTTAGTGGATAATCTGAATATTCCTCTAAATGCCGGTCAAAGACTACTTCTTATATTTTCTGCAAGAACAGAAAATACATGCTCAGAGCGTAGATTTAGCGGTTTTGCAAGTTCGGGAATTGCTATCTCTTAATTAATACTATTTTCATTTTGATAAGTAGAAAAAAATTTTTCACAGCTGAGCGTTTCACGCATGCTTCAAGCGTGAAATGAAATATTTTTTTCTACTCTTAATAATGAAAATAGTATAAATTTATAAAACAGTGGATATGAAAAATATCTGCTGTTTTTTTTGTTTTTTTGGATTGGAAACAATGTAACAAATATGATAGTATATGTGTTGTATAGTATTTTAATTATATTAACTACGGTGCGGTTTGATTTTATCAGTCTAAAAAATAAAAAATTTTATTCATACTATTTTCATTTTGATAAATAGAAAAAAATTTTTCACAGCGGAGCGTTTCACGCATGCTTCAAGCGTGAAATGAAATATTTTTTTCTATCCTTTATATTGAAAATAGTATCAGTAAAAAGTCAAACCCCTATAACTCATGAATTTGAATAATTTTATGGAGGAACTTATGTTTTTCAAATACGGAAATACAGAAATTGAATACCTTAAATCTAAAGACGAAAAAATGAAGAATTATATTGAAAAGACAGGAATTATAGAGCGTCAAATTAATCCGGATTTATTTTCGGCACTGGTCGATAATATTTTAAGCCAACAGATTTCGTCCAAAGCCGCCGAAACTGTTACAAGAAGATTTTTTGAATTAGAAAAAACTAAGCCGAAAGATGTTTTGAATTTACAAGCCAATGAAATCGCCGCATGCGGAACCTCGAATAAAAAGGCCGATTATATTTTAGGCGCAGCAGAATTTTTTATTCAGAATAAAATTACAAATGCCAAAATAAAAAAAATGGAGGACGAAGAAATTATAGAATTATTAACAAAAATCAAGGGTGTAGGCGCATGGACCGTCGAAATGCTTTTGATTTTTTCTTTGTGTAGGAAAAATATTTTGAGCTATAACGACTTAGCTATCAGAAATGGAATTAAAATTATGTACAAGCTCGACGATTTGAACAAAGCCGATTTTAATCTGATAAAAGAGAAATTTTCGCCTTATTGCACAATTGCCTCTTTTTATTTTTGGAATATATCAAATAAAGCCGTATAATTTTTGTTTTCCATCATATACAAAATAAAGAATAAATTGCATTATGTAAAATATTGTTACCAAATTGTCGCAAAATAATAAACAAATTGATATATAATATCTTCTGAAATACATCGATAATTATACATTAAGTGTAGTATTGCAAAAAACTAAAATACTCGTAAACAATCTTTATTTAAAATACATTAGAAAATACAATTTTCGTTAATTTTTTACAAAAATATTTAAAATATTTGATTTATTTTGTCGATTTATTTTTGGATTTTTTTGAATATTTTCTATACAATTTATTCTAATTGCAGTATGATAATTATAGACAAGCGGGTTTATTTTTTTTAATTTACATACTTATTTTTCAAATACGTTTATTTACATTATTCGACAATAAATCTTGCTTTTTATACACTTGAATATTTCCAATGTAATACTATTTCTATTCTTTATAATGAAAATAGTATAAGTCCAAATTAGATTAAATTCGTAATTTTGTTTCTTTAGCAGATTGCTGAAACATAAATTCACGTTTTTATAATATTTGGACAATTTTATGCATAGTTTATATATAGACTTTATCTTTCGACGCATTATTTTTTCGCATAATACTACTTTCATTCATACTATTTTCATTTTGATAAGCAGAAAAAATTTTTTCACAGCGGAGCGTTTCGCACAATGCTTCTGGCGCGAAATGAAATTTTTTTTCTATCCTTAATATTGAAAATAGTATAAATATTGAAACTAAAAACAAACTAATGTAAAAGGATGATTAATTTTGAGGAGCGCTCTTTAAAAGATTTCAGGATTTAACCAAATATCGCTGATTTGACTGTTTATAGAGTATCTTCGATTTTAGAAAAGGTGGTTCTATGAAAAAAATATTTTTTTTGTTGAGTCTTTTTTTGTTGACATCTTGTTCTTACTCGCAAAATACAGAACAGGTTTATATAGATAAAAATAACGAAACTTCTGCTAAAGCCTCTGAAACCGACAATTATAAAATTGATTTTGTTTACAATACCGATACAAATACAAATAGCTACGTTAGATACGAACCATGTTTTATTAGTGTTAATTACCCCAAAACTTCTTATTCAAAATTAAATCAGGAATTGGATTTTTGGGCAAAACAAAAAATAAACGATTTCTATAAAAACTATAATTCAGAAAAATCTGAACTGAAAATTGAGTTTCAAAAGTATAAAATGAAAGATAAGCTGGAATCTATAAAATTTGATATTTTTAAAACCGACGGCTTGGAACGTGAGCTTACGGTGGAAACTAAAACTATAGATGAAAAAGGCAATTTCTTTTATTTCAAAAACGAAACGGACCCACAAAAAAAATGTTTGGAATCACTTTCGCATATCATCAGAACATATATCGCTGACAATAATTTGGAAAATAGCACTTTCGATTCGGCTAAATTTTTGAAAGCTTTCGAACCTTTGCCGGAAAATTATAATAATTTTACGATAGATGAACAGAATGTTGTATTTTATTTTGACGAATCTTTAATCGGAAAAACGACAACCGGCATAGCTTTGCAGATTCCGATACCTACGAAGGACATTTATGAGATTTGCAAAGATGCTTATCCGGAAATAGCTGATTTGAAAGAATATACGGATGTCGGAAACAGTAAGCCGGAGAAAACTATAGAAGAGAACGTCACGAATGAGATTGATACAAATATTTTAGAAAATAATTATGACAGCTCGAAAAAATATATTGCTTTGACTTTTGATGATGGCCCGCATGCTGTTTATACCGCAAAATTGATTGATGAACTGGAAAAACTGGATGTACGTGTTACTTTCTTCCTTCTTGGTCAAAAAGTTTATAACAATCAAGATATAGTTAAAAAAATGTATGAAAATAAACACGAAATCGGAAATCACTCTTATTCTCATCCGGATTTGCGAAAAATGACTTTTGAGGAAATTACTCAGCAGATTGAGGACACAAATAATATTATTTTCGATATTACCAAACAAAAACCTAAATCGCTGAGAACGCCTTATGGCATTGTAAATGACGGAATAAAGGGCATTACAAGAGACACGGACATGAACATTATCCTTTGGGATGTTGACCCGAAAGATTGGCAGACAAAAAATCCTAATTCAATTAAAGACCATATTTTAGCAAATACACATAACGGAGATATTATCCTTTTGCATGATATTTATGAAACTTCGGTAGATGGGGCTATTATGGCTATAAAAGAATTGAAAAATCAAGGCTACGAGTTTTTAACAGTGACTGAACTGCTTTCATTAAAAGGAACTTTGAAAGCCGGAGATGTTTATTACAGCGCAAAATTGGATTAATAATAAAAGGCAGATTCCTCTGCCTTTTTTATATTGCCTATTTAACTTCTGCTTTGCCTTTTATATTGTCTATATCAATTTTTTGATTCGCGTCCATATTAACTGTGCCTTCTCCCGAATCCGGAAGATTTGTATTTTCTTCATCTGCATTTAGCGCAACACTATTTCTTTGCTCTATTGCGCCCGAACTTGAGGTATCTTTATTTACTATCATAAATGTACCAATAGAGACTGCAGCAAATGCACTAATCAAAAATACCGCCAATGCCAAATAGCTTTTTCTCATCAACAAACACTCCTTTTTAAATATATCGGAGAAAACAATACATTATAATTATAGCATAAATCTCTTTGTTTTTTTACTTTGGAGTATTTTATTTTTATGACAAATAATACTATTTTCATTTTGATAAGTAGAAAAAAATATTTCATTTCGCGCAACGTTTCTAGCGCTAAATGAAATATTTTTTTCTATCCTTTATATTGAAAATAGTATAAAAACCAAAATTAAATTATGTTTCGAGAATTACCGGATTTATTGCAGTTTATCTAAATAAGATTTACCGTGTTTCGGCATATTGACATTAAAATTATCGGCAACAGTAGCGCCAATATTTGCAAAAGTTTCGCCGATATCCAACATTCCGCCTTCTTTGAATTCCTTATTATAAATTAATAGGGGAATATACTCCCTAGTATGGTCGGTTCCTTTAAAAGTCGGGTCGGTCCCGTGGTCGGCGGTAATCATCAATAAATCGTCGCTTCTCAATTTCGCCAAAACTTCGGCAAATTGGACATCAAATTCTTCGATACATTTCGCATATCCCTGCGGGTCACGCCTATGGCCGTAAACCGTATCAAAATCCACCAAATTCGCAAACATAAGCCCGGTAAAATCTTTATCCAATAATTCAATAATATGGTTCATTCCGTCGGCATTCGATTTATTCGGATGCGATTCCGTGATTCCTTCTTTATCAAAAATATCATTAATCTTGCCGACGCTTATAACGTCGAAATTATTATCGTTTAATGTATTTAAAACCGTTTTTTCAAAAGGTTTGATTGCATAATCGTGGCGGTTCGGGGTTCTTTTAAAATTCCCTTTGCCTGTACCGATATACGGTCTGGCAATAATGCGCCCTACTTTCCATTCGTCACGCATTGTTATACGCCTTGCGTCACGGCAAATCTGCCAAAGTTCTTCAGGAGAAATAATTTCTTCATGTGCGGCAATTTGCAAAACAGAATCCGCTGAAGTATAAACAATCAGCTCGCCGGTTTTCATTTGCCTCTCTCCCAATTCGTCCAAAATCTCAGTTCCGGAAGCGGATTTATTTCCGATAATTCCCCTGCCCGATACTTTGGATAATTCGTCCAGTAGCTCTTGCGGAAAGCCGGTATCGGTAAACGAAACAAATGGTTTTTCTACACGGAGCCCCATTATTTCCCAATGTCCGGTCATTGTATCTTTTCCGACCGAAGCCTCTTTCAATTTTGTGTAATATGTTTTTAAATTTTCACGCTGCTGCCCGATATCACAAATATTTCCAATACCCAAAGAAATCAAATTAGGCATATTAATTCCGCCGTTTGCTTCCCAAATATTCTTCAGTGTATTAGCGCCTGTATCATTATATAAATCAGCGTCTTCCAAGCATCCGACTCCCAAAGAGTCTAAAACAATAATAATAATTCTCTTAAATTTCAAAATAACACTCCTAGCGTCTTTTCCCAAGTTCATTAAAAACATCTTGCCAAGTCAAATCTGTTTGTACCAAAAGCACAGATAAATGATAGCATAAATCCGCGAATTCGTATATGATTTCCGACTTTTCGTTATTTTTGGCGGCAATAATAACCTCTGCCGACTCTTCTCCGACTTTTTTCAAAGTTTTATCGATACCCTTATCCAAAAGATAATTTGTATAAGAACCGCTTTTCGGATTTTCTTTTCTGTCAATTATAGTTCCAAAAATTTCAAATAATATACCCGAAGAAAATTCAGGCGTTCCGCCTTCATTGTCCAAACGCTGATAAAAGCAAGTTTTATTATTTGTGTGGCAAGCCGCGCCGACCTGCTCCACTTTTATGAGCAAAGAATCCGAATCGCAATCAAAATAAATATCCTTAACAAATTGAAAATGTCCTGAGGTTTCGCCTTTTAGCCAAAGAGCTTTTCGTGAGCGGCTATAGTAATGTACTTTTCCTGTTTCTATAGTTTTTCGGAAAGCTTCGATATTCATATAAGCAAGCATCAAAACTTCCATTGTGCGAAAATCTTGCGTAATTACAGGCATCAGGCCTTTTTCGTCAAATTTTAATTCCATGATAATCCTCTATTCGTAATTTTTACTGTTGTAAACATTTTTTAAGTCAATAGTCCCTTCAAAAAGAGCCTTCCCAATTATCGCGCCGTAAGCATTTATATTTTTTATATTTATCAAATCATTATAAGACGAAACCCCGCCGGAAGCAATTATATTAAGTCCCGTTTTTTCGATAATTTCTTTCGTTGCTTCGATATTCGGCCCTTGCATCATTCCGTCTTTCGAAATATCTGTATAAATAATCGTCTCAACGCCCAGATTTTTCATTTCCAGACATAAATCAAGCGCTGATTTTTTGCTGACTTCCAACCATCCTTCGGCGGCTGCATTTCCATTTTTCGCGTCCACACCGACAGCGATTTTGTTTCCGTAAATCTCGACAGCTTTTTTAATAATCTCCGGATTTTTTATCGCCGCTGTTCCTAAAATAACTCGTGATACACCCAAATTGATTTTATTTTCAATATCCTCCAAAGTGCGGATTCCGCCGCCGACTTGAATCGGGATTTTTATATTTGCAAGAATTTCTTTAATGCAGTCATTATTATATGCGCCGCCTTTTTTTGCGCCGTCCAAGTCCACAATATGTAAATACGAAGCGCCGCAATCTTCCCATCTTTTAGCAACTGTGAATGGTTTATCCGAAAAAATATTTACTTCATCAAATTTACCCTGTTTCAATCTAACGCATTTGCCATCAATAATATCTATAGCCGGAAATATAATCATAATAAACTCCTATTCCAATTTTCCTTTTGTTGACATAACGCCTTTTATACGTTCGTCTATCGCAGTCGCTTCGTCGAGTGCCCTGCCAAAAGCTTTAAAAATAGCTTCCGCTATGTGGTGGTTATTTTTTCCGTTCAATAATTTAATATGAAGGTTCATTTGGGCATTATCGCTGACCGCGCGAAAAAATTCTTCAAACATTTCCGTATCAAAATCCCCGATTCGTTCTGTCGAAAATTCGGCATCAAAATTCAAATATGCCCTGCCCGATAAATCCAATGCGCAAAGCACAAGGGTTTCATCCATCGGAATAATCGCCGAGCCAAAACGTTTTACGGATTTTTTATCTCCGAGCGCTTGAGCAATCGATTTTCCGAAAACAATTCCGACATCTTCAACCGTGTGGTGGCAATCTACATTTAAATCACCTTTTGCATTAAGCTCGATATCAAAAAAACCATGTTTGGATATATGTGTCATCATATGGTCAAAAAACCCGATTCCGGTATTTATTTTATTGATGCCCGTACCGTCGATATTCAGATTTAATTTAATCTTTGTTTCATAAGTATCACGCTCTATATTACTTATACGACCCAAAAATATTCCCCCTTTTTTATTGAACACGTTTTAATATTTCGATAACTTCCTCCATATCTTTTCTGGTTCCTATGCTTATTCTCAAACGCTCTTTATAATTGCCGTAAGCATTGAAATCTAAACGCCGAACTAAAATTCCGTTCCGCTCCAAAAAATCTGTAATCTCTTTTTCGGAATCCAGTAAAACAAAATTTGCGCCCGATTCGTAGAGATATAAAAATTTAAAATTTTTAAGCTCTTCATAAAAAAATTCTCGATTGCGTTTTAAGGTTTCGATTTTATTTTTATAAATTTCATATTCGTTTAGAACTTGAAGAGCCGCAAATTGTGAAAACGCCGAAAGATTAAACGGCGGCTTACAAATATTGAGAGCCTCGATAATCTCTTTTGAAGCAATCGCATATCCAACCCGAAGCCCCGCAAGCCCAAAAGCTTTTGAAAAAGTTTTCAAAACAATAATATTATTATAAAGATTTATATAATCAACCATTGAAGACGCAGAAAATTCGCCGTAAGCTTCATCAATTACAATCAAACAATTTGTATTTTCGATTATTTTTATAATTTCCGCTGTCCTAAAAGTATTTCCTGTAGGATTATTTGGCGTGCATAAATACAGAATTTTTGAATTTGTTTCATTGACCTTTTTAATAATCTCATCGGGAGAAATATAAAAATTCTTGTCGGTTCTGATTTCTACAATATCGCCGTAATTCAGCCTTGCAGTTAAATAATACATAGAGAAAGTCGGCGAAATCAGTGCGCATTTATCACCTTTATTCAAAAAAGTCCGATCGATTAAATCAATAATCTGGTCCGAGCCGACTCCGCAAATCACATTGCCGCTGTCAACATTATAAAACTCGGCGATTTTTTCCCGCAGTTCAGTCGAGTCGCTATCCGGATACAAGTTAAATTTATCGTTTTTGATATATTCAATTAACTTGTTTTTTAGATTGTCGGATAATTTGAACGGACTTTCATTTGCATTTATTTTTATTTTATATGGTTTATCATGTGTTTTATATGGCTCTAGCTGTTTCAAATCATCTCGTATAAAATTTTTTATGTCAATCATTTTTCCTCAACCTCACTGAATTTGCGTGTGCCGAAAGTCCTTCTGCCTCTGCAAAAATTATAACATCATCAGATAAATTCAACAATGATTCTTTTGTAAAATACAATAAAGAAGATTTTTTTATAAAATCATCAACCGAAAGCGGCGAAAAAAATCTTGCTGTTCCGTTTGTAGGCAAAACGTGATTCGGGCCGGCCATATAATCGCCCAAAGGCTCCGGCGAATAATTCCCCAAAAATATTGCACCGGCATTTTTTATTTCGGACAGCGAAGAAAACGGTTCGGAAATGCAAATTTCCAGATGCTCGGGAGCGATTAAATTTGACAAAGCGTACGCTTCTTTTAAATTTTCCGTAATTATGATTGCACCGTAATTTTTAAGGCTTTCTTTTATAATTTCTTTTCTGGACAAATTTTCGGTTTGTTCAATAATTTCTGCTTTTACTTCAGCCGCTAATTTTTCAGAATCCGTTACTAAAATTGCAGATGCCAATTTATCATGTTCGGCCTGTGATAATAAATCCGCCGCAATGTATTTCGGATTAGCCGAATTATCTGCAATTATCAAAATCTCGCTCGGGCCGGCAATCGAATCGATATTTACAATTCCATAAAGTGATTTTTTTGCGAGAGCCACATAAATATTTCCGGGACCGACGATTTTGTCAACTTTCGGAATCGATTCCGTTCCAAAAGCCAAGGCCGCAATTGCTTGTGCGCCGCCCACTTTATAAATCTCGTCAACTCCGGATTCTATGGCAGAAACAATTGTCGTTGGATTTATTTTTCCGTCTTTGCCCGGCGGAGTCACCATAATTATTTTTTCAACTCCAGCAACTTTTGCGGGCATTACGTTCATAATTACAGAAGAAGGGTAAAACGCCGTGCCTCCGGGAACATAAACTCCGGCTCTTTCAATCGGCCGTATAATCTGCCCAAGAATCTCACCATTTTTTTCGGGTTCAAAAAAAGAACGCTGTTTTTGTTTTTCGTGAAACGCTCTAATACGTATAATCGATTTTTTTATTACTTCCAATAAATTTTTATTCGTCAAACGATAGGCTTCTTTGATTTCACTTTCGTTTAATTTTATATTTTTCGAATTAATTTCGGCTTTATCGAATTTTTTGCTATATTCAAAAACGGCTTTATCACCGTTATTTTTAACATTTTCAATTATTTCGTCAACCGTTTTCTGAACTTCCTTATAATCCAGCTTACTTCGGGAAAGAAGTTTTTCTGTAAGCTTATCGCCCGTCTCGCTGCCATATTTCACAATTTCAATCATTTTTTTCCTCCAAATCCTTTAATGCCCTGATGATTTCTGTAATACGGTTATTTTCCATATTCATGCTGACTTTATTTACAACCATTCTGGCCGAAAGGTCGCAGATTTCTTCCAAAACAACAAGATTATTTTCCTTTAAGGTATTTCCGCTTTCCACGATATCCACAATTACATCCGAAAGTGAAACAATCGGACCAAGTTCAACCGAGCCGTTCAATTTTATAATCTCAACATTTTGCTTTTTTTTGTGATAAAAATAATTATGAGCGATATTTGGATATTTTGTAGCAACTCTAAGATTATTTCCCGACAATAATTTTTCTTTTATCGAAATATCACCGGCGACCACGATCTTACATTTGCCGAATCCTAAATCCAAGACCTCATATAGATTTTTCTTTTCTTCCAAAATCGTATCTTTGCCGACAAAGCCGATATCGGCGGCACCGTACTCCACATAAGTCGGCACATCGGAGGCTTTTGAGAGAAAGAATTTCATTTTTAAGTCTTCATTCGTGAAAATCAGTTTGCGGCTTTTTCCTTGCATTTCTTTACAATCTATACCGATTTTTCCAAGCATATCCATAGTTTGTTCGGCCAATCTTCCTTTTGCCAAAGCAAATATTAAATCTCTCAATTCTAATTGCCTCCGTTCAATAATTCGTCGATGCTAATTTCCGAATTAGTATTATTTATTAAATCCAGCGCACGGATTTTATCATTCTCAAAAACTAAAATCCCTTGAATATTTTTGCTTTTTGCATAATCAATATTTTTTTGCAAATCCATTCCAAAAAGCGAATTTTCAATAATAAGCCCCTGCGCTCTGAGTTCGTTTGCGATATTATGCGCATTAATCCTTGTTTCATCATTATAAACAATCAAAGTTTCAGCAAAATTCAAATCCAAATCAATTTTTTGATATTTCATTGCATCCGAAAGGTCATTGATTTTCACGGCAAGCCCGACAGCAGGCAAATCAAGCCCGAAATAATTCAGCAGATTGTCATAACGTCCGCCGTCCAAAATGGAAAAACCGATTCCAAATGTATATGCACTAAAAATTATTCCGGTATAATAGGAAAAATTCCCAACCATACTCAAATCAAACGAAATATATTTTTCAAACCCAAAATCTTTTATTTTTTCGTATATTTCCAATAATCTTAAAATCGTTTTTCGAGATTTTTCGTTTTCAATTGAAACATATTTATTTAAAATTTCGACTCCGTCCATTAAATACTGGAGATTGTTCAAGATTTCATTATCAGTGAGTTTCTTAATAGATATAAAATCTTTTTTAATGATATTTTCCTGAATTTCCGAAAGAGTACGTTCATCAAAATTTAATTCTTCCAAAATGCCATTAATGAAATCCACATGCCCAAGCGAAATTTTAAATTCGTCCAGACCGGCGTTCAGCAAAGAATTTATGGCAATGATTATGATTTCGCAATCGGCTTCGGCAGAATCAATCCCAATCAGTTCAACGCCCGCCTGCGTAAATTCCCGGCTCTTTCCCTGCAAATTTTCGTTGTACCTAAACGAATTTTCCAAATAATAAAATCTAAAAGGAATATTATTTTCACTGTAAGCCGTCGATACAATCCGCGCAATCGGCGGTGTCATATCTGTGCGCAAAGCCAAAACCGAACCGTCTCTATCTATTATTTTAAACGCTTTCCCTTTTTGCTCTTTCTCCTCAAAAACCTCAACATATTCTAAAGTTGGGCTGGAGATCGGCAAATAAGCATATTTTTCAAATACATTCGTAATTTTTGCTTTAATTCTATTTTTATATGCGTAATCATCCGGAAATACATCTTGCAAACCAACTGCGGTATGTAATTTATAATCCAAAATTATTCCTCCTCACTTTAATACACTGCAGTAATAAATTATATATTCATTTTTCAAAAAAGTCAAATTTATTTATAATATTATTCCATTTATTATAATTGTATTTCTGGAAAATTTATAGTTTTCAATTATACTATTTCCATTCTAAAGGATAGAAATAGTATTAATCAATTATTTTTTTTGCAAAAAAAGCCGCCTCGGGTTTTATGTCCGTGCGGCCAAAAGTTCATATTTCAACACTATCACCATAATTTTTCCAACTAATAAAATTGACATCAACAAGTTTAGCGTATTCAGCCATATTTTTAAGTGCCTCAAAATTTCCCCAAAAATGCATCGGTAAAAAATAATTTATATCAATCGCGTCCGCAAATTGTTTAGCACCTCTTTCGATATCGATTTCCATCCGCGGATCAACAGGGAACATTGCTATATCAAGATAAGAAATATCATTTTTTATCAAACTCAGCTCGCTTAGGAAAAAATCTTCGTACTCCTTTGCCTCCAAAGCGGAAACTTCATTTTTCCAATGCCAATTGTTCAAATCACCCGCATGAAAAATCTGCTTGTCGTTATATTTTATAAAAAAAGAAATTCCAATATCCGTCGAGCCGAAAGCTTTCACAAAAATCGTACCATCGTTGTAAATATCGAGTTTTTTCAAAAATATAATTTTGTTTCTCAAAATTTTTTTGGTTTTAACGTCGTCAGAAATAATATAAGTTATATCCGAATGAATGCGGTCCCATTCAAAAATTTCTTCGCTATAATGGTCTCCGTGAGAATGTGAAGTAAAAACATAAAGCTTCTTCGCCTTTTTTACAATCTTCTCTTTGAAAAAGCCTTTCAAATTGTCAGGTTCTTTAAAATAATCAAAAACAAAGGCCGTATCGTCGTCCTGCAAAACGAAACAACTCTGAAAAATATAAGTTAAATTCATTTTAATCACGCCTTTCGGTTTTTTTTGCAAAGTATTTTTTTCTAAAAATCAAGCAGTCATATTTTTTGAAATCCTATAATATTGATTTTAAATTTATTTAATAGTATAATTTTATACCGTATAAATATTTTTGATAAATACGGCTTATTTCCATTGAAGATTTAATTTATCAGGTTTTAAACTGTATAGTGTTCACTTGAAATCAGGAGGAAGTTTTATGAAAACAGATTTTTTTGAGCTTAAGCAGTCTTACCATGAAATCAGGGAAAAATTTAATGAATACAAAGAATGCGGTCTTTCGCTTGATATGTCCAGAGGCAAACCAAATTCGGAACAATTGGATATCTCTTCTTTTATTATAAACGATTTAGATAAAAAAGACTATATGTCAAAAGAAGGTTTTGATTGCAGAAATTATGGCGCTATGGACGGGATTTTGGAAGCAAAAGAATTATTTGCCGAAATATTGGGAACAAACGCCGAAAATATAATTATCGGCGGTAATTCAAGTCTAAATCTTATGTACGATATGATTTCCGATTTTGTAACACACGGCAGTATTCCAAATAAACCGTGGTCAAAAGAAAACAAAATAAAATTTTTATGTCCTTGCCCGGGTTATGACCGCCATTTCGCGATTACAGAATACTTCGGATTCGAAAATATCGCGATTCCGATGCAGGACGACGGCCCTGACCTAGACATTATAGAAAAAATAGTATCCACTGACCCGCAGGTAAAAGGGATTTGGTGCGTTCCAAAATACTCAAACCCGACCGGCGCAGTGTATTCCGATGAAAAAATCAAACGCTTGGCGAATCTCAAGCCTGCCTCCGCAGATTTCCGAATTTTCTGGGATAACGCATATGTAGTTCATGACCTTTACGAGGAAATTGAGATTTTGGATATTATTGAAGAATGCAAAAAAGCAGGCAATCCGGATATGGCTATCGAATTTGCTTCTTTTTCGAAAATAACATTCGGTGGCTCCGGAATTTCCTGCATAGCGTCGTCTGTAACAAATATAAATAATTTCAAAAAAAGAATAGCTCTGCAAACTGTGGGTTATGATAAATTAAATCAATTACGCCATGTAAAAGCTTTTAAAGATAAAAACTCAATCACCGCTCATATGAAAAAGCATGCTGAATTTTTGCGCCCTAAAATAGAAATCGTCCTAAATAAACTTGAAGAAAATTTTGGCGGCTTAAATATTTGCGATTGGACAAAGCCGAAAGGCGGCTATTTTGTTTCTTTTGATTCGGCAGATGGACAAGCGAAAAAGATTATAGAATATTGCAAGGAATGCGGTCTTGTTCTGACTCCGGCCGGTTCTGCCTACCCCAAAAAAATCGACGAAAAAGACAGCAATATCAGAATCGCGCCTTCTTTTCCGTCTTTAAATGAATTATCCTTGGCAATGGATATTTTCTGTGTATGTGTAAAACTTGTTTATCTGGAAAATTTGAATAACGAAAAATAAATCTATTTATTTTCTTTTTTGAAAAAAAATCATATATACGGAAACTCCTATTAAAACCAATGAAACAATTGCCGTTACCGAAGAATTTCCGCTAAAAGAAGTCTTGAAAATAGAGCTAAACAATAATTTCAATGCGGACAGCGCAATCAATGATGAACCGATATACGCATACAAAATGCTCACAGTGGATTTTCCCAAAAGAAAAACCATAAGCATTGCGAATCCAAGATAAATAATAAAAAGATTGAGATTCGAAATACCGTTGAAAATGCTGATTCCCTTACTCGCAGCAAAACTCGTGAGAGAAGATGTCAGAATATATAATCCAAACCAAATTAAGAACGAAGCCGGAACTAAAAGTCCGGTTTTATTTTTTGTAAAAAATAAAACTAAAAATATTGCGCCCGGTACAACAAAAAATCCACTGCCGATGGCCACGCCAAAAGGTATATTCAAACCAAAAAAACTAAAAAAAGTTCCCAGCCCGATATACAGCATATAAGTTCCGAGTATTAATGCCCAAGATTTCCTTTTTGTGCGGTAAAGCATTAAAAAAGCCGCGCCCAAAAACAGAATCGAAAGTGCTCCGAAATTTATATCAACAAAAGTTTGTACCAAAGCCAAAACACTGATTACCAATAATATAACGCCAAATATTACATTATTATTTTTATTCACAAAACTCACCTCCTAATATTAAAGTTGCGGCCAAAAAAGTTGCGAATTGCTCCCGTAGCTACATCTTTGACCTTCTCGATATATTGATATATACATTTTTAAATAAATATTGTCTGAGACATATCAGAAAATTTAAACCGATTTTTTCTTTCTTGTCAATAGAAAACAAACCGCTGTATAAACAAAATTCTGCTCGTTTTTCCGATATATTACAATATTCTTAAAATACACTTACAATTAGCAACCTTCTTGTATATTGTTATATAATCAATTATAATATTGACTGCAAACGTAAGTAATTATATTTAAATATTACGTAGAAAACGGAGATTGTTATGGTATTTAATTCCTTTTTATACATTATTTCTTTTTTTGCAACTGCGGTTTTATATTATATACTTCCACATAAATTCAGACATATTTTATTACTTATCACAAGTTTGTTATTTTATATGGCTTGGGACTACAGATTTTTATTTTTAATGCTTTTCACTATTTATGTGAATTTTATAACATCAAAATATATCGATAAATCTGATAATCCAGCGTATCGCAAAAGCCTAATAATAATCAATTTTATCATCAGCTTCGGACTGCTTTTTGTCTTCAAGTATTTCTTATTTTTTACCGACTCCTTTAATTCAATTTCGAATTTTTTCGGTTGGGCTTATAAAATTCCGCATTTTGATATTATTTTACCGATGGGTATTTCTTTTTATACTTTTCAAGCAGTCGGATACTCGATAGACGTTTATCGAAAATCCATAAAAGCCGAAACAAATTATTTTAGATTAGCATTATTTTTAGCATTTTTCCCGCAGCTCGTGGCCGGACCAATCGAAAGAACCGAAGCTCTGATGCCTCAGCTTTACTCTAAAAAGACATTCGAAATGGAAAATATTATTATCGGCCTAAAATATATGATTTTTGGTTTTTTTAAAAAAATCGTAATCGCCGATAGATTGGCTGTAACAGTGAACAAAGTCTATAATAATACCTCTGATTTTGATGGTTTGGCTTTTATTATAGCAACATTTTTCTTTGCGTTTCAAATTTATTGTGATTTTTCCGGATATTCGGATATAGCGAAAGGCTCGGCTAAAATCTTGGGCATTGATTTAATGCGCAACTTTGATACTCCTTATTTTTCCAAAACAATCAAGGAATTTTGGCGCAGATGGCATATCTCGCTGTCATCTTGGTTCAAGGATTATCTTTATTTTCCGCTCGGCGGCAGCCGCGTAAAAAGATCCAGAAAATATTTGAATATGCTGATTACTTTTTTTGTAAGCGGACTTTGGCACGGCGCAAATATTACTTTCGTGATTTGGGGATTAATACACGGAGTTGTTCAGATATTTGAAGATATTATACGAACACCAATCAATAAAAATGAATTACTGAAAAAAATCGATAATAATTTTATTGTAAATATTTTTAAAACTTTTGTCACTTTTACTATTGTATGTATCTCTTGGATTTTTTTCAGAGCAAACAATTTGTCTGATTCGATATTTATTCTAAAAAATCTTACAAAAGGTATTGAAAATTTAACTGATTTACAGTATATTTATAACTTAATATACAGACTAAATTCGAATTATTTCGACTTTATTGTATCTGTTTCCACAATTTTACTCCTCGTTCTTATAGAATTCTTTGCAAAATTCGACGATATCCATGTAAGACTGTCAAAAAAACCGTTTATATTTAGATTCATTTTTTATTATATAATTACTATATTGGTATTTACGTTAGGAGTTTTTAGCAATGCGTCAGCTTTCATTTATTTCCAATTTTAGGAAAAATATAATATGCGGTTTTGGATTGTTAATTTTTTCATTAATCATAATTTTTTCGCTTTATATTGTGGGCAGAGTTTATTATTCCGCTTCTGCCCAAAATAAAATCAATGTTTTTAGCCAACATAGATTTGAAGATTTTTATAATTCGAAAAATTTGGATTTGATATTCGTCGGCAGCTCTCATTCTTATTGTACTTTTGACCCCGAAATTTTTAACACAAAACTAGATCTCAATTCTTACCAGCTAGGTATGCCCGGACAAACTCCAGACTCTACATATTATACCTTATTGGAAATTCTGAATTATCAAAAACCAAAAGTTATCGTTATGGAACTTTTTTATTTAATGCTGTCAACAGATTTTGATGTAAAGCAATTTGACCAACTTTTCAAGTTTTTAGATAATAATGAACTCAAGGATGATTATATTAAAAATGTTTTTGCGCCAAAAGATAAAGTTAAATATTATATCCCAACAATTCATTATCAAACAGATTATTACAATTTCAAAAATGCACAAATAAAAAAATACCTCGAAGAGAAATTTGGGCTGAAGCTCGATATAAAACAAGATATCGGTGTGGAAAAATACCGTTCTCTCGGTTATGTTTATTGTGATTATGTAATGGATGATGAAGTGATTAACGACACGAAAAAAACTTTTTCTGGAGATGGCAAAAAATACGAATTTTCTGAAAAACAAATTGAGTATCTAAAAAAAATTGTTGATCTATGCAATAAAAACGATATTCGGCTTCTTTTTGTTACTGCACCAATCTCACCGGCTGCATATGGAAATTTCGATAATTACAATAATATGTTTGAAAAATTTTCAGAACTGGCGAATTCACTGAATGTAGACTATATCGATTACAATATCCTTAACGAAAAAGTAAATTTTGTTACAAATAGTAATTTTAGGGATAGCTCCCACCTTAACCACAGCGGCGTTGAAATAATCAGTTCTAATTACGCCGATTATTTAAAGGACATTATAAAATAATATTAATATTTATGCAGAAAATACAAATTCAAAACGCTATTTTGTAGTTTTTTTTCGATTATTAGGCTTTTTTGTAAAAAAATAAATTATTTTGTTATCCATTTGAGACATATTTAAGGCTAAATAACAATATACTAACGTTTATTGGAGGTTATTTCGATGACAAACACAAATTTAGATAAATTGAGCAAAGAACAGTTTCAGCAACTATATCCTATACTTTTATTCGAGCATAATCCAAAATGGTTCGACAAATATGAAAAAGAGAAGAATTTAATTGAATCTTTATTACAAGATGATATTGCACATATAAACCATTATGGCAGTACTTCTGTTCCCGGCCTTTTGTCAAAGCCATCTATCGATATTCTTTTGGAAATAAAAAAATCCTCCGACAGAGATAAGATAATCGGACTAATGAAAAAAATTGGATATTCTTACATAAATAAATCGTATTGCTCGGAAACTACCATAATGTTTTTTAAAGGGTACGAACTTTGCGGATACGGTGAAAATATTTTTCATGTTCATCTTAGATATGAGGACGATTGGGATGAGTTGTATTTTAGAGATTTTTTAAGATCAAACCCCGATTTAGTTAAAGAATACAGCGAATTAAAATTAAAAATAGTAAACCTTTATCTTAATAACAGAAAAAAATATACCGCCGCTAAAACAGATTTTATCCAAAAAACAACAATTTTAGCGCGAAAAGAGATTTCTTTACCAAGGAATAATTAGTAATTTTTATAAATCATCAAAGCATTAAACCGAAGAAGCTTCGGCTAATGCTTTTTTATTTTGTAAATATCTCATTTATAATACTTTCAATTTCACTCTCGCTCAAAACCGGTTCATATTTTTTTAATTCCGATTTAAAGTCTTTAACCCAATCAGATTCGTTAAAAATATGACGAATATTCATTCCTCTATTTTCGACAGAATCGGTTGCAAGTATCATTTCCTGCAATAACTTTTTGGCTCTGTCATTATCTCTAAAAAAAACTTGCATCTGATGATTTTGCCAAAAATGAAATTTTCCTCTAATACTGGGATTCAGTTTAGTAAAATCATATTGTTTAAATGTATTGTTTTCAATATACCCTTCAGGAGCATTTTTTTCTTCAGACTCTATAGCAAAATTTTTAAGTTCATCCCAAACTTGATTTTTATAATTAGCTAAACTATCTGATAAAATTAAATTTTCTAATTCTTTAGGATCATTATGAATATCATACAGTTCTTCATAGCCACCGTTATAATGATAAATATATTTATAATTTTGGTTGCGGCACATTACCCAGCGCATTTCATTTAGCCCTGTCGCAGATATCTGAATGTCTCTATTTTTTTTATTTTTGGAAAATAGTGATTCTCCAAGCAAATTATATTTTCCATTATAATTTAACCCGCATAAATCCAAACAAATTGGAAAAATATCAAATGTATCCGTAAAATCTTCATCAATAGTTCCGCCAAGATGCGCATTTGGCAATCGAATAATAAGAGGAACTTTTACCGACGATTCATAAGGAAGTTCTTTACTGTAATATCCCTTGTCTTTTAACATCTCTCCGTGGTCTGAATTAAAAATAACAATGGTATTCTCCAACTTATTATGTTTATCAAGGTAATCCATAATTTTTCCTATTGCCATATCTACCATGCTAACAGACGTATAGTATGCTTTTCTCATAAACCGTATATGTTCGTCAGTATCATTATCTCCAAACCAAACGCTGATTTCTTCATCATGAGGGAGTCTTGAATTCTCTATAGGCAAAGGCAATTCTTCATCTAAATATAAATTATCCAGTTCTTTGGGGATGTTCCAAGGCGGATGCGGCTGGATAAAAGCACTCATAACAAAAAATGGTTCTTCCCCATTTTCTTCAAGCCATCTAATAGTTTCATCTGCAACCCAAGTCGTTCCGTGGTGAGATAAATCCTGCATTGAAATTTGCGGAGTATGATATAAATGAGGTCTAATACCATGAATATTCTGTATATCTCCCAATCCTTCATCCGATAAAAATGTCGCATATTGATCATTTTGACGTATTTTTGGCAATTCTTCCATAAGTCTCATTTCGCCAAATCCATGATGTTCTCTAACAGGATAAAAATGCATTTTGCCGATAGCTGCAGTTCTGTATCCATTTTCAGAAAATACTCGGGGTAAAGTAGGTATCGCATAATCTTTTATCGAGGTATTCTCTGAATTTGTGTAATATCCATGATATTTAGCACTAAGACCTGTTATCAAATCGTGACGCGCGGGCATGCAAACCGGATTGGACGAATGTGCATTTGGATAATATATTCCATCCTTTATTAATTTATCTAAATTAGGAGTAAACATATGTTTGTGTCCGGCTGCGTTTATTGTATCATACCTCTGTTGGTCAGAAAAAAGTAAAATCACATTTGGTTTTTTACTCATATACATCTTCTCCTATACATTTAAAATGCAGCAGCATACTATCAAAATCTACCTTAAACTCCATATCATCAAAGCCAACATACATCAACTGGCTTCCTGTATATCCTTTATCTCTCTTCATTTCCTTATATAAAGCATCTTCCTTCAGATCTTCAAGCCGGATTGAATATTTAGGGCCATTCGGTATCATCATTTTTTGCACAATTACAGCAATTATTTCATTTTTGTCTTTAGAGACAATTTGCCAAGCAAATAAATTATCCAAAGAAGGATTCCCTATTCTGTAATAATTTCCATCCAAAAGCAGTTTCCTTATTTCTTTATATACATCAATCTGAATTTTAATTTCTTCCAGTTCATAAGCAGTTAGTTTTCTCAAATCAAGTTCATAACCAAAAGCGCCCATTAATGCAATATTTGCCCTCGTTTTAATCGGCGTAATTCTATTAGTTTGATGATTAGGAACAATAGAAACATGATTCCCCATAAATATCGGAGGAAAAATAAAAGATGTTCCATATTGAATCAGACACCTTTCCCAAGCATCTGTATCATCACTCGTCCAAAACTGCGCCATATAATGCATAAAACCTGGATCAAAGCGCCCTCCGCCGCCGGCACATCCTTCAAAGAGAATATACGGAAATTTTTGAGTCAAAATGTCTAAAATACGATACAACCCCAAAATATACCTATGGCTGACTTCTCTTTGTCTTTTCGTAGCAAGAGCTGCACTCCCTACATTAGTCATATATCTGTTCATATCCCATTTTACATATGATATATTAGCAGAAAGAAATACCTCTGACATTTTATCTATTATATAATTTTGTACATCTTCTCTTGATAAATCCAAGACAAGTTGATTTCGGGAAAGATAGTTACAATATCCAGAATGTAAACACCAATCTGAATGTTCCTTATATAAATTGCTTGTCGGTGACACCATTTCCGGCTCTACCCATATTCCAAACTGCATTCCCATTTTGTTTATTTCATTTGCAAGAGAAGAAAGACCTCCAGGAAGCTTAGTTAAATTAACATACCAATCTCCCAAGGAACAGTTATCTGCGTTTCGATCTGCAAACCAACCATCATCAAGAACAAAAAGTTCAACCCCAAGATTTGAAGCTTGTTCAGCAATTTCAATAATTTCATCTCTATTAAAATCAAAATACGTAGCCTCCCAATTGTTAATCAAAACCGGCCTTATTTTATCGGCGAATAAGGAGCGACAGAGATGTTCTCTGAAAAAATTGTGAAACGTACGGGACATTCCCCCAAGACCGTTTTCGGAATATACTAAAACAGCTTCGGGAGTTTGAAAACTTTCCTCTTTGTCTAATATCCATGAAAAATTCTTATTATTAATTCCTGCAACAATTCTCGTACTGAAAGAAGTACCGACATATGCTGTGAATTTATGGTTTCCACTGTAAAGCAAACCAAATCCATATGCTTCACCATATTTTTCATTTGTTTCTTCTAAACATACAGCCATAAAAGGAGATTGAATATGACTGGATGCTCCTGTAACGCTACCTATATTTCTTTCTCCTGTATACAATCTTGTTCTGTCGACATGCCGCTCACGCCCCCATGCGCCCGCAAGATTAATAATATCATAACCGAAGCCTTTTAAATCTATAGAAAAGCTCATGGCCTCTTCTATTATAAAACTTTCAATTCCTGTATTTTTTATCAATGCTGATCTTGTAATGACATTGTGTTTTTCAAAAATAGTATAGATTAAATCGACAGCAAGCCTCTTATCACGCTCTTCTAAAGTAATTATCAATGTAGTTGCTTCTCCGTCATTTTTTGAAAAAGTTGACGGTAGTCCTTTTAAATTCACTTTAGAATGTAAAATTTCATACTTTTTATAAGCTAATTCAAATACATTAGAACCATTTTCAAAAGATATTGATAAGGTGGGGGGCCTGAAATCTGTTATTCCAAAAAGTGAATATTCCATGCAGGCTGTTTCCAATGTAAATTCGCTATCCTCTTCTCTATAACACGGAGTATAAGGTCTATTATAATATTTCATTGAATCCGGTATATTTTGCAGCTCAGCTCTTTTCCCAAAATGTATGTTTATGGGAACAAAATATTTATTTATATAAAACATATAACTTATATTTTTATTATATAGATGAAAAAATTTTTCAATATTATTAATATTTTTTATTTCTATCGGCATAAAATTCTCCTTAAAATTCAGTTCACATAGCAATTTCATTTTTTACAGACTATATATCTTATCTTTTTAACTTATAAAATCACGAAAAATGAAACTGTTGCATAGTTATACTATTTCCCTTTTAAAGAATAGAAAAAAATATTTCATTTCGCGCTTGAAGCGTGCGCGAAACGCTCCGCTGTGAAAATTTTTTTCTACAAATCAAATGGGAATTAGTATTAATATTTAGTTAAATCACTATAATAGTTATTTCAACCCTGAAGTAACTGCCCCCTGAATAAAGTACTTTTGACATGTCAAAAACAATACAATCATTGGCAAAACGACCAAAGTTGCCCCGGACATCATCAAATTCCATTGAATATTTCCATCTGTTTTAAACATTGTCAGAGCAAGCTGCACTGTTTTCATCTTTTCAGAATTTGTCATAACCAATGGCCACATATAATCATTCCAAACAGTCACTCCTTTTAAAAGAGCCAAAGTCGCCAAAATAGTTTTGGAATTTGGTAAGTATATTTGAAAATACGCTCTCCACTTAGATGCCCCATCTATTTCAGCGGCTTCATCCAAAGATTTTGGAAAGTTGGTATAATATTGTTTGCACAAAAAAACACCAAATGAACCTGAAACCGATGGAATTATAAGCCCCAAATAACTATTTATTAATCCAAAACCGCCCTGCCCAAAAATATTATTTCCTCCTGCAAACGGAAAGGTTTTCATTATCAAAAATGTTGGAAGCAATGTAACTTGCGGAGGCATCATCAATCCTACCAAAAGTAAAAGAAAGAGAATTTTTGAACCTCTGAACTTTAATCTTGCAAATGCATATCCTGCAATTGAATTAAATAAAACAGAAAATACTACAGCGCACAAAGTTATAATAATGGAATTCATAAAGTATATATTCCATTCTCCGGCTGCAAATGCCTTGAAATAATTATCAAATGTAAATTTTTGCGGCAGTATACTAAAAATAGGAGATCTAATTTCATCCATTGTCTTAAATGAAGTAAAAAACATCATAAAGAGCGGGGTCAGCATTATAAGTGAAAAAGCACTCAAAAGTATAATCCATATTATATGATTAAGTTTAGAACTTTTTAATAATAACATTCAAAACTCCTCCTTTACGACACATCTGTGTCTTGGGCTTGATTCCCGTATTTAAACACAACAGTCGTGATTATAATCGAAAATATTAATAACGCTACAGACATGGCACTTGCATAACCCATTCTAAAATCTAAAAATCCACGTCTATATATTTGATGAACAATTGTTGTTGTAGAATTCAGCGGTCCGCCATTTGTCATAATATTAACCTGTTCAAATACAGAAAAGCTGTTGACAATACCGGTTACCAATAGAAAAAAAGTTGTTGGTTTCAGCATAGGCCATGTTATATGCAAAAAACGTTTCAAAGAGTTAGCGCCGTCCAATTGAGCCGCTTCATATAGAGAATCCGGAATTGATGTCAAACCTGACAAATAAATGACCATAGAATAACCACAATTTTTCCATATACTTAATATGATCACACAAGGCATCGCCAATTTTGGATCTCTAAGCCACAATTGCGGCTGAAAGTGTAAAAATTCAAATAAACGGTTCAAAATTCCTGTTGTTGGGTCATATATCCAAAGCCATATCATTGAAACACAAACCATGGACATGACATTCGGAAGATAAAAAGATGTTCTGAATAGTGGTATAAATCTTGATTTTCTATACAATAATATTGCAACAAACAGCCCTATGGCTAGCTGAGGAAACAATGTAAAAGCTGCGTAAACTGCTGTGTTTTTAATCGAGAGTAAAAAGTCGGCATCTGTTACTAAATTAATATAGTTACTTAAACCGACAAATTCTGGAATCGAATACATATTAAAATCTGTTAAACTATAATAAATTACCATAAAAATCGGAACAAGAACAAACAAGGTAAAAATACCAAAAGCCGGTAAAATCATTAAATAGGCACAATTATCAAAACGTTCTTTAGGTTTTGTATTCATATTAACACCTCTTATTTTATAAAAGGATGTAACATTTTTTGCTACATCCTTTTAGTGTCAGGCTACTTATTGGTTATCTATTTCTTTTTGGAGTTTTACTGCCGCTTCATCCAATGCTTCTTTTGCTGTCGCTACCTTATAGAGTATTTTTTCCATGGCTTCGTTGGTAATATTATAAACTGAGTTTGCATAAGGAACTTTCGGTGACCCGCTGCCGGCATCGATTGAATAGTAAAGTGCAGTTCTCGCTTCCGGGTCTTCCGATATATATTTTTCTTTTAAAGAATTCCTCAAAGGTGTAAAGCCAAGATCCAAATATCTTTGCCAAGTATTTTCTTCATTTGTAACAAATTCGATAAACTTCCATGATGCTTCTTTATTTTTTGTGTCTCCGCTCATAAACATGAAATGTACACCGCAAAATGTTGCTTCTTTTTGCTGCGTCATTGGTTTTGCAATGCCTATCTTGTCTTTCATATCACTTTCCATAAGCGATTTATAGTTTGAAACTGTTGTAATAGTAATAGCTGATTGACCGCTTAAAAACGGATCTTGGTCAATCGCTGTACAATCCCAAGGAATTGTTCCGATTTCAACTAAATCCAATAAAAACTGAGCTGCTTCTATCGATTTAGGATCATTTAATAATATTGTATTATCATCTTCGTTTACTAAGTTTTTGACACCGTTTTGTTCGATAAATACCGAAAATATATGCTGTAGTCCGGACCCTGTGAGCGGTATCGCAAAACCGGCTTGTTTTACAGTGCCATTTTCATCTTTAACGGTTAGTTTTTCATGGTATTCTTTTAGTTCCTGCCAATTTGCCGGCGGCTTTTCAGGGTCAAGTCCCGCAGATTTAAACAATTCTTTGTTCCAGAGCATTATTCTTGGATCCGTATAAATACCAATTCCGTATATTTTTCCATTCCTGCTTCCCAAATCTAAAACACTCTCTAAATAATCATCTTTTGTTGACCAATTTGGCATAAACTCATCAAGCGGTGCATATTGTCCGAGAGGTATTCTCGTACCCATAGATGCCATGGTAAAATTAATAACGTCCGGTGCCGTACCAGAAGCAAAACCCGTATTCAACTTTGTTTCAAAATCATTGCCATAAGGCGCCTCTTGGTATTCAACCTCAATATCCGGATTCTGTTCTTCAAACGCCTTGATCGTTTTATTCCAATATTCTTTACGTTCAGGTTCGGTGCCGCCCCTTAGGAAAACAATTTTCGTTTTTCCGGAATTATCCGAACTTGCGACATTTTCATTTTTTGAAGCATTGGCAGGTACAAGTTCTTCTGTTCCTCCTGAGCTGCATCCGGAAAACATCGAAATTGCCAATAAAACTGTTATAGTTGCTGAAATTATATTGTTTTTTTTCATCGTTGTATCCTCCTCATTTCATTTTCTTAATAATAACACAAAAAAAACACCCAAACTATAAAAAAAATTGTTTATTTTGGTGTTTTCTTTGAATAAATTATAGAAATATTAATTAATAAAGTTATTATCAATTGATTTAGTAGACATTTATTAAATTTTCTAGATTTTTTTGTATTTATTTTGAATATTGTTCTCTAAAATCAGTCGGCTTTACACCATTGATTTTTTTAAAGCATCGGCAAAAATACGATATATCCGTAAAACCGATCTTATCTGATATTTCAGAAATACTCATAGTAGTATATTTTAAAAACTCGCTTGCCTTTTCCAAACGAACATGTGTTATATAATCAGTCATTGATTTTCCCGTTTCTTTTTTAAATACAGTTGATATATATGATTTATTTAAATGCACCAAATCCGATAAATTATGTAAATTTATCTCCTCTGCATAATTTAATTGTATATAGTTTATTATCTTTTGTACAGTCAACGAATACTGAACATCTTTTGTGGATAATATTTCTATGATTTTATTTGTAATATGCCTGTACCATTCCATTAAATCATCTATTGTTTTCAAATGGCTTGTTTCACTTATATTAATGGTGGTAATAAATTTCCCCTCTTCTTCAGAAAGATCATATTTTCGTATTTTTTGTATAAATAAAACAATGATTTCTACAACCATAGATTTAACAACAGGATGAGGTATAATTTTTTCATTTTTAATTGTTTGAAGCTGTGAATATACTTCATTAGATACTACATCATAGGCCATATCTTGAATTAACGAGCTGAATCGGCTGTTTCGGTCTGAGAATATCGAGATAATATCGCTATTTTCCATTCTCTTTGACAAAGTATCATAAAGGCAGTATTTTGAGAACTCATAAAAAGCGCAAAATTCCAATGCTACTGAAGCCTGTCGATATAAATCAGGCAAACAGGAGTACCCTTTGGAAAAACGGCTAATTCCCATATATATATTCTGATTCGAATGTTTTTGTAAAAGTTCAAAAAGTTTGTCCAAGAGATATATCAATTTACTATTATCTATGTTTGAAACAATCATCTGAGTTTTTTGATCTTGTTCGTAAGCAAATCCTGACATCATCTCAATTTCTAAAAACAATTTACTTAACTCAAAATATTTTTTGTCATTTCTGGAATCTTCTACTTTAAATAAAATAATAATTAAATTTTTTTCCGACAATGAAATATTAAAAACTGCCAATTCATTTTCGATCTGTTCGACAGTCAAGTTATCTTCTCTATACAGCATTTTAAAAATAAGAGAAGATAATTTATCCTCTGTTTCGCGCAGCTCGCCCGATTCAGCCCTTATCTTGTTTTCTTTAAATTTCTCTAGACATTTTAAAAGATTTTCTTTTGTAGCTTCGGGTTTTAAAATAAATTCGCTTACGCCTAAACGAATAGCTTCTCTGGCATATGAAAACTGGTCATATGAACTAAGTAAAACTACTTGTATTTTCGGATATTTTTCCTTAATTTTTTGAATTAATGTTAAGCCGTCCATAACTGGCATTACTATGTCAGTTATCAGCAAATCAACAGCATTATTAGAGCAATATTCAAGTGCTTGCGCTCCATTCGAAAATAAACCACAAATATAGTATGGTTGCCCCAACTTTTCAATTGTCCGTGATATCCATTTTCTAGTAATTGCTTCATCCTCTGCTATTACAATTCTCATATAGGTTAGCCTCATTCACAATAGGAATTTTTAATTCTACAACAGTTCCATTGTCATTTCCCAACGATATATTTATGCCATACTCCTCGCCAAAAAATAATTTAATTCTATCATTTACATTTTTCAACCCGATACCGCTAAACTTACCGATATAAACTTGTTTTTCCTCTCCGGCGAGCAATTTATTCACATAGTCTATGTCTGCACCAATTCCATTATCTTTTACAAGCAATAAAATATGTTCATCTTTAATCTGTCCTGTTATTTCAATATATCCATGCTCTTTTTTTTCATTAAAT
Source organism: Eubacteriales bacterium (assembly GCA_031551135.1). Taxonomy (GTDB): domain Bacteria; phylum Bacillota; class Clostridia; order Lachnospirales; family JAITVM01; genus JAITVM01. The sequence goes on along the minus strand of JAVBOA010000020.1, from coordinate 92,865 downwards.
CCATGAGATATACTATTCTCCACTAAAGGCTGAAGAACAAATTTAAGAGTTTTAAATGGTCTTATCCTGTTATCAATATTTATTTTCCATGAAAAGCTATCATTATGCCTAAGTTTAAGTAAGCTTAAATAATGTTCCACTGTTTCCAATTCTTCATTTATAGTTATAAGCTGTTGTTGACTGGAAAAAGTATTTTTAAGAAGCTTTACTAATGATAAAAGAGCGTTGTCAGCATCACTAAGCATTTCCATTTCTATCATAAAGCGAACAGAAGCAAGTGTATTATATAAAAAGTGCGGATTTATTTGAGCCTGCAATGCTTGTATCTCTAATTCTCTTTTCTTTTTTTCATCTTCTCCCAGCTTTGACATTAAATTGCTGATTTTTTGTGTAGTCTGATTAAATTGGTCGAACAACTCTCCTAATTCATCATCATGTATTTTCTCCACCCTTACCGTCAGATCACCGTCTTGTAACTTTAACATGGCATTTCTTAGAATTTTAACCGGTCGGCTTATTAATTTAGAATTATAATACGATACAATTATGGCGAAAAATAAATACAAAATGGTTGAACAGATAATAAAAATAATAAGTATATTCCAATTATTATTCAGCAATTTTGTTGGTGTATACATAATAACTTTCCAATTTGTATCACGGTTTGTAACGAAGACTATTTGACATTTATCATTGTTAATATTTGCCAAAAAATACCCTTCTGAATAATTCGTTAATTTATTAAAATATTTAGAACTTTCCAAAGATTTACCATACATCTGATTGTCTGAAGCATATATTATATTTCCCATATCATCCATTATTAAAATATCTTGATTTCCTGTATTAAATGATTTATTGTATATATCATCCCAATATTTAGTCTTTATACTTACAACAAGCGCTCCGATTTCACGTCCGCTAATCTGGTTTTTCATTTGCCGAACTGCAAAAACAACAGCTTCGCTATCGTATTCATATAATGAGCCTGATAAATAACTCGGAATATAAGCCAAGCATCCTCTTAATTCGGATGCATTTTGATACCAATTTTCTTCTGTAAAATCCTTTGATATCGCATCTAAATCCTTATTACTCAAGGAAGTAAAATGTTTACCGTTAGTCCCTAGCAAAGTTATACCATATTGATAGTTATCAAAAGCGTATGTATTGAGCATGAAAATATTATCAATAACTCTGGTCTCCCTTGCAGCCTGATATATATTGTCTTTTCCTTTTTCGGATAATATAGAATTTATTTCGGAATTCCAATAAAAAATATTGGAAAAATAGCTTATTTCTTTAAATACCGTAGAAAAGTTGCTATTTACTTGTTCCAATAAAGATATGTACGCTCTGTTTACTCTTGTATTCGCCTCTGTTATTGCAAAACTGACTATCAAAACAGCCACAATAAAAAAAGGAAATACAAATAATAGTAAATTATATACTAATATCCTCTTTTGAAAATTTGATTTTTCTAATTTCACAATCTCACCTGACTAATTTTAAAATACTAAAAAATATTTGTATTTCAAGCTCGAAAATTGCGCAAAATGCCGGTAATGAAAGTATTCTTTTCCAGTTAAATCGAAGTTATACTGAAAATCAAAAACAAAACACAAACCGTTCTGCTCGGCCTGCCTTACCAAGCATAGCCGATCTGCAAATCCAATCGCTCTTCATATAGTATTAGTATATATCAAACTCATTTAAAAAAACATGAATTTTATATCAAAATTTTTTACCAAGGAAGCATAAATACAAAACAGTTTATCTTATTTATTCATATATTGATTTAATGTTCCTGTCCTTTTTTGTGGTAAAATTAGGATGTAACGCTATAAGGATACAGAAATGTAAGTTCATATAAGATCGAAAATTGCAGGATTTTTAATGTTCGTAAATTTTATTTATGCCGGTAATGGGGCGCGGTATATAGAATAAAAAAATCTTCACACCCGTTCTATCGAGCCTAAATAAAATCGCGGAACGGGCGTGAAAATTTAATCAGAGAAGTTTTAAAATACCATTTACAATAAAACATATTGCAAAACCGCTCAAAGTAGTAATAAAAAATGCTAAAAAAGCCCATCTATATTTACCAGTTTCTTTTTTTATAGTCCATAAAGTTGTTGCACACGGAAAATGATTTAAAGAAAAAAGCATTGTACAAATCGCAGTACTGTAAGTCCATCCGTTTTCCAGCAAAATATTTTTCAATTCATTTATATTTTGAATTTCTATGAGTGAAAAACTTTTTGTATAACACATTATAATTATCGGAAGCACAATTTCGTTTGCCGGCAATGATAAAATAAAAGCTGTCAAAATTACTCCGTCCATGCCCAAGATTTTTCCAAAAGGGTCTAAAAAATTTGTAAAATGAAACATAATATTATTTCCGTTAATATAATAATTTTGCATTATCCAAATTATAAAGCCTGCCGGAATAGCAACAATAACCGCCCGCATCAAAATAGTCAGGGTCTTGTCTTTTAGTGATCTTACGATTACTTTTAAAAAATCCGGCTTCCGGTACGACGGCAGCTCGATAATTAAAGATGATGACTCACCTTTTAAAATTGTATTCGATAATATATACGAAATAAAAAGGCTCATAAACACTGATGACAATATCAGCGCAATTATTATTAAAGCCGTATAAAAAGACGAAAACGGACCGATTCCGGCAAAAAATATTCCAGACATGATAATCAAAAATGGAAAACGCCCGTTGCAAGGTACGAAATTATTTGTAACGGCGGCAATAATTCTATCTCTTTCCGATTCCATAATTCTGGCCGACGTAACGCCAACTGCGTTGCAGCCAAATCCCATGCACATAGTCAGAGCCTGCTTTCCGGAAACTTTAGCTCTTCTGAAATAATAATCCAGATTAAATGCAATACGAGGTAAAATTCCATAATCTTCTAAAATCATAAACAGCGGAAAAAAAATAGCCATCGGCGGCAACATCACCGATACTATCCATGAAAGCGTTCTATATATTCCATCTATAATTATTCCGCTCAAAAGTCCGCTGACCCCTAAATGAATAAATAAATTTTTCAGTTCATTCTCAAAAAAATTGAAAAAATTCCGAAGTAATTCCGAAGGATAATTTGATAATACAATCGTGATCCAAAAAACAATTAATAACATTCCAAACATTATCGGTATACCGTATTTTTTTCCGGTCAAAATATCATCTATTTTTCTGTCCGTAAATTCCGTTACGTCACAATCATAAATACAAACTTCTTTACTGATTTTTTCGCAATATTTTATAATTTTATACGTTTTTTCCTCAGCGTTAAGATTATCCAAATCTAAATCGATTTCCGAAAAAGAGTTTTTTTCACACGCAGAAAATATTTCTTGTTTTAAGCTTTCTATACCCTCTTTACTTATGGCAGAAGTGCAAACGACCGGCAGCCTTAAAATCGACGCTAATTTCTCATGGTCAATATGGACATTTTTTCGTTTCGCTTCATCCATCAAATTCAAGCATATAATCACGTTGAGTTTCAAAGAAATTATTTGCATAGCAACAATCAACGAACGCTCTAACGAAGTTGCATCGACAACCACAACTATCGCATCGGATTTATTATTCTCCAAAAAATTTTTGGAAACCTCTTCCTCGGTTGATTTTGAATTCAGCGAATACATTCCCGGCAAATCAAAAATTGTAAATGATTTACCCTTATATTCAAAATATCCTTTCGCATTCATAACGGTTTTGCCGGCCCAATTTCCCGTATGCTGCCTAAGCCCGGTCAAAGAGTTGAAAACCGTGGATTTTCCTGTGTTTGGATTTCCTGCAAGCCCTATTGTGTACATTCAATCACCCTCTTTGAATATTAAAATCCTGCGCGCGTCCGTATCCCGAAGCCCGATAACGCTGCCGCGCACAAGGTATGCTAAATTTCTGCCGTTCGGACTTTTGTGCAAAAGGCATATTTCTGTACCTTCCAAAAATCCAAGCTCTATCAGCCTATTTTTAATTTTCAAAGGCAGAGATATTTTATCAATAAAAACCTTTTCCCCAATTAAAATTTTGTCTAACGATTTCAATCAATCTCCCCCAAAAAAACGCCTTGCACTTTATAGCAATTCTATAAAATATCATTATAGCATTTTATACTATTTTCAATATTAAGGATAGAAAAAAATATTTCATTTCGCGCTAGAAGCATTGCGCGAAACGCTCCGCTGTGAAAAATTTTTTTCTACTTATCTAAATGAAAATAGTATTAGCTATATATTGATTGCGATGCGGTTTGATTTTTCTATATTTCTATATTTATACAATATGTTTTATAAGTAAATTTGTTTCATTAATACTATTTTCATTTTTTACGAATAAATCACTTTCTGCTTTTTGCAACCACTGATTTATGATATAATTCTTTGGGGATGATAAAATGGATAATAATCTTTTTTTGAGGATTTATAATTTTGGACAAAAAAACAAAGGCTTATATAATATCGCGTTTAATATCATGCAAGCCTCTGCGCTTTTTTTTGTTGCAGCTTATTTATTTTTGTTGGTTTTTGCATTTATTTATGTAAAAGATAAGTTAATTTTAATTATGTTAGTTCCTTTTTTTTGTATAAGCGTTAATAAAATTCTGCGTAATATTATAAAACGAAAACGTCCATATTTAAGAAATAATATAAAACTTAATTTTCAGCGGGAAGACAAGTTTTCTTTGCCCAGCAACCATGCTTGTTCGGCTATGATAATTTCGCTGTCTTATTTTATGATTTTTAAATCTATCGGAATTTTATTAATCTTATGTGCGTTTTTAACCGGGTTTTCCAGAATTGTTGTAGGAATTCATTACCCTTTGGATATTGGAATGGGTTTTTTTGTAGCGATAATTTTTTCGTTAATCTATGTTATAATCATCTGAAAGCTCAAATTCGTAAATATTATATGAATAAAAGTCATCCAACGGCATTTTATTGTAATTAGATTCTGCCATAAAAACCGGAAGTTTTATCGCTATCTCCGTGCCCTTTTTTCCGGTATTCAAAGCAATTTCGCCATTCAAAAGGTCGACGAACTCTTTTACAATGCTGAGTCCGATTCCGGAACCTGTCGGAATATTTTTTTCATTATATGAGACGACCCTGCGCTTGAAAAGCAAGTCCAGCTTTGACTTTTCTATTCCTTTGCCGTTATCCTTAACGGAAATAATAAGATTGTCAAAATTTTGATATACAGATATTCTGACCAGACTGCCTTGTCCGCAATATTTTATCGAATTCGAAATCAAGTTAAGCATGATTCGTTCTAAGACTTCTTTATCAACTGCCATGATTTTGCACTTTATATCTGTTTCGAATTTTAAATCGATTTGTTTTTTATATGCAAGCGAAGAAGCTGTTTTCGTTATATTCGAAAGTATTTTAATAATGTCGAGATTTTCAAATTTCAGCGTGATTTCACCGTTCAGTATTTTTTTGTGGTCTGAGATATCGTTTAATAGTTTCATCACCCTAAACCAATTTCGTTTTATTACGAAAAGTGTGTCGGCGACTTCTTCCGAAATATCTTGTGTCTCTTCAAGTATTTGTATTTTTGTATACATTATTGTTAAAGGGATTTTCATATCATGAATAATATTTTCAAGCGGCTTTAACAATGTATCTTTGTCTTGGGGTTTTAAGCTAAGTTCATTCAAAGTGTCACATCCTTTCCCAAGGTTTAAAAAAATTTCTGACGGAAAATCAATTATATTTTTGGAGGATAAAATGATAAATAAAATAATATTTACTTCAGAAAACGGCGATGAGCAAATATCGCTTAATGAAATAAAAAATATCACGCCAAAGCCAAAAAATGTGGAATTTTTGGCAAAGGGAATATGCCTTGTCGAATTAGACGAGGAATACTCTAATTTCATGAAGAAATTACAATTTAAAAAGCCTGTGTTTATTCGACATATTATGCCGGTTTTTTCGCAGGATTTTTTATCCCCCATAAATATTATAGAGCAAATTTACACCATAGTAAATAATAATATCGGATTTTTAGACAAAAATCTTAAGTTTTCTGTCCAGTCCAGAGTTGTAAACTGCGAGTTTTTTATCAAGACATTTGACATAAACAAAGGAATTACGGAGAAATTAATTGAAAATTTATACATAGAAGATTATAAAAATCCGGAGCAAATAATTTCCGTGCTGATTTGTTCCGACAAAATATATATCGGTATTTCTTTAAAAAACGATAATCTTTCGTCATGGAGCGGAGGAAATATTCGATTCGAAAAAAAAGAAGATTTTATATCACGCGCCGAATTCAAGCTTTTGGAAGCTATCCAGACTTTCGAACTTAAATTAGGAAAAAACGCCCTCGATTTGGGAGCCGCACCCGGCGGCTGGACAAAAGTTCTTTCCGAATATTGTAATTCTGTCGTTGCTGTCGACCCTGCCGAATTAGATAAATCTTTAATCGATAATCCAAAAATTATTCATGAGAAAATCACGGCGCAGGAATTTTTCCGAAAGACAGATGCTATTTTCGACATTATAACAAACGATATGAAAATGGAGGTAAATGAGTCTTTGGATATTATGATTGAAGCCAAAAAATTTTTAGCCGACGACGGCATATGTATCATGACTTTAAAACTTTCCCAAAAAAAACAGCAAAAGCAAGTTTATAAAGCCATCGATGTTATAAACAAATATTTCAGAGTTCTGCACGCCCGAAAACTTTTCCACAACCGCTGTGAAGCAACTGTCGTTTTCTGTAAAAAGTAAAACTATACCGAGCCGATTTCATACAAAAAATCGGCTCATCACTATATTCTAATAATTTGATTTTGATTTCGGTTCGAAAATCATAGCGGCTATGAAACTAAATACAACCGCCGCCGTTATTCCGCCCGCGCCTGCTTTCAGTCCTCCTGTCAAAATTCCCAAAAAACCGACTTCATCAATTTCTTTCATAACTCCTTTTGCCATCAAATATCCAAACCCCGGCAAAGGCACAGTCGCTCCCGACCCTGCAAAATCTACCAATTTTTCATAAATGCCCATTCCGCCCAAAAAACATCCTATCACAACGAACATAACCAGAATCCGCGGCGGCGTGAGTTTTGTCTTATCTACTAAAATCTGTCCGATCACACAAATCAAACCGCCGACCACAAAAGCCTTTATATAATCCATAATATTCCTCCTTAAGTATTCTCTATCGCTACAGCATGAGCAATACAGGGAATCGTTTCATTTTGTAAAACCGCTGTCGGCGATAATAACGCACCTGTCGGAACAAGCAGAATTTTTTTCAGCTTCTTTTTCTTTAATTGATCATATAGATAACCGGAAAATGTAACAGCCGAACATGCACAGCCGCTTCCGCCGCTATGCGTATCTTGCTTTTCTTTGTCAAAGATTTTCATTCCGCAATCCGATAAATTTTCCTCCAATTTAATCCCTTTATCCGACATCAGTTTTGTCAAAATCTCCGAACCGATATAGCCTAAATCTCCCGTAATAATAAGGTCATAATAATCCGGCTGAAGATTAAAATCCGTCAAATGCTGATAAATTGTATCCGCCGCCGCCGGAGCCATTGCCGCGCCCATATTATTCGGGTCATTTATTCCCATATCAATAATTTGACCGGTCGTAATTTTCGTTATATGCGGACCATTTCCGAAAGCCCTAAGAATTACACAGCCGTCACCGGTCACTGTCCAAGTGGATGACGGCGGACGCTGACCTCCGGCTTCCATCGGCAATCTAAATTGTTTTTCGGCCGAGGCAAAATGACTCGACGCACTCACCAAAATTTTATCCGCAAATTCTCCGTCTATAAGCATTGCGCCAAGTCCCATTCCCTCCCCAAAATTTGAGCAAGCACCGTATATTCCGAAATAATTAAAATCAAAATCCCGAAAACCATAAGTACTTCCGGCTATTTGGTTTAGTAAATCTCCGGCAATCGCATAATCAATATCTTTTTCAGATAGTCCGGATTTTTCCAATAATAAATTTACGCAATCGGTTATTATACTGCTTTCGGACTTTTCCCAGCTATCTTTTCCATTCATTTCATTATCTAAAATTCTGTCAAAATATTTCGCAAGCGGCCCGTCGCCCTCTTTTGGGCCGACAATGCACGCAGTATCCGTAATATAAACAGGTTTCGAAAGTTTTATTGATGACCTTCCGTATTTTTTGTTCAAACAAATCTCTCCTAATACTATTTTTTTCTATCCTTTATATTGAAAATAGTATAAAATAATATGCTTCATTATTACTTAAATATATAATAAACTATCCCAACGATTACCGAAGAAACCGAACCGTAAACAATAACCGGCCCTGCCAAAATAAACATCTTCGCGCCCATTCCCAATACAAGACCTTCTTTTTTAAATTCCAATGCAGATGCGCAAATCGAGTTTGCAAAGCCCGATATCGGCACAGAAGTTCCCGCACCGGCATATTTTGCAATCTGCTCGAAAAATCCAAAAGATGTAAGAAGCACAGTCAGCAAAATCAGAGCCGCCGATGAATATAACGAAACTGCGTCTTTTTCAAGTCCTCTTGAAGCTAAAAAATTTGCTATTATTTGACCGATTGTACAAATCGTTCCGCCAACCCAAAATGCCTTTAGGCAATTAGTAAAAATTTTGCTGTTAGGCGAAATTTGCTCGACCATTTTCTGATAATCTTGTTTTTCTTTATTAGAAATCAAATTTATGCCTCCTTGATTCAATATATATTTAATAAAAGCCGGGTAAATTATAATACAAAAGACTGCCTATAGTTTTCCCGACTGCGATTGCCAATATAAAAAAAGAAATCCCTTCTTTTACACGCGCACGGCGTGAAAAAATTGGTATAACGTCTATTACTTCGGCTAGCGAAACAGCTAAACAACCGACAAAAATCCCTTCTGCAAACCCGATTACTGCTATTAAAAAATTATTCCCGAACATAGTAAATTTATAAAATTCATGCAAGCTTCCGAATATTCCGCCGACCATAATCATGTCTTCATATAATTTCACATACCGTACGGTTTTTGTTCTTGCGGCCAACCGCGGCACAACGCCAATCATTGAAATAAACGCAAATATTGCGCCCGAAATTACAGCCCCGCTCGCAAATCCTATAATAGCCAATAAAATATATTTAATTATGAGCATTTTTCTTTTCCTGCGAATTCAAAGTATCAATAATTGATCTTGTAACATCTTCTTCGTATGTGCTCATTTCGACCTCTATTGGCGTTGGATCGTCGGTCATATTTTTGCTGAAGAAATGATTAAAAAACACCATAATTCCGAAACAAAGCCCAAAAGAATACGCTACTGAAAGAACGACAGGCTTGTCAGTTTGCACTCCCAAAAAAATCCGGTAATAATTTATAAAAACTTTCAAAATCTGCGCTTCGGATTGGAAAGACATAATTGCCGTGGAAGAACCAACCAGCAAAATAGTAGAAACCGAAGCTATTTTCAAAAACTCCAAAAATTTATTCGGCTGCTTTATATCCGGTTTATAGTCAATCAAAATTTCTTTTTCTCCTAAATTATTGACCGTAGAATCCGGCGATACTTTTATAATTTTATCTACAATATCCGAAACAGCTATAATATAATTTGATTTTTTGCTTCCGTCTATTTTAAGCAACTCCAATTGACTTAATTTATTTTTTAATTCGTTCGGACATACAATATCCGCGATATCTATCAGTTTTATGCTGTTTTTATTATGCAAATCCACTTTCTGTTTCGGTTGTATATAAACATCCATTTTTACACTCCTCCCAAGCTCTAACAAAAAGCCCGTTATAGATTTTCCCTTTTTGAGAACTATGATAAATAGTTAAAAGAATCAGGGCAATGAGAATAAATAAAATTAATGTTGAAATAATAATATTCAACTTCATCTTTTGTATCATAAAAAAATCTCCTTTTGTAATTTTTAATACTCGATATAATAAAAAGCTATATTTATATTTTTACAGATTAGAGATTCTTTTATACAGTTATATTTTTCTTTACAGAAAAATCAAATTTAAAACACAAAAAAAATCGATAATTATCTCCATATCGGAAATAATTATCGATTCAATATTCGTATAATATTCTTTATCTAAAAAATTTATCAAAAAATCCTTTTTTGTGGTCTTTATATTCGTCGCCCATTTCTTCTGCAAAATTCAAAAGAGCCGCGCGCTGTTTATCGCTTAAAGAAGTCGGAACAGATACTTTTAATGTAACAATTAAATCTCCGACAATCCGCTCATTACGCACATACGGCATACCTTTTCCTTTCATAGAAAAAACCGTACCGGTCTGCGTGCCGGATTTTATCGAATATTTTTCTTCTCCGGTCATAGTCGGAATAGAAATTTCACTGCCCAAAGTCGCCTGCACAAAAGTTATCGGAACTTCGATATAAAGGTTGTTGTCACGTCTTGTAAATAATTTATGCGGCATAACGTTTACCGTAACAATCATATCTCCATAAGGTCCGCCTTTTTGCCCCGGGTCGCCCTTGCCTTGCAAAGCGATACTCTGCCCGTTGTCGATACCTTTCGGAATATTAACAGTGAGTGTTTTATTTTTCCGTACTTTTCCTTTTCCGCTGCAAGTACTGCATTTTTCACGAATAATTTTTCCTTCGCCATTACAAGAGCGGCAAGTCCTAACTTGTGTAACCGTTCCGAAAACCGTTTGCTGTAAAATGCGTTCTTGCCCTGTTCCGTTGCAATGCTTGCAATTTTCCGCAACAGTACCCGATTTTGCTCCCGAGCCTCCGCATTCTTCGCAATTTTCCATAAGTCCGACTTGAATTTCTTTTTTAGTACCCGTAAAAGCTTCTTCAAAAGTAATTGTGACATTTACATGAGTATCAGCGCCTCGTCTTGGCCCGTTTCTACGAGAAGAGCCTCCGCCGAAAAACTGTTCAAAAATTTCAGAAGCGTCGAATCCGCCAAAATCAAAACCGCCGAATCCATATCCGCCACTTGCGCCGCCTTGCTCAAAAGCAGAATGACCGAATTGGTCATAAGCCGCTCTTTTTTCTTTATCAGATAAAACCTGATACGCTTCGCCGACTTCTTTAAATTTGTCTTCGGATTCAGCGTTTCCGGGATTGTTATCAGGATGATATTGTTTTGCTAATTTTCTATAGGCGCGTTTTATCTCATCATCTGATGCGCCTTTTGAAATTCCCAATGTTTCATAATAATCTTTTTTACTTGCCACTTTTCCACCCGCTCTGCAATCTGGCATTTAGCGGTTTGAAATAAATTCAAACCGCTATAATTTATTTTAATCGATTACAGCCTTATTATTTTTCGTCATATTCTCCGGATATTACATCGTCGTCGTTTGAAGGCTGACCTTCTTCGCCCGGCTGTGGTCCTGCGGCTTGATATATTTTAGCCGATACTTCATAAAAAACATTTGTCAGAGTTTCTGTAGCTTCTTTCAGCCTTTGAACATCCGAATCAGTGGCGTTTTCTATAGTAATTCCTTCGTTTACGGATTTCAGATTAGTAAGCTCGGCCTCGATTTTTGCTTTATCTTCCGCTTCAATTTTTTCTTCCAAATCTTTCAAAGTTTTTTCTGTTTGGAAAATCATTGATTCAGCTTGATTTTTGGTATCAATGGCTTCTTTACGCTTTTTATCCTGCTCGGCAAACATTTCAGCTTCTTTAACCGCTCTGTCGATTTCGTCATCGGATAAATTTGTGCTGGCAGTAATTGTAATTTTTTGTTCTTTGCCTGTTCCCAAATCTTTTGCGGAAACATTTACAATGCCGTTTGCGTCTATGTCAAAAGCAACTTCGATTTGAGGAACTCCTCTTGGAGCAGGAGCGATTCCGTCCAATCTGAATTGACCGAGAGTTTTATTGTCTTTTGCCAAAGGTCTTTCGCCTTGAACAACATGTATATCAACGGCTGTTTGACCATCTGCCGCCGTAGAGAAAACTTGTTTTTTATTAACAGGGATAGTTGTGTTTCTTTCAATCAAAACAGTTGATACGCCGCCCAAAGTTTCAATTCCCAAAGAAAGCGGAGTAACGTCCAAAAGCTGGATATGTCCTACACCTGCGTCGCCTGCCAATTTACCGCCCTGAATCGCCGCGCCGAGCGCAACACATTCGTCAGGGTTAATTCCCTTAAACGGCTCTTTTCCGGTAATTTTTTTAACAGCGTCCTGAACGGAAATCATTCTTGTAGAGCCGCCGACCAAAAGAATTTTGTCTAATTCGGAAGCCGAAAGTCCGGCATCTTTAAGCGCCGTATTAACCGGTCCGAGAGTTCTTTCAACTAAATCAGTTGTAATTTCATCAAATTTAGCGCGAGTAATGCTGATATCCAAATGCTGAGGGCCGTTTGCGTCCATTGTGATAAACGGCAAATTAACATTTGTTGTTGTAACGTTGGATAATTCTTTTTTAGCTTTTTCGGCCGCATCTTTGAGTCTTTGCATAGCCATTTTATCTTGTCTTAAATCTATAGCATTAGTCTTTTTAAATTCATCTGCCAAATAATTTATAATTCTTTCGTCGAAGTCGTCGCCGCCGAGTCTGTTGTCGCCGCTTGTAGCCAAAACTTCGATAACGCCGTCGCCGATATCGATTATCGAAACGTCGAATGTACCGCCGCCAAGGTCATAAACCATGATTTTTTGCTCAACTTCCATGTCAAGACCATAAGCAAGCGCCGCCGAAGTAGGCTCGTTTATGATACGTTTAACATCAAGTCCGGCAATTTTTCCGGCATCTTTTGTTGCTTGTCTTTGGCTATCTGTAAAATACGCCGGTACTGTGATTACAGCTTCCGTAACAGTTTCGCCGAGATAAGCTTCCGCATCTGATTTCAATTTTTGCAAAATCATTGCCGAAATCTCTTGCGGAGAATACGATTTGTTATCAATATTTACTTTATGATTAGAACCCATATGGCGTTTAATACTTGTAACCGTGTCCGGATTTGTAATAGCTTGACGTTTAGCCGCCTCGCCCACTAATCTTTCACCATTTTTTGTAAAAGCAACAACAGACGCTGTAGTTCTGGAACCTTCCGAATTTGGAATTACTTCGGGTTTACCGCCTTCCATAACAGCAACACAAGAGTTTGTTGTTCCTAAATCTATACCAATAATTTTTCCCATAAATTTAACCTCCAAAATAGTTAAAAAGTTTTATTCCGTTTGATTTTTTCTAAATGAATCAAGAAAAATCAAAATATTTTATTCAATGTATTGTAAAAACGATATTTAAAGCTTAATTCACAACCTTAACCATCGCACATCTTATAACTTTATCTTTATAAATATATCCTTTTTGCAATTCTTCTATGACTTCGTTTTCTCCAAATTCACCGCTTTCTTCATGTGATACCGCATGATGGTACTCTGTATTAAACTTTTTCCCAACAGTTTCAATTTGTTTAATTCCGATTTCATCCAAAATAGAAAGCAATTGCCTAAAAATCATTTCAAAGCCTTTAAATGTTGAATCTTCTTTGTTTTCAAAAGAGCCGATTGCTCTTTCAAGATTATCAACAACAGGCAAAAGATTTGCAATCGTAGTCTTTACGCCCTCGTCGAACATCTGTCCTTTTTCTTTCATGCTGCGCTTTCTATAATTATCAAATTCCGCAAGCGAACGCTGCATTTTATCAATCAAATCAGCTTTTTCCGCTTCCAAAAGAGCTATTTTATCTTCTATTGTTTCTTCCGAATTTTGCTCAAGCTCATTTTGTTCCGACTCCGGTTTTTCGTTCATTTCCTCATTATTCAAATCTTCGTTTTCCATTTAATACTTCCTTTCTATATAAAAAACGATAAAATTTTTTTATGTTAAATTTCTATCCGCCTTTCAACGCCCTGAGCGTCTGCGAAAGATTTTTTTCTATTTCATATAAAACCGAAACAACTTCGGCATAGTTCATTCTTGTAGGACCCAAAATTCCTATAGTCCCATATAATTCGTCTCCGAGTTTATAGCCGGCTTTTATTAAAGAACAGTCTTTAATCTGCTCGATGGAATTTTCGTTTCCGATAATTATTTTCAAATCCTCAGTATGGTCTTTTCCCAAAAGTGTAATCAGAATATCCTTTTCTTCCAAAGCTTGAAAAACCGATTTTGCTTTATTGAAATCGCTAAATTCGGGAAAAGTCAGAATATTTTTCACACCGGAAGTATATACTTCTACGTTTGATTCGGAGAGTACCATTTTCCAAATAAAATCAATTATTTTTAACAGCGCCTGTCCTTCTTCGCCCATAGTCTGCAATTCATTCTTGACAAGCGAAAGATCAATATCTACCAGATTTTTGCCCATCACAATCTTATTCAAAATAAGTGACATATTTGACAAAACATCAAATTCGGGCGGCGACTGCATTTTTATAACATAATTTTTAATCATTTTCGATTCCGTTACAAGAATCATAGCTATAGAGTTTTCATCATACGGAACTAATTGTATATGCTTAACAATAAGCTTGATAATCTGCGGCTCGGAAATAATCGTCGTATAATTTGTAATAAACGAAATCGCTTTTGCCGTTTCCTGCATAAGATATTCGATATTATCAAAATTCTCCTGTATTAATTTATACAGAAAATTAGTTTGATCCGCCGAAAGCTCTTTACGATTCATAAGGTTATCAACATATAGTCGGTAACCTTTATCTGACGGCACTCTGCCCGCCGAGGCGTGAGGCTGTATAATAAGCCCCATATCTTCAAGATCGCTCATTTCATTACGAATTGTGGCGGAACTAAGACCAATATCATTCTTTTTTGCGATTGTGCGCGAGCCAATCGGCTCTGCGGTGGCAATATAATCGTTAATTATCGCTTGTAAAATTTTCAATTTTCTTTCGCTTAAAAGCATAAGAACCACATCCATATAAAATAAGCAATTATAATTTTTATAAATATTGTAATATTTTTTGAAAGCAATAAACTATTCTCATATTACTCTATTTTTGACCGAATAAGTCTAAAAAATGTACGAACAATTTTCATCTTGTTATACAAAAAATAATAAAATTATTAGCACTCAATCTGTTCGAGTGCTAACCTACAGATACAATACCACTATTATTTTTTTTTGTCAATACTTTTTGATTATTCTTCTTAGAAAATTTTTTGGCATAAAAAAACTCTGTAATTTTATTTACAGAGCAAAAATTTATTCATATTAATTTTAATTTATAATAATTCTCGTGTAATAGCTCGGAAATTCATCTTCAAAAAAAACTATATTATTATCGTACAAGCCGTTTAGTACAGAAAGCGAAGTTCCGTAAAAATTGAATCCAACGCCATGCAGAAACCCGAGTTTTTTAATTATTTTGGCTTCGTTTGTGTCAATTAACGGATAGTCGTCAATATAAGTCGGTAAAAAATTAATAACTTCAATCGATTTTATCCTTTGATTACAAACCCTGTCGACTCTCCTGGAATTAAATTCTCTCCACTCTAAAGAAATATTTTTTTCGCCGTAGACTTTTGGATTATCGTTAAGGTTTATATCATTCCAGCCGATTGAAAAATCACTGTGTTTATTGGAACATAATGTTACATATCCTTCCGAAACTTTTAAAACGACAGGGCAGTCTTTGACCCATTCATCGCCGTTTTTATCCCAAACCCAATAAATTTTTTCAAGTTTTTGTCCGATTATTTTATGAATCAAAAAGTTATTTCTAAACATAAATTCTTTGCAGTTTGAGTAAAATCTCGGATTATAATTTTTTATTCCAAACAAAACGCCACGCCCCTAACAGTTTAATATTTTAGAAAAAATAGAATCGCTCACAAAAATCCCTTTTTCTGATAATATAAGTCTTCCATCTTTTTCTAAAATATAATCAGTATTTATCAAATATTTTAAATTATTTCCAAAAATATCAAAAATATTTCTACCGAATCTTTTTTCAAATTCAATAATACTAATGCCCTTTGCCATTCTTAAACCCAGAAAAATAAATTCTTCAATTGATTCTTCATATGTGATTTTTTCTTCCGATATAAGTCTTTTATTATTTAAATAATCAAATAAATCTTCGGTATTGGCAAACCGCCTGCCATCTAAAAAAGAATGTGCCGATAAGCCAAAACCGATATACTCATTACATTCCCAGTATATTTTATTGTGTACGGATTCATGATTATTTTTTGCGAAATTCGAAATTTCGTACATATAAAATCCATTGGCTTCCAAAAAGCTCTTAGCATAATAATACATCTCTCTGTCGATTTCCTCGTCCGTATGCTTTAGCTTTCCTTCCGACAAGAGTTTTCCGAAAACCGTTTCTTTTTCAATAATAAGGCTGTAAATTGAAATATGCGAAGGTTCCAGCGAAACAATTTCCTCTAGAGTTTTTTTCCATTCAAATAAGGATTGTCCGGGCAAAGCATACATTAAATCTACATTAATATTGTCGAAACCGGCTTTTTTCGCAGAATTATAATTTCCCAAAAACTCCTCATACGTATGTATACGTCCCAAGTTTTTTAATAATCTGTTTTCTGCTGACTGCAAGCCAAAACTTATTCGGTTAAATCCGATTTTTTTAAGCTCGCAAAGATATTTATAATTAACGGTTCCGGGATTAGCCTCAATAGATATTTCGGCATTTTTTGCGATTTTATTTCGGTTAATTTTTGATAAAATAAACGACAAATCTTTGATTGGCAGACAGGTAGGGGTTCCGCCGCCAAAAAAAATTGATTTTATTTCATATTTGGACAAAAAATCAGCAGAATTTATTTCATCTGCCAATGCATTTATATATTCTTCTTTATATTCATCTTTATCGGAAAAAGAATTGAAATCGCAATATAAACATTTTTTTATACAAAAGGGTATGTGCACATATATTCCTAGTTTTTTCATTTAATTCACCTGCATAAGCTTCAAGATTAATCCGTATTTTTTTCACATTCTAGCATACAATTTCTTATTTTGCCACAAAAAAAGCAGACATTGCTGTCTGCCTTTGACCCAAAAAATATTATCAAACTAGAATTTTATTCCCTGTCGCTTTGAGGAGAAGGCGCAGGCGCAACTCCCATGGAGCTTTCAACCATAGTTACCGCAACGAATGTTAATGTACTGATTACCGCGCCGAAAACAATCGGCATTATACCAAAAGGCGAATTGCTTACCTGCCAATATATAGCTGCTATTGAGCCGGTAACAATTGCGGCAAGACCGGAATGCGGTGTAGCTTTATGCCATGCAATTCCCAAGCCATATGCCGCAAAAGGTCCTGCGGATCTGAGTGCAAACGCAAATAAATTTAATGTTACAATATCGATTTTAAATAATGCTATGAAAATTCCAAAAAGACCCACAGCAACATTCGAGATTCTGGTCAATATAATTATTTTATCATCGGTAACATTTTTATTAATATATTTTTGGTAAATGTCTTTAACGAAAATTGTTGAAGCACAAAGCAAGTTCGAGTCGGCACTGGACATAGTCGCAGCAATAATCGAAGCCGCCAAAACCCCTGATACCCAAACCGGTGCGTATTCTGTTGTTGCCCAGATTAAAGCAGTTGTACCTTTTCCGTCGTCCAATCCCGGATTTACGGAAAGCGCAACCAAACCGATTATAGTAGGAAGGAAAGCCATAGCCGCCATCATTACAGCAGACAAAAGAGACGCATGCTGCGCAGTTTTTTCATTCTCAGCGGCTGAAAAACGGCTTATCATTTCCGGACCGGATAAAAATGTGCAGAAATAATTCAGAACAAGACTTACAATCGTAAATAATCCGACTTTAGTAAAACTCATTTCAACCGGCGGCAACGCTGCGACTACAGCGTCCCAACCGCCTGCACCGTTTATTACGAAAGGAAGCGCAACAAGAAGTCCGATAAATATAATAAACCATTGCGCCAAATCCGTGAAAGCATCCGCAAGAAGACCGCCCATAACCGTATATACCAAAGTTATGGTACCGGAAATCAATATAGCCGCATTCAACGGCAAGCCTGTCAGAGACGACACTACCATACCGGAAGCGGAAACTTGCGATGCGGTCAAGCAGAACAACGAAACGATATTTAAAATCGCTGTCGAAAGACCGGCCATAGGACCAAATCTACGGTTAATAACTTCAGGAATAGTGTAAGCCATAACTTTTCTGATACGAGGCGCAAAATAAGCCAATGGTATCATTGCGACAGCCGCCGCAATAACATACCAAGCCGCAGACAAACCCCAACCGCCGAATGCACGGGTAGCAACACCCATAGTACTTCCGCCGCCGACGTTATTTGCAGATAAACTGCACGCAACCATTATAAGTCCGAGCCTGCGTCCTGCAAGCAAATAATCTTTACTATCTTTTATTAAAAATTTGTTTGTTAAAAAACCAACGCACAACATACCAACTAAATAAACGCAAACAATAATTAATGGAACAGTTTGTAATGTCATAATAACGCTCCCTTTTAGTTATATATTTTTTATAAATCAAAAATTAATAAAATTCCAAAATTTAATTCGTTAATAAAATAAAAAGCGCTTACATTATTAGAACCTTAAAATACTTAGCGTTGATTAATGAATTTTTTATACTCCCCCTTATTATTATACTATTTTCATTATAAAGGATAGAAAAAATATTTCATTTCGCGCTTGAAGCCTGTGCGAAACGCCCCGCTGTGAAAGATTTTTTCTACTTATCAAAATGAAAATAGTATTTATTAACCGTTGGCATATCGAAATCGAGATTATCAAATATCGTTCAACATCTTCAAATAATACTGATAAATTTTCGATTAAATTTTAATCAAATTAAATATTTTTATGTAAATCTAAAGAAAAATAATTGTGAAAATTATTTATAAATTACATACGCTGTTCAAAATTTCACCAACGAGTTGATTAATCTTATCATACATTTTGAACAATTTCAACAAGAATATTTTCATCAATTTAAGTGGAGATTGATTAAAAAAACCCAAGAAAAAAGAGCCGAAACAGACGTTTAAAACGTTCATTTACAGCTCGATTTTTATAATTCTTATTCTTGAACAATCAAATCAGATAAGACTTTGTCAACCTTGTCAGAGTTTTCAGCACCATACAAAATATTTATTCCTATTAAAGTATCGCCGCTCATAGTAAATATTTCTTTTTGAACAAAGCTGGCTTCGCCTTCCGGCTTAGCAGAAAATCCGGTAAAACTTTTACCTGCAATAAGAATTTCGTCTATATCTTCTATTATATATTTCATTTCCTGATTTTCCTGTAAACGTGTTTTAAATAAATCAATATAATAATTGATATCATTTCCGTCTTTGTTGTCTATCGTAAATAATTCCAGCAAAGTATCATGTTCTTTACTTATTGCCGAAAATTCATAAAACACGCCGTCCATTTCTTGCTTCTGCGCAAAATCCCAGGTTTCTGTCAGATTGAATTTCATGCCCAATTGTTTGGAAATATAAACTCCGTCTTTTGTTTCTCCGAAACGTGCATTAACGGAATTTTCAGAAATATTCTCCGAACTATCGTCAATTTCCGGAGCTTCCGGAATTACTTCTGTTTGCGCAGTTACTTCTTCTTCTTTTTTCTGCAATCCTTCATCTTTTTGACAAGAAATCAAAATTGCCGACATAAAAATAATTATTATAAATATTCTAAAATCTGCTTTCAATCATATCACCCTTAAAACTTATTCATCGTCAAGTTTTAATACGGACATAAAAGCGGCTTGAGGAACTTCAATATTGCCAATTTGGCGCATACGTTTTTTACCCTCTTTTTGTTTTTCAAGAAGCTTTCGTTTTCGGGAAATATCACCGCCGTAGCATTTTGCCAAAACGTCTTTCCGCATAGCGCTGATTGTTTCACGCGAAATAATTTTATTGCCGATTGCCGCCTGAATAGGTATTTCAAATAAATGCCGGGGAATTTCTTTTTTAAGTTTTTCAGCCATTTTTTTACCGCGCTCATAGGCTTTTGATTTATGAACAACAAACGAAAGAGCATCTACCATTTCGTGATTTACCAGGATATCCAATTTTACAAGGTCGGAATTCTGATATCCAATCAGCTCATAATCAAAAGAAGCATAGCCACGGCTTCGGGATTTCAAAACATCAAAAAAGTCATAGATTATTTCATTAAGCGGCAGCTCATAAGTCAATTTGGCTCTGGTTTCTTCCAGATAAACCATTCCGATATACTCGCCTCTCCGCTCTTGACAAAGCTCCATTATCGCTCCGATATAATCTGAAGGCAAAATTATTTCCGCTTTTACAATAGGCTCTTCAGTTTTCGTAATTCTGGTAACGTCGGGATAATCAGACGGATTGCTAAGCTCAAATTGAGTTCCGTCTGTCAGAAATATTTTATAAATAACCGACGGCGCAGTTGTTATTAAATCCAAATTATACTCACGTTCCAAACGCTCTTGGACTATTTCCAAATGCAAAAGCCCCAAAAATCCACACCTAAAACCGAATCCCAAAGCCGCAGAAGTTTCAGGCTCAAAAAAAAGTGAAGCGTCATTTAATTTCAATTTATCGAGAGCATCTCGAAGGTCGTTGTATTTAGAACCGTCTGCCGGAAATACACCGCAATATACCATCGGATTTACTTTTTTATATCCCGGAAGCGGCTCGGAAGCCGGATTTTGGACTTCTGTAATCGTATCTCCGATACTTGTATCCTGAACATTTTTTATACTCGCAGTAAAATATCCAACCTCACCGGCCAAAACTTCATCGCAAGGAATAAAACGTCCGGGTCCTAAAATCCCTACTTCAACAACATCAAATTGCTTATTGTTCGACATAAACTTTACTAATGATTTATTTGTCAATTTCCCGTCAAAAATCCGAACAAAAACAATTACTCCCTTATATGCGTCATAAATCGAATCAAAGACTAAAGCTTTCAAAGGACCGCTTTCATCGCCGCTCGGCGGTTTTATATCGGTGATAATTCTTTCGAAAACTTCTTCTATATTAATATTAGCTTTTGCGGAAATAAGCGGTGCTTCGATTGCCGGAATGCCTATGATATCTTCAATTTGTTTTATAACAAATTCCGGATCTGCCGAAGGAAGGTCTATTTTATTGATTACGGGGACTATTTCCAAATCTCCGTCAATAGCCAAATAAACATTCGCCAAAGTCTGAGCCTCAACGCCCTGCGCCGCATCCACTACCAGAACAGCGCCTTCGCAAGCCGCAAGCGACCGCGAAACCTCATAATTAAAATCCACATGCCCCGGTGTATCGATTAAATTTAAAATATATTCTTCGCCGTTTTTTGATTTATAAATAAGCCTGACAGCCTGTGCTTTTATCGTAATTCCTCGTTCACGCTCTATATCCATATTATCAAGAACTTGTTCTTGCATCTCTCTGTCGGTCAGCAGCCCGGATTTTTGTATCAACCTATCGGCCAAAGTTGATTTGCCGTGGTCAATATGCGCAATTATGCAAAAATTCCGAATGCGGCTTTGTCTTTCAGCAGACATTTTATTTCCTCCTTAAAAATATGACAGTATTAATCTAAAACAGTATAATTTAAAAAATAAATATCGTCAATTATAGTGTTTAACGATTTATTTTGTCTGTCATATTTTCAATGCAAAAACATTTTTTTACATCTTAAATATAATATAATCGAGCTACACAAAGATTACAAATTATTACCTAATCAACTCGACCAAAACCTCTGCAAGCGGATACATTGCGTTTTTGGCTTCTTGAACAGTATTTGTATTCGTGCCGACCTCAACCAAAAGCGATTTTGGCAAAAGATGCAAACTGTAACGATAAGCTTTTATGTAGTTTTTGCGGGCGAACCCCGGATATTTTTCGTTCGTCAATAAAAACATCTGCAAGCTGAAAGCAAGGTTTTCTTTTTGAAACGGATTATAGAGATTATACAGGGCTTTTGGCTTTCCGCCGGAATTCTCTTTCGAAATCCCATTAAAATACATTATTTTCGCGGTGTTTTTTCCGTTTACTTTTGTGACGAGTTTGGAATTATCCGATAATGCGTCACGGTGCAAGTCAATCGCAATTTCTATAGAAGGATATTTTTTGAGAATCTCTTTTGCCGCCGGTTCCATTTTTTCATACGAGCCGCCGCGGACTTCCCGCCCGTTCACTAAATCGTAAGAGCCAATATCATGAACTACTTTTATCCCGTAATCGTTCGCTAAAATTTCCGCCAGCTTTGTTCCGACTCCGACTATCGTATCATCAATTTCCCCTTTTTTGCTGTTCACAAATTTCTCCTGCGAATGAGTATGAAAAATCAAGATTTTAGGTTCGTCTGTTTTTAAATCCGTTTGAAAATCATATTCCAATAATTGTTCAATCGGTAAATCTTTCTTTTCCACATAAGCGCTTTCGTCAATCATATACACATGCCTTTTCAGCTCTTCAAAATTATCCGCAATCTCTAAAATATTTTTATTGGTCGGAACAAATTTTTTATTTGTGTTTTTCGCAAAATCACCAAATTCAGGCGGCAAAAGAAGATTAACCGAATATTCTTCATCCGAATTATTTAAAATTTTTTTGCTGAATATTATAAATACAAAAATCAAAACTATAATAAATATTTTTTTCAAAATAACCTCCCAATTTAATTCAACCTTTGTTTAATTTATTTTTGATTGCCCCCAAGTATTCATATTATAGGCAAATTTTAAATATTCATATAAGTAAAAAAATCTTTCTTTAAAAAACTTGAAATAGAGTTTTCTTTATTGTATAATTTTAAAATAAAGTATAAAAATAAATTATTATAAATAATTATTCATTTATGAAACATTTAGGAGGAAAATATGAGCGAGAAAATTGTATTGGCATATTCCGGAGGACTTGACACCACTGTTATCGTGCCTTGGTTAAAAGAAAATTATAATAACGCCGAAGTAATCGGAGTTTGTGTTGATGTCGGTCAGGCCGACGAGCTTGACGGAATGCAGGAAAAAGCTGAAAAAATCGGACTTTCGAAATTATATATAGAGGATGTAAGAGAAGAATTTATTACGGATTTTATTTATCCTATGATTAAAGCGGATGCGGTTTATGAAGATAAATATCTTTTGGGAACCTCGATTGCAAGACCGCTTATAGCAAAAAAACTTGTAGATATCGCGAAAAAAGAAGGCGCAACCGCAATTTGCCACGGCGCAACCGGAAAAGGCAACGACCAAATTCGTTTTGAGCTTACAATAAAAGCACTTGCGCCGAATCTCAAAATTATCGCTCCTTGGAGAACTTGGGATATAAAATCCCGTGAAGAAGAAATCGAATTTTTGGAAAAACGCGGACTGCCTGTTCCAATGAAAAAAGAGCAATCTTACAGCCGTGACCGTAATATTTGGCATATCAGCCATGAAGGTCTTGAATTGGAAGACCCGAATAATGAACCGAATTTCGAAAAACTCTTGGTTCTCTCGGTGACACCGGAAAAAGCTCCGAACGAACCTACTTATATTGAATTGGAATTTTCGAAAGGAATCCCTATAAAGCTGAACGGCGAAAAAATGTCCAATACGGAACTTTTAGAAAAGCTTAACGAATTCGGCGGCAAAAACGGAATCGGAATTACAGATATTGTTGAAAACCGAGTTGTCGGAATGAAATCCAGAGGAGTTTATGAAACCCCGGGCGGCACAATCCTTGCTTATGCTCACCGTGAGCTTGAATATTTATGCCTCGACAAAGAAACCACGGATTTCAAAGAAACAGTCCGCACAAAATATTCCGAACTCCTCTATGCCGGAAAATATTACACACCGCTTAGAGAAGCCCTCGACGAATTTGTTAATATAACGCAAAAAAATGTAAGTGGTACTGTAAAATTAAAATTGTACAAAGGTAATATTATTTCCGCAGGTTCGTATTCTCCGAATTCTTTATACAGCGAAGAACTCGCAAGCTTTACAACCGGTGATTTATATGACCATTATGACGCTCAAGGTTTTATTACGCTTTTCGGGCTTTCAATGAAAGTGCGCGCACTCGTGGAAGAGAGAAACAATAATGAAGGCTGATAATTCCAAACTTTGGGGCGGCAGATTTACTAAAAAAACCGACAGCTTCACGGATCATTTTCATTCTTCAATTTCATTTGATAAACGTTTATACAAGCAGGATATAAAAGGCAGTATCGCACATGTGAAAATGCTTTCGAAGCAGGAAATTATTCCGAAAGAAGATGCCGAGCTTATCGAAAAAACGCTCGGTGAAATTTTGGCGGATATCGAAAACGGAAACGTCGAGTTCGACGAATCCGCCGAAGATATTCATATGAATATCGAATCGATTTTGATTTCCAGAATCGGCGATACCGGCAAAAAGCTGCATACCGGACGAAGCCGCAATGACCAAGTTGCGCTGGATACACGCCTTTATACTTTAGATTCCGCCAAAGAAATCCGCGGGTATTTAATCGAATTAATTTCCGTATTATTGGATTTATCCGAAAAAAATATATCTACAATAATGCCGGGATTTACGCATTTACAAAAAGCTCAGCCGCTGACATTCGCACATCATATGCTTGCATATGTGGAAATGTTTAAGCGGGATTTCGAGCGCATTAAAGATTCTGAAAAACGGATTTCAATTTGTCCGCTCGGTGCGGGTGCTCTGGCAACGACAACTTATCCGCTTGACCGCGAATATACCGCAAAAATACTTGGCTTTGAAGAAGCGGCTCAAAATTCTATGGACGCTGTTTCGGATAGAGATTTCGTTATAGAATTAGTTTCGGATTTATCGATTTTAATGATGCATTTAAGCCGCTTTTCTGAAGAAATTATAATTTGGTCATCGCACGAATACCGTTTTATTGAGCTTGATGATGCATATTCCACTGGTTCTTCGATTATGCCGCAGAAAAAAAATCCCGATATGGCCGAATTACTCCGCGGAAAACCCGGACGTGTTTACGGCGAGTTAGTGGCGATTTTAACCGTAATGAAATCCCTGCCGCTTGCCTATAATAAAGATATGCAGGAAGATAAAGAAATCCTTTTTGATGCGGTTGATACGGTTTCGCTCTGTCTTCCGGTTTTTATAAATATGATTAAAACAATGAAAATCAATAAAGATATTATGTACAAATCGGCTTCGGGAGGTTTTACAAACGCAACCGATGCGGCTGATTATCTCGTGAAAAAAAATCTGCCTTTTCGAGATGCTCATGAAATAATCGGAAAGCTTGTGCTGTATTGCATTAATCAAAATAAAACTCTGGAAGAACTGACGATTGACGAATTTAAATCTATGTCGGATATTTTTGAGCCGGATGTTTATGACGCAATCAGCCTTGAAACCTGCGTTAATACACGCAATGTTTTGGGCGGGCCGTCCGAAAATGCGGTTAAAGAGTCTATTAATAAAAATCGAGAGTATTTGCGGAAATATAGTAATTGAAATCTATCCGGATTATACATTGACAAGCGTTCATGAGTATATGTCAAAACTTCAGCTCATTGACAAATAAAGTATTATTAATTATAATAATTCCAACAATAGAATAGAACTTATATAGGTCTATAATTTGGATAGACGTTTCTACCAACTACCATGAATAGTTGACTATAAGTTACTTTATTTAAGTAATTTTTAGCGCACATGGTAGTTTTTTCGTTCGTCAGTATATTTCCTTTCTAGATGGTAGAAATTCATACTATCTATAAATTGTTTTCGTTTTATTTAAAAAGAAAATCAAAGAAATAAAGAGATTACATAAAGAGGAGCTGAAGACAGATGGAAATCTATCATGGAGATATTGTTTATGCTGAAGAAAAGCAACAGTTAAAACTGTGTGAAGATAGCTACATTGTAGTTCAGAATGGTGTGGTAGAAGGTATATATTCTTCCTTGCCTGAGAAATATTCGTATGTCAAGGTAAGAGACTATAACCGTGGATTGATAATTCCGGCATTTTCCGATTTGCATGTTCATGCTTCCCAGTATGTGCAACGAGGAATTGGTATGGATGCACTGCTTTCAGATTGGCTAAATCATTATACATTTCCTCAGGAGGCAAAGTTCGCGGATATCGAATATGCTAAGAATGTATATGATTCCTTTGTAGAAGACTTAATCAGGCACGGAACATTTCATACCAGTATTTTTGCAACAATCCATCGTAAAGCAACCGATTATCTTTTTAGTAAAATGGAAGAAAGAGGATTATACGGTTTTGTAGGAAAAGTCAATATGGATTGCAATTCTCCGCAATTTCTATGTGAAACAACTGAAGAATCATTACAGGAAACCGAAAAATATCTTGATGAACATAGCAATTGCACCACAGTCAAACCGATTATTACGCCTCGGTTTGCACCAACATGCAGCAAGGAGCTAATCGACGGATTGGGTATACTTGCAAGAAAATATAATTGCGGTGTGCAAACGCATTTAGTAGAGTCCAGATGGGAAGTGCAAGAATCACTGAAACTGTTCCCCGGATACCATTCGGATGCAGAAATCTATGAACGTGCCGGCCTCATGGACAACGGAATATCGATATTTGCTCACTTTATCTTTCCCACAGAAGAGGACATCCGGATATTGAAAAAACATAGCTCTATTACAGTGCATTGCCCAGACGCAACAACAAATGTGATTGCCGGTATCATGTCGACGGGGTCATTGCTGGCTCAAGATATAAATATCTCCCTCGGCAGTGATATAGGAGGAGGTCATAGTATTGCGATATACCGCCAAATTGCCCGCGCTGTCCAACTGTCAAAATTAAAGGAATTTTATGAACCGCACAACAACAAGGCAATAACTTTTGCGAATGCATTTTATCTTGCAACGAAATCAGGCGGAAGTGCTTTCGGAAAGGTTGGCTCATTTGAAAAAGGATATACTTTCAATGCGCTTGTGATTGATCACATGGAAGATAACGGAGTGCTGCTTTCCCCAGAGAAACGATTGGAGCGCTTCTGTTATATTGGTGATGACCGTAATATTGTTGCTCGATATCTTTCTGGATTATACATTGACTAATCGTTCGTCATACCAATTCCCTACTAAAGGATAGAAAAAAATATTTCATTTCGCGCTTGGAGCATTGCGCAAAACGTTTCGCTGTGAAAATTTTTTTCTACTTATCGAAATGAAAATAGTATTAGTATCAGTATACAAGTTTTATTCTTTTTAAAATTATCCGAATGGAGGAAAACAATGGCACGCTTATTTATTCAAAACGCAGCAAGTATTGTAACATGCAATAAAAACGACGATGTACTTGAAAAATGCAATCTGCTTGTAGAAAACGGAGAAATTACTTATTTAGGCAACGAAGTGCAAGAAGCCGATGAAATTATCGACGCAACCGGCTGTATCGTATATCCGGGTCTTATTAACACGCACCACCATCTATACCAGACTTTCAGCCGAAATTTACCGCAGGTTCAGAATATGGAGCTGTTCGACTGGCTTGTGACATTGTACGAAATCTGGAAGAACCTCGACAGCGATGTAATTTATAACAGCTCAATGACCGGAATGGGTGAGCTTTTGAAAACAGGCTGCACTACCTGTTTTGACCATCATTATGTGTTTCCGCAGGGCAAAGCAGAAGGGCTGCTTGATGCACAGTTTTCTGCCGCAAAAGATTTAGGTATGCGTATGTATGCATCACGGGGCAGCATGAGCCTTAGTAAAAAAGATGGCGGTTTGCCGCCCGACACTGTTGTACAGACTGTAGACGAAATCCTGCGCGACAGTCAATTGGCAGTAGAAAAATACCATGACTCATCAAAATTTTCAATGAATATGGTTGCACTCGCACCATGTTCACCATTCAGCGTGACGGAGGATTTATTGCGACAGTCGGCAATTTTGGCAAGAGATTTGGGTGTTCGCCTGCACACACATTTATGCGAAACAAAGGATGAAGAAAACTTTGTTTTGAACCGTCATGGCATGCGGCCGCTTGCATATATGGAATCGTTGGGCTGGGTCGGCTCTGATGTGTGGTATGCTCACGGAATCCATTTCAATGATGATGAACTGCGATTTTTAGCAGAAACCGGCACAGGCGTTGCCCACTGCCCGGTTTCAAATATGAAACTCTCGTCGGGTATATGCCGCATTCCTGAAATGTTGGAGCTTGGCGTGCCGGTTGGTCTTGCCGTAGACGGCAGCGCAAGCAATGACGGCTCAAACCTTCTGGAGGAAATCAGGGTTGCATATTTACTGCACCGCCTTAATTCCAGCAACAAGGCCCCAACGGGATATGATATCCTTAAAATGGCAACCGTCGGCAGTGCAAGGGTCTTAGGACGTGATGATATCGGCTCAATCGAAATAGGAAATGCGGGAGATTTTTTTATGATCGACACAAGAAGGCTTGAAATGATAGGCACGAATCTTGATCCAAAGTCCTTGCTTGGCACAGTCGGCTTTAAAGGTGCGGTGGATTATACAATAGTAAATGGTAAAGTCGTTGTACGAAATGGCAAACTTGTAATGGTTGACGAAGAAGAACAAGTTCGCAGAGCCGATAAAGCAGTAAAAAAATATTTGTCGAGATAGCCTGCGCTGTAAAATCTTTATATTAATACAATACTGACGAACGATAGCATTTTCACATCCGCTCCGCACGCTTATATAACTTGCGAAAAATGGATGTGAATTTTTTTGTTCGTCTTTATATCAAGAAAAATATTTCATTCCGCGCTTGAAGCGTTGCGCAGAACGCTTTGCTGTTAAAATTTTTTTCTACACATTAAATGGTAAATAGTATAAGTAACACTTTTAGGATAAGCTACATAAAATATTATATGGCCTAAACTTTATTTCAAATAGTACTATTTTCATTTTGAAATGAAATATTTTTTCTATCCTTTATAATGAAAATAGTATAAAAGCAAAAAAATGACATTAAGGACATTCATAATATTCAAAAATATAAAAATCGTCTCATGAAGTATGTTAAAAGTCGATAAATGCGCTCGAACCTTCGGTCAAAACTCCTCAAGGCGTTTGCCTTCCCTTGGTTCCAACGATTTAATCGGTGATTAGTATTAAACTAGCAAATGATAAAATGCAATTTTAGGAGGGATAATATGGTAGAAATTAGAGAAATATTGGCACCAAGAGGTTCGAATGCACGTTCCGGCAGAAAATTAAACTATTTCCGCGGTGTAACGATACATGAAACCGATAATTGGGGTAGAGGTGCAGGAGCGCTCAGCCATGCCAGATATTTGCAGGGCGGCGGAAGCAGCGGTTTTGCATCGTGGCATTATGCGGTTGATGATAAGCTTATTACAAGGTCAATACCAGAAGATGAAGCCGCATGGCATGCCGGCGACGCCGGCAGAAGTACAGGCGGAAATATGACAACTGTGTCGATAGAAATTTGCGTAAACCCGGATAGTAATTATGAAACAGCCAAACAAAATGCAATAGAGCTTGCTGTAGATATTTTGATCAGACATGATGTTGAAGATGCACAAGGATATCTTTATCAGCATACCGACTGGAGCGGTAAAAAATGTCCTCGCAGAATAATCGACGAAGGCGCTTGGCCTGATTTTGTTCATGACTGCGAAAGAGAATATGAAAGAAGAAACGGTTATTTTAGTGCCGGAAAATATGTACGCGTAAGATATGGGGCAGAGTCTCTAAATGGTGAATCTTTGACTTCTGAAGAACATTTAAAAGCATATATCATAACCTCGGTTTCCAATAACTATGAAACCGCTGTAATCAATGTAAACGGTAAATTGATGACATTTGAAACCGCCAATTTATTCTATGTTTTTTCAGATTTATCAATGCAAGTCGGCACAATGGTACAAGTCAGAAGAAATGCGCCGACATATACCGGCGGAAAAGTTTCCAGCTTTGTTTATGACGGAGTATATCGAATCGATAACTTAGATATGAGTATCGGCCGGGCGGTTCTTGACCAAAACGGCATTAACACACCTTTTAATGTTGTAGAGCTGGTTATTGTGGATAAACCTACAGGCTCAATCAGCGTTGGTTCTATGGTACGAGTCACGCGGGGCGTAAAAACATATACCGGCGGAAATGTTTCCAGCTTTGTATATGACAACGTTTATCCTGTTGACGAGCTAAAAGGTGACCGCGCTGTTTTGGACAAAGATGGAATTTGTACTCCGTTTAATGTGAAAGATTTAATTCTTGCAAGCAGTACCCCTACTCCGGCTACTATAAAAGTAGGCTCTAGGGTAAAGGTCAGACAAGGTGCAAAAACATATACCGGCGGAAATGTTGCATCTTTTGTATATAACAATGTTTACCCTGTTGACGAATTAAAAGGTGACCGCGCTGTTTTAGATGAAGACGGAATTTGCACTCCGTTTAATGTTAAAGATTTAATATTGCAGTAATGATTTGAAAATTAAAAAACGTGAGTCCGAAATTTCGCTCACGTTTTATTTTTCGCAATAGCATTTTAGCAATATATTGATTGTGAAGCATTTTTATTTTTCTTGATTCTATACTTCTTAAAAATCAAACCGATATATAATATTTTATTTTTTCAATTGCGTATTCATAAATCTCATTCTGTTCGTCCAAATTAAATGCAGAACGAAAGTATTTGTCAGCCCGTTTATATTTTCCGGAATTAAAGGCAATTGCGCCGATATTATATAAAAGCGTCGCGCGCTTTTTGGGGTCCGCGATTTGAAGAATAATATGCAAAATCCCGATAATAGATAGAAAAATACTCACGATGGTAAATTCTTTGGAATTCATAAATAATGAGCTAATCATAAAAAGAATACCAAACACCCCGATTAAAATATTAATCTTTATTGGGGTCAGTGAAACCTCCGCTTTATCACGTTTAATTTTATTTTCTACCGAATAGACTTTTGAGCGGTAATATTCCTTGTCACGCGCTTTTGGTTTTGGTATAACAACATTTTCTTTCAAAATTTTATATTCGGAAATCTCGTTATTCAATAATTTAAACAGGATATTTATTTCGGATTTCATTTTATTGCCCTTAGCCGAAGAAACTTTTTTCGTTACTGTCAAAATATAAAAAACATCCTGCTCGTAAGTGTCGATTGGCGAGATTACAATAATATTTTTTTCGGTATTATAGGTAATATCCGTACGCATAATATATCCGTCGGTATCGGTTACACGCATGGTTTTATTTGAAACAGACTCCGCCATCAGTGGAATATTGAATTTTATATACCAATAAATTAAATCGCTGCCCGTTTCCATATGCGATGAAATTTTTGCGTTCAGCGATTGTTTGGAGCTGTTTATTCTGATAACATCATCTTTGTACGACATAGAACACCCCTTTACAGAGGCCGATATTATGAGTACACCATATTTTCATTTTTTATATGATTTAAAATTTCTTCGAGATATTTTTTTGCTTCGTATTTGGCAAAAATAAGATTAT
This sequence comes from Eubacteriales bacterium, assembly GCA_031551135.1. Classification (GTDB taxonomy): domain Bacteria; phylum Bacillota; class Clostridia; order Lachnospirales; family JAITVM01; genus JAITVM01. The sequence continues at coordinate 61,418 of JAVBOA010000020.1, read as the reverse complement.
GGTCTAAATAATTACCACATTCTATACTCGTCGTAGCAGGAATATCTTCATCAAAATCCACGATATATCCAAAGGCGTTTTTAAGCATCGGAATAATGTCGATTGGCTGCAAATCGCCTTTCAAAATCATATAAAAACCCGTACGGCAACCCATCGGTCCTATATATATAAGATTATCGGCATATTCGGTATTAGTCCTTAAATAAACTGCCAGTAGATGTTCGATTGTATGAATTGCGGGATTATCCAAAACAGGCTCTTTATTCGGCAGTTTCATGCGCAAATCGAAAGTTGTGACAATATTTCCGTTTACGTCGTCTTTGCGTGAAACATAAACGCCTCTGAGCATTTTGTCGTGATTAACATTAAAACTCGGTACTTCCATTTTTAACCTCCAAGATAGGCTTTTTTCACTTCGCTGTTCCCTAATAATTCTTTCGCGTCGCCGAACATTACAATTTTTCCTGTTTCCAAAACATAAGCACGGTTCGAAATAGAAAGCGCCATATTTGCGTTTTGCTCTACCAATAAAATCGTAACGCCGTTATCATTACATTCTTTTACAATATTGAAAATCTCTTTTACCAAAATCGGCGCAAGACCCATAGACGGCTCGTCCATTAAAAGCATGGAAGGCTTTGACATCAGCGCGCGCCCGATTGCAAGCATTTGCTGTTCTCCGCCCGAAAGCGTCCCGGCGCGTTGTTTGCGGCGTTCTCTTAAACGAGGAAAAATATTTAAAACACGCTCGAATTCGGATTTTATAAAATCTTTATCTTTGATGGTATACGCACCTAATTCAAGATTTTCCTCAACGGTTAGGCTTGCGAAAATCCTTCTTCCTTCCGGAACATGCGCCAACCCTAATTTCAAAATATTATCCGCCCGCATTGCGGAAATATTTTTTTCGGTAAAAGAAATCGTACCGGATGCCGGTTTTACAAGCCCCGAAATTGCGTGCAAAGTCGTTGTTTTTCCGGCTCCGTTCGCGCCGATAAGCGAAACAATTTCGCCTTTTTTTACCTCGAACGAAATATCTTTTATCGCATGAATTTTATCGTAATATACATTTAATTTATCGACCTTTAGCATCTTATTCCCCCAAATACGCCGAAATAACAGCCTGATTATTTTTTATATCGTCCGGGATTCCGGCGGCGATTAAACTGCCGTAATCCAAAACATAAAGCCTTTCACAAATATTCATAACAAGGTTCATATCATGCTCAATCAATAAAATCGAAACATCAAATTTTTCTTTCACAATCTTGATATTTTCCATCAATTCGGAGGTTTCGCTGGGATTCATTCCGGCGGCAGGCTCATCCAAAAGCAAAAGCTTCGGCGTTGTGCCCAAAGCGCGCGCAATTTCAAGTTTACGCTGTTTGCCGTACGGCAGATTTCCGGCGTATTCTCCGGCAACGTCCTTTAAATCAAAGACTTTCAACAAATTTTCGGCCTTTTCGTGCAGCTCTTCTTCTTCTTTTTTATACGAGCCGATTTTGAAAACGCCTTGTAATTCGTTATATTTCATATTTTGATTATACGCAACTTTTACATTATCTATAACTGTCATAGATTTAAAAAGCCGTATATTTTGAAACGTCCTTGCTATTCCTAAATTATTGATAACGTTGGTTTTTTTGCCTGTTATATCTTTTCCGTCAAAAATAATATTTCCCTCTGTCGGCATATAAACGCCTGTCAGAAGATTAAAAACCGTAGTTTTTCCGGCGCCGTTCGGCCCGATAAGGCCGACGATTTCATTTTTATCGATTTTTATATTAAATCCCATAACGGCTCTCAAGCCGCCAAAAATAATTCCGATATCATTTACTTCCAATAACATGCAATCACCTGCCCAAACGTTTTTTCAAAGAGTCAAATTGTAAAAACGTAAAATTTTTATTTTTTATCAGCATAACAGCAATTAATAAAATCGAGTAAAACAACATTCTTTTGTCCGCAAAATCGCTCAAAAACTGCGGCAGAAGCGTCAGAAAAACAGCGGCGATTACAGAACCTGTGATATTTCCCATTCCGCCCAAAACAACCATAATTACCATTTCTATCGAATAGTTGAAATCAAATTTATTAGCCGCCAAAATTCCGTTGTGATGCGCATAAAGCGAACCGGCAACTCCCGCAAAAAATGCAGAAACCGCAAAAGCAAAAAGTTTGTAATACATAATATTTACACCCGATGCCTCGGAAGCGATTTCGTTATCCCTGATAGAAATTATAACCCTGCCGTGACGGGATTTTGTCAGGCTTGTAATAACATAAATTGTAAAAATTGCAACGAAATATAATACTGTCATATTTATATAAGCGTTAATGTTGGTATCTGTCGAATAATTTATAATTCCTTTATACCCTCTTGCGCCGCCGGTTATTTTCAAACCTGTAATGATATTTTTTATAATTTCGCCGAAGCCTAAAGTAATAATGGCTAAATAATCGCCTCTTAACCGCAAAGAAGGAATTCCGACAATCATTGAAAATAAAACCGCTAAAATTCCGCTGCAAATAATCGCAAGCGGAAATACTATAATCGGCGGAAGTTTCAAATATGTAGTCAAAATTGCGGAGGTATAAGCTCCAATCGCCATAAATCCGGCGTTTCCAAGCGCAAGCTGACCCAAAAAGCCGACGGTTAAATTTACGCTAACCGCAAGAATAATATTTATAAAAATTACGTCCACAATTGTAATAAAATAATCATCCAGAATCCCGACAATCCTCAGTAAAATAAGTATCGCATAAATTCCGAACGCTAAAATAAGTCCCAGATATTTATTATTTTTCAAGCCAATCACCTACACTTTCTCTTTTATATTTTTGCCCAATAATCCGGACGGCTTAACTATCAAAACCGCAATCAAAATTGTAAAAACCACGGTTTCAGCAAAAATTGTAGATATGTAACCTTTTGCCAAGGATTCGGCGATTCCCATAATAAATCCGCCGATCATTGCCCCGGGAATAATTCCGATACCGCCCAAAACGGCTGCAATAAAAGCTTTTAATCCGAAAGCAGAACCCATAAACGGATTAATCAGCAAATATGTTGAGGCGTACAAAATGCCCGCAACAGCCGCCAAAGATGAGCCAATTAAAAATGTTACCGAAATCGTATTGTCAACATTAATTCCCATCAGAGCCGCCGCACCTGCGTCCTCAGAAACCGCACGCATAGCCTTCCCGATTTTTGTGAATTTAATCAAAAGCGTTAAACAAACCATCAGAACAATCGAAACAATAATCGTCAGCATAGAAATTTTCGAAATCGTAAATATTCCTATGTTTATAGTTCCGTTTAAAAGTGCCGGCATTGCGATTGGATTCGGCTTGAATATCCACATAAAAAGATTTTGCAAGAAAATCGAAATTCCGATAGCCGTAATTAAAACATTGATTCTCGGAGCGTTCCTAAGCGGCTTATACGCAAGCTTTTCGATAAGCACGCCAATCAGGCCCGATAATACTACCGACAGCAATATTGCCAGCGGCATTGGCAATCCCATTCTTTTCAAAAAAGTCATCAATAAATACGAGGACACCATAATAATATCGCCGTGGGCAAAATTTATTAATTTAACAATACCGTAAACCATTGTGTAGCCAAGCGCAACAAGCGCATAAACGGAACCGACGCTTATTCCGTTTATCAGCTGATCCGCAAATAACTTCAAATCCATATTTTCACGCCCTTAATAATATGTATAAATCTTTTCCTAATAGTATAATTTTTTTTCAACAAATAAACAAGTTGCTTTTATAAAAAAACGCCCCTCTACCGAAAGGCGCTTTATATTATTTAGTATATATTATATTATTCTGCTGATAATTGTGAATCCAAAGTATGCGCACCATCAACTATTTTTATAATACTAACAGCTTTAATCGGGTCGCCGTTTTGGTCAAATTTAACATTGGTACCGGAAGTTACTATTTCTAAATCAGTTTCTTTTAAAGCGCCAACAATCGCTTTGCTGTCCGTAGAACCGGCTTTTTCTATAGCGTTTGCCATAATATGCGCCGCATCATAGCCCAATGCCGCAAATGAATTTGGAGTTTCGCCATATTTTTCTTCAAAAGCTTTAACAAAGTTTTGAACTTTGTCGCTGGTATCTTCGGTTGAATAGTGGTTGCAGAAATACGCGCCTTCTACAGCGGATTTATCTTCCAATGTTTGCAAAACGCCGTCCCAGCCGTCTATACCGAGCAATTGTGTCGAAAATCCCATGGATTTGGCTTGTGTCGAAATCATAGCAACGTCGGAATAATAAACAGGTAAGAAAAGTGCTTCAGGATTTGCACTTTTTATTTTAGTAAGCTGAGTGTTAAAGTCTGTATCGCCGCTTTTAAAGGATTCATTCGCAACAATAGTACCGCCTTTTGCAGTAAATTCGGCTTCGAATGCTTCCATAACGCCTGATGAATAATCGTCAGCGGAATCATAAAGAACAGCAACATTTTTCTTTCCTAAATTATCATAAGCGAAATTGGCCATTGTTTTACCTTGAAGCGGATCCAAAAAGCAAGCTCTAAAGATATTTTCGCCGTATGTAGTAATCTCTGCCGCTGTTCCGGTCGGCGTAATACAAGGCGTTCCTTTTTTAGCCGCTTCCATTACCATAGCGATGGATGGCTTTGAAGTTACTGCGCCGACTATTGCAACAGCTTTGGAATTTCCAACGAGCTTATTATACGCAATAACAGCTTCTGTAGTATCGTGCTTATCGTCTTCTTGTTGGAATTTAACTTTTTTGCCCAACAATTCAGGGTTTTGCTCAAAATATAATGTTGCGCCTTGACTTGCCGCAACGCCATAAATAGCAACCGGACCGGTTAACGGGCCAACAAAGCCGATTACGAGTTCTTCTGATGTATTTTGTGCCGAGCCGCCGCTACAGCCGGCCATGGCAAGAACCATAGCGCTCGCCATAGCGAACGAAAATATTTTCTTAAATAACATAAATTCTTTACCTCCTATGGATTACAAAATTAGAATTTGTGCGCCGCTTACATACTGCGCCGTATTAAAATATAAACAAGATTATATACTGTATATAAAAAAATATCAATATAAATTTATATTTATGTAAATAATACTATTTCTTATCTTATATATGGCAATTCCATAGGACATATGCAACATTTTAGTTTTATTTTTTTGGTGAAAAATATTTATACTATTTTCAATATTAAGGAAAATGTTTGCTGATAAACAATTAAAAAGATGGAATGTTTATCAGCAAACATATAAATGAAAATAGTATTACTTCCCGATTAAAATATTTCCGCGGCGAAAAATGCATCTTTTGATTTGTATATATTTACAATAATCATCAAAGTAATGAAATTTACGGCAAAAAAAGATATATCAAACGTAATAAACGGAAAATAATTTGAGGCAGAGACCGGCAATAAAGTTGCTTGAATTAAAACTGACAAAACAAATTGTACAGTTATCAAAGCCGAACAACCAAATGCGATTAAAAATCCAAAAACATCATCTATTTTATTAACGGTCAAAAACATTCTATAAATTAAAAATACAAACAAGATTAGAATTACAGCACCGATAGCCCAGCCAAAAACCGAGATAATCGCCAGAAAATTCTGAAATCCCGAAGCGTCAGGCAAAACTTGTAGCGGTTTGAAAACTTTGTCATCCATATTTACAAAAGTCTCGCCAAACGGCTTGGAATTCGAAATTATATTCCGCATTACATAAGTATTATAACCAATTCCGTATTTATCGGCTTCGCCCGGCAGCAAAGCTCTAAGCCTATGAATCATAAAATTATTCTTTGAAACGAAATACAAAAAAATTAACGAGAAAATTGAAAATGGCGTTAATATTAATTTGCTCAATACAGATTTTTTATTTTCACAAATAAATTTTTCATTTAAAATCATAGCAATAAAAATTAAAAATAATGTGCAGCATATTAATAGAGCCGAAGCTAAATTCGGAATGAGTATGCACAAAAACGCCGGAATTACCATAATTACAAATGTTATAAGATATTTTACACTGCTGGCTAAATCATTTTTATCCAAAAAAATTTTCTTTATTATTCCCGAAAATGAGATAATCAAAATCGGAAATGTGAAATGAACTACTCTGATTGAAGACGGTAGCCTTTCCGTTGAATAATTGTTCAATACAGCCGACGCAAGTATAATAATACTCAAAATATAAAGCTGAGGGCAAAATTTTTGCAATTTTTGATAATCCAACTTAAAGGCGATTGCATAAGCTGCAAAAAATAATCCAAATATTCCGAACAATTTATAAATACTGATGTCTATTGACAACATTTTGGAAAGATAGAGATTGCATAAAATTCCTATAATCATTATTGCAAGCGTTGAAAAAATAATCGAAAACTCAATCAACGGCTTATGCGTTTTATTCAATTGTTCGCCGATTTCCGCAGGGTTGCCCATTCGCAGGACGGCTGCCGCAAGCGCATCTTCCGAGGCCATTCCATCCGTTTTCAGCTCTTCACAAAGTTCATCTATATGATCTTCATATTCGTCCTTAATTTTTGCATGAACATTTTTATTTTTAATTTTTGAACATATTAAATCCAAAAAATATTCTTTATCCGATTTCAATATTCGCGCCTCCCTCAGCGGAGTTAGAATCAATACTTTTGCGGATAGCCATAACACGCTTAACCATGTTCGAAAACAAGTCCCATTCTTGAGATTTTTTATCCAAAATTTTTTGCCCTTCATCCGTCAAGCGGTAATATTTTCTTTTGCGCCCCGAATCCGAATTAAAATATGATTCAGCCAGTTTTTCTTTTTCCAGTGTGTGCAAAATCGGATAAAGCGTTCCCTCTTTTAAAGTAAAAGTATTTTCCGAAATTTCCTCCAATTTTTTTGTCATTTGATAGCCGTACATATCTTCGCTTTTTAATAAATTTAAAATTATAAAAGTCATCGAGCCGTTCAATAATTCTTTCATACAATACCTCCTTTATCGATACATTGATTATCTATATATTATATTTTTTTTAAATGCTTGTCAATATTTACACGGATTTTTCGTCACATAATCGTCAGTTTTCAAATATTATGACTATATAGCAAACAATACATTGATGCTTTGCATTTTGATTTTTTTCTATTCTTAAGTATGGAAATGCTATAAATTAATTTTTATTTGAAAGAGGGAATTTTTATTTTAGTACTAGACGAAATGTTATCATATATTCTGAGTCTCACTATTGTAATAACGGGAAATGTAATATTAAATTGTGTGGCTTGTACAGCAGATTGCACCTTTAATTTGAGAGATTTAATCTTTACAATTTTTAAAGGGATTACCGTTTTAATAGTAATGGTTGGATTATATTTTGTTGGTCATTTAAATCCAACAATCATTAGAATTTCAATGGAAAATATGTCTGTGAATTTCAGCGAAGCGGTAGTTTTGATTTTTGTCGGTGCAATAGCAAAATATGGCTACGATATTGTTATTAAATTATTAAAAATTTTAGACTTAAACCATGTGTCAACCGAATTTCCCGAATCTATGGCAGATATGTTTAATACAGAAAACGAGAAAGGAACAGAGTCTCGAAATGATCATGACAATAATCCTTCATAATCAGCATTCACCCGGCGTTGTTTTCGTTCGGCACAGCACGCAAGCCTTTCGATTGGACAAACCAATTCTGCTTAACAGGGTTTCTGAAAATGCCAAAGAGATTTATAGCGCCAAAAATTCATTGCCTTTAAAAAAATTACCAAAAAATATTGCAAAAGTCATTTGCGCCGATACGCAAATGATTTTTTTATATGACAAAATCCTTTATACTATTTTCAATATAAAGGATAGAAAAAAATATTTCATTTCGCGCTTGAAGCGTTGCGCGAAACGCTCCGCTGTGAAAAATTTTTTTCTACTTATCAAAATGAAAATAGTATTAGTCAGTAAAAAACTGCTATATTGTCAAGTTTTTGAAACTTTGATATGATTATTGAAGTGTATTATTATAGTATTTCCATTTATTATATTAAAATATTTATTCTGGAGGAATATATGATAAGAGAAAATATCTTAAAAAAACTGCATGAGACCGAAATTCATTATAATGTAAAAATTCCTTTTGCGATAGAATCCGGCAGCCGAAGTTGGGGATTTCCCTCTCCCGATTCGGATTATGATTGCCGTTTTATTTACTTGCATGAAAAAAATTATTATCTTTCGGTTTTAGAAAAAAAGGATTATATTCAATATGCTTCTGACGAAATTTACGATATAAACGGTTGGGATTTGAAAAAAGCAATTCAGCATATTTTAAAATCGAATGCGACTGTTTTCGAATGGCTTTCTTCAAACGATATATATATTTGTGATAATTATTTTCGGGAACAAATGCAGAATTTGGCGAATTTATTTTTCAACCCGGTTGCAATTTCATACCATTATCTGAATATCGCAAAAAATAAATTAAACGAAATCATAGCCGAAGACGAATCAAAATTGAAAAAATATTTCTATATATTACGGCCAATCGCTAATCTTAATTTTATTTATATACACAAAAAAATGCCGTATATGGAATATGACATAACCCTAAAAGAAGCCATGCCCGACGCTGAAATTTTTGATATCATACAGGAATTGAAAAGCCTTAAATCTGTTTCGGATGAATCTTTTTTGATAAATCGGCACGATAAATTGATTGATTATTTTACGAAAGAAATAGAATTATTCGAAAACCAATTAAAAGATATGAAATTCACAAAAAATCGAAATTATGAACCAGCAGACGAAGTTTTTAGAAATCTTATTGAAAAGATGTGGCAAAATGATTGATTTATTGAATTCGGAAAAATATAGCTTTTTAAAAAACAATGAGGATTTAAAAAATATAATTTATCTAACTTTGAGCGGTTCGCGGGCATACGGAACGGATAACGAGAAAAGTGATATCGATTTGCGCGGCGTTTTGATTGAAGATAAAAAATATTATTTAGGTCTGAAAACTTTTGACCAATTTGAGGATATCCCGACTGATACGGTTATTTACGGACTCAAAAAATTCTTTAGGCTATGCGCCGACGCAAATCCTTCAGCTTTGGAATTGCTCGGCACAGCCCCCGAAAGTATAATTAAAATTACCGAAGAAGGCGAAATATTACGCTCTAATGCTTCTTTATTTTTATCGAAAAAAGTTATAAATTCATTTGGAAATTACTCAATGGCGCAGTTGCGGCGGCTTCAAAATGCGCTTTGCCACGACAGCTATGAAGAAAAAGAACGCACAAAACATTTGAATGACACACTGAATTCCCAGATAGAGCATTTTAAGCAGACTTATACCGATTTTGACAGTAATTCAATTAAAATTTACGAAAATACTTCCTCCGGCGAATTGGATTTTGATATTAATTTAAAATCATACCCGATAAAAGATTTTATTGGAATTTATTCTGAGTTGAACAATATAATCCGAACATACAAAAAGCTGAATCATAGGAACAACAAAAAAGATGACGCACATTTATTCAAACATGCAATGCATTTAATTAGGCTTTTGATAATGGGGATTGATATTTTGGACGGAAAAGGAATTATCACAAATCGAAAAGACGAAAAATCTTTCTTGCTGGATTTGCGAAACGGCGTATATTCTTTTGATGAGATTTTTAAATTAACAAATGAATATCAATACAAATTTGAAAAATCCGCAGAAAATACAAAGCTTCCCGATTTTCCCGATATGGACAAAATCGAAAAGCTTTTAATCAGCCTGTATAGCAAACATTAAAACATCTTTTTATGTAAATTTTTTTTATAATCCGTCGGACTCATTGATGTGATTCGCTTAAACATTTTATTGAAATATTTATAATTTGTGTAGCCGACTCTCTGCGCAATTTCATAGACCAATAAATCTTCGGAAAGCATTAATTCGATAGCGGTGTTGATTCTGTATTTGTTCAAATATTCAATAAACGGCTGACCGAGTTCTTTTTTAAAAACGCCACTGACATAATTCGGGCTTTTATTTACAAGGCTTGCGATATTTTCAACAGATATTTCTTTTGAATAATTTTCGTGTATATAAAATAAAATATTAACCAGCCAAATGCTGTTGGCGACCGGTTTAAATTCCTCAAGCCTTGAAAATATTTTTTCAAAAATCCGAAGTTCAAATTGTTTATAATTATGCACGGATTCCAAAACCGGAACATTTTCGAGAGTTTTAATTTCCGATGAAATAAGCTTGACCGTTGGCTCTGATTTATTATAAAAATATAAAAATTTAGAATTAAACTCCAAAAAATATCTTCTGATCTGTTCAATTTCGTCAATCTGAGCATTCAAAATTTCGTCGAATTTATTATTAATAAAGTTTTCTATTGCTTTATAATCTGCTTTTCCAAAAAGTTCCTCGGCCTCGTCATCTTCCAGAGCAGTCAAGTTTTTTTCATGCAAGGCTGTTCTCTTTTTGCTTTCCAAACCTTTTTTTACGGTGTTGATAAGTGCAGATATATTAACGGGCTTTAGCTCGTAATCAAGCACGCCGATTTGAATTGCGGTTTTTGCGTATTCAAATTCCGAATAACCGCTCAGAATTACGATTAAAGTATCCGGAGAGATTTCGATAATTTTTTTTGAAAGCTGAAGACCGTCAAGCCCGGGCATTTTTATATCGGTAATCACAATATCATAAAACTTTTTTTCAAATAAACTAAAAGCCTCTATACCGTTTTCGGCTGTACAAACCTCGGAAATCCCGCAACTTGTCCAGTCAATTCCGTATTTTAAACCATTGCGTATTTGAATTTCATCATCAACAATCAAAAGCCTAAAAAATTCATTTTCTATCATTTTTCATCAAACTCCCAAGGAATTTTGGCTCTGACACATGTGCCTTCTCCCACTTTGCTTTTAAATTCCAGCGCATATTCTGCCCCGAATTTAATTGTAAGTCTGTTAGAGGTTGTTTTAAGCGCAAAGCTTCCGCTTTCGGATGAGACTCCGCTAATAATCGAATTGACATAATTTTCGTCAGCGCCGTCGCCATCGTCGATAACCTCATATATCATATTATCATTGTCTCTGAATATATTTATAATTATTTTTCCTTTTTGAACTCTGTCTCCGTGGCCGTGAGTGACGGCATTTTCTACCAAAGGCTGTAAAATCAGCTTTAGTGTTCTTTTTTTATATAAAGATTCATCACAATTAAGCTCGTATGAAATTTTATCTCCAAAGCGAAGCTGCTGAATATAAATATAATTTTTTACATAATTTATTTCATCGCCCAAGGTTGTAATATTATTGCCTTTGTTCAAAACATGCCTGAAAATATTCGAAAGAATTTCAATTTGTTCGGATACCTCTTTATCTTTATTGATAACAGCTTTCCATCTTATCGAATCCAAAGTATTGTATAAAAAATGCGGGTTTATTTGGCTTTCCAATGCCTTTAGCTCCGCTTCTTTCTCTCTGATTCCGGATTTATAGACTTTTTCAATCAAATCATCTATTCTGATAACCATATCTTCAAAGCTTTTGGATAAAAAAATAAGTTCGTTTTTGTCGGGGTTTTCGATACTTCCATCATCTGATATCTGGAATTGATTATTATTTTTGCTTTGCCCAAAGCTGATAATATTCGAACTCAATTTATTTATTGGCCGTACTATATATCTGTCAAGCAATATGTAAAATGTTAATCCAAGCGCAATACAGATTAAAAATGAAAAAATTATAATTACTCCGAGCTTTATATTTTGAGATGCCGCAGAAGACAGCGGAATCAAATATATAAGCTGCCAAGGCGCATAGTCAATTCCGTATTTCAGCATCAAAAAATTTTTTCCTTGTATATTTACACGCTTAGAGCTGTTTATATTTATTTTTTCCAAAAGATTAACATAACTAGATTTTCGCCCTATTGTATCAGCTTCCGTACTCGAAAGCACCATATTATTTTCATCAATTACAAAAGATATTGAATCTCCATACAAAGATTTTTCGTGCGTTTCTCTAAAATTTGCTTCGTCGACGGAGAATCTGAAATATACATTTTTTGAAAATCTGCTTTCCTTTTTATATCTGATAACAGAAATCAAATCGATATTTGTTTTATTAATAGATTGTTCTTCTTTTTGCCGGCTCAGGCAGAAATTTATCTCCTCGGGCTTAAAATTCGTCATGTCTATATCTTCATATTTTATTGTGTCATAATTATATTGATAAATTATATTTTTGCCGTCGCTGACATAATAACCGGCAAGTATTCCTTGGCTTGCCAAAATATTTCTTAAATAAAAAGTTAGCCTATATTTTGCGATTTCATATGAATTTTTTCTTTCTTCAAAATACCGGTTGACAACATTCTGATTTAGATTATTCGAAACAATTTCTGCCGAAACGCTGTTGATTTCTGATAATCTTGCCTCGATAGCGTTTTTATTTGCCAACATTCCCAAATAAACCGCTTCGTCTTGTCTTTTAATCATCTCATTATTATTTGCCCTATAAATACATAAAAAAGATACAATTAAAGGCAAAATCACAAAAGAAATTATAGCAAAAACTATCAAGGTTTTGAGATTATATTTTTTAAGGTTCATCAACGGTTTCATCACCTTCCGAAATAAATATAACAAAATTTTACCCATAATGCAAATTAAATAGGCAAATATTATAGTAATCGTAGTTATGTAGATATAAACATAGAATTGTTGAATTGTGCAAGATGATAATAAATGCTAAAATTAACCCATCTAAATAAACAAAATTACTAAATCCGGGAGGGATTATTTTGAAAAGAAAAATGTTACCAATTATATCAGCATTACTTTCAGCAACAATGTTTCTTTCTGCGTGCGCTGCACAAACTCCGCCGGCACCCGAGTCTTCGGCACCTGCCACAACGCAAAGCGAAGAATCGGCAAAAGCCGAAGAATCTAAAACAACAGAAAAGACTAAAGTTAAGTTTTATGGTTTAATCAATGAATATCCGCCTGTTGCAGGTATGATTGACCGAATGAAAGAAAAATTGCCGCAATATGATATAGAGGTAATCCCTGTGGACTGGGGTAATCTCGAAACCGTAATAAAAACCGGTATCGCTTCCGGCGACCCTGCCGATGTTTATTGCTATTGGCCACAAGCAATGACCGATTATGTTGCGCAAGGCCAAGCTTATGACCTCACAGCTGCTTTGGAAGCCGACGGCGGCAAGTGGAAAAATGAATTTGTTCCGGCTGCTCTGAATACAGGTCTTTACGACGGCAAATATTTTGCTGTACCTTTGGATTCCACTTATCAAATGGCGATGGTAAATAAAGAAGCATTTGAAAAAGCAGGCGTTACAATCAACGAAACATGGACTTGGGACGAATTTATGTCCGCTTGCGAAAAACTTAAAACAGCCGGTTATCATCCGTTTGGCTTGTGGAGAGACGGTCAGGACTGGTTTGTAAAAAATAATTTAGGTACGATTTTAAAATCAGAAAATAAATATGAACAATGGCTCAATTTCGAAATTCCGGGTTCTGATCCGGCTTTGTCAAAAGTATTGGACAGAGCAAAAGAATTAGATGAAAAAGGTTATTGGTATCCGGGTGAAGGCGGCGTGAACTCTGCGCGTGACGAAGCTAAAGCTTCTTTCCTTTCGGGTCAGACAGCGATTCTTTTCGAAATGGCATCGCTCTATGACGGAATCTCAAAAGAAGCAGGTTTTGAAGTTGTTCCTGTTTGCTGGCCGAAAGAAAAAGACCAAACAGTTTGTATCGGCGGTACAGACGGATTCTTTATTCCGGCTAACGCAAAAAATCCCGAAGCGGCTGTTGAATGTTTGAAAGTTCTTTTGGATGCGGAATCTCAAGCTTCTTTACCGACAGCGGGCATCATTCCTTCAAATGCGGCTGTTAAAATTGATACACCGAGTATTCAAAAATTAGCTGAACTTTCTAAATATATGGAACATAGAACAATCCCGGGCAATGAATTGGGAACATTCTTAAGACAAGTATTTGTTGCCGACTATGTGTTGGGAACAAGATCTAAAGATGATATTTTAAAAGAATACGACCAGCTTATCAAAGACACAAAAGAAAATAATTAGAAATTTACTTTGCGGATAAAAAATCGCCCTAAGCCTAAAAGCTAAAATCGGCTAAGGCTCGGGCGATTTTATACTATTTCCATTTTTCTATCTTTTGGAATGGAAATTATATAATTTGAAAAAAGATATTGCGGTTTGCAAAACATAACACAAAAAAATCAAGCCGCTGTATTTAGAAATGAGGGGTTTTTTGAATAAAAAACTTAGTTTATCAAAAACAAAACTTGGATTTATCTTTTTAATTCCGGCATGCGCATTAATTGCTTTTTCAAATATTATTCCATTTATTTGGAATTTAATTTTATCGTTTCAAAAATGGAACGCTTATGACGAACCAAAATGGATATTTTTCGATAATTTCATCAAGGCTTTTGATGATTCGGTTTTCAAAATGTCAATCGTCAATTCAATTTTTTTAGGTATAAGCTCGACCATTATATCAGTGTTTCTCGGTGTTGTACTTGCGCTTGCCGTGTTTAGGCTCGGACGCACTGAGGGCGCAATATATAGGCTGATACTTTTTATGCCTTCTATGATGCCTATGTCGGTAATCGGACTAATGTTTATATTTATGCTTAATTATGAATACGGTATAGTAAATCAAATACTTAGGTTCATTGGTTTGGGGTCATTAACAAAAGCTTGGCTTTCTGACCCAAAACTTGTAATGTGGGTCTTGACCATAGTCAGAGGCTGGAAAGGGCTTGGCTTGCCGCTTATGCTCTGTGTTGCGGCTATGCAAGGCATACCGGATTCTTTATTTGAATCCGCAACCCTCGACGGCGCGTCGACAGTTTCGGTTTACAGAAAAATTGTTCTGCCTTTAATAAAGCCAATCATTGAATTATCGTTTGTGCTTACGCTTATGTCGTCTTTTAAGAGTTATGATATAGTAAAAATTATGTCAAACGGAGGTCCGGGACGTTCATCATACGTAGTGCCTATGCATATGTTGGATGCCGGTTTTGTAAATAATAAATTTGGTTACGCCGCAGCAATGGGTACTTTATTTACAGTAATAATTCTGATTATTGTAGTAATTGCTCAAAAATTATTAAAAGGCGGTGAACAGTATGAATACTAAAAAACTAAAATCCGGCAAAGTGGATTCTTATATTTGGTACAGCAGAATCATCGCTTTAATATTTGTTGTCATAACTGTTTACCCGATTTTATTTATTTTATTGACTTCGTTTAAAACAACCAGTGAATTTTATAAAAATATCTTTGGTTTGCCTGTTATTTGGAGATTTTCAAACTATGTTGAAGCATGGAGAGACGCACATATCGGCGAATACTTCTATAATACTTTAGTGACCACAATTATTACTTCTATTCTGGTTTTGTTCACTGCCGCTTTGGCCGGCTATGCGCTTTCCAGACTGGAAGTTCCTAAAGCGGGCACCATTATTTTGATTATGCTCGGAATAACTATGCTTCCTTCCGAATCCGTTATTATGCCTATGTATTTGACTATGGCTAAATTAAAATTACTCGGTGGTTTGCATACATTAATTATTCCATACATCGGCTGGTGGCTGCCGGCGAATATATTCATTTTTCGGAATTTTTTCAATACTCTGCCGAACGAGCTTTTAGAATCGGCGAGAATCGACGGCTGTACGGAATTTAAAGCTTTTATTAATATTATTATTCCGCTGATGATGCCGGCTGTAGGAACTTGCGCTGTTACATGTTTTGCTGGTATTTGGGGAGAACTTCTTTGGGCTACGGTTTCGTTGTCCGCCTCATCTTCGGTACGGACATTATCCCTTGGAATTGTCGGTTTTCAGGGACAATTCGGAACAAGCTGGGGTCTGCTTTCCGCAGCGGTTATGATAGTAACAATTCCGCTTATATTTTTATTTATATATTTCCAGAAATATTTTATACAAGGTCTGTCCTCCGGTGCAGTTAAAGGCTGAGATAAAAATACATTTGAATCGATACTTTTCGGTATAATTTTTTATGATTTTATATGTCCCCCATATATTTAATCATTTAAATTTTATCTTTGTATTTGTAAATCAAAAATATAATGTGGAATTTCAAAAAATGTCCCTAACAATTGTTGTTAAGGACATTTTTTTGTTAAAAATTTAATTTTTACGAATATTTTTTTACAATAGCCTGCATTTTATCCCAATTTTTATCCATTTCTTGAACAAGCTTAAACTGAGTGCGGCAACGGTCGAGATTATGCTCTGGATAATGTATGCGAAAATAAGTATCACCGCTTAAATAGTCCGTCAAAAATCTTACACCGCATTCCAAAGTCATCATCTTTGCGCCGTCAGGCAAATGAGAAATTTCTTCCTTATTCAAATCTTTTCCGCATGCCGACAAAAATCCGTTTGTATACGCTTCAAAATATTCTAAATCCAGATTAACTTTGGATAAATCCTTTTCGTCCTCACTTGCCGTGGAAGCTCCAAAACGGATAGAATCTCCGAAATCATTTACAGACAAGCCGGGCATTACTGTATCCAAATCAATAACACAAACTGCTTTCCTTGTTTTTCTGTCCAGAAGAACATTATTTAATTTTGTGTCATTATGCGTAACCCTCAGCGGAATTTTATTTGCATTTTGTAAATCCATTAAAGTCGACGCATAGTTTTCATTAGCCAAAGCAAATTCTATTTCTGCTTTCACACCGGCGGCACGATCGCAAATATCAGCCTTCAGCGCTTCGTGAAAAGCTTGAAAACGTTTCGGGGTATTATGGAAATCCGGAATTGTCTCAAATAAGGTTTCGGCAGGAAAATCCGCAAGCATTTTTTGAAATAGACCGAAAGCAAACGCGCTTTCTTTGAAATCATCCGCCGATTCAGCTTTATTTAAACAAACGCTGTCGCAGACAAATTCATACAAACGCCAGTATTCGCCGCTTTCATCTATCAAAAAATTCTCGCCTTTTTTCGTTGGAACAAGAGTCAGGACTTTCCCTTCTGTTACTTTTCTATTTAAATGCTCTGTGACGGCAGAAATATTTTTCATCAACATTTCAGTATTCTTAAATATAGATTTATTGATTTTTTGAAGTATATATTCCCTTGCGTATTCATCAATCAACAAATATGTTTCGTTGATATGCCCGCTTCCGTATCTTTCACAATAAATTGGCTTACCCTCCAATTTAAACTCGTATGCTTGATTTATCATTTAGTCCCTCCATATAAAAATCCATTGACAATTACAATTTTTTACAATGACAAGCGATGGTGTGCGCGCTTATACTATTTTCAATATTAAGGATAGAAAAAAATATTTCATTTCGCGCTTGAAGCATTGCGCGAAACGCTCCGCTGTGAAAAATTTTTTTCTACTTATCTAAATGAAAATAGTATTATACATCAATATAATTATCATATATCCCCTAAATATTGCTGTCAAATTTTTTTACAGCAAGCCTAACCAAAATCTTCAAAATTATTTTCATAAAAATTAATC
Source organism: Eubacteriales bacterium (assembly GCA_031551135.1). Classification (GTDB taxonomy): domain Bacteria; phylum Bacillota; class Clostridia; order Lachnospirales; family JAITVM01; genus JAITVM01. The sequence goes on along the minus strand of JAVBOA010000020.1, from coordinate 43,842 downwards.
AAATGCTAAATTTTGTATCTTTATTCGACAATAATTTCAACGAATACTTAAATCTCATTACATTTTCCGATATAATTTACAAAAAATAATAAAAACCCTCAGTAAAAAAAATATTTTATTCGATATAATATTTGAAATTTATAGATTTTAAAGGAGGGTAATTTTTTTGAATACAAAAAAATTCAGATCAATAAGCGGAAAACTGTCGACTTTATTGGTCGCGACTATTGTCGTAAGTTCATTATTGATATCTTTGTTAGCGTGTTTTATGCAATATAATTCTGCTGTTGAAAGCTCCAAAAAGCTGATTTCTTCTGTTGGACAATCGCTCGTCAATACTATGGAAATAGATGCATTCCGGGAGATTCGCGATAAATTCGTTAATGCTAACCAAGCTCCCGGTACAGAGGGATTTAATCAAATATGCGAAGAAATTAAGCTCAGCGAATCGTATCAAATTTCCAGAGAAGATTTTCTTAAAACTCAAGAAAACGTCGGACTTGACTATATTTATTCAATGATTCATTTTAATAATAATTGGGTCTATATTTACGATTCTTTTGAAGAAATCGGCGGTTTTGACGTTGATACAGAGTATGATGAAGTTCCTTTCGATGCATTAAAAAACAAAGAATTAGTTATCAGCCCAATTTATGAATCAGATATTTATGGAACGATGGTCACTGCCTTTGTGCCGATTATCGATGAAAACGGCGAAGCCATAGGTCTTGTATGCTGTGATATCAGCTTAAACAGTATTATTTCAAATATCGCAAAATTCTTTTTGATAATTGCTACCGCACTCATAATATGTTGTATTATTTTTGTTTTCTTTGCTCGAAAATACATTAATAAAACCCTAAAACAGCCTATTCAAGCCCTCTCCGAAGCTGCAAAGAAATTGGTTAAAGGCGATATGAACATTGATATTAACATAAATACAAATGACGAAATTGAATTATTGTCTGATTCTTTAAAAAATGTATCCGCAACAATAGTTAAACTGACGAAAAGCTTAAACTTTATGGCTTCGGAACAGGAAAAAGGAGATATGGATGCCGTTCTTGATTCGTCGGGATTTGAAGGTGCTTATCTTCAAGTAGTTCTTGGAATAAATAACACCATCGAATCTATGAATGATATGATTAAAGATATTTTAATGGCTTTGCAAAAAATCAACCAAGGCGAATTTAATATAAATCTCAAAGAATACCCGGGCAAAAAAGCGATTGTAAACGAATCAGTTTCGCAAGTCACCGGAAATATGAAAGAAGTCAACAGGACGATCTTTGAAATGATACAGTCCGCAACAAACGGCCGTTTGTCTGACCGTGTCTCTTCTGAAAATTTTGAAGGCGGATGGAAAGAAATAATAAGCGGCTTAAATGGATTAATGGATGCCGTTTCGAAACCTATCAACGAAATGAGCAATGTTTTATCTGAAGTTTCAAAAGGTAATTTAAAAACCTCCATGCATGGAAATTATAACGGCGATTTTGCTGTAATAAAGCAAAATATAAATACAACTATCTCTACAATAAACGCCTCAATAAAAGACATCGACTTTGTTTTGAACGAAATAGCCGGCCACAATCTCAATCTAGTAACAAATGCTGAATATTACGGCGACTTTTCTACAATCAAAAATGCTATGGATACTATTATCAATATTCTCAATAACGTTTTACTTGATATTTCCAATGCCTCAACTATGGTAAAAACCGGCTCCGAACAGATTTCCAATACAAGCAATACGTTAGCCGAAGGCGCTACTAATCAAGCCGCAGTCATTGAAGAACTGAGCAACACAATCGAGGATATAAATAAACAAACTAAAGATACAGCTTCAATGGCACAGAACGCAAATAAGTTAGCTCAGCATTCTAAATCAAATGCCGATAAATGCAATTTGGAAATGAGCAAAATGCTTGTTGCAATGAACGAAATCCGCGAGGCTTCCGACAGTATCGCAAAAATTATCGGAACAATTGACGATATTACTTTCCAAACCGATTTATTGGCCCTAAACGCCGCTGTTGAAGCCGCCCGTGCCGGTTCATACGGAAAAGGATTTGCTGTTGTAGCCGACGAAGTACGAAATTTATCCGGACGCAGTAAAGAAGCCGCAAACGAGACGAATTTCCTTATAACAGACGCTATCGAAAAAGTAAATTTAGGTGTAGAGACCGCTCAAAATACAGCTTCCTCTTTGGAAAGCATATTAAACGAAATAAACGAAATCTCATCGATTGTTGATGAAATTTCAAAAGCTTCTGAAAACCAAGCGCATGCATTGGACGAAGTCAACGACGGCATAGGCATAATTACGCAAGTTGTTCAAAATAACACTGCTACAAGCCAAGAAAGTGCGGCGGCCGCCCAAGAGCTTCTTGTGCAGTCTGATGCCTTAAACAGAATGGTAATAGAATTTAAGCTCCGAGCAGCGCAGAGCGACGATTGCCATGAATCCGAAGAAAACATAAACGAAGAAATAATGGAAATGGCATAGAAATCAGAAATCATTGGCAAATTTTTCTCGAGCTTATAAATAAACGGCATATTCACGCCGTTTATTTTTTTATAATATTTCCATTCCAGAAGATAGAAAAAAATCCTTCTGATTTAGAAGGATTCAGGAACAAAAATTATAAGTAATTTTTTTCAAAATATCAAGGAAATATAGATTTTCTTCCATATTTTTAATTGCTATTCTATAGTAATTTTTATTTAAGCCAATGAAATTTTCACAATTTCTGATTAGAATATTATGGTCTTTCAACTGCTTTGATAAATTACTGCTGTTATGTTTAAAAAAAATGTAATTCGCCCGCGAATCATAAACTTTTTCGACGATTGAAGAAAGTTCTTGTTTCATAAATTCGCGGTATTCACTAATTGTTTTAACAGAATTTTTTACAAATTCAACTTCGTCCAGTGCGGCAATTCCACACTTTGCGGCAACAACCGAAATATTCCACGGCTGCAGCATCCTTGCCGCTTTTAAAGCTATCGAAAAATCTCCAAACAAGGCATATCCTAAACGCAAACCGGCCATTTTATACATATGCGAAAAGGAGCGCAAAATTATGACATTAGGATATTCATCTAAATGAGAATTAGCCGTATAATCGATTGAAGATTCTAAAAAATTGTTATAACCTTCATCAATAATCAAAAAAGTTTCCGGATCGAGATATTCTAAAATATTTAAAATAAATTCTTTTTCATAAGCAATTCCGGTCGGATTATTAGGGTTCGATATGATGACCAAATCAAATCCCGAAAAATCCAATTCAAATATCTCTTCTGTAAAATAAAAATCATTTTCGTCCTTCAGAGTATATCTTTCTATCTTGCTTTTAATTATTTTCAGCGCTTCTGCATACTCCGAAAAACAAGGCTCCATTATTAAGGTCTTTTTCGGATTAATAGCGATAATCGTTTTATAAATCATTTCTGATAGTCCGTTTCCGCAAACCACTTTATTGAAATTTACATTTTCGAATTCGGCGATTTTTTCTCTTAACTCGCGGTATAACGGGTCAGGAAAATTTCCGTATAAATCTATATTTTCAATTATGGCATTTTTTATATTTTCCGGCATCTCCAATGGATTTATATTTGACGAAAAATCTATTATTTTATTAAATGTATAAATATCTCCGCCGTGTTTATAATAGCTCATAATGCTCACCCCGGTACTATTAATTGTACGTTTGAAACTAATGCTATTTTCATAATAAAGGATAGAAAAAAATATTTCATTTCGCGCTTGAAGCCTGCGCGAAACGCCCCGCTGTGAAAGATTTTTTTCTACTTATCAAAATGAAAATAGCATAAACTAAATACACATATTATATTCGGCAAATAATGACTCTTTATTAACCCTTTCATCAATAATCCTAAATCCGAATTTCTTATAAAACTCAATAGCAGAGCTGTTCTTGACATAAACATTCAGCTTTAGAAATTTATATTTTTCTAAGCTGAATTTCAAAAGAGCCTGTCCTACGCCTTCGCCGTGGTGATTGGATTTTACAAATAAAGCGCCTACAAAATTTTGATTAACTATGCTGATAAAGCCTAATATAAGGCCGTATTCAATAAAAACGTAAATATCCGAGTTTGGTATATATTCATTCTTCACTAAATCATAGTTGTTCTGCCAATATGTTTTGCTAATAAAATCATGAGCCGAAATATTTTCATCCAGCCAAATTTTCATAACATCGTCAATCATATATTCTTCAAATTTCTTAACCACAATCCTCACGCCCTTTATCATTTTGTAATTTATTCCATATTTTCTATTTATTATAATATATCCTTGATTAAAAATCAATTCCTTCAAAGCTATACTGACGACCGAAAACAAAGTTCACACTCATTCCTCCCAACCTACCTAACCGCACGGAATGAGTGTGAAAATCTAATCGTTCTTCAGTATACAAACGCAAAAAAACAGGGCGAATATTAACCCTGTTTTAAATAATACTATTTTCAATATAAAGGATAGAAAAAAATATTTCATTTCGCGCTAGAAACATTGCGCGAAACGCTCCGCTGTGAAAAATTTTTTTCTACTTATCAAAATGAAAATAGTATAAGCTTAGGCGATAGCCAAATATTTATATTTTAGTTTTAATTACTTCCAAAGCTTTTTTCAATTGAACATCATCATCTAAATCCAAAGATTGAATTTTCGCCGATAATTTTTCATCCATTTCAACAAAATAATCAGGTTCGATTCCAATGCCGTCTATACAAACGCCCGAAGGTGTGTAGTATTTAGCAATCGTAACTTTTACAGCCGACCCGTCTGTCAGAGGGAAAACGGATTGCACAACGCCTTTTCCGTAGGTTTTTGTACCAACCAAAACGCCGCTGTTGGTGTCTTTTATAGCTCCTGCAAGAACTTCCGAAGCCGAAGCGCTGCTTCCGTTCACTAAAACGACTATCGGAATATCAACTTTGCTTGCATCCGATTTATAATCGCTTCGCTTTCCGTTTTTGTCTTCCGTATAAACCGTAACACATTCCGGAACAAGAGTATCAGCAATTTTTGTAACAACATCCAAAAGTCCGCCCGGATTATTACGCAAATCTATAATTAAGCCTTTCATATTTTGTTTCTTTAGGTCCTGAAATGCGTTATTATATTGCTCAAGAGTTATTTCATCAAAATTTGTTATTCTTAAAAGTCCGATATCATTTTCCAATAATTCGTGCGAAACCGTAGGCAATTCAATAATTTCTCTGATTAGATTAATATCAAAAGTCCGGCTTTCGGATTCTCTCAAAATAGTAAGCTTAACCGACGTGCCGGCTTTGCCCTTCATTTTATTGACAACGCCCTGCAAATTATCGCCCGTAACTTCTTCATCATTAACTTTAATTATTTTATCACCCGGCAAAAGCCCGGCTTTAGAGCCCGGAAAACCCTCATATGCCAAATCAACAACAACCCTGTTATCCGCAGTATCCACAGTAACACCAATTCCGATTCCCGCAAAAACTCCTTTTGATTTTTCGCTGAAGTCTTTATATGTAGATTTATCCATATATGAAGTGTATGGGTCTCCTATTCCATATACCAATCCCAAATACATCGATTCATCTAGTTTATCATCATCGATTTCATTAACATAATTCTCGTTCAACAGTTCTTTTATAACACTGACTTTTGTAGAAAAATCAAGGTCACCTTTTGTGTAAACGGTTGTGTACAAAGCATTTATAACCAGTAACATAGCTATTCCCGTCACTATGCCGCCCAAAAAAACCTTTTTGTTCATTTTCACACTCCCTAAAAATGTCGTATAGTACTAATTACCGATGGTATTAGCATAAGTAATTTTACTTAAAAGCCGTTAAGGCAAAGCTCAAAATAAACTGCTCAAGCGGTTCAAAAATTATGCATCGCCTTATTTTCAAGTTTTATTACTATACATATATTATTAATCTCATGTAATTATTATACCTATATAAAACAAATGAATCAAATATTTTTGAATTACAATTATTATTACAAAAACATCTCCAGATTACTTCCCTGATATTTATTCGGTAAAAAAACAGATTGACAATAGATTAAAGAAGTATCAATTTAAAAAGCGTCATTCTTTTGCATATAAGCAATGCAAAAAATAACGCTTTCCTAAAAATTAATTTAATTTTTTGAAATATCTTCAATGTCAAATGTAAAACCCTCCGGTGCTCTGAATGTCACATCATTACGGTCAATCAAAACCGTCCGATTTTCGTTAATTTTAACTCCGTTAAATTCTTCAAAAACATCTTGGTTGGAATCATCAAAGTAGAAGCCTTCCGGAGCTTTCAGCACTGTTCCGTCAGAAAGAATTATCTCAGTCTTCGCTTCGATATCTTGATTAGAATTATCGAAATAGAAACCCTCCGGTGCTTTCAGCACTGTACCATCAGGAGTAGTAATCGTAGTCTTCGCTTCGGCATGCAGAATAATTTGTTTATGACAAGCAACAATAAAAAGCAGAGCTAAAGAAATCGTTATGAAATTGTTTTTGATTATTTTAATCAATTTAAATCACTCCTTATATCATAAAGCTTTGAAACTTTTATTTATAAGAATTATATCAAAAAATTTGACCCTGTTCAATGTTATACTATTTTCATTATTAAGGATAGAAAAAAATATTTCATTTCACGCTTGAAGCATGCGTGAAACGGCTCCGCTGTGAAAAATTTTTTTCTACTTATCAAAATGAAAATAGTATTAATATGATTACTTTTATTTCTGTATATTATTTTTAAAATTGGACAAAATATATTTAAAGCGAAAATAAAAAGAGACAAGCGAAAGCCTGTCTCAGATTTACTTTATATTTTTAAACGTAATTACGCGGATTTACAGGGCTTCCGTTTACTCTAAATTCAAAATGAAGATGCGGTCCCGTAGAATATCCCGTTGTTCCTGCTCTTGCTATTACTTGACCTTGTTGGACAGATTGACCGGCGCTTACAAGTAGTCTTGAGTTATGCGCATACATAGAGCTGATACCATTGCCATGCCCCACAACAACCGTATAACCATAGCCGTTTACCCAGCCCGCAGAAATAACCGTGCCGGAATCAATAGAAACTATGCTTGTTCCTGTCGGAGCAGGAATGTCAATACCCGTATGGAATTCAGAGCGTCCGCTTATCGGGTTAGTCCTGTATCCAAAAGGTGACGAAACCGAATATCTTCCCGGTACAGGCCAAACATATCTGCCGGTGCCGGTATTTATAACTTCCGGCTCATAAGATGAGTCATTATTATTTTTACTTTCAGCAGCACGTTTTGCAGCCTCTTCGGCGGCGCGCTTGGCTGCCTCTTCGGCTTCCTTAATCTGTCTTTCAATTGCTTTATTAGATTCTTCTAATTGGTCTATTTGTTCTTGGTATGTAGCTTCGTTTGATTCTAGTTTCTTGACCATATCTGCTTTTTCTGTGAGTTTTGTTTCCAAAATCTCAGTTTTTACCGTTTGTTCATAAACAAGGGTTTCTACCTCTTGTTTGTGAGTCTCTACCTCTGACTTTTTATTCGAAACATCATTTTCAATCTCGATCAAATTATTATAAATCTCGTTATCATATTCAACAATACGGTTTACATATTCTGCACGCTGCAACATATCCGAAATACTGTTAGATTCCAAAATAACTTCAATATATCCCGAATCGTTGCTTTCATACATCGCTCTTAACCGTTGTTTAAAAACACCATATTGTTTTTCTTTTGACTCAATAGCATCTTCAAGTTCTCTAATAGTTTTTATTAATTGAACTTTTGTTGTATCGAGTTCAGACTCTACTCTTTCGAGTTCGGCCGCTGCTTCCACAAGCTGAGCATCCAAAATTTCCATTTCTGTTTTTGCAATAGATTTCTCTTTTTGAGTATCTTGGAGTTTTTGCTCAGTATCTTTAATCGATTCCTGAACTTTTTCCTGTTTGTTTTTCAAATCAGAAATACTGGCAAATATATTACTGGACGCTAAACTAAAAACCAACAAAAAAACTAATATCGTAGTACAAAACTTATTCAAAAAAAGACCTCCTAATAATCCTTTCTCTAGACCTTTAAATGTTTGCGTATCGAAGAAACGCTACCTATAACGCCGATTAGAATACCAAAAATAATCGAAATCGGTGATAGGTAAAAAAATATTTCATCAGCTGTTTTAAATAAACCGGATGAATAAATGTTTTTTATAAAAGGTACTGTATCGTTTATTAATTTAAGCAGCTCGGTGTAAGATAACCATCCCACGACAGTAGGTATAATCGCACCGATAGCCCCTATCAAAACGCCCTCAATTATGAAAGGCCAACGGATAAAGCCATCAGTAGCCCCTACATATTTCATTATATTTATTTCTCTTTTTCTGCTGTTTACTGTCAGTTTGATTGTATTCATGATTATGACAATACTCAAAAAAGCCATGCCTGTTATTATGACAATACTCCCAATACGGATAACATTATTAACTACAATAAGCCTGTTCGTATCGGTATAAGCAATCCTAATCATTTCTTTAGGCGCTAAATTATCTAAAACATCTTGCGCAGATGGTTCTTCTGAAACCTGAGGAATGTCAGGGTCAACCGGCGGAGTTTCCGTATTGTCTGATTCTGTATTTTCAGATGTGTTTTGAATATCTTCTTCGCTTAAAGTCGCGTATTTTTGCTCTATTTCAGATTTTAATAAATTAACTTTTGTTAAAACATAAGCCTGATTTTTTGTATTGTCCAAATATACTTCAAAAGTCCTCGGCAAAGGATTATCCTCGTTAAGACCTTCCAGCATATAAGACGGAATTTTTTCTTCCATTTTTTTCAGAGCGTCTTCTTTGGAAACGACCTCAACTTTTTCAACATATTCTATGGCTTTTAAATCATTATAAAGCATATTAAAATCTTCATATGATACTTTATCGTCAATATAAACATTAAAAGCAATAGATTTTTCTAAATTTTCCAAAACGGAATCGAGGTTGATTGCCAAACAAAATGAAAATATAAATATCGCAATACAAGATGCCACTGTTAAAATTGACGCAACAGACATAAGCCTGTTTTTGTAAATACTTTCAAAAGCAGAACCTAAATAATATTTAATATTACTAATTTTCATCGCTGTACCCACCCTTTTTAACATCTCTTGAAATCTCGCCGTTTTTCAGCGTGATAACACGTTTTTTCATGGAATCAACGATTTCTTTGGCGTGTGTAGCAACAACTACTGTAGTGCCGCGATGATTTATCTCTTCTAATAAAGACATAATTTCCCACGCGGTATCGGGATCCAGATTCCCTGTAGGTTCATCTGCCAATAAAAGCGGCGGCCTGTTTACCATAGCGCGCGCAAGAGCCGCTCTTTGCTGCTCGCCGCCCGAAAGCTGAGTCGGCAAGGCTTTAGCTTTTTTCTGAAGCCCGACTAAGGACAATATAGCAGGAACAGCACGCCTCATTTCTCTTTGTGAAGCACCAATAATCCGCATAGCGAACGCGACATTTTCATAAACTGTTTTGTCTTGCAAAAGCCTAAAGTCTTGAAAAACTACACCCATTTGCCTCCGTAAATACGGAATCTCTTTTCTGTTAAGCTTAGTAATATTTCTTGAATTTATAAAAATATCCCCCGAAGTAGGTTCTAATTCTTTTAACAAAAGACGCATAAAGGTAGATTTTCCCGAACCGCTGGAGCCTACTATAAATGCAAATTCACCGTCCGGAATGTCTATTGTCAAATCACTGACTCCTTTGACCCCGTTTTCATAAACTTTTGTCACTCTATTTAATAATATCAATAACCTCTTCCTCTCAATCAAAACCGCAATAAAGCGGTATTAAGATAAAGATGCAGTTTCTTTAGGCTGTAATAATTTTCCTAAAACATATTGTGTTCTTTATAAGCCATATATTTGCTAACCATTAAAGTGATTTTGAAGATAATAGCATCATCAAAACGCCTTAAATCCAATCCTGTCATTTTCTGCAATTTATCGAGCCTGTAAACCAGCGTATTTCTGTGTATATAAAGCTGTCTGGAAGTTTCGGAAACATTCAGATTATTCTCGAAGAATTTATTTACGGTAATCAAAATCTCGTCATCGAATTGGTCTATTGTAACATTATTCAAAACCTCATGAATGAACATTTTGCATAACGATGTCGGCAGTTGATAAATTAATCTTCCTATGCCAAGTTTTTCGTAATTTACAATATTGCTTTCGGATTCGAAAATTTTTCCAACCTCTAAAGCCATTTTTGCTTCTTTATAAGAAGCGGAAACGTTTTTCAAATCAGAAACCGGAGTACCTATCGCAACATAAGCTTGGCTCATGGACTCTGAACTCAGAGTATCCGCAATCATATGCGCGATTTTTTCAATTTCAAGAATACCGTCTTTGTCTCTAAGCTCTTTAACAAGTATGATGGATTTTTCGTCAACAGCCGTAACGAAATCTTTTCCTTTGGACGGAAAAATACTGCGCACGATTTCGACAGCATTCATATCCTTATCGATTTCTGTTTCAATCAGATAAACAACGCGGCGGATATTATTCTCAACATGAAGTTTTTTTGCTCTGCTGTATATATCCACCAAGAGCAAATTATCAAGTAATAGATTTTTAATAAAATTGTCTTTGTCATATCTTTCTTTGTAGGCAACGAGCAGATTCTGAATTTGAAACGCAGTTATTTTGCCGATTCGATATGTTTCCTCATCTTCGCCCTTAATATTTACAATATATTCGCAAATACCGTTATCGAACACCTTAAAAAATTGGTAACCTTGAATAAGCTGAGATTCCGCCTGTGACAAAATAAATATATCCATGCCCTCAACAACTGTGCCGATTAAGTCTTCTTCTGTACTCGCAACAACTTTGCCTTCTCTTTCAATAACGCTAAGTTCGCGTCTTGTAATGTTTTTTAAACCTTCAATAGTGCTTTGCAAAATTTGGTTTGAAATCATTTCATTAACACTCCTTGGAAAATATAGTATAGTAACAGGAGATTTTTGTAAATATTTAATTTTAAAAAAATCCTGATTTTTTTTGGGGCTAAATAATAGCTAATTTTATAAAGTTTTAAATATAATCACTAAAATAATAAAAATAAAATATTCTTTTTTTATACTATAGTTATAAATTTTAAAAAAAACTTTTGTTTATAAGTACTAGTATACAAACAAAATAAAAAATTTGTCAATAATAAAAAAGATAATTGTTAAAAACAATTGTAGTAATATTGCTTGAAAGCAGCTTAAACAGAGTGAAAATAACGAATGTATTAAACAATTTTCAAATCATATTACTAAAATCAACTCTACTAAATGAATTTAACATTTAGTGGATAATATTTTATCAAATAAAACTCTATATTCAAACCAATGGATTTAATTTTTGCAGATTTAATAATACCGCAGTATTTTCAATCTGCGTAAAGCTAGAATTTATTCAGCCCAAAACTATTTACTATATTTACAAATTGTTTTATAATTTCAAAAACAAAATACCAGCGGCAAAAACCAAACCGCCATATTTCAATAATCTATATTATAAACCATTTTTTTTAAATATGGAAGAATTATTACAGAATTATTTAAAAAAAATTAAATTTATTAAATATTGAGCCGGAGTTTATCCTCTAAATCCCTTAAAACAATATCTTGAAATATTAAATTTTAATTAATAAATGATTTCTTTAAAATAAAAAGCCATAGAAAAACAGATTATGTTTTACGATAGCTTTTTAAAAATTTAACTATATTTTGGCAAAAAATCGCCATGAGCCACGATTAATTCATCGCAAAGCGAAACAATTTCATCCATACTTAGTTCCGCTGAAGTATGCGGATCCAACAAAGCCGCATAATATATATTTTCTTTTTTACGGGTAACGGCCGCCTCGATTGTCAATAATTGAGGATTAATATTTGTTCGGTTAAGCGAAGCAAGCTGTTCCGGCAAACCGCCGACATAACAAGGAGATATTTTTTGCGCATCAACTAAGCATGGCACTTCCACGCAAGCCTCTTTAGGCAAATTAGTTATTAAATTATTATTTAAAACATTTCCGTTTATACTTATTGGGTTATTTGTTTCAATCGCTTCCATTATATATGATGCATATTCGTTGGACCTTTCGTGTTCCAATTTTGGATTGTTTACAAGCTCATCACGCATTTTTTTCCAATTGCTGATTTGCTCCACGCATCTTCTTGGATATTCGTCCAGTGGAATATTGAATTTTTCTATTAATTCGGGATATTTTGATTTAATAAAATACGGCATATATTCGGAGTTATGCTCAGATGATTCTGTCACATAATATCCGAATTTTTTCATTATTTCATATCTGACCATATTTTTATGTTTTTCTCTTTTGTTTTCGGCGCGCTGTTTTATCTCCGGATACAAATCCAGACCGTTTCGCCGGATATCCAAAAGCCATGCCATATGATTTATTCCGGCAATTTTATACCTTACATTATCTCTCGGCATGTCCAAATCACGAAGCAAACGGTCGGCGCATATTTGAACAGAATGGCAAAGCCCGACGGTTTTTATATTTGTATAGCGCTGTAAAGCTCCCGACAAAATCGCCATTGGATTTGAATAATTAATAAAAAGCGTGTCGGGGCATAATTTTTCCATTTTTTCGGCAAAATCAAACATTACCGGAATCGTCCTAAGTCCTCTGAATATTCCGCCGATTCCCAAAGTATCGGCAATTGTCTGCCGAAGGCCGTATTTTTTCGGAATCTCGAAATCGATAACGGTAGAAGGCTCGTATCCGCCAACTTGAATTGCGTTTATTACATAATCAGAATTGACTAAAGCCTTTTCCAAATCAAGATAAGCGGATATTTTTGCACGGGATTTATTGCAATTATCATTTATTGCGTTCAGCATAATTTCCGATTCACGCAATCTTTCGGCGTTGATATCGTATAAAGCGATTTCGGATTCACAAAGCGATTCTGTCAGCATTGAATCTCCAAGAACGCTTTTGGCGAAAACGGTACTGCCTGCTCCCAAAAAACAAATTTTCGGCATCATAATCCTCCTATATTTTTTTAAATATAAAGGCATTTTACTATTTTTGGGATATAAATAAAATATTCTCCTGTTGCATCTATTTGTATTTATGTGATATTTTATTATTGGTGATGCTGATGAGTAATATAAAAATGCATTATATTGATAAATCCAATTTTAATGATTTAATCGTATATAATATCGGCGAGGAAAAATGTGCGCCCGGCCACGCTTTCGGTCCGTATGTCAGGTCTTCGTATTTGATACATTATATTTTATCCGGAAAAGGTTTTTTTGAGAGCGGTGCAAATAAATACACTTTAGAAAAAGGAAATGCGTTTTTGATTTGTCCCGGTCAGTTGACATATTATCATGCGGATTTAGATAATCCTTGGCATTATGTTTGGATAGATTTCAACGGCGTTATTGTTCCTGAACTATTAAAAAAAATCGGAATATCCTCCGAAAATCCTATTTTCTACCAAAAATACGCCGATGAAGAAATCGACGGTATATTTAGTGAATTGCTTTCTGAAAATTATAATAATATTAAAATAACCGGTCTGTCGTTTTTATTATTCGATTCATTTATAAAAAAGTCCTTGAACGCCTTGAATGACAAAAAATATTCGATTAACGAGCTTTATGTTAATACAATAAAAGAATATGTCAATAATAATTATTTTAACGATGTCAAAATCGATGATTTATCAAAACAATTAAATCTAAACCGTTCGCATTTAAGCCGAATTTTTAAATCCTCGACTGGCAGCAGCCCGCAAAATTATTTAATAAATTTCAGAATGTTAAGAGCTTGCGAATATCTTGAAAATCCGGATTTAAAAATATCCGACTGCGCGCGTTCTGTAGGCTACAATGATTATTCAGCCTTCTGCAAAATTTTCAAAAAAATAATCGGTATAACCCCAGCCGAATACCGAAATTCCTAAAAAAAAGAGACGAACCGATATTGCTGATTCGTCTTTTTAAATTTATTCTTTTTTATAAATCAACATCGAGTTTTTAACCGCTTCTTTTGCCTTTTTGTCGTCCGATTCAATAACACAAATATTTATTTCCTTTGGAAGATAAAAAGATATTGTATTAAAAATCTCCGGTTTAAGTTTATCAAATTCCGAATCATGCTCTACAATAAAAACATAATTTTCCGAACTTCCCTGCTGCATTAAAGTAAAATATACGCTGTTTACCGATTTAATTGATTTCAAATATTGTTTAATAAACTCGAATTCTGTTTTTGGGTATTTTATCGGTACTCCAAAAATTGCGTTCTCTTCCACAAAAGCCGGTTCAGAAAAAGCAGTTCTATTATTTATTTGATAAATATCGTCTTTATCAACAATTATACTATCACTGAAAGGATTTATTACAAATCCGCAGTAGGTTGATTTTTGGTCAAAAATAATTGTAACAATATCATAATAAGAAATCTCAATTATTTCCTGCTTGCTAAGCCCCTCATTTATCCTAATTTCATCGATATTCGTGAAAAAAATCAAATATTGATCATTCTTATTATCTACAAGAGTATTAAAAATCAAGGATGTACCTTTAATATCTTCATTAATATTTCTGACCGGAGTGTATAAATTTGAATTTGTCAACTGTCTTATAAAATTCTTGTTATTACCGGGGTTGAGCTTTATCTGTTTTATAGATTCTTCTAATTCGTATTTTCTTTTCATTTAGTTCTCTCCCTTCGTTTTTATACTATTGCGCGTCAGAAAGCACGACTGTCACAATTTTCGTATTCTGATACGATTTCACTTCTAAAGAATAGAAAAAAATATTTCATTCCGCGTTTGAAGCGTTGCGCGGAACGCTTTGCTGTGAAAATTTTTTTTCTACACATTAAAATTGGAAATAGTATGAGTCGTGCCTGTTGCAATTTACAAATAACTTAATAAAAAGCTTGTTATACCAGCTCTCCCTTGAAAGCACATCCTCCTTGGATTCTGCGGTTTAATGGGAGATAGTGTTTTGTACTATATTCTGAAGCTTCTTAATAACAGTTGTTTTCAAATTTAATTTTAATAATTTATCAGATTTAGCAAATATAAATTGCTTAAAATAATATCTTGTAACAATTTGTCAAATTGAAACGCTATTTTATTAGTGTATACTATCATTATTATTCAAGATGATTAAATAAAGTTAAGCTTTTTTACTATTTATTTTGAATATAACATTCTTCTATAACCGGCTCAAATACTTTTTGATTCTATTCACGGATTACTTATACTGTAAAAACCAAAGCGTCGAAAATTCTTCGCCAAGGGTAGCGTAAATAAAGGGCTTATAAAATATACGGATAAAAAAATGTTTTTATTAACTATTTTAAAAATATTTACGGATTTGGCAATAATTTTTCATTACATTTTTGTTTCAAAAACTTTACTAAAAGATGTATTCAGAAGCATTTTGATACTATTTCAATTCTAAAAAATAGAAAATTCAAATTTACTTTATTATTAATCGACAAGAAACCACTCTTATATTCACTTATTTTTTTGTTGGAAAGCTACTTTTTATATAACAGCTTGATTATTATTTACAAAATAAAATTTAATTATCTAATACTATTTTCATTTAGATAAATAGAAATAGTATATGTTTAACATACCGCAATAGAAGGAGTGGTTTCATGCATTTTAAATATTGTAAAATCTCTAAACCTGTTTTTGATTCACTAATAAATAACGAGATTGAAATAAACGATTTTCTTAATTATATAGAAAATAAATTACTTAAAAATGATTATTTGTTTTTAAATGAAACTTGGGACTTGATAAATTTTATTCTAAACGGAAAATCACTTTTCGAGGCCAACGAAGAAATGCCGCTTATTTTCGGATCTAATAAAATGGAACAAAGTGATTTAAAAGAATACGGCTACAGATATATTACAAATGATCAAATTAAACAATGTTTACAAGATTTTGAAGGTTTAGACTTTACAATTATTAAACAAAATTTTGACTTTTCTGATATCGAGAATACCAAAGTGTATTTTGATAAAACACTTAGCCAAAAGGAATTATTGGAGAAAACTTTAAATGATTTTGAAGCTTTGAAATCATTTCTAATTTCGGCATCAAAAGATGATTCCGCCATAATAGTATTTTTTGAATAAAAGATAATACTATTTTCATTTTGATAAGTAGAAAAAAATTTTCACAGCGGAGCGTTTCACGCATGCTTCAAGCGTGAAATGAAATATTTTTTTCTATCCTTAATAGTGAAAATAGTATAACTTTTTGTTTAAACACCTTGACATCCTAAATAAATATCAGTACATTAGTAATAACTAATACTATTTTCATTTTTCTCTCCTTTTACATGGAAATAGTATAGTACAACAATGTGGAGGATGTTATTTTGGAAGAAAAAGCTAAACAAATTGCAGAGCTTTTAAAAGTTCTTGCAAATGAAAACCGCTTGATGATTTTTTGTGCTTTGATGGAGTCCCCGATGAACGTTGGCGAAATCGCAAAATATGTGCCGAATATAACACAATCGGCATTATCACAGCATCTTGCTTTGCTTAAAGCCCACGGAATTTTGGATTTCAATAAATCCGGTCAAAATGTAAGATATTCGATTGCAGACAATCGAGTTGAAGAAATTATTAATGTATTAAAAAAATACTATTGTAATTAGGCTTATTAAATAATATTTAATGAGCTTTTTTTATTCCAAATTTATATATAATTCCAAAACAAAATGTGTCCGCAAAAAATAAAACCGTTATATTACCAGATTTTTATTTGATTTATTTATAAATAAGGATTCGAAAACAACCGATAAATGATACGAATGATTTGTGTTAAATATATAACAAATTTTTCAAATAATGCTATTACCATTTTTTTAGGATGGTAATAGTCTAATCAGTATTATACAATGCTTAAATATAAATTCAGCTTCTGAGAAAGCTCCAAAGCATTCCAGCTCGTTAGAAAAAACGCATTATATGCAGTTTTTTTCTTGTCGTCATACCTCTTTCTTTCAATAAAAGCTGTTTTATAAATTATCATCGTATATTAAAATCTTTACTTTTACGGAGGAATTAACTTGAAAAAAATATGGACGCTTAAAAGGCACATAACAGCAGGGATCATGGCCTTTTCCATAGCATTAACAACCTGTATAAGCCCTACAATAACAGTCAGCGCCGCTGAGACTCTCCAACTAGAATCTATTTCGGATGAAAGCATCGAAAATCAGAGCTCTGTTTCAGGCCAAAACGACGAAGACAAAAATGAGATTTCCGATAAACTTGCTCCACAATCAGATACATATTGTGCCAGCAACGAAGATGCATATATGTATCTAAGTAATATGGTAAATACTGTAAATGAACTGAACGAGCTGAAAGCCAGCATCAGCGAAGACAGTACCGATACCGAACAGGCACAATATATTGAAGTTTTGTCCGCCAAAATTCAGGAAATGGTACAGCATGTAACTAACTGCCCGTACTGCCAAGATCTTTACAAGTCCAATTATTCCGAATACGCACCTTATCTGGGCGTTCTCCTTCCCGAACAAGCACCAACACGTAAATTCAATTCCAGAACCTTAAAAAGCACAGGTCCTGTTGTTTCAGATACAGCAGACTACGATGTTTTTATGAATGTAGATCCCTCGTATGGAGTAGATCCCAACGCTCTTTCCCTAAAAATTCAAAATTATCTTTCCATACTTATAGGCGGCGGACAAACCTACAGATTTAATACGACCGCCGCTGCTCTGGACCCTACTGATTTGACAAAATGGTATCTCTTTGACCATTTTGACACTAGCTGGTACAGTAATTTTGCTATATGGAAAGCAGGTTATGCCGCGGCTCGTGGGCTTCTCAATCTGCCGCAGCTCTGGTACAACACCCCGACCACTGCAAACAAAAGCTATGTAGAGGATGCATATAAAAACACAACTTTAAAAGAGATGATAGACAACAATATTCCCTTTGGAAAAAGTGCTCAGCTTCGAGAGCATATATATGCCGATAAGGAAAATGACAAAACATTTATGCAGTTTTATGGTTATGACAAACCGGCATATGCAGATTTTCTCTACTATCCGGCAAGTGCAACCAGCACAAAGACAGTAAAGTTTGACGTAGACGCAACAAACGCACAGCCTCACAGTCTTAGTTATGCAGGTTTCCTCATTAACTCCGGTGCTGTAATGACAACTGATGATTTGGATCAGGATTCTATGGCAACAATAAACGGATACGCTCTCCTTTTCCAATATGAAGGCTCCCCTAAGAATGGCGGAGATCCAGCAACTTCTTTAAACGGCGTTTATCTCTGCAAGCTGACAAATGTACCCCTGAGAGAACTCCATACCAATGGTCTGTCTATAGGCATTGACGGTGTAAGCCTAGTAGGCGAAAATTTATACAGCCAATCGGGCACATCTTTTTGGAAAAAGAGCCATATAGAGCTTACGATTACACCAACAGGCCTTAAAGCCACAATGCAAGAGCTTGACGACAACGGACAGCTTCAAGGCTCTCCTGTCTACATCCTCGGCGGCAGTTCATCTTTTTATACATTGACCGATACCGGCTTAGGCGGGTTTGGTCCGATTGTTTGCTACAATAGCCATAACTGTAAATATGTCTCGGCTTTCCGTTTCTCAAATTTAGAAATGGCATTTGCTGAACCTCTTACAGGTGATTCGGCACTAAATGCTTATCAGTTTTCTGATTATTTAGAAGATAGCCGTCAGCGTTTCTTTATAAATCTGACCGACAAAAATGCCGCAAGCTATGCAGCAGAGGGTAATGACACCGATTTGGCTTATTTAAGTCTGATCCAAGGAGATAAATCCGTGCTTTTAACCGATGAAAGCGGAGAGATTTTTCCTAAAACCTATTTAGGCGAAAACAGTAAAAACGTTTTTTCGACTAATGATGTACCCGATAATGCCATAGATAATATTTATTCCGGCAGCGACCCAAATGAAATTTTGGCCGCCAAATTAGCATGGCTTATCTACGAAAGTACATGGAATGATCAGCAAGGCACTGCAGCAGAATCGCAAAAGACCGTCGCAGCAAATCTTATGCTTAGAGAAAGTTCAAGCCACGACTCAAAGCAGGTCAGTCAAGTTCAGCGTGAGCTGATTGGCAGCGATGCTCTTAAAATATATCTCGACAATACCCAAAGCACCAACACCACAGGATGCACTCCTGTTTACACTATGACAAAACCTGACGGCTCTGCCATAACCCTTAATCCAATGACTGAAACGGACGGTACAGGACGAATGTATTTTGCCGTGGATAAATCTTGGCCAATCGGAGAATATTCTGTCAAACTCCAGTATAATGTTCCGATTACCGACCCGGTAACCACCAGTGTACCATCCAGCACCAAGTTTAAAATATTAAGCGATACCCAAAAGCCAACACCGGTTGTAAACAGTATTTCAAATGGGGTTATTAACCTTAGTTTTACAAACAACCCTTCGTCAGGTGACAATACCTATACTTCGGCTCTTTCCAAATATGCCATTGTCATTACGACCGACGAATCTCAGCCGTCTGCTCCGGCATCCGATAAGCTCTTAGATGTTAGCGGAACTTCGGCATCGAAGGCTCTTGCGTTCTTTGGCAATCTGACAGTCGGTACTGACTATTACGCTCATGTTTTTCTTTATGATGCGGCCGGAAATTTAGGCTATGCAAAGGCAGACCAAAAATTTACAATACAGCCTACTGCTATCTCGTATCAAATGGGCGGAACTTATACGGACGAATCGCCTTTCACCGGAACAGTAGTAAGCATCAGCATTACAGATCAAATTCGTAAGGCGGAAAAATACCAGTTCGGCTACGCCGATTTAGGCAGCGAAACAATCGACTGGGGCAAAAAAGAAGCGATAATCGGCGACGGAACAATTTTTGATTACGATAAAATTACTATTCCAATAGGTCATTATGATTTATACGTGCGTATGCTGAACGGCAGTGATGCACAGATTAATACTCTGGTCAAATTGCCTGTTGATAACCGCTATCTCCAGAAATTCGACGGTACGGAAGAATATACCGTGGAATACGGCAACAAGCGTGACCCGATTAGTCATAAACTAGATGCCGCTTTTACCTACGCGGACGGAGAATTAAGCCTTAACCCTAATGTAATCTACAGCATCACAAGCGGCGACTCAGTCAGTATAGAGAACGGCATGGCGACCGTTGAACATTACGGCGCTACAATTATTAAAGCTTTAGCGGCTGAAAACGATACGCATCGTGAAATGACAAAGACGATTACATTCAATGTTGTCAAACCGCTGAGCGTTAAAATATTGTCAACAGCACTTACAGAAGATTATCTTACGGTTGTTTCTACGTACGCTTTGGGCGCACATGAAATCAACCAAGATACACGTATATTGGAATACCGCAAAGTAGGAACAGAAGATTGGTATTCTATCGCTGCAGACAATTGGAACTGGTCCACCGGCTACAATATTTCTTTTGAAGAACTAATCGCCGGAGCTGACTATGAATTGCGCGTTTCGGTTGCAGATAACAGAAAAAATGATCCTTATACAGTCTACGATTCCCTTACATTCCACGTTCCCGAAACTTCTTCGGTTGCAGAAGGAAGCGGAAATGCACCTACTCCAACCGGACGAGTAGATGTAGTTGTAACAGCGGAAGAACCTTCTGATGTGTTATCGGATGGCTTGTATACAGTCTATATAAAGGACGGAGATGCTATCATCGCCTCCAATGGTCATGTTTCCGATAACGACGATACCGAATTTACCATTCCTGTAAACGGAATTCCTGATGGTACCTATAAAGTTGTGATAATCACTCCGGACGGACGTACAATCACAGATATTGTGACAGTTGAATCCGGTCAGCCAGCCGCAGTAACTATTAAGGCGGGCCAACACAAAAAATCTACCCAAGTGATTCATAAGGGCGAAGATACACCAAATATCGCCGTGGGCGGTCTAAACGAAGTATATGATTATTTTAATAATACTCCGGCTGAGAACGACGAAGACGGATTGACAAATGAAGATATTACGAAAATTGTTGCAAACGGTTCTGTTTCGAGAATAGACCTAATTGCTCAGGGTGTAAATGAAAAAACTCCGGGTGAATATCTTTCTGACGTAGAGAAAATTCAAAAAGCTTCAGGCGGACAAGAAAAGGCACTTTATATAGACCTTACTCTTTGGAAAACTATAGTGGAAGAAAATGATTTAGATTCTATCAGCAAGCCTTTGAAGGAATCCGGTGTTCTTCTTACTATTCATGTGCCGCTGCCAAAAATGCCGGGCAATAATTTCAAAGTATACCGCGTACACGAAAATCAACCTGCGGCCGAGATACCTCAGCGCACCACCCCGCCGGAAGATGGAAGCGAATACTGCGAACCAATTACAGGCAACGAAGCTGTTCTTCATGTAAAGAAGTTCTCGCTCTATGCGTTTGCCTATACTCCAAAAAATACAAACAGACCGATAACGCCGGGGACAAACTTGCCAAAGCCTGAGCTTCAGCCTGACACAAATCCGGAGACAAATTTCTGGGATGATGTGGTCAATAAAATTAAAAATGCTGATAAGAATGATCAGATTACAATTGATGCTGCCGATTATAACAACATGCCGGACAGTGTTATGGAAGCCCTTCGCAACCGCTCTGACGTGTCATTAATTATAACATGGGGTGACGGCACAAAGCTGACAATTCCGGCAGGACAAGCTATTAGCAATGGAAATGACTGGAGCAAAACCGATTTGATTGCACAATATGCAGAAAAACCGGCATTAAGCAAAAATGATCATAATCTCTTTATTGTCGGTTATCCTGATAACAGTATTCGACCGGATCGAAATATGACTAGGGCAGAAGCTGCTGCAATGCTCTGCCGATTGACAAAAGGATTCGATCCAAACATGGCATACACTGCCTCCTATTCCGACGTATCCGCCGATAAGTGGTATGCAAACTATATTGGATTTATGGAGAAAAATTCTATAGTCGCCGGATATCCTGACGGAGCATTCCGCCCCGATGGATTTATCACACGGGCAGAATTTGCCACGCTTGCGGCCAAATTTGACGGCTCGTACACAGAAAGTGCGGCTTCTTTTACCGATGTACCTTCCGACTTTTGGGCAGCCGATTCAATTGATTACTGTGTGAATCGCGGTTGGGTAACAGGCTATCCCGATGGGACTTTTAAACCTGGGCAGCTAATTACTCGCGCAGAGGCTGTGACAGTAACTTGTCATATGCTCGAACGTGTGATTGATGAAAAATCCATTGCAGATCATAAAGCTGAACTGATAAACTTTACCGACCTCCACGAGGGTTACTGGGCATATTATTTTATTGTGGAAGCCACAAATGCTCATGAATATACCAAGGTAAACAAAGATGAAAATTGGACTAAAGTAACAAAATATTAATTAATACCAATCAATCTTTAAGCTGTTGATTAGTTTAAGCATATTTAATTAAAAATACCACCATATTAAATTAAAATATGGTGGTTTGTTTTTGTAAAACTGAGAATGCCGTATTCGCCTTTTCTTTGCTTTATGACGAAATTAATTGCTTATGCTTTGGGCATTTTTCGAATTTGCTCAATTAGAGCACCATGTATATAAAAGCTTTATTGTGGTCTCATCTCCATTTTTAATAATTTTGAAAAGTATGTCTTGTATACCCATATAAACTTTGCAGCGGAAGTCCGCAGGAACTTGTGAAAACAAGCTTCCGGTTTCAGCATAGTTTATGACCGGACAGACTCCACAATAAGGCTGATAGACGCAATCACTGCAATAAGGTATACTCTCAAGGCATGATGCAGAACATACGGATTTACAGACAGCTGAATTCATAATATCCTGATACGTTATTTTGTCTACATTTCCAAAGCAGAAACTGTCATCTCCCATTTCGCCTAACATACGTCCTTCATCACATGTATAAACGTTCCCATCGTAGTAATATGCCAATTGACCTATCGTGGCTCCACAAGGCGAACGGAGCTCCATATAATTAACAGAATCCCTATTGTGTATTTTTTTGAGAAATATAGATGCATGATTTTCTCGAATTGGCACGCCCTTTTTTCCGAGCTCTATAATATAAGAAATGGCTTCTTGATAAAAATCAAGAAATTCTTCTGCTGTATATCCAATAGAATCCCAATTGTTATACGCAAAACCTAATTTTGTTAGCGGCCTTATGAATATATTATTAAATCCTAATTCAAGATATGTATCGATAATTCCTTTGGCTTGTGAGAGACTATGCCGAGTGGTTGTTTGTATTGCGCTTATAGGTAATCCTTTTTTTCTGATACTTTCCAAAGCTTGTCTCATGCCTTTAAAAGAATTTTCTCGTATGGCCGGTCTATTTTTGTTATGAAGGCTTTCTTCTCCGTCAAGAGATGTTGAGAGATTAAAGTCGTACTTTATAAAAAACTCTAAGATTTCATTATCTAATAATAACAAATTGCTAACGATACTATACTCTACTTTTTTGTCACCTCTTATACTCTCAGTATATTCCGTAATAAATTTTATTATCGGAAAATTCATAAGAGGTTCTCCGCCCTGAAATTCAAAACTAAAATATTCTTGATTTGCACTCAATGCAATATCAACTGCTTTTCTGGCTGTTTCTACATCCATCATTTGAGAATTGTCCTGCGTAGAAACACTTGCTTGACAATATATGCACCTCTGGTTACAGAGTGTCGTTACAACAAAAATATGAAGACTTGTGGACGAGAATAAATAATCTTTGAAGCGTCTTACTTCTGGATACACATTATTGATAAAGAGCTCATTATCTTCGCATATTAGAAATCTAGAATTCCGTAATTCTTCGCTCTTTTCGCAAGACATCTTATCTTTATCAAAAAGTAATGATTTAAAATCATTTGGTGACAAGAAAGCATAGTGTCCGCCATCATTGGTAATTAAATATTGATCATCCATCCGTTTAAATTTAAAGTTATTATACATAGAATACCTCATAAAATAGCCGTTATTTCCGGCTTAATAACAGCAAGCGTAGATGCAAAAAAGCCTCCACATGCAGTTTTTGCTCGACAAAGACCGCATCCCTCTGAGAATCTTACCTTTTCTTTTGATATACTGCGTCTGCAAAGACTCCACAAACTTTTTTCAACATAACAAAGTGGAAAATTGTATATTTGACAGTCGATTCCATGTGAAATCAAGTATAGTGCAGCCGGTTTGATATATGATACAGCTTCGTTATAATTAATCCAGACAGAAGGCTTGTTTTGTAGCGCACAGCCCAGAATTTCGAGTCCCATGAAATTTACTCGTACAGTTTTCGGGAAATGTTCAACTATAAATCTAGAAATCATTTCTAAATTTTTGTAGTTTTGCTTCATAACTACTACCCTTATTTCTACAGAAACACCGTTGGAAAGAAGATTTTCTATCCCTTTTAGGGTTTGCTTAAAGCTTCCTTTTGTCCTTGTTATTTCATCATGCTCTTCTTGAGTTACCCCATATATTGGTATGCCCACAAGAAGTAAACTTGGAATGCTCTCTTGGAAATTTTGAACATATTCTATATCAGAAAAACTTCTGCCATTTGTTAGTAAAAGAAAATCGGTATTCTTAAATCTTTCCCGGCAACGTTTTAATATTTTTAGTAAATCATATCGAAGCAGCGTCGGTTCTCCTCCTGTTATACAGAGAAAATCTATATCTTTCGGGAAGCTTTCGATCTGTTCTGTCAGACTTTCCAGAGTAATAGTAGATGCTCGTCTTCGCGCATTTTCTGAATCAGGACACATAACACAATTTGAATTGCACTGGTTAGTAATAAATAACGTCTTTTCTGTAGTATCGAAATCTATGTCCATTTGATTTTCCATTTATTGTATCATCCCCTTAAGTAAGTATAATAATAACCCTACTAGTATAAAAATAGAAAACGGCATCAATCTCACAATGCTAATGCTAGGCTCATCTTTTCTCGTCGCTGCCCAATTCCTGATTGCCTGAGCCTGTTCTTCAAGTATTCTTGTTTTTGTAGTTTCATCAGTTAAGATCGTCGGTCCTTTCTTGAATGAAGATAGAAGTATTGCTGATGCGTACGACAGAACCATTCCCGCTCTCGTTTCAGATGCCATAATTACTCTGTAATTATATGTATCAGCGATAAAACGGATAAATATAATCGTTATTGCCATAAACACAGATGACAATCTAATTGGAATTATATTAGCTAAATTTGCTTTTGTAGCCAGCACAAACAAGGTATTGAGAATTATTTCAACTATAAGGGCATAACACATATATTTACTTTTAACGATAGAATAGAAAAGTGTTAGCGCAAAAAAATTCAAAATTGAAAATGCATATGCATTTTTAAGAAAGACATCTCCAAACATCACACTAAAACAATTTGCAAATAATCCAGATAACAACATACCAGATAAAAGTATAATTAAAAAATTAACCGTTCCGCTTAATGAAATATGAATGGATTTTATTCGAGCCTTTAACATTTTACAATCTTGTATACTGAGAAATATGCTTTCCATCACAACATATAAAAACGCCAACGAAAAAATGACAATAAAAATATATATAGTGGGAAAGTACATTCCTTCATAGCTATAGTAATAGCTGTATGGAAGCAAAAATACAAGGAGCGCCATTAACTTTGCATCACCTGCTGCCCATATTTTAAAAGCATAAAACAGTAAGCTGAGCATAATCGTTATACTAAAATTTATTATAAATTGCAGTAATAAATCCTTATTCAAAAAGCCGTATAATGTAGTAACAAGAGGTGCTCCAATCAAACCCAATATAATTATCATTTTATTATATATTTTTCCATACTTTAGGTCCGTAACTGTAGCTATAGACGCAGCTATAAGCGTAAGTATAAGCAAGGCATTGGTCACAGTATCGTTAAGCATAATTATCACTTTTATTACTTACAGCGATTAGGTAATTGCAAAATTCATCCCTAATTTCAACATATTCGTCATTTTTGCAATCAAAGTCACACGAGAACTCATTCTCGTTTATATTGGTCAAGAGAATCGGACAGACAGAGCTAAAAGCCATTATGCTATTTTGAATGGCTTTGATAGGGTAAATCTGATTATGTAAAGTAATTCGCTTGTTCATACTTCCTCCTGCTGTTGAGCAAACCAATCTTCAGCAATATCATCAATATGAAAGTAGTTTTCCTCAGTTGATTCTATCGTTGGTGAATCTTCTGTCTCAAGGCAAGTGTGATGTAGGGCTCGTGCCATTATTAACTCTCTAATATTTTTTGTATTCTGATAAATCTGAACACGTAAAAGCTGATTCAACAGCTCATTGTAAAAATTACCGACATCTTGTTCGTCAACTGATGACTTATCTTTCCTTTTCATATCTACTAACAGGCTAGAGCTATCCATAGATAAGAAAATATAGTACTTCTCTATAAAAATATATGCAGTCTTCAAAATAGCTATTCTAGGGTAAACCTTGGTATCTACACTAAACTGTACTGTGCTTCCTGTAACTTTAAATGTATGCTCCATAAATGTCCTCCATTAATTCATCGGTGGTGTACTAGGCGGAATTTGAGGCGTTTGGAATTGTAGCGGAATTTCCACTGTGCTTGGCGGCAGAACCGGGGTTGTGGCTGGAGCAGAATTATGTTGCGGTGCAGAATTATGTTGTGGTGCTGAATTATGTTGTGGTGCTGAATTATGTTGCGGTGCAGATGAATGTCCATCTGTTCCTGATATATGTGATGTATGTGACACATGCGATCCATGACCGCCTGAACCCGAACTATGAGAGCTATGGGATCGGTGTGAACTATGTGAACTATGAGACCGGTGAGCAGCAAAGACATCTTTGGCTAACATAATACCAGTCAAGATCATTAGCGAACCCATTACCAAAACTTTATTGCGATTAATGTTCCCCTCTTCTTCGTACAAAAAATCTTCAATGCTTTTTTTTATTTCTGGAAATTTAATCAACAAAACCACCTCCTATTTGTTTTCCATTATCCCAAATTCCTTTAAATACTTTGCTATTAGCAAAGTAATAGATGCCCGCGCCATGCATTTGATTGTCTAGCCATGCACCTTCATATCGGTCACCATTTTTAAAAGTATATAATCCGACACCATCCATTTTATCATTTTTCCATGACCCACTATATTTATCACCGTTATTCCATACAAAAGTACCTGTTCCGTGCCTCAACCCATCTAAAAACGAGCCATCGTAACTTCCCAGTCCTGCGTGAGTCAACCTTCCATTCCCGCTAATTTTATCGTTATTTAAACTCCCAACATATTTATCTCCATTGACCCAATAAACTGTTCCAAAACCGTCACGTAAACCATTTGAAAACTGACCTTCATAGATTAAATTCCCGACTTCATCATACTTTCGCCCAAAACCATCTGGAGCAGTCCCTTTTATTTGCGTTTTATACTCGGTAAATTGACCGGTCGAGTCATATTTGTTCTGTAAGCCGTCGTTAATCAAAATTATATTGGCATAATCATTCCAATATACATCCATTGACAGTGCTTCAGAAACAAACCTTAATGGCACAAGAGTTCTTCCGTTTACAATTTTCGGCGGAACATCCAAAATCACTTCTTCACCATTAGAAAATGCCCTAGTATTTCCAATTGTTAATTGGATACTCGTACTACCTCTTTGAGCTACTACTTTACTCTCTTCCAAATGCCATGTAACTTCCGCACCTACGGCTTCGAATATGCTGCGCATAGGGGCAAGCGTTCTACCACTATCAATAACCGGTGCAACATCCGTTACTAAAACCTGTCCATTTACATAAACTTGGATGTTGCTACTTGCTGCAAAAGATTGTAATGGTAAGACAGAGCAAATAACGAAAGCTATTACAAGAGACACAATCTTTTTCAATTTAATTTCCTCCATTCATTATAATTATTATTTATATTTCATAAAAAATTCGAAATATTAATTTGAATGTAAAATGATTGACATAAAACCTGTTTTCACATTTGTGAGGTTTATACCAGTATTCCTAAAATGTGTAATTTAATCGCGAATATTTCATCGGCAATTTATTGTCTAATATCCATAACATAAGTTATCAATTATTCCGCAGCATCAAAATATCGTGAATTCAATATTCATTCAGTGAGTTTTAAATTCTATAGTTATTTTATTTTCAAGAAAGTATATCCATCGAGTTAAAGATTATATATATCAAAGCAAAAAAATAAAGGCTGACCTGTAAAATCAACCTTTTATACTATTTTCATTATAAAGGATAGAAAAAAATATTTCATTTCGCGCTTGAAGCCTGCGCGAAACGCTCCGCTGTGAAAGATTTTTTTCTACTTATCAAAATGAAAATAGTATTAGTTCGGGGTTTAAATCTAAATACTTAGATTTTTAATATTTCTACATTTCTTTATACATGTTGCATCATTACGACCGTCTCCACGTGTGTCGATAAAATACAAAGCATTTCAATATATAATTATAAAAAACCAAGTCGATAAAAATGTTAGCCTTCTTTTGTCATGGCTATTGCACTACTTCAGACTAAATCTTAGGGTCTTAACTTCAAAGGCTCTAAACCCAAGACGAACGCTGCCGCCGTCAGCCTCCAAATTTCCCAAAATTTTCTCCTCCATATTGCATTCTTTGACCGAAACCAATGAATTGGGGTATATTAAAGAGCAAACAGTATCTGCTTTTTTGCTCTCGTATAATCTGACAATAACATCGCCGCTTCCGTCCTCTGCCGCTTTTACGGTGTCGATTATTATATTATCGGCATTCTCGATTGAGAAAAAGCTTTTGTTTCCACTTCCTCCTTCAGTAAGCGTTGGCTGAAGGTTAAGTTCATATCCTTGTCTGACTATATCCGAATCAAACCAAGTACCCTCCCAAGGACTAAATGCATAGGTAAATGTATGCGTGCCATTGTCTGCTCTCATATCAGGTGACGAAGCAGCTTTAAGAAGCGTAAGGCTAATTGTGTTCTCAAGCATACTAACGCCGTATTTGCAGTCATTTAGGACAGCTGCCCCATGATTTTCGTCGCACAACGCTGTATACCTATGGTTGCAAACCTCAAACCTATCTTTGTCGTACTGCCTTGAACGATGCGATGGTCTTTTTATATAGCCAAACTGTATTTCGTTTATTCCTTCTTCAACATAAACGTTTACCGGGAAACTCACTTTCAATAATCTGTGAAGCTCATTCCATTCAATTTTTGTGTCAAACTCAATCCTTCTGCTATCTGCTTTAATCGAAACAAATTGTTCAAGCTCCGAATTACCAATGGTTTTGCTAATCTTTATAATGCTCTCCAATGGATGATTTGAAATAAGCTCGATATTAGCCTTTGCATCAAGTTCAATCTCCTGTTGTTCATAAGGGCTGTCAATATCCCAAGCATCAAATAATCTTGGAACATCTTTAAAGAGAGTAAAATGATTCATAGGCGACTGTACAAACTCTCTTCCGCTGGACTTGATTATAAACGATGAAATCTCGCCGTTTGCATCAAAGTTTGCTCTGATTAATCCGTTTTCAAGCACTGCTCCGTTTGAATCGAGAAAAGCCTTTGCGGCATTATCAGGCTCTTTGCTTTTGTTCGAAGGCACAATGGTTTCATACCCGCAAGCAGGTATAGTAACTTCTGCTAAAACTTTGTCAGGCAAAACTTTAAGTGCTAAAGTCTGCTCCTTGCTGTCCTTTGCTCCTTCTGCAAATCTCATCGGAAGTTCAACAATAGCCTTGCGTTCCCATGACAAAGAATTAAATACAGAAACCGCATTTGCTTCAGCAGAGCCTGTATGAGCAATGGCAGATGCTGACTGTTTTGCAAGCTCAGTGCTTTTGTTGATAACCTCATCATGTAGAATCGCCGCTTCCTCATAAACTCTGTGAATCGAAGAACCTGGCAGTATATCATGAAATTGATTGAGCAGAACCTTTTTCCATTCCTCCTCAAAAACAGTCTTAGGGTATTCAAAGTTATTGGCAATCATTGCAATCGAGCACCAAATCTCGGCTTCTCTCAGCGCAAATTCGCTTCTTCTGTTTCCTTTTTTAACCCCCGCCTGTGATGTATAAACCCCTCTATGACAAGAGAAGTATAGTTCACCATTATATGTGTGTTCAGCGCCGCCTTCATTTTCCAGGTCTCTGAACAATTCAATAGGGTGCGCCATTTTTACTTTTGGAACGCCCTCAATATCCTTTTCTCTTATTGCATATTCAACATAATCTCTGCTTGGGCCGCCGCCGCCGTCTCCGTATCCATATGGATACAAAAATTTGTCAAGACCATCTTTCTGCACTCTGTTGTCCCAAACATCAATTACTGCCTTTGGATTTGTCTTATAGGTATAATCCGTTGGCAGATATGCCACAACTTGCGAACCGTCACTGCCTTTCCAGTTAAAATAGTGATATGGAAATTGTTCGCCTTGATTGTATGACCAAAATATTTTTTGTGTTACTAAGTATTTAACATCAAAACCTTTCAAAATCTGAGGAAGTGCCGCAGAATAGCCAAAGGTGTCGGGAAGCCATAGTATTTCACATTCAATACCAAACTCGTCTCTATAAAACTTCTTGCCATAAAGCAATTGTCTAATCAAGGATTCGCCCGATACCATATTTGTGTCAGGCTCGACCCACATTGCTCCTTCGCATATCCAATTGCCTTTTTTAACAGCTTTTTTAATACGTTCATATAAATCGGGATAACTGTCTTTGCACATTTTGTATGTATGAGGTTGACTTTGCAGAAACTTATAATCAGGATACTTTTCAATAAGTCTTAATTGCTGTGCAAAAGTTCTTGCAGTTTTTCTGACAGTCTCCTGTATAGGCCAAAGCCATGCCACATCTAAATGTGCATTTCCGATTGCGTATATTGTAGCAGAAGTTGAACCATTTTTAGCCATAAGCAATGGAGCCAATTTTTTTCTTGCCGCTTTATATTCCAAAATTCTTTTGTCTCTGTCCTGCTCAAAATCAACAGCCAAAGTAAACTGTTTCAAACCTTCGGCAATCTTGCAAGCTCTGATATTTCCGTCGCTGAGGCTTCCCATAATTTCACTCAATACTTTAACATCCAGCCACAATTGATATGCATCTTCATTCCATATGCCAAAAGTTGATTTATCAATCCGTGTTCTATATTTGCCTTCCTTCGGATCCTGATAGCTTCCCGGCAAAACAGGACCCGTTGCAACACCGCCAAAAACGCTTTCCGGATAGTAATGCCCTGCATAGCTCTCGATAAGAAGGTCAAAGGACTCGCCCTTCTTGCCCGACTCTGTCAAAAAGTTATCGCTGAAATAATGATGGGGAATTGTAACCCATTCTGCTCTCTTTGTGCCAAACTCTTGGTTGTTCACAAAGAGCGTTGATTCTCCGCCGGGATTTAGGTTCATAACAATGACGTTACCTTCGGCCGCTTTTGGAAGAACGATCTTGCTTCTAAGCCAACAATACTGCCATGTCTGTCCCCATTCTGTTCCAACAGGCATTGGCTTAAATTCTTGCTTTGCGGCAACTTCTCTGCCAAGTTGTTCAAATGTCTCAAAACCCTCGAAGCAAATTTCGCCTAGTGGGAGGTAAAAATCTTCTGTAAGTGCAAGCATCCAATAATCCAGACGCCTGCTCCATTCTGCCTTCAAATCCATTAAAAAGCCTCCTTATACTATTTCCATTCTAAAAAGTGAAAAAATGGAAATATTTTATCTAACCCATGCCTCAATTAGCTTTACTTCTTTTCCTTCTGATACACCAGTGGGTTTAATTTTATATTCTCCGGCAGATGCAGGGATTATGAAAGTTTCCGCATAATGCACAACAAAATCTTCAAATTTGTTTTCGGAAGAAGTTACAGTGACTTCGCCGCCGTCAATTAAGTTTAGAACCCTAACGCTGTCAATCGGCTTAAAGCTTATTTCCTTATTAAAGCTATATCTGATTGTTTCGATAAATTCTCTTTCGTGAAGTCCTGTTTTTTCAATCAGCAATCCATCTTCATTATGAATCGTTTCAGTTCTGTTCACCAAATTTTCCATAACCCAATTTGTATCTCTGTCCCACTGAATGTTTTTAAGCCCATGGTCAATATGTATAGGTCTCAGAAGTCCGTCTAAACCTACCCTAGACCAATCCCAAAGCTTAAAAGTAAATATATAAGGAGTTGCACTAATTTCCAAAACCATTGTGTTTTCTCCCGAACAATGTATTGTACCGCTCGGAATCAAAACATGGTCATGCTTTTTTACCTTGATTTTATTAACAAATTTTTCAACAGGAAACTCATATCCTCCCTTATCAGCAAGGCGAAGTTCTCTCTCAAATTCTGATTTGTCCACATTTTCTTTTAAGCCGAGATAAACATAGGTTTCATCGCCGATTGCATCAAGCAGATAATAACTTTCGTCCTGTGTATAATGCATGCCAAAATTCTGTTGGATATATTCTGTCAAAGGGTGAACCTGCAAAGATAGATTTCCGCCTTCAACTGTGTCAAGGAAGTCAAAGCGGATAGGGAATTCTGTGCCAAAGCGGGCATGAACTCTTTCGCCCAAAAGAGTCCTTGGTTTATAGAGCACTAAATCAATGGAAGGAAGTTCAACAACAATTTCACCGAACTTGAGATTAAGGCTATTTTCTTCAGGAACTCCGTCAAAACTCCATGCATAGTTTTCTTTATCATCAGGCAAAGAAAAGTTCTGCTTCATCCATTGGCCGCCCCAAACACCGGGGTCAAAATACGGCTGAACCCTGAACGGCTCTTTGCTTACTTTATCAAGAGCAAAACGAAAAGCTTCGCCGCTTATCATTTTAGGCAGGTTCGCTTTGTTTGTATCAACAATATAATCGAATCTTTCAATTCTGTCCTTTTTGTACCTGTCGCATAAACGCCATTCGATAAAAAAACCGCGCTTATACTTCGAAAGTATCGGAGCATCAGCATTTTCGCATCTCCAGTTGCTCATGCCGTCTCTATATCTAAGCTGAATTTCCCATCTTGCCAAATCAAAATAGATATAGCAATCGCCTTCTGTAATAAGTCCGGCGCCAGTTCCGATTACAAAAACTGTGCCTTCATTGTTCTCACTCAAAGTTTTCCTGGCCGCTTCAATACGTGAAGAGTCAAAACACCAATCTATATTTTTATAGCACATAATCCCAAAAACCCTGTCTGTGCCTAAGTTGTCTTCAAACATTTCGTTTAATTTTTCAGAAGGATATGTACATTCATCAGAGTCTATTATTATCTTAGGATTAAGTTTTTTAATCTGTTCAAGCACCTCTTTTTTGTTAACGCCCGGATAAAAATCCAAAACAAAAACTCGTTTGCCAAGGGCCTGCAATCTTCTAAACTCGTCTAATATGCTTTCATATCCTTCAAAAGCTTCGTTGTCAAAGCCGTCGATTCTTTTAAAAGGGAACAACTCATAGTTATTAAATTTACTATACTTTCTGCACATTTAATTCTCTCCTTATACCATTTTAACAATATATTGATTGTAATGCGGTTTGATTTTTCTTGGTTTTATACTATTTTCATAATAAAGGATAGAAAAAAATATTTCATTTCGCGATTGGAGCGTTGCGCGAAACGCTTCTCTGTGAAAATTTTTTTCTACAAATTAAATGGGAATTAGTATTATCAAAATGAAAATAGTATAATTAGCAAATCCACTTTCCACTAAAAATATTTTCAATAAGGAAAGTGGACCGCTGTAAATTGCTTAGACTTGCTACTAATTTAATAAAAACTTTCAAAACCTAAATCATAACAGAGTACTTATATTTGTTCCCCGGATAAAAACATATGGAATACTCTATAGTTTTTAGATATTGATCCTGTGCCCATCTGCTTCTTTTAAATACAGGGGAATTAACGGGAATTTTCAAATGCTGCGAAATTGTTTGGTTTGCAGAAACAGCCTCAAGGGTGTCTTGTGCGCTGATTATATGTATGCCAAACTCACGGTTCATAAATTCATATAAAGATTTTTCATATAATTTAGGCTCTAGTGGAAAGTCAAAATCAAGATTCAAATAAGTTGTCGAATAGACCAGCGGTTGATTATTTGCATTTCTTACTCTAATAATTTTATAAACCTTATTGTTATAGTCTATTTTTAGAGCCGAGGCAACAGCCTTGTTCGGGTTTTCAAGAAAAATCTCGCTGTAAACCGTCTCCATCTCAACATTATGCTGCTTCATTTCTTCGGAAAAACTAATGACTCTTTTGAGGTTTTCGTCAATTTTTCTAAATGTAACCGTCGTTCCGATTCCTCTGGAACATTGAAGGTATCCGGCGTTTGTCAGAGAACTAACCGCCTGGCGAACCGTCACTCTACTAACGCCAAACATTTCTTGCAGTTGTTTTTCGCTATAAAATAAATCGCCGCTGGAAAACTCGCCTTCTTCTATCATTTCTTTCAAAATATTCGAAATTTGAAAATATAAAGGTGCGGAACCTTTTTCGTGGTTTAGTTTCATGTCATTTCACCTCATAATATTATAATGTTAATACGTTTAGTATACACTATAAATTTATTAATTGCCACATGCTTTTGACCGTGAATAAAGCCCGTTGAATAATAAATATTTAATTAATTTGCTATATATAAAAGGCAATCAAGCCTTCGTTTCCTGCTTCCAAAACCTTGAACGCTTGTTCTGTTGTTATTTTATCACTAACGGATATTGAATAAGCAAACTCATAGAATCCGCCCAAATCAACCTTGAAGTTTGTCTCCCAAAAGTTGTTCAAAACCCACGAGAATGTTGTTTCCTTATTAAAGTCTTCATCTTTCGAGTCACAAAGCTCTATAACCTTTGCTTCCAAATTCCCAAAAGTAACAAGCGGAGCATCTTTGCAAGCAACCATAAGGCTCCTCGTGCCATCTTCCAAAACAACTCCGTTTTGAAGCAAATAGAATTCCTTGTTAGAGCCCGGTAATTGGTCTATGCCCGGGCGGATTATACAACCCGTTTTGTCGATATACTTTGTTTCATCCGAGCCAAGCGTAAATGGCAAGGCGATATAAAGATTTTCAGGTTCCCAAACGCTTTCTTTGTGTATTCTAACCATTGCATTAATGCTCGGTAAATCGTTATAAACCTTTATGAACACGCTGTAGAATTTTGTTCCTTCAAGCTCATAGTCAAGCTCAATAGCCGTATATACATCACCATGTTCTACAATATGCATATCTGTAAGGAAGGATTCATATCTTCTTGTTTTTGGCATCTTTCTGTTTCTGCCCATTCTGCGCCGTTCTTCACAAGCAGTTTCTTTTATGTCTGTAACCTCATAGATGCCCGAGAAAGGAGCAAATTCGCTGTCTTCCGCGATTAAGTCCTTATTTGTTTTTTTGTCAATCAATGAAACAAGTCCATATGCCTCTGAAAATTTAAGTTTGAAATAATCAGTCTCGATGCACTGAGCAAATTTTGGATATTCGCCTTTGATGGAAATGTCTAAAACACCTTCCGCACCAACCATCGAACCAATTCTCACACAACCGTTCTTTGGCTGACGAGTTGGCCTTAATGCAATTTCCATCTCTTCTTTAGATTTCAGAGAAACTAAAACTTCAATCTGGAAGGCTCTTGCAATTCTTTTTATTTGTGATTTAAGAACTTCTCCCGTTTTTAAATTATATACCTCAAACGGTGTGTCAAGTGAGAAATCAATTCCATCAAGGTATTCCCAAAACTCAACAAATATTAAAGCCGTTGCCGTCAAATCAAAATCATGAGGATTAATAACCTTATACTCCTGTGGTTTGAACGCTTTTATGCTAACCTCGCCTTTAGCTGCCAAAATTGTATCAAGGTTTATTGCAGCGGCTGAATTTCCGTTTATAGCATATGAGGCTTTCTTAAAATCTAACTCACCAACAAGACTTTCCCAAGGTTCGGATACAGAGGACGAATAACCCCATGTATGCTCAGCATAAAGCATAAGATTTTCTGCGGCCTCCTCCATTAATTCAGGCTTGCCAAGGCTTCCCTCCGTGTCTAGCTTCTTGCATAGGCTGTATTTTCTTTGACCAAGCATGAAAATCTTGACAGCATCTGCCGTTGAGCCAACACCGTCAGCCCACCAGTCGTTCCAGTCACCCCTATATGTTGGTATATCTTTGAATCTGTTTTTCAGCTCGGAAAAGAATTGAGTGAGCGTTACCATCTTAAAGCTAATTTTGCCGTTATATATTTCGTTCAGTTTGTTGACCCTTTTCGCAATTTCTGCGCTTGGCGGAGCATTATCGGTTATACATCCCGAAACCATAAACGGTATCATGTCAGAAGGGTAGCCGTCTTTTTCAAGGTTTTCCAAAAGTCTTCCAAGTCTTTCATCAAGAATTTCAAGCTCTTTTTTTTCCGTCTCTTCGTTATTTTCTTTGAAAACTATATCTTTTTTCATATCTGCGCCGATTTTATCATAGGTCATATATGTAGAAGCGGCATGGGGAGCGAACAAGAGTTCGTTTCCATAATGATATTGTTCACCGTTCCAAACCAAAATCTTGTTGCCCTTTGGTGTTTCCCAATAAAACGGCATAAATTTTTTATAAAGAGGAAACATTCCGTGATGAGAATGGAGGCAGGAGAAGAAGTTTTCAACGCCGTTATCAAACAAAGCCTCTGAATAACCCCATGAAAAACCATTAACATCTGCCGCCATACCGCTGTCAATTTTAACGCCGATTTTATCTCCATATTCGCGAGCCTGCTTGATTCTGCTGTTCAAAATATCTGCGGAAACAAGGTCAGTCATATTCAGATAGTTACCGGACAAACCAATTTCGCCCGACTTAACATATTTCTCAAAATCCGCAATATACGCTTTATCTGCATTTTTATAAAAGTTTTTAATCTGCCAATGGTTTTCGCATTGCCAAACAAAGCCTTTTGCAGGGTGGTTTTCTTCTTTGTGAATTTCATTTAATATATCAATTGCCTGTTTGATAAAATCAACATGGTATCTTGTGAGTTTATCCTGCCTTTCTGTGTAGCCGATGTCTGTATGTGAATGATGAATCAAATAAACATCCCATTTTCTAGTTAAATTCATAAATTTCCTCCTCTATTTTCCTTGATATGCATAGCCCGATTCAAAGTTTTTCTGCAAAAGCATGAACAGGCCAATAGTTGGCAATGATGCTATAATACAAGCACACAGAACTTCCGGTATGCTTGATTTTCCCACTAATGAAACAGCAGCCATAACAGGTCTTATTTCGGGCGACTTCGTGAAGGTCAAGCCAAACATAAGCTCGTTCCAAATCCAGTTAAACTGCGACAAGAAGACTACCGAAATAGGGGCAACAGACATTGGCACGAATATATTAATAAGTACACTAAGGTCGGATGCTCCGTCAATTTTGGCTGATTCACAAATTTCTTTTGAGATGCCTATAAAAAAGTTTCTGAAAACAAACATTGCAAAAGGTACACAAATGGCTGTGTAAAACAAAACCATACCAAACCTTGTATCATAAAGACCTGTGTAAGAATAGCCTTTATAAACGGGTATCAGATAGATTTGAAAAGGGAATATTGTTCCGCTGTAAATCAAAAGAAACCAAAACATTCTAAACTTTATTTCCAAATGAGAAATAGCATATGCTGCCAATAATGAAATAATAACGCATAAAACCGCTCCTGTAAAAGCATAGAGCAAGCTGTTTAGCATACCGTCCATCAAATTTATTCTTCCGTTTATATTCTTTATGTTCTCAACCAAATGGAAGCTTTTTGGCCAATCCCAAAAATTTCCCATATTATATTCCTGTTTTGTTTTCACACTGCCCAAGAGCGTGAATATAACAGGAAATACCCAGATGGTTGCAAAAATTGATAATAATAAATTAATCAGTGTTCTTGAATTTGCCGATCGTTTCTCCATATGAGCCTCCTTTCCTCTGCTATATCATTTCGTTTTCATTGAAAGTGTTTTTAATATTAAAATACGATATAATTAAAATTACAGCTGTCAAAATTACAGCAACTGCAGAGCCAATTCCAAACTTGTTTCTGATGAAGGATTCTTGATACATTGTCAGCGCAAGAGTTTCGGATGTTCTGTATGGGCCGCCTTTTGTCATAACCCAAATCTGGTCAAAAACTTTGAAGCTGTTGACCAATGACATTAGCAAAACAACAATAATGGTTGGCTTAAGCAAGGGCAGAACAACGTTTGCATAGAGTTTGTAAACGCCTGCACCGTCTATCGTTGCCGCTTCAATCGGCGATTGGGGTATGCTGTTTAGCCCCGCAATGAACAAAACCATGTTCAGACCGATTCCCTGCCATGTGCCCATCAAAATCATTATAAAGGTATTAACATAGGGAATAGCGAGCCAGTCACAAACCAGACTCTCAAACCCAAGCAATCCGAAAATCTGTGGAATTCCATAAATCGAAATCATCGAAGCAACGATAATACCTGCAACTGCGCCCGAAAGAGCTGTCGGAAAGTAAAAAATATTTTTAAAGCCGGTGATCCATGAACTTTTTAATATCAAAATTGCAAAAATAAGGGGAACAACCAGCGATATAATCAATGAGCAAACCACCCATATTATGGTGTTAATCACAGAAACTTTGAAGTTGGGGTCTTGAAAAAGATAAATATAATTTTGCACCCCCACAAAATTCATTTCAGAAAATCCATCCCATTCATAAAAGCTGAGACGTATTGTGTAAATTATAGATGATATAAAGAATACAACAACAAGCAGTACTGCCGGCATAAGATATAAGTAGTTCTTTAATGTCTTATTTTTTTTTCTGTTCATTGCTTCACTCCCTTTAAGGTTATTAAAGCCAGCGGATTTCCAATTCAAAAAAGAACTGATAAGACTGAGAAATTCGAGCAGCCATCTTTTGAGGATAGGATTTCTGCATTAGAATCGTTATAGCATTTTAACAATATATGGATACTTTGCGGTTTGATTTTTTTTGATTATATATAGTCGAAAACAAGATATAATAGTCAGTAAAAAATCAAACCGCTGTATAAGCTAACTGTGTAATTGCAGCAATACAATAATATTGCGAAAAGTTGATTTGAAATTATTTCGCAAAAGCTTCGTCCGCAATTTTTTGAATGTTTCCGAGAACCTCGTCGATTGGCGCGCCGGAATACATGAATCTTGATAATTCGTCAAGTGCATAGTTTCTCAAATCTTCAGGAGTGTTTTCATAATATCTCAATATCAATTGATAGTTGGCAGAATCTGCTGCCATTTGTACTGTCTTTCCGATTGACGGATCATTAAGCTCAACTTGTGATGTGTTCGCAATACCTGTTTGTGTCAAAAGTTCGTTTTGAGTATCTTTTTTGAAAAAGTCGCTGAGAGCTGTTTTTGCGTTATCTTTTTCTTTGCTTGCAGTTGAAACGCAGATTGGTGATGCTTCAAAATAAATTACACTTTTTTTGCCCGACATGCTTGGAAGAGACATAACGTCAATTGTTTCACCCGAAACAAGGCCAAAGTTTTGAACAAGGTCTGTCACTGTTGTGCTTGGCTCAAGAATCATTGCCGATGTTCCTTGTGCAAGTGATTTATAGTTATCCATGTATCCGATTGGTTTTGCAAAATAACCTTTATCAAACATATCTTTCCATATTTCCATAACCTTGACTACATCAGGGTCTGTATATTTCTTTGCGCCGGAGCAAACGTCTATGTATAATTGTGGGTCATACGAACCAAGCATTTGTTGAAACCATATGAAACTTGCCCATGAATCATTTTTAAGACCGATTGGAGTGATTCCGGCCGCTTTGAGTTTTTCACAAGCACTCAAGAATTCATCGAATGTCTTTGGCTCCTCAGTTATGCCGGCCTTTGTAAATGCTTCTTTGTTGTACAATATTACATTATAAAGCACGCTGTATGGTGCTGCATAAGCCTTTCCATCGATTGTAAAAGCATCTTTGATGTCTGCTGAAACGCCGTTTGCAATGTAGCTATCCCATTCTGCTGTCAAGTCTTCAATCTTCCCGTTTTTGGCAAGTGTTTCAAGCTGGCTTCCGCTCCACCATGTGAACATTCCGGGGCCTTCCGGGCTGTCAATAGCTTGTTGCATAGCTGTTTGATATGCGGCTGTGTCAGGATAGTTTTGGATTGCAACCTCTACATCAGAGTTTGCAGACCATACATCTGTTATTGCTTGAATCTTTTCTGATTCGCCAAGTTTGTCAAGCCAGAAGTTAATCTTTCCTCCTGACGCTGCGCCTGAGTTTTCATTTGCCG
Source organism: Eubacteriales bacterium (assembly GCA_031551135.1). Taxonomy (GTDB): domain Bacteria; phylum Bacillota; class Clostridia; order Lachnospirales; family JAITVM01; genus JAITVM01. The sequence goes on along the minus strand of JAVBOA010000020.1, from coordinate 3,401 downwards.
ATACTTCAGTGCCTTCATCTCCTGATTGTACAGGCGCTTTCTCTCCGCTGCAGGCTGTGATTCCCATCACAAATGCAAGTAGCGCTGCTGATAGTGCGATTCTCTTTTTAAGCATTTTATTACCTCCTAAAATTAATTTGATTCGATGAAATTATTCATTGAACAGTTGATTGATAATTTATTTAAACTGACTAACATTATAATGTTATAACGTTAAGAAGATTGTAGCAAATTCAAATCTGTTTGTCAAATGTCACAAATTTCTAATACTTTTTTAACATTTTCATACTTATTGAACAAAAAAACAACTTGCGATTTGTCTAAATATACAATAAAAATCAATTTCATCACCTGAAAATGTATTGCTAATTAAATACATCTTCCTTGCCAAACGAATTTAAAACGGCATGATATTTAATACATTTGTGCAATATGGAAAAAATTCATATTTATTTTCTTTATTTGATTGTAAAATCTATAGATTTTGCACTAAAGAAAAATTTGGGTTTTCTCGCCGGCACAAAAAAATGAGAGAAGGTGTTAATCAACTCTCATTTATTATTGCATAATTACTTAATGCTTCTATACTGACAAAGGAAAACAAAGTTCACATGTTTACCTAACAACGCAGAGCGGATGTAAAAAATCGTTCGACAGTATAAAAATGATTAAATAAAGTTTCATTTTAATCTTTTCATAGTTTCCCTAAACCTTACTTTTTCTAAAACTCTTGACTCCTCAAAAAAACTTGTATCTTTTTCAAGTATCTCCAAGAGTTTTTCCGAAACAGCTTTTTTGAGAATCGATTTTATCTCAACGTTGGTCAATTGACGTTTGGTTGCTCCCGCAAAGCTTGGATTCCGTATTTTTATACTTATTACATAATTCAAGCCTTCCACGACGTCTCTTCTTTCAATTTTTACTAAATTATCATTGTGCTTTCGAATATAAATTTTAAATGCATCGAAGATACCGTCGATTGAACCCTGAACATGAGTACCCCCTTCAAATGTTCTATGATTATTTACAAAGCTCAATGCACAATCACTTTCAAAATAGTAGAAAATTGCAGCGGATATTTGTATGCCACTTATATCAAAATTCATACTCACTGTACCTCTCCAATTTAAATAAAAATCATATATATTCTCCTTCAATATTTCCAGAATGCCATTATCATAATGAATAGTATTCTTGTTTTCTTTGTCATTCAAAATAAAAGTTACATTATTGTTCAGCTGAGCCAGTTCTTTGCACCGATGATAAATTTGGTGGTATTCAATTAATTTATAATTAAATATGCTTTTGTCAGGTTCGAACAAAATATGTAGCGGATATTCAGAATCAGAAGAACCCTCTTTTTCCGAAATTAAAATCCCCTTTTCATATCTTAAAGTATTATTATAAAGCGTAACCTCAAAAAAGCTTGAGAGTGCCTGCGCTATTAAAATTCCATAACTAAACTTTATTTCAAATGGCCGGCTGCTCGAAATCTCAAAAATATTGTTTTCATGGATTTGAAATTTCAATATTAGAGAACTTTGCTCTTCTATAAAGTCTTCAATCATATAAAAAATCAAGTTAAGAACTCCATAGCTTGATGTAGAACCAACATACATTCCCGGACGGAGTCTTATTTTTTCAGTTATAAAATACTTTAAATCTTCCTCATTCAGTTTCATAATTCACATCCTCTTATATTATTTCCATTCTAAAAGACGGAAAAAAATGTTTCATTCATCTTGGCATTTTATCGACTGATTTTCTATATTTGCCTTACAAATTTTCGAGAGATAATAAAAATTATAGCATATCATTTGGAGATAACATAAAATATGCTATAATAATATAAAAAATTTTTTAATTATAAAATGTGTAGAAGAGTAAATTCGATTAAATACGGCACAAAAATAATTAAGCCTATAATAGAAGCGCATATCGAGCAATACAGTACCGCGCCCGCGGCGAAATCTTTTGCATATTTTGCGAGTTCGTTATATTGCGGGCTTGCTAAATCCACTACACGTTCGATTGCACTATTTACAATCTCCAAAGAAATGACGGCCATACAGCAAAGCATAACAATCAGCATTTCCACTTTTGAGATTTTAAAAAAAATACCTGCCGCTATGGCGGCTAAGCCAATAAAAGCCTGTATTTTTATATTTCTTTCTACTTTGAAAACTGTTTTCAGTCCTGAAAAAGCATTTGCAAAACTTCGTGAAAAAGAGGAATTTTTCACAACTTCCCTCCTAGCTATAGTACATTTACGAAAGGAAAACGAAATGGTTAATGATTTTGATACCGCAATATTAAGGTTTTTTTCAAATTTAAGCACGCCCGTTCGGCTCGACAATTTTATTCTTTTGTGGACAGATAATTTACAGCATATACTAATTTTACTGACAGTTATTTTATTTTTATTTAAAACTACCCGAAAATCCGCAGTTACAGGTGCAATCGCAATGATTTTATCCCCATTATTAGTCGAGAGGCTGTGGAAAAATATATTTCAGCGCATACGTCCATATGAACAATTTGAATGGGCAAAACTTATCGGTCCTCCGTCAACTACGTATTCGTTTCCTTCCGGACATTCATCGTTTGCTTTTGCCGCAGCATTTTCACTCTGCTTTTATTCTCCGAAATGGGCAAGGATATTATTAATTTCGTCCGCAGTTTTTACGGCTTTCACAAGAGTTTATCTTGGTATACATTATGCAACGGATGTTTTAGCCGGAGCGTTACACGGAGTATTGGTCGCCGTTATTTCTTATTATATTGTCGATATTGTTTCAAAATTAATTTTTAAAAATAAGACAAATTCAATTTAAAAATTTTTCAGTTTCTCACTATTTAGCAAATTTATAAAATAATTTAGAAATGGGTTTTATTCCCGGCAATTCCAAGCGGCGTTTTACAAGTTTCAGCTCTTCGCTGATTTTGATTCCCTGCGGACAATGACTTTCGCATTTTCTGCAGCCGATGCAATCGCTCGCGAATCTTGCATTATTTGCCATCAGTCCAACGATATTCAAATACTGCATCCATCCCGTTGTTCTGCCGATAGCAAAGCTAGTACAATGCCACTTAAATATATCGACCTATATAATAAAATTCAAACTTTGAGAAGTTTACCTTTGTAATTCCATTTGAACGGTTTATTTAGATATAAATTGTAGTATTCAATAAAAGATTTAATTTTTTCTTCAAGATGATTAAGAGATGTAAATGAATATCTTCTATTCAAAAGATTTCTTGTGATTATACTAAACCAACATTCTATTTGATTTAGCCACGAACAATGTTTTGGTGTATAAACAAATCTGACTCTATGTAAAGGATCACTTAAAAAAGCCTCTCTTGAAGCCATACTTTTCAAAATTCCTTTTTGTTCCTTT
>JAVBOA010000053.1:0-32247 GCA_031551135.1 Eubacteriales bacterium | reverse complement strand
ATTTCAAACTTACTATGATTGAATTTATAAGATGTCTACGCGTTAATGAATTTCAAACCGAGCTTTTTATTTTTCTTCTTAATTTTCTATCTGCTTTTAAAACTTAAATTGTAATATTATGGATAATCAACAGGCCTGGTTTTGTTTATTATAATTTTACGCTATGATATAATAAGTTAAAGGGTGTGATTTATTTGAACAATGAAGATAAAATTTTAAACCTATTGGAAAATATATTAGAAAATCAAAATCAAACTAATAATAGACTTGAAAAATTGGAAGAAGAAGTAAGAGGCTTAAGAGTGCAAACGAAAGAAAATACAGATATGACAAAGGCTCTTAAACATGCGACAGATGAGATTGACGCTAAAGTAACAGCAATGAGTTTTGATGTGGCAAAAATAACCGGAGAGATGGTTGCGATAAAGGACGACTTTACTACAGTTGAACTAACAACGATTAATAATTGGAAAAATATTGTTGAGCTAAAGAAATTAAAACTAAATAAACATGAATAATGCCAACTTTCGAGTTGGCTTTTATTGTATAAAGAAAACCCCCGGCTATGCCGGGAGGATTGAAGCATAATCAATATATAGTTAAAATGCTATAGGAGCATAAATTTTATGACTATTGTGGAAGATTCTTAAAGGCGTTGCTGTTATTCTGTAGGATATTTTTTGTCGAATTAGTTATTTCGACGAGAAAAACCATAAGGAGATAGTTTATTAAAACCCCGGCGATAACTCCGCTTAAAACGGGCGATTTTAGACCAAATACCGATACAGCCATTATATAAGAAAGCTCTAAAAAATTTGATGAAGAAATAATGGCGGCAGAACCGGAGATTTCATTAGGAAGCTTTAAATTATGGCATACAAAAAAAACTATAAAGAAGACTATCAGACAGTTAATTATAAGTGGAACTGAAATCAAAATTATATGCAAAAAATTATCCACGAGAACTTTGCTTTGGTAGATAAAAGTAGTGATAATATTTAAAATAATACATATATTCGCCAGATTTTTGAAGGCCGGTATAAAACTGCGTTTAAATGCTTTCTTGCCGTATATTCTCAAGATAAATGACTTTGTAATCATTCCTGTAAAAAGCGGAAACACGATATAGGCAAACAATAATACCATAAAAGAATTCAAAGGCATGCTAATGCCGGATATTTTTGTAAATAAAGTAAATAACGGAATATATACAAAAATTAAAATTAAATTATTTGTGGATATCTGTGCAAAAGAATAAAGCGGATTTGCGGAAATCATATCACAAAAATTGAAGACTAATGAAGAGTTAGGCGCTAAAGAAACCAGCATAACTCCTACAAGATAGTTTGATGCTAAATCATAAGGAATTATATTTTTGTAATACCCGAAAAAAAATGTGTTCGCGAGATAATAAATTGTCAGCGGTTTCAGAATCCAATTGATTAAATATGAAACGCCCAATGCCTCCGGAAAGGCTTTCAAGTCATTATGCGATTTAAAATCTATTTTTACCATAGACAAAAAAATAGTAATCCACGACAGTGCAAGTAATGGAATCGAGAGATTAGCAATTTGAAACTTATCTAAAAATGTGACGGCAGCAGGAAAAAAATAGCCGATTATTATTCCCAAGAGCATAGAAATAGAAACCCATACGGCCAAAATTCTCTCGTATATAAGCATTTTGAATTCCCCCTATTTTGCATTTAATGTTAATTTCAATTTGAAACCTTAAATGCAATAAATTCAAATACAAATTTTACAATAATGGTATTATAATTAATTTTTGTAATTATTGCTATAGAAAATTGTCGATTTGTGAAATTTATTTTCGAATTAGAATAATATGGCGGTTTACTTTTTATCTACTATTTTATTTTATTCTGAAGGCAGATAAAATCAAGAAAAATCAAAATGCAAAGTAATCGATATAGTTTTGCTATAGGATTCGATATTTTTTCATTTCTGGCTATTTTGTGGTATATTTATCATATATAAATATACTTAGAATGATATATTTCGAAAGGGGATTAGTATGAATAGTTTTTATTTTTGTAATCCAACGAAAATTTTTTTCGGGCAGAATTCAATTGAGAATCTTGAAAACTTATTAAAAGATTATAATAATATATTGCTTGCTTATGGCGGCGGCAGTATCAAAAAAGCCGGAATTTATGATAAAGTAAAAGAGATTTTGAAACATAAAAACGTATTTGAGCTTTCCGGTATCATGCCCAACCCACGCAAAGAAAAAGTTTATGAAGGCATAGAAATTTGTAAAATGAAAAATATTGACTTTGTTTTGGCAGTCGGCGGCGGAAGTACGATTGATTGTTCAAAAGCCATCGCGGCAGGAGCCTTAATAGAAGAAGATTTTTGGGATTATTTTTATCTGAAAAGAAACGAATGCAGGTCATCGCTTCCGATGGGTGCAATCTTGACATTATCGGCAACGGGCAGTGAAATGAATGGAACGGCGGTAATTTCCGATTTTGAAAACAACAAAAAACAAGGCTATGACAGCGCTTATTTTTATCCGAAGTTTTCGATTTTAGATCCGGCTTATACTTTTTCTTTACCGCAAGAACAAAGCATTTACGGTGCGATTGATATTTTATCGCATGTTTTTGAAGTTTATTTTTCGCCGCCGGACGAGTCGAATTTATCTGATGATTTCGCCGAAGCGATTATCAAAAATGTAATGGAAAATATCGCTGAGGTTTTGAAAAATCCGCATGATTACAATGCGCGTGCGAATTTGATGTGGAGCAGCACTATGGCGATAAACGGGATTATCAAGCTTTCGAAGGCCGGAGACTGGGAGGCGCATCAGATCGAGCACGCCCTGTCTGCATTTTATGATATTCCGCATGGGGCCGGATTGGCGGTCGTTCATCCTGCATATTTGGAATATATACATAAATATGCCCCGAAGCGTTTTATTAGGTTCGCGAAAAATATCTGGAATATAGATACAAACGGAAAAACTGATTCTGAAATTGCACTGGAATCTATAAAATGCCTAAAGGAATATTTTGAGTCTTTGAATGCGCCGAAAAATCTCAGGGATTTTAATATCCCGAAATCAGAAATTGAAAAAATAGCTAAAACGGTTAATATTCGAAAGCTTTCATATTATCAAATAGATAAGGAAGATATAAAAAATATTTTATATTCGGCTTTTTAAAATGCCGCAAATCGAACAGGAGAAATTATGGATGCTTTAAAATATTTATTGAAGAATAAAAATTTATATATTCAAATGATAAACTTGCTCGAAACAAATAGAGGTGAAATTATTTTTTCGGGAGATGAAGGCGTATTGATACGGGAAAAAAACAGTGGAATTTGTATGCTGACAGCAAACTCTGCGGAAAACGGAGAAAAAATTCTTGAGAATCTGGAAGATGGTCAAGTTTTTACTATTTATGAAGATTTCATGATCGATTATGTGAAAGAAAAATATAAATTAAAAAGAGTTTTGGCCTGCGCCCAGTTTTTATATCTTGAGAAAAATTATTTTGAAATAAATTCGCCTTTGAAAATTCGAGTTTTGGACGAAAATTATATTGACTTGGTTTTGGAACATTATCATACCGTGCCGGACTATTGGTATATCGAAAGCAGGATAAAGCAAGGCGCAATCCTTGGCGGATTTCTGAACGAAAAGCTCTGTGGATTTATCGGCATACATGATGAGGGAAGCATCGGAATGCTGGAGATATTTGAAGAGTACAGGCGGAACGGATTCGCCGAGGTTTTGGAAAAATATATGATAAACGAAATTTTAAAATGCGGAAAAATACCGTTTACACATGTTTTTTTAGATAACGAACCTTCTATAAAATTGCAAAATAAATTGGGTCTGAAAGTTTGTGAGGAAAAAATTTTCTGGTTATCGTGATATGCTTACCTATAAAGATAAGCAAATCTGGCATTCTAAAAATATACACACAAGAAACGGCGTATTTGCGCCGTTTCTTGCAAAGATTACGCAAACATAATGATATTCCGAAAAAGATTGATATTAATTAGTTGCCGAAGTAGGAGTTTCTGTTGAAGTAGTTGCCGGGGCAGGCGACGTAGAAGTCGATGTGCTAGGCTCAACAGAAGTCGATGTACTTGGGGCAGTGCTTGTTGTAGCTGATGTACTAGGCTCTGCACTTGTAGAAGTTGAAGTACTTGGAGCTGCACTTGTAGAAGCAGAAGTACTTGGAGTTACACTTGTAGAAGCAGAAGTACTCGGTACTGTGCTTGTAGTAGTAGAAGTGCTAGGAGTCACGCTTGTAGTAGCCGAAGTAGCAGGTGTGGCGCTTGTAGAAGCCGAAGGGCTGGCAGTTGTAGTTGTTTCTGTAGAAGGAGAAGGTGTTACATAATCATCAGTTGATATAGTAACGGTTCTGGTTGAAGAAGACCATTCGACTTTAGCGTTTAAAGCCTCGCTGATAAATCTTAAAGGCACAAGAGTGCGGTTGCCTTCTATAATTGCCGGTGAATCAAGGTCTTTTTTAACAGTGTTGATATAAGCGTAAGGCGTATCAACAGTAAGCACAACGGACAAAGAACCTTTTTGCGCTATTACTGTGCGGATTTTTGAATCCCAATTTACTTCAGCGTCGAATTCATCAAAAATAGCACGCATAGGAACCATAGTGCGGTTGTTTCTGATAATCGGTTCTTGGTCAAAAGTCAGAGTTTTGCCGTCCATTATAACTTTGATTTTGTCTTCGGCAAATATTATGTTGGTCATGAAGGAAAAAGCAAGAATCATAGTAAGTAGTATTGCGATTGTTTTTTTCATTATATATCCTCCCGGTATTTAATTATTAAATTAAGAGCGAAAGCCGCTTTAATTTTAAACAAAAAAATAAGCCAAAGAACCAAAAAGTATAGAATACAGTTAATACTATTTTAATTTTGATAAGCAGAAAAAAATTTTTCACAGCGGAGCGTTTCACGCATGCTTCAAGCGTGAAATGAAATATTTTTTTCTATCATTAATAATGATAATAGTATAAAAGCAGAAGTCAAAAAGTTCGTCGGCGTAATGTATTAACCAGATTATGTATAAAATTATAATACTATATATATCTTCTTGTTTCAACAAAAATACTCAATATTTAACATATTTGTAACATGCATAATGATAAGCTTTTTTGATTATTTTATGTAAAAATAACATTTATGCTTGACTAAATTTTTGGTATAAAATATAATTGTTTTAGTCGCAGAAACATGGCGATATTTCAAAAATAATATGGGGGTATAGCTCAGATGGGAGAGCGCTTGAATGGCATTCAAGAGGTCAGCGGTTCGATCCCGCTTATCTCCATTAATAAAAAACTCTATAGTTAATCGCTATAGAGTTTTTGCTTTTTAAAAAATATTTTATAAAAAGAGAAAACGGGTCGAAATATTTCCATCCTAAAGGATAGAAAAAATATAATACTATTTTCATTATTAAGGATAGAAAATATTATAAATAGTATTATTTATTAAAAAACTCAATATCAAAGAAATCCGGCTGAGCGTCGTAATTAAAATATTCGACTCCGTCTAATGCAAAATATTTCTGGTCGGTATCTGTAGTTTTTTCGGGCATTGTTACAGTCAAAACATAAATTTGGTTCAAATCGCTTTTTTGTTTGAGTTCTCCGCCTTTAATCGCTTTGCCCGATCCGGAAATGGGATCATCTACAATTTCTCCGCCTTCGATTGTATATTCGTCTGTCAATGTCAAATAAATTTTACCGTCCGAAAAAATCCAAGTCCCTTTTTTTGCAACTAATCTTTCGTCCAAAGTCATTTGGCTGCACGCCCACCAAAAAGTTCCGTTTTCATTAAAAGCGTATCTTGCGCCATAGCCCGAACCGATCCCCTGACCAAGCTGCCAATATCCGATAAATTCAAAATAATCCTCGTCGTGCGTTGCAGGGACAGTAATATTTGATTCAGATGCTTTGGTTTCCGGAGCTTTTGTTTCTTCCGGCTCTTTGCTTGCGTTTGCTGTAGTTTCGGTGTTATTTGTGTTTTCAGTTTCTGTCGAGCTTTGCTGTGAATCTTCAATGGCCGCCGATGTGTTTTCGTTTTCAGTCTTTTTTCCGTCATCCTTAGCTGAGCATGAGCATAAAAAAATTGAGCAGATTAAAACGTAAATAATTTTTTTCATAACAACAGCCCTTCATATAATTTTTTCTAAAGCTTTCTGTATTTAAAATAAATTTAAAACCGGTATTCATTGTGAACTGAATCTATATCCTGTTCCCCAAACTGTTTGGAGATAGGCTTTATTTTTCGATTCTTTCTCGATTTTTTCGCGTATCCGCTTAACATGTACCGTAACGGTTGAGGTATCTCCAAAGCTTTCATATCCCCAAATTTCGTCCATTAATTTTTCCTTGTTAAAAACAATATTCTCGTTTTTTGCTAAAAACAAAAGCAATTCAAATTCTTTATTGGTCAGAACGATTTCCTTTTCGTTTACAAAAACCTTGCGCTTTTTTGTTTCGATAATAAGTCCGTCAAATATTAAACTGTCTCCGTTTTCGTTTTTCTCTGTCAAGCGTTTATAGCGGTTTAAATGTGCGTCTACCCGAGCCAAAAATTCGTTGAAATTAAAAGGCTTTGTAATATAATCGTCTGCGCCGAGCCCAAGACCTTTTATTTTATCTATTTCTAAAGATTTTGCCGAAACCAGCAAAACCGGAATATTCGTTTTTTCCCTAATAGCGCGCAGGATATAAAATCCGTCATATTCGGGAAGCATAATATCCAGCACAATAAGGCTGTACGAATTTTTCAAAGCCTCCTCCAAACCCTTACTGCCGTTCGAGATTATTGTAACATCAAAATCCCTTGTTTCAAGATAATCTTTTTCGAGCATAGCAATGGATTCGTCATCTTCAATTATAAGTATTTTTTCCACTAAAATCATCCTTTAAAAAAGACATAAAAACACTCAAACCTTTTCCGGAATTTCGCCTTGCCCAAATCCGGCCTTTTTGCGCCTCAATAATCTGCTTCACCGTGGTCAAACCCAAGCCGTTGCCGTCTTTAATATTCCTTGCGCTGTCGGTGCGGAAAAATCGTTCGAAAATTTTTTCTTCCTGACCTTCCGCAAGCCCGATTCCGTTATCCGAAATTTTAAAAATAACTCTTTCGTCTTTTTCCCAAAATTCAAAAGTAATCGATAATTTTTCCGAGCTTTTGTATTTAATCGAGTTTTCGATTAGATTTTGCAAAACTCTTTCCATTTGCGTGGTGTCGATAATAATGGCCGTGTCTTCGCCGCAGCGGTTTATAATTTCGCAGTCTATATCGTGTTCAATTAAGTCAATTTTAACATTTCGAATATACTCTTCGATTTCAGAAACTTTTCTTTTTTCACATTCCAAAGTAAATATTTCGTTTTCGATTCTCGAAAGCAAAAAAAGATTATCCACTAATTTATCAATATGCATTGCTTTTTCATGAATCGTAGTAAGATAGAGCAGTTTTTTTTCTTCGGTTTTCGGTATTCCGTCGACCAGCGCTTTGCTATAGCCCATAATCGTCGCTATCGGCGTTTTCAAATCATGAACGATACTGGCTGTCATTTGCTTTTTTTCTTCGCTGTAATATTTTATCTCCTCGATAGACTTCTTTAATTCTATGCGCATTTGGTCATATTCTTTAATTACATCATGAAATTCATCTTTAGAATCGTAATTTATAACATAATCCAGATTTCCTTTTTTTATTTCGCTTGTCGCGTGAATCAAAATTTTTATCGGGTCATTTATCGATTTTATCGAATAGATGGTAATTAAAATATTCGCGATAATAGAAGCTGCAATCGAAAGCAAAAACAAAGCCACGATTCCTTTTGGGACAGATGAAATATTTACAAATGTCCGAAAATATGAAAATAGTAAAAAAGTCGGCAAAATAAATAAAATTATATTAAACAGAATCGTCCGCCGGCGTATTGACAAAAAAATCACCTGCTTTTTTCTTAAAAATGAAACACTTATTTCAGCAATATTGCAAACTATTACACATCTCTATTATCGAATCCAAGAAAACCTAAAACGAAAAATATCAGCATATTGGATAATAAAAGCAGAGATGTATTTAAAATATATTTTATAGGCAGAGTGTTACCGATAAAATATTTGTAAAATCCGATATAATTAATAAATAAAACCGATCTTATCGCCGAAGAATATGCCGACAGAAAAGTCATCAGCAAATAGCACATCAGCAAAATAAACATTGTCATAGATGATGAATTTATTTTACATGCAATCATAGAACAAAACAATACAAATGTAAAAATTGGTATAATAGTTATTACATACGAAATAAATCCTTCGAAAGCACTTTCGAGAGAGAATGTGTAAAGTATTTTTATAATCAGCGAAACAAAATAAATTATCATTAGATTTACAAAAGCGTAAATCGTGATTGCGATATTTTTGGCCAAATAAATATTAAGGCGGCTCGACGGGCGCAGCAGGATATTTTTTATTGTGCTGTTTTCAAATTCGTTTGATATTAAATCCGAAACCATCATAAAAATTGTTATAGGCAATAAAAGCGTCGAAAGAATCGGCAGAAAATTAAAATATAAATTCGGTAAATCTATTTTCAAGGCCATGCCGCGTATATCAAAGCTCATCCAGTTCAAAGAGCCGAAAAGTATTACAAAAAGAACTTCCAAAAGAATGATTACAATGTATTTTTTACGCGCCATTATTTTTGATAATTCGTAGCTTATACAATTAATCAGCATTTTAATTTTCACCTCTTGCTTTCCGAACGGTATCTAAAAAATAATCCTCCAAGCTTGGAAAATTCTCCAAAACATAATCCATAGATTCTGTTTCCAATAATTTACCTTCTTTCATAACGCCGACTTTTGAGCACATTTGCTGTAATTCGGCAGAAAGATGGCTGGAAACCAAAACCGTAGTTTTTTGATTTTTTGCCAAATTTGAAATCATGTTTCGAATATCCACCGTTCCTTCGATATCTAGACCATTCGTCGGCTCGTCCAGAATCAGCAATTTTGGTCTGCCCATAATCGCAAGAGCAATACCCATTCTTTGTTTCATACCCAGCGAATATTTCGATACCTTATCTTTTTTTGCGTTATTAAGCCCGACTAATTCGATAACCTCGTCGATATCCATACAATTCGGGTAGAATTTTGAAATTATTTTTAGATTATCGTATGCAGACATATAATTAATGCTTGCCGGAGCTTCGATAAGCGAACCGACATCCGCAAGTGCCTCCGCCGTTTCTTCCACAACATTGTGACCGAATATTTTTACTTCTCCCTCTTTTGCGCGCAAAAGTCCGGTTATAATCTTCATTACCGTTGTTTTTCCCGAACCGTTGGGACCCAAAAGCCCAAATACTTCGCCCTCGCCAATATTAAAAGAAACTTTTTCGGCTCCTCTGTTTTTCTTATATAATTTTGTAATATTATTAACTTCCAAAACCATTTTTAGGATTCTACCTTTCGATTGGATTTTAACAAAACAAAAAAATCCGCTTCGCTTTAGTTTTTTGGCTATCGCAAAAGCGGATTATACTATTTTTATTCAGCAGTTTTAGGAACGTTCACGACTGTGTTTCCAATATCATACGCTTTTCCGTCTAATGTAAAGTCAAGCGAATCTGTATCCGTAACGATTGAAAATTTAATAATACCTTTTGTTACATATCCTTCAGCGTCAAATTCGCCCTCAAAACTAGCGGATTTTAATTTAGCAGAAGGAGTATTTATTAATTTCATCATCTTCGTAACCATTTGTTGACTTGGATCATCGCCGTCGTAATCAAATTCCATTTCGGTCTCTGCGGCTTCTCTCATAACATCAAAGAATGCGTGAGCGATTTGCGGAATTTGATGCTCCGTAAGCTCTATACTTACAGTTTTTCCATCGCTGATTAGATTATTTTTCAAATCTCCGACAAATAAATCCACAGCAATTTCAAAAAGTTTTTTCTGAGCTTCTGTCGCTTTCAAAGGCTCATAATCATAGCTGTAAGAAGTGGTAGATTGACTGGTAATCTCGTTGTCTTTATAAGCAATATAACTATCAGGACCATTGTAATAGGAATAATTTGAAATTTCTTCCCCGTTAATAATGTCGGTATTTTCACTGAAACGTTTGTCTTTATTAATCATTTCTTTTTGCTTGTACTCATAATATGTGCCGTCCTTAAATTTATAAGCGCCGTCAAATTCAAAAGTATAATTGTTTGACTCTATAAGTTTAAATATGCCTTTTTTATAAGTGTCGTAATTGGAATTATTAGCCAGAGCCACAAAAGCCGTAGTTGAAAAAACGAGTGTTCCGGTAACAAGCCCGATTGCCGCCATTTTTATTTTGCTTTTCAAAATGTACACCTCTCTAATTTAAATTTTCTTCATTCCATAAAATACTACTGTAAATAAATACGTAAAAATTTTTTAATTGTCCGAATTTTCCGGTTTTTCTATTGTTATAATTCTGTCGCCGTTTTCGGTAAATTCAATATTTTTCATTGTTCCATCCGGAGAAACGTCATATTTATAATAATCTTTGGAATATACATTGATATCTGGTTTTTCAACTGACGTAGTTCCGATATCACTAATATTAAAATCAAGAGATACAGTCATTTCTTTATATTCGCCGGAAACTGTTCCGCCTAATACAATATTTCCTTTTGCATATTTAACAAAATTATTGTTATCGATATCGCCTTCAAAATTAACTTGTTTTATAGAAATATCTTTCGCTTTGAAAATATCCATCATACTGATATCTTGATTGTCAAACATTTCCGAGTCTTCTTCGGTCGATTCCGCTATAACATCCAAAATCGTCTGTGCTAAAACAGGGACTTGATTCTCTGCGATATTTAAAGAAATTTTAGTGCCTTCGCTGAGTACAGAGTTTTTCAAATCGCCCATTGCGGTATCAATTAAAATATTAACCAATCGTCTTTGAGCTTCTGTTAGATTTTGTTCATTTCTGTAAGAATTTTCACCAAACTGATTCTCGTAAGTTATTTCATTGTTTAGATAAGAAATCAGGCTTTCGCCATCATTATACGTAGCATATTCAGTAGTTTTCGAGCCGGGCTCAGAATTTTTTGTATTGCTGTAAAATTTATTTCCATCGTGTTTTTCAATAGCTTCCGATTTCCAAACAGAGCCGTTGCTTTTTAATTCGGCATTCATGGTCATAGTCATATTTTTCGCTTCAACCACATTGAAAACAGCGTTTTTATAGGCTTCGTAATTCGAGTTATTAGCAAGTGCTATCATCGCTGTTGAGGCGAAAACGCAAGTTCCGGCAACAAGCCCAATCGCCGTTGTCATTATTTTATTTTTCTTAATCATTATACTTACCTCCTTGCATATCCATAAATATATGCGTAACTATCGCAATTTATAAAAAATCGCTTCAATAACATTTCACGAAGAAATTTCGTGCTTGTGAACACAAGTGCCAAAAAATATTTCTAAATTTCTATCATGATATTATCATTATAAAACTCAAAACTTAATTAAAAATAAAACAAAAATGAATTTTTTATTAAATCATTCGCATATTATTTTAAAACCGAATTCAAATAATCGTTCAATTTGTCGATGGTTTCTTTAGAAATCGAATGTTCTATCAAGCAGGCTTCTTCTTCCGCTTTTTTTTCTTCGACTCCCAAAAGGTCTTTCAAAAACCGTTTCAAAATATGATGCCGCGCAGCAACGCTTTGAGCCATTTCCAAACCGGTCTGCGTTAAAGAAATCGTTCCGTAATGTTCGTGGGAAACAAGATTTTTTGATTTAAGCAGATTCATTGCTTTGTTGACGCTTGGTTTTGATATATTCATATCTTCGGCGATATCGGTCACACGGACAACATCATTTTTCTGACTCAAAAATAATATCGTCTCCAAATAATCTTCTAAAGAGGGTGAAACTTTTGATTTTGGAATCATATAATCAATCACTTTCATATTATTTTTTTACTGATACTATTTCCCATTTAATGTGTAGAAAAAAATTTTCACAGCGAAGCGTTCCGCGCAACGCTCCAAGCGCGGAATGAAATATTTTTTTCTATTCTTTAGAAGGGAAATCGTTTGATGAGATTTTTGTAAATAATAATTAGCTCGTCACCGGAAATATTTCTGTCAAAATTAAGATTTATTTCGGATAATAGTCCATAATAAATTACATTCGATAAACGGGATTTTGCCCAAGGCGGCAAGCTATCAATTCCCTCTACCGCTTTTAAATTATCGTCCTCTAAAATATTCGAGAGCATTACGCTAAACTGCATTAAATTAATTTTTTCATCGGGATGAAAATATCCGTCGCCGTAACCCGAAATAATTTTATTCGAAAGGGCAATTTCGATTTCTTCAAAATACGGATGATTTTTTTGCACATCCAAAAAAACTTCGGTATTTCCGTTTTTCTTCAAATGCATTTGATTAACTATAAACGCCGCGGCCTCCGCACGGGTCACGTTATAATAATCACTAAGTCCGTGAAAATAATAAAACGGTCCGCTTTTTACGACATTTGGGCAGGAATTCGAGCGGCTGTCTTGAAAAAGATAGGAGTAAACGCCGAGTTTATATAATGTTGTCAAGGCTGTTCCCGAATTATTGGTAATCAAAATTTTGTTCCGTCCTTCGGGGTCGGTTAGATATATTTTTACATTATTCAAAGTTTTTTCTATAATCGTATTTTCCGAAAAAAGCTTTACTTTTATAATCATAGTCAATTTTCCATTATTATCATTTATGTTTATATCGGAAACTCTTTGCGTGAATTCCGGTTTTCCATAATAAAGAACTACTTCATCATTATTTTTCAAGCTCTGGTTTAAAAAATCATTCGGGCTTAAAATAAGATTATTTCGCTTAACATAACCAAGCCATTTGTCGCCGTCTTCGAAAATATCGTTCTTTATTCCGTCAACAGAATTTATCGAAACATTTGCCCCCGATTGGCTGAACACGATTTGTACGCCGTTGTCATTTGCTATTTTATCGATTGCGGATAAAAAAGTATACGCGTTCGTCGTATCCGCGGCGATTGTTTTATCAAAAGATTCTATCCTTACAAAAATCTTTGGTTCGGAAGCTCCATAAACATAATTTTTAAATGCGAGTATCAAAAAAATCCCAATTAATATTTGCAGAAATATTCGGCGTACACAAAAAATAAAATATCCAAAAAATTTGATTTTCAATTTTAAAACCTCCAAGTCTGAGATTTCAATTCCTTTTGTATAATTCTCCTTTGATCCTTTTCGAAACGGGTGTATAAAAGATTCTATGCAATATAATCAGTATATCATAGAATTAAAAAAGCTGACAAAAATATCAAAATTTTTATAAAAAAAAGCACCCGGTATTCCGAGTGCATAAGAGAAAATTTTTATGAAATTCCGCTGGAAAGTATTACTTTGACTTCATTTTTAGAGACGATAAAGAAATAATTCTGCTTATCAAACGGCGATGGAAGTTTTCCATTTTCATCAACATAATTTTCCAAAGGGTTAATCGTCCAATAATCAAATTCTTTGAAATCCGGCGGAGACATCAAAAGATTAGTTGGGAAAGTATTTTCAATCGAGAATTTTTTAATTTCGCCCGTATCTGTTAGCTTTTGATTTCCTTGAGCATCTGTAGTTAATTTTTTTATTTTTGCATTTATAAACATTGGCCTCCGGTATCCGTTTGTTTCACCGATTTCAAAATTAACAATTTCGCAAATAATTCTTTCTGCGCCTAATTGCTCGTATCTTTTTGCAAGTGCTAAAACATCAACGCCGCTGAAAAATCCATGACCGGTCAATTCAATGCTGTCTTTCATTTTATTAAATAATTCTTCGGAAACAGAATTGTCATATACATTGAAACGCAATTTTATAAAATTCTCATCAAATTTAATATATGTCGTTTTCGAATCCGTTTTCTCCTCGCTGAAATATTCAACAAATTCTAAAATTCCGGCTTCTTTTCCGTTTTTCAAAAGATGCCATAACATTTTACGGTCTTCCGAAAGCTTCAATTCAAAATCTTTTGGCACTTCCATAATAAATTCAGAATTACCGACAGATATAAATCCTTCGTTTTTCACAGGCGGCAGTGAATCAGAAGTCGTTTTGAATCTCCCCATAATATAATTTAACGATTCGTACATATTCGAATATTCTTTTACCGCCGCTTCGCCATTTTCTATCGGTGCTTGAACATCCGTCGGAGTGTTGAAAACATATGAATAATTATTCCGATAAATCACACGTTTCAGTCCCGGATAAGCTCCCAATATCCATTCAGACGGCACGCTTTTCAAATCACCTTTTTCGCGTGTTAAGAAAAATAAAACACCGCCGTCTTTTTGCGAAACGATATAATTGCTCGAGTTTTCATTGTATTCGACTGAATATCTGTCCTTCCAAAAAGCCGGAGCGATTATTTCGGCTTCAAATTTTTCCAAAGGGATACGAATGCTTTTATCAATCGGATTAGAAAGCAAAGAAAAGCCGCAAACGGTAATCAAAGTAAAAAGCAATGCCGAAACAATTATTTTCGGACTTTTGTAATTCAAAACATTTTTAATGCGGGATTTTATATTTGATTCCCCGAACATGATCGGAGAAATTCCAAAAATCTTTCTTTTTATCGCTATGCTCAAAAGTGAATCGGAATAATCTTTTTTGATATTCGCTCCGATTTTTTTTATCACAGCCTCGTCACAGGACATTTCCATATCTTTCGCCATCAATACATACGCAAGCCACACAAGCGGATTGAAAAAATGAATCGAAAGCGCGATATACGCAATGATTTTTACAATATGGTCAAAACGTTTTATATGGATTTTTTCATGCATAATGATATATTCACGCTCGGATTCCTCTATCCAATCGGGTAGAAATATTTTAGGTTTAAAAATTCCAAAAACAAAAGCCGTATCAAAATTTTTCCCTTCATAAATATTTTCTTCTATCTGCTTGAAATTTCTTAACTTGCGAAATAATAAGAAATACGAAATCACGGCATACAGAAGCATAATCGAAACTCCGGAGACCCAAAGAATTTGAAGAACAAATTCCACAACTTGCAGCGGATTTATCGAAGCCGCCTGTTCGGGTTTCGGCAAAACGGGATTTATTAAATTATCAAAGCCAAGGATGCCTGAATTTATTTGCGGCACTTGCTGCATAGAAATATCCTGCGGAATATATTCCGTATTTTCAGCATTTGTGGCGTTCAAAAAAGATATTCCCGAAATAAAAGATATCGGACAAAGCAATCTAAAGAGAACAACGAACCATAATAAATAAGAATAAATTTTCGGCATTTTTTTCATAAAGATTCGCAAGACCAAAACAATGATAATCGCATAAGACGCAGTAATGCTCATATTCAAAATCATTTTATTCACCGCCTTTGTATGACTCAATAACTCTTTTTATTTCTTCAATTTCATTCTCGTCAAGGTTTTCGTTGTCCAAAAAAGCTGTTATAAATCTAGGCAGTGACCCGTTGAAAAATCCGTTTATTACAGATTTGCTTTCGTGTTTTTGTACATCTTCACGTTTTATTATTGAGTAAACAGTCGAGTTTTCATTTTTAAAAACTCCCGCGTTTGATAGTTTTTTCAATATCGTGTAAGTCGTGGATTTTTTCCAATTCAGTTTTTCTGCGCATAATTTCACCAATTCGCCCGACGGCAGCGGCTCGTTATCCCAAATGATTGATGCAAATTTATATTCGTTTTCTGTAAGCTTCATAATGATCCCCTTTTCGGTCTATAATTATAGACTTAGTCTACTACTATAGACCAAAAAAGTCAATTTCAATTTTATTTCTTTTTATAATAAATATTGACAACTATATCGGAAACCGTTATAATTATATCGTAATACGATATAACGACAGATCAAATAACGGAGGTTGATATAATGCCGAACGATAGTATTGCCCTAACAGAAGCTGTTTATTATATATTGCTTTCCCTGTATTCGCCTTTGCACGGCTACGGAATAATGCAAATGGTAGAAAATTTGTCGGCCGGCAGGGTGCGCCTAGCCGCCGGAACTCTTTACGGAGCGATAAATTCTATGCTCGAAAAAGGCTGGCTAAAAGCCTTGCCGCTCGAAGAAAACAGCAGAAAAAAAGAATATCTCATAACTGAAGAAGGCAAAGCGGTTGCGGAAAACGAATTAAAAAGATTGCGTGAATTATTGTTAAACGGTGAGAGAATTATAGGGGGGAATCAAAATGGAAAAAATAATTAGAAAGATTTTTTTTATTTGGGATTTTGAAAAAGAAGAAAATTGGCTTAACGAAATGTCGGCGGAAGGCTGGCAGCTCTGCAAAGTAGGTTTCTGCATATATACTTTCGAAAAATCAGAAATCAAAGATTATATTTACCGGCTTCAGCTTTTAGAAAAATCTCCGTCTCATCCCGAAAGCAAAAAATACATTGCGTTTGTTGAAGAAACCGAGGCTGAATATGTCGCCTCTATGTTAAATTGGGTTTATTTCCGCAAAAAAGCCGGAACGGGCGGCTTTAATCTTTTTTCTGATATCGATTCCCGTTTGAAACATCTCAACCGAATGCTATTACTTGCCGGTATTGCATCGGGAATAAATATTTATAACGGCTTCAATCAAGTTATTCTCGGTTACCAAAATTATAAATTTAATTTTGTATTGGGAATTATCTGTCTTTCATTGGGAATTTTAATCGGACTTGGATTTTTGAAGCTTCTCAGCGAAAAAAATAAATTATTAAAGGAAAAAACTTTACATGAATAAAAAAAGACCTTGGAGAAAAATTTTCTCTAAGGTCTTTAAAAATATTTTAAGCTTTATTCTTTTAATCCGCCGCCCGTAACTCCGGCAATAATTTTTTGAGATAAGAAAAGGTAGAGTAAAAAAGTTGGCAGAACAACAATCATAACCGAAGCATAAAGCCCTGCCCAGTCGCCCGAGTATTTCATTGACTGTATAATCGAATACAAGCCGACACCCAACGGCCGTAATGCAGAGTTTGATGCAAAAATAAGAGCAATAAAGTATTCATTCCAAATATTCACAAACAAGAAAATTCCGACTGTTATAATTCCCGGCTGTGCCAGCGGAAGCATAATCTGGAAAAAAGTCTGTGACGGCGTACATCCGTCAATAACCGCCGCTTCCTCAAATGTAGTTGAAAGAGTGGCAAAGAAATTGAGCAGGAAAAATGTACAAAACGGAACGTTTATACACATGTAAATAAACATAATGGCAATTCGGCTGTTTATCAACCCTAAATTAACAGCGAGACCATAGAGCGGAATTATTACCATAACCGGCGGTACAGAAAGAGCTATTACAATCAGCCTCTGGAACGTCTTTCTTCCAAAGAACTCAAAACGCGATAAAACATACGCTGCCGGCGATGATATAAGTATAGTAGCAAATAAAGAAAAAGTTGTATAAATCAAACTATTCATAAAATAAACTGAAAACTTTCCAGTCGTCCACGCCTTTACATAATTTTTCACAACAAAGCCCGAAGCGAGTAAATTATTCGAAAAAATCTCTTTCGTTGTAGAGAAAGACGCAAGTACAATCCAACCTATCAAAATTATTGTAAAAATAAGCCATACAATAAGAATTAAATATCCGGGTAAAAGGCGCAATTCTTTTTTTAAATTGAAAGGTTCTCTGATTTCTTTAGTTTTCGCCATATCGCTGCCTCCCCATTAAAATTCAAGTTTATCATCTTTTATCAATAAATTTATCATACCAAACGCAAATACCGCAATAACCATTAAAATAATACATATCGCCGCACCCAAGCCGGAATTCAAATCCGCTGTGCTCATACCTGCCTGTGTACCGAAAACACGAGTGTAAAGGTAGACAATCGGCGTGATAATCGAAATCTGCGGTTCCAAAGGCGCAAACATCTGCGACCAGACATAAAAGCCGAGCGAGCCTGTTGTCCAAAGCGTCAGACATGTTCTGAAAACACCTTTCAGCAAAGGCAATGTAATATAGAAAAAGTTTTTTACAATATTCGAGCCGTCTAAAAAAGCCGAATCAAACAAATCTTTCGGAATTTTTTCAATGCCTGCTATAAAAATCAACATATAATATCCTACTGCGCCAAATGTAAACGCAAATATTAAAGAGAAAAATATATTATCAGGCGAAGTCCATTCAAAATTCGAGAGACTCTTCAAACCTAAAGCTTTAAAAAGGCTGTGAAAAAAACCGTATTTAACATTAAATGCATAATGTAGCCACATATTTGCCATAGCAACCGCCGAAATAATATTAGGAAGATAAATAGCCGAGCGAAAGAAAGATTTAAAACGCACGCCGGATGTAAGTATCACTGCCATAAGTAGAGATATAAAAATTACTGCTATACCGCCGTAAAACCAAATACCAACGATATTTTTTAAGGAACGTATAAACATTGTTGAGTTGAAAAGCTCTTGAAAATTACCAAAACCTACAAATTGCCATTCATTAAATTTTGTAGATGGGTTGCTTACAAAAAAGAAACTCATCAAAACAGTTCGTAAAATAGGATAGGCAAAAATAATTAAATAGGCAAGTAAAGCTGGTAAAATACATAAGAAAATAAACATCTTATTGTTTTTTGCCATATGTACAGCCTCCTTTTACATAAAAATCCAAATACTCTGTGATTTTATCCGATAGCAATTTTATAAAATATCATTGAGTCCGTTTTCCTTGATTTTATTTGTCAAAAAAATAACATAGATTATCAATAAAAAATTAAACTGCCATATGATACTATTTATCAAAGTGAAAATAGTATGTGAATAAATTTTCGTAATACTATTTATATTCTTTAAATATGGAAATAGTATACGCTAAAAATTGCCATGCCACCCTATTGGAGCAGCATGGCAACTCAAAACATTTTACTTTATCTTTAAACAAATAAAGATTATCAGCCGCCTTTTACAGCAGTTTTACAATCTGCCACGAATTGGTCAGCAGTAATTTGTCCTGAATAAAGTTTTGTGAGAAGCTCTTTAAATGTCGGTGTAAAGTCTGCGTTTGCGTTCATGTCGGAAGCCCAAGGTATAGATTGTGTAACGTTTTGAAGAACTTCTTTTGTAACCGATAAGTCAGCAGGCCATTCTGTTGTTGCAAGTGTAGGAATAGCCATAGAACGTTTAGAAGCTTCGGCATCCCATTTAGCAGATGTAAGATGAGCTAAAAATGCAAATGCTAAATCTGGATTAGCACAATTTTTTGTAATCATAAAGAATTGTGCGCCGAAAATTGTTGCAGTGTTTGGAAGAGCAGCGCCTTCAGGGCTAGGTAATTCCATTGCGCCCCAAGGGAAATCTTCGCCTGCGATTTCACGAACTTCGTTTACCATATAGCTAGGTACTAAATACATAGAAACTTCGCCGGAAGCAAATTCGTTTTGTCCTGCAGGGTATTTATTAGAAGCCACAGTCTCAGGGAAATATCCGCTTTTTGCTACAGTTTCCCAATATTTTGCTGCTTCGATAAATGCCGGATCGTCCATTCCTGCTCCGGTTTTATCTTGAACAAGCGCAGAAGCTTTTTCAACGCCTATTTTACGGCCAACATACATTGTGAACGGCAATAAAGAATATCCATCGTCAACTGTCATAGGAATAAATCCTGCTTCTTTAAGTTTTGCACAAACATCGAGCAATTCTTGCATAGTTGTAGGCATTGCAGTAATGCCGGCTTTTTCAAAATGGTCTTTATTGTACCACAAAGGCATAACGTCCGGTTGGAAAGGAATACCTACCATATCTCCGCCGGAATAGTAATATAAAGCTTCAAACAAAGGCATCTGAACGGAATCTATGTATGGCTTTCCGTCAGTTGAAGGCCATGCTTTTTCCACATAAGGTTTTAAATCGATAGCGTAATCTTTGTAATCACGACCGATTAATTGAGCAGCATTATCCCACAGGTCAACTTGGTTTGCGTCCAAAGCAGCTTTGATTGTAGAACGAATGTCACGGCCTTGCCAGTTAATATTAATTTTTGTACCAGGGTTTTGAGCCATAAATTCATCGGCTGCTTCTTTAATAACTAATGCATTGTTGTCAGTCTCGTTCCACATAGACCAATAGTTAAGTTCGCCCTCTAATTTTGGTCCGTCGGAAGCTGCCTCTGTTGTTTCCGGAGCTTTTGATTCGGCCGCCGTTGTTGCCGGAGCGGATTCCGGTGCTTTAGATTCGCTTGTTCCGTTCGCACCTGTTGAGCAAGCAGAGAACACCATAGTAGCAGAAAGAATCATTGACATCACTATTGAAAATTTCTTCTTCATTATAAATTTCCTCCTGTCTTTTTAATTGTTGCAATTTCAATTTATTTCGCAAACTCAGCTTTGCAAAGCCTCTAAAATACAAACTTTACATTTAACCCCAATAAATCGCGAAATTGCTTTTGGTAGAAACCACAATTTTTTGTGTTATTTATATTATAGAAAAGTTCTATGGATATATCTATCATAATATTGTGCAAAATTTTATATTTATTGCTATTTGTATTTGAAAAATTTAAAATCGTGTGATAGAATAAAATATAACAGTCGAACAAGCCGCACAATAAGTCGAATTTATTGTGCATTTCTTACAAAAATATAATTTGGTTTTTCTGTTGTTAAATTTATGCCTATACGTTTCTTACAAAGGTGATAAAACCTTAAAAAGGAGAATAAAAATGTCTAATGCAAGATACTCGCTGCCCGAAAAGACAGAAAATATAAAAACCGGCAAGCTGCTTTACATTTCATCCGCTGTTTATGCGGAAGACTGGAAATCCTTTCAGCATATCCATTATTTTTTGGAAATTTTTTACGTAGTTAAAGGGCAAGGTGAATTTTCGGTTGATGGTAATAATTTCTCGGTTTCAGCGGGCGATATTGTAATTGTAAATCCCCAAATCCGGCACACAGAAACTTCTAACCCGATCAATCCTTTGGAATATGTTGTACTCGGAATCGAAGGGCTTTGCTTTGATTTTGGTGACGAAAATGAGAATTACAGGGTGCTTCATATCAATGAAGAATATTATAAAGACCTGAAACAGATTTTAATAGAAATGCAGGAGGGCGCGCCTTATTACGCTCAGCTTTGCCAAAGCCTTATGGATGTATTTTTATTGAAACTTATGCGCTGCTCGGAATACAGCTTTTCCGTTGTGCCTTTAAAGCGGATAACCAACGAATGTGCTATCGCAAAACGATATATAGACGCACATTTTTCGGAAGATATTTCGCTCGATTTTTTAGCAGAACTTGTGCATCTGAATAAATATTACATAGCTCATTCTTTTGCAGAAGCATACGGAATTTCGGTAATAAGCTATCTTTTGGGATTGCGCCTGCGTTGTGCCCAAGAACATTTAGCGGATTCCGACTTGACTATCGCCCAAATTGCTCAAGTTTCCGGATTTTCGTCGCATTCATATTTCACACAAATGTTCAAGCGTTCCCTCGGCGTTTCTCCCGTAACATACCGAAAACGTCTGCTCAGCGGAAATGCGTTTTAGAATATTTTCGCCGCTTATACTATTACATTTTTTTCTATGATTAAAAATGAGAACAGTATTAATTAAAAAAATTTTTATAATTTTGGATATAATGTAGTTTATGCCGAAGATTTCCAAAGCTTCGGTTTTTTTCTCAGCCTGCCGTTTACTGTCGTTATTCAGCTTTTTTAACAAAAACAGCATTAGAGACTCATGTTAGTTTATGTAGTTTATATAAATTTATACATTTAAATATTATGAACTTTTTCAATTTTAATTGACTGGAGTTTTAGTAAATATTTCTATGGAAACTCTGCGAAGCGGAAAACTCTGCGGCGATAAAAAATGCCTCCGATGCGGATTAATTTTGCAACGGAGGCATAATAGTACTAATTAAAATTTTCTAAATTTGTAGGAGGCTTTTTGCGTTCTTCCTCTAAATAATTTCTTCTGGTTTGCAGTAAATTTGAGAAAATAAATCCGATTCCCAAAACGGTCAGAATCAAAGAGAAAATTATCGAAGTTGACGGAACAAAAATCCGAACTATTGTATAAAGCAGAGCCGCCAAGAATATCGAAATAAAATATCCAAGATTGTTTTTTGAATTAAAATGTTTTGCTATCGAAACCGAAAGTACGGTCAATGAGATATAAGTCGCGGCCATTGTAAGGGATAAAAAGCCGGATGCCAGCATTACTACAAGCGGCGGCGATATCATAAATCCAAGTATCGACAGAATTATAATCAATATAAACGAGCCGGCCCCAAACGCAAGAGCTTCTAAAAACTTTTTATTCAGCAAAGTTTCCGAATTGTTGAAAAATCTTGGGAACAAAGTTTTTATCAAAAACCAAATTACGATAACTGCCGCAATTTGCCCGATAAAACTAAACAGGCTGCTGCCGCTTTCTTCTGTATTAGTCACAATTTGTACAAAATCCGGATTCTGCTTGAGTTTCGCTTTTTCTGAGATATTAGCTTGGTTTTCGAGGCTATGATATTTTATAGAGCCTTCCAATTCCGCAGAGTCTTTTATATTAAGCTGGTCGACATAAGTCACAACATCGCCTTTTACTTTTCCGCCTAAATCTAAAATCGAGCCGTAATAATTCAGATTTCTTCCGATATTTCCTAAAATATCAATTCTGTTTGAAAAAGCAAAGACATCTCGATTTACCGAAAACTCTTTGGATAACGTGGTCATATTTGAAAACATACAAAAATCTTGATTTATTTCAGCGCCTGTTGTTACAAAAGAATTTGAGAACGAGTAAACTGTTTGCATAAATGTACCATTCAATTTTGTATTGCTGGAAAATACATATACATTTTTATTGAAAACGCCATCTGTTTCAACATCGCCGCCGAAAATAAAAACATCGCCGTCATATTCGCCTTTAATCGTTACTTTGCCGCCAAAAATCACAAGCAAAGAATCAAATTTCGTATCAATATAAACATCGTTTCCGTAGAAAACATTTTTATTAGATGGAATTTCTTTGTTCACGATATTTATATTTCCGCTCGGGTCGGCATATGAATCAAATCCGGAGCTTGCGGCGCTTACAACTGTAGTTAAGCACAAAATAAATATTAATAAAATTACTGAAAATTTTTTCATAAAATTAACCTCCTTAAGAATTTTGACCGCTTTCTTCTTTTATGAATAAAAACATGAAGCTAATCAGCGCAGTATACAATAAAACCAAAATAGTTGTGTATATCGGGGTCAAATCAATCGTGCGCAAAAATCCGTAAACAAGAGCAAGATTATCAATATTCACATTTTTCAAGCCGTCATAAATACAAATAGAAATAGTAATAATGATGATATACAATATTGTTTCTTTATATTTATCATTTTGTTTATAAATATTACTCAGTATTTTATCTTTATTGGACTTAAATGGAATGCTGTCCATCTGCGAAATCAGCTCTTCTTTTTCAAAGCCCGACTCTTTTAAAATTTTATCAAACTCATCCATTCATCAGCCCTCCTCAATTAATTTTCTCATATTTTTCAAACCGCGGTTTAATCTTGATGACAAAGTCCCTATCGGAATATCTAAAATCTCACAGATTTCTTTATAGTCCAGCGAGTAATAATACCGCAAAACTATAATCGCGCGCATATCGTGTGATAATTTATCCAAAGCTTGGCTTATAATCGTTTTGTTGATAATAATATTTTCCGAAGATTCTTCATAAGAATTATTGTCTTCCGTAAATACCAGCCTTTTATTTGCCCTTAAAAAATCAATGCATTTATTGTGAACTATTTTCAAAAACCAATTTTTAAAACTCGTCCCGATATTGTATTTATCAAGCTTTTCGTATGCTTTCAAAAACGATTCGGAAACAATGTCCTCAGCCTCATGATGATTATATAAAAGCGAATACGCATATTTATACGCAAAAATTTCGTATTTATTAATCAAAAGCGATAGATATTTCATATCTCCAGTGAGAATATATTTAATAATTTGGTCATCGTTTAATTCAGCCATAAGAAAAACCCTTTTTATTTATTTTCCAAAAAAACCGACGTAATAGTTACAAAAATAAAAATTAAAAACGTTGAAACACCAATTACAATGATATAATAATTAAACGGTATAAATATTTTTTCTCCCTCAGTACTTACTATATAGCTTATAAACGCGCCCATCCAAGCAAATATTTTTATAAAAATCGAAAAAAGTAATCTGTAAACGGCGAGCGCATTATCCGAAAAAATCGCACCTAAAAGAAAATCTAAAGAAACACAGAGCGATAATACAAAAAATATCAACAGAGCTTGAAGAAGCGATTCCAATGGATTTCCGTTGCCGATCAAGAAAAATATAAAACAGATAATTCCTTGAATAATGCTTGGTATTGTATTATAAAAAAACTGAGCGAATAATTTTTTTGTGCCGGAAATCGGCAAAATCTGCATAGTTGGCAAATATAGCTCGTCGGATATTTTTTCGGGTATTAAAGTCAAGGTATAGTTTACCATAAGAATTATCATAAACATAATGTCTAAATTATCTTCTTTACCGATTTGTATATTCATGAATTGGCAAAAAACCAAAACCGCAAGCATTATCCCCAATGCAATTATATTCCGGCTGCTTAATAAAAAATTATTCCGCCGCGGATACTCGATTATATATTTCGAAAACAAAGCCCCTAAACCAAGTCCTTTTATTTCTTTTGATTCGTCTATCGCTTTTGTAGAAAAAAAGTCCGGTATCGAGGATTCATATCCTTTTTTGCGACCGCGCATTTTTTCGAATTTATCTGCGATTTCAAAAGCTTTCGTCGTCATCGAAAAATCGATTTTAAAAGTAGCAAAAATACAAAGCGCACTGCTAATAATCATTAAAACAATCCCGATAATGCTTCCGTCGAAAATAAATTTATTCCCTAAAAGCACAAATCCTAAAAACGGCGTATAATAAAAAATTTTATTCGTAGTTACTGCAAAAATATCGTTAATCAAAAGTTTTACATTTTCGCCAAAAGCTTCGCCGGAAGCGATATTTTCAGGTATCATAAAAAATGAATAAGCCATCGTTATGATTCTTGCAAAAAGTATCAGTCCTGCAAATAATATAGCGTATCTGACAATATTGAATATAATCGGGATTTTATATTTAATTGCCAATAGTAAAAATCCCAAAGACATCGCCATTATCATTCCAAAAAGAAGTACTACCAAGAACCTCACTGCCTGCTCGTTTGTAAAGCCGAATAAAGCCGGTAGATAATAAAAATTTGAATAAGCTACAATAATCAGTGTAAATAAAATGGTCGCAAGCGATTTCATCATTAAATAAAAAAGCGTGTATTGGTTTCTTATCGGAGCTGTGAAAAAATAAGAAGCCTCCGATTTTGTGAGCGGTAAATAATCAATTGTGGCTAAAGTTATAATAAAGTATATAATCGAAAACATTACGGATATTGCGTCAAAACCGACACTGTCGATTTTGAGCGGTATCGGAGGGATATCGTTTTTGATAAGCACAAAGAATATCAAAAACAGAAACGGTAGCCCGCCGAGCAAAATTATTAAATAATTCTTTTTTATATAATTTATTGCACGCCTTTGTGTATTATAAATCAGAGCATTCATTCAGAATCCCCCTCTGTTATTTCAAAAAACACATCTTCGAGAGATTTATTTTTGATATCTCCGCGGCCGGTCTGCAATTTAGCAACGCCTTTTTGAATTATAATTGCGTTATCCCAAATATCCTCCAAGGTGTCGATAATATGAGTCGAGATTAAAACTCCGCAATTCCGTGCTTTAAGCTCAATAAAAATATTTTTGCATTCTCGGATTGCTTTCGGGTCCAGCCCGATTAAAGGCTCATCAAACAAAATATATTTTGGGCGGGTTACAAGTCCGCAAATTATGCTGAGTTTTTGTTTCATGCCTTTGGAAAGCTCTCGGCCGAGTTTGTTTTTCTTATCGTCCATATCAAAAATCTTCAAATAATTTTCGATTTCGTCTTGATTATCTTTGATATTATACGCCCGGCTCATAAACTCCAAATGCTCGATAACCGTTAAATAATCAAAAGGATACGGAATTTCGGAGACATAAGAAAAAATTTTACGCGCTTCCAATGAAGTGTTTTTTAATCCATCTATATAAATTTCTCCGTTGAATTTGATTAATCCGGCAATCGACTTTATTATTGTAGATTTTCCGGCACCGTTCGGCCCCAGAAGCAATGTAATTTCGCCCGGCTGTAATTTAAAATTTGCATTGTTTACAGCCAAAACTTTTTTATAATTTTTATAAAGATTTTTAACCTCTAACAATAAACTCACCCTTTCGTTTTTTTGATTTGTATATATAACGGATTAGCGGATAGATTTCTTCCATGATTTTAAAAAAATATTTTATTTTTTTATATCAGAATCGCCCCAAAGCTTGCATGCCCTTTTAAAATCAATTATAATTTTTTAGTGAAAGTAATACTATTTTCATTTTGATAAGTAGAAAAAAATTTTTCACAGCGGAGCGTTTCACGCATGCTTCAAGCGTGAAATGAAATATTTTTTTCTATCCTTAATAATGAAAATAGTATAATTTCATTTTTTTCTAATGATGTGTTTTTGTGCTGACGAACGAAAACAAAGTCTAGTCTTATACTATTGTAAATTTTGTCTTGCTGTATTCCCGGCGAAGCCCAAATCTATTTTTTTAAAATCAACATAGGAGATAAAATAATGAAAATAATTATCGGGTTAGGAAACCCAGAAAAAGACTATAAATTCACACGTCATAATGTTGGGTTCGAAACAATCAACAAAATATCCGCCGATAATAAAATTGAAATTAATAAATTAAAATTTAAATCGCATATTGGCGAGGGTTTTTTAAACGGTCAAAAAGTTATGCTGGTCAAGCCGCAGACTTATATGAATTTGAGCGGTATTGCCGTGCGCGATATTTTAAATTTTTATAAACTTAATAATCAAGATATAATCGTTATTTTTGATGAATGCAATTTGGACATAGGCAATATCAGAATACGCGAACGCGGCTCTGCGGGCGGACACAACGGAATAAAATCCATTATCGAAAATTTACAGACAGACGAGTTTCTTCGTATAAAAATCGGAATAGACAATAAACCTTCTTATATGGATTTGGCCGATTATGTACTTAGCCGTTTTTCACGTTCGGAACAGGACAAAATCGACCAAGCGATCGAAAGCGCCGCCGATGCCGTTTCGATAGTTTTAAAAGACGGAATAACTAAAGCAATGAATTTATATAATACAAAGAATAAAACATAATACATTGATTAGGATTACGGTAAAAAACTGGTTTATACTATTTTCAATATAAAGGATAGAAAAAAATATTTCATTTCGCGCTAGAAACATTGCGCGAAACGCTCCGCTGTGAAAAATTTCTTTCTACTTATCAAAATGAAAATAGTATTACAGATAAAAACTTGGGAGTGAATGATTTTGGATGGATTACTCAATCCATTATTTGAGATAGAAAGCTTTAATAATTTGATTTCTTATTTAAAAAATAACAGGGATACTGTTTTGGCAACAAATGTAATTGATTCGCAAAAAATCCATCTGTCCTTCGGAGTCCAAAACACGCTCAAAAAGCAAGCGGTTTATATAACTTATTCCGAGCTGAAAGCTAAAGAGATTGTAGAAGATTTGAATTTTTTCTTGGGCGAAAATATTAAATTTTATCCGAGCAAAGACATAATATTTTATTCGGCGGACGTTAAATCTGTAGAGATTGTTCAAAAACGTCTGGAGATTCTGGAATCTTTGATAAACGGCGAAAAAATTTCAATCGTCCTTTCCATCGAGGCGCTTTTTGACAAAATTTCTTCGCTGAGCCGTTTGAGCGATTCGGTTTTATTTTTGGAAGTCGCAAAAACAATTTCTCAGGAAAAGCTTATTAATTATTTAATATATTTGGGATATGAGCGGACGGAGCTTGTAGAAGGTTACGGTCAATTCGCCGTGCGAGGCGGCATTGTTGACATTTTTCCAATCAATATGAAAAATGCCGTACGTATAGAATTTTGGGGCGATGAGATAGATTCAATCCGCCTTTTGGATAATCTTTCTCAGCGTTCGATAGAAAAATTGGAATCCACTGTGATTTTTCCGATGCGGGAATTTATTTTCAACGAAAATGAGCTGGATATAGCAATAAAAAATGTGCGCTCCGAATTGGAAAAAACCGCTTCGGGCTACCAAAAAAAAGGTCTTAAAGAAGAAAATGAAAATATCAAAAAAAATATAAACGAAATTTTAGAAAAAATGCAGAATCTTAAAAATTTCAGCGGAATTGAAAATTACGCCGATTTTTTCGAATTTGAGAAATTTTCATTGATAGATTTTTTAAATAAAGACTGCTTAGTTTTTATTGACGAACCTGCACGAATTTCAACACATAGCGAAAATGTTCATTATGAGTTTCAAGAATCCATCAAGAATCGAATTTTAAAAGGCTATAGTCTTCCATCTGCGTCAAACATGGTATATTCTTATGCTGATATTATTCATAAACTCAATAAATTTCAAAAAGTTCTGCTCATGAGCCTTACGAAAACCGTAAAAGATTTTAGGATTCAGGAAATCGCTAATTTTATGGTGAAGTCGAGTTTCGTTCTGCAAGACCGGGTAGATTTGCTGATTGAGGATCTGAAATTTTACTGTGAGAACAATTACCGGATTTTGATTTTGACCGGCTCCTCAGTCCGCGGCGAAAGGCTTTTGAAAGAGCTTTCGGAAAATAATATTTCGGCTGCTATTTCAAATTCCTTGGTGAATACAAAGCTTGAAGAATCCATCGTCACAATTGCGCGCGGAAGTATGCTGAAAGGCTTTGAATATCCCGAAATAAAATTCGTTGTTATTACGGACAAAGAGATTTTTGTAAAAGATAAGAAAAGCACCAAGAAAAAGAAAAAAGGCGCAAAAATCGAAAGCTTTACCGATTTGCGTATCGGTGATTATATTGTTCACGACAGATACGGAATCGGAATCTATAAAGGAATCGAAAAAATAATAACCGATAATATTTCTCGTGATTATTTGAAGCTTGAATATCAAGACGGCGGCGCGCTTTACGTTTCGACCAGCCAAATGGATATGATTCAAAAATATATCGGCGGCGAAGGCGCGCATATTAAATTAAACAAATTAGGCGGAACAGAGTGGAATAAAGCCAAAGCCCGTGCAAAAGGCCAAGTGCAGATTATGGCATCGGAGCTTGTTTCTCTGTATGCAAAGCGGCTTTCAAATAAAGGCTATATTTTTTCAAACGACAGTGTTTGGCAGAAGGAATTTGAGGATTTATTTCAATTTGAGGAGACAGACGACCAGCTCAACGCAATCGAGGATGTTAAAAAAGACATGGAGTCTCCAAAAGTAATGGACCGCTTGATTTGCGGTGATGTCGGCTACGGTAAAACCGAAGTCGCGATTCGTGCCGCTTTTAAATGCATCCAAGACGGCAAGCAAGTTGCTTATTTAGTCCCGACAACGATATTGGCGCAACAGCATTATAATACATTTGTTCAAAGAATGTCCTCGTTTCCTGTGAATGTGGATATGCTTTCGAGATTTCGAACGCCAAAACAGCAAAGGCTTACAATTGACGGAATTTCTAAAGGCAAAGTTGATATAATTATCGGAACGCACCGCATTTTGTCAAAGGATATTAAATTTAATAATCTCGGACTTATCATTGTAGACGAAGAACAGCGTTTTGGCGTTGCCCAAAAAGAAAAACTGAAGGCTATGAAAGAAAATGTTGATGTTATGGCGCTTTCCGCAACGCCGATTCCGCGAACTCTGCATATGTCTTTGACGGGAATCCGCGATATCAGCGTATTGGAAGAACCACCGCACGAAAGACAGCCGATCCAGACTTATGTTCTGGAATATAATGACGAATTTGTCAAGGATGCGATAAGCCGGGAATTGGCGCGCGGCGGACAGGTTTTTTATTTGCATAATAGGGTCAAAAATATTTCCGAAGTAGCCGCAAGAGTTCAAAAGCTTGTTCCCGAAGCGAATATTTCTTATGCGCACGGGCAAATGTCCGAACGAGAACTGGAAAATATTATGCTCGACTTTATTGAAGGCGAAATAGACGTTCTTGTCTGTACGACGATAATCGAAACCGGCCTTGACATCAGCAATGCTAATACGATTATTATACAAGACGCGGATAATATGGGACTTGCACAGCTTTACCAGCTTCGCGGGCGTGTAGGCAGATCCACAAGAATTGCTTATGCATATTTAATGTACCGCAAAGATAAAGTGCTGAACGAAATTTCCGAAAAAAGGCTGCAAACAATTAAGGAATTTACCGAATTCGGTTCGGGGTTCAAAATTGCAATGCGGGATTTGGAAATCCGCGGCGCAGGAAATCTTTTGGGCGCTGAACAGCACGGTTATATGGACGCTGTCGGATATGATATGTATTGCAAACTTTTGGACGAAGAAATCAGAAGATTAAAAGGCGAAATTATTTCTGAAGAATTTGAGACTTTGATTGACATAAATATAAACGCTTATATTCCGTCCAACTATATTAAAAGCGAAGAACAAAAACTTGAGATTTACAAAAAAATCTCTTTGATAAAAGATGAAAATGATTATTTTGAGGTTCAGGAAGAAATCGAGGACCGCTACGGAGATTTATTGCCGCAAGTACAAAATCTTTTGGATATCGCTATTTTAAAATCAGTGTCGCACGACAAAGGCGCAGTTTCTTTGATCCAAAAAAATTCCTCGGTTGTTGTTACTTTTAAACCTGACGCAGATATCAAACCCGAATCTTTAACCTCGAGTATTACAAAATATTCGAAAAAATTAAAATTTTCTTCTCAAATAAATCCATATTTAACCTATTTATCTGATGACGAAAAGTCGATAAACATAAAAGAATTGAAACAAATTTTGGCAGAATTGACATGAGTTTAGCCTCAAACTTTGGTAGGTGATTTTTTGAAAAAGTTAGTTTTATTGGCGATAGCTGTTATAGCCGTAATTTCCGCTTATTTTGCGTATCATTATTATATTCGGAATACTTCGCTGGCAATGATTTCAGATGTTCCGATATCTGAAAAAGAATATTTGCTTTATTTGTATGAAGAAAAAATACGGTTTGAGGATAGAGGTACCGTTGAAATTTGGAAAGTTGATTTTGACGGCGCGTCGGCGGAAGATATCGCAAAGCAAAACGCTTTCGAAACCGTTGCCCTTGTAAAAATAAGTAATATTGAGGCGAAACGACGTTCAATCTCTTTAAACTCCTCGGATGACGAAAAAATCAAATTGTATCGGGATTCGATTTTGAGCAATATCGGCGGTGAGATTTTGAAAAAAATAAATTTTACAGAGTCCGATTTGGATAAGCTCGTTTCGGAAAATGCATTGTATTTAAAACTATTTGACAATATTACAAAAAATGTTTCGGTTAGCGAAACGGCTTTTGAAGAATACTATAATGATTATATCGAAACAGAAAAATCGAATTTAGTCAATTATTACGTCAGTCATATTTTTATAAAAAATACCGACGAAAACGGTAATCCGCTGGATTCGGAAGAATACCTTGCGCTGAGCGAAGAGGTTTCTGACATAAGAGCCGAGCTTCTTGACGGTGCTGATTTTAGCGAATATATTACGAAATATTCCGATGATGCCCGTGCTATAGAGCTAAAGGAATTTGATGATACAAATTCTTATTCTGTCGGTGATATTCCGGAAATAGAAATCGTTCCCAACGGATTTTATATTTACCGAATAGAAGAAATTGAGTTTAAAACAGATGAAGAAGAGCTCAGAAAAAAAATTCATGACGAATTTTTGGCAAACCAGAAAAAACTCTTTTTTGAAAATGAGTACAAAAAATGGAAAGAAAAAAATGTTATTGAAATCAATACAAAGCTTTATGAAAAAATCGGTCTCAGCGATTTTGAATAAACCGGTGTTTATGTTAGGAGATAAAGAACTGCAATCAAAATAGTATATAAATATATTGAATAAGATATAAAAAACTTGTATAATTTTCTCGAGGTGAGAAAATTGGAAATATTAAAACCAAAACAAGTATCAGAAGAATTAAATGTAACTGTATGGACACTTCAGAATTGGGATAGGTTAGGAAAGCTAAAAGCTTA
>JAVBOA010000011.1:0-30563 GCA_031551135.1 Eubacteriales bacterium | reverse complement strand
ATTTCAAACTTACTATGATTGAATTTATAAGATGTCTACGCGTTAATGAATTTCAAACCGAGCTTTTTATTTTTCTTCTTAATTTTTTGTCTGCATTTAAAACTTAAATTGTAATATTATGGATAATCAACAGGCCTGATCATTAATAATGAAAATAGTATAAGCTTCTCCTACGCTTCATGAATAGTAGGGAATACTACAGATAAAGTTGCAGCAGTTTTCTCTTTACTAATAATGGTTTTTGTTCCTTATCATACAAAATAAATAAAAGTGAGACTGTTTCAAGATTAATCTCTTTTGAATTGCTATAATTATAAACCAATTTAATATTTTCTTCAAATAAAACGCTATTTTCGCAAAAGTTATTTGAAAATAGCGTCTTATACTATTTTCATTTTGATAAGTCGAAAAAATTTTTTTTACAGCGGAGCGTTTCGCACAGTGCTTCAAGTGCGAAATGAAATATTTTTTTCGACCCTTTATAATGGAAATAATGTAATCTCAACTTTATGTTTAATCTTCATATTATTCAAATCGAAATCAGAAATAATCAAAAAAAATAGCCATATAGGCTATTATTATAATAAATGATTCCGAAATTAATCTTCAATTAGTCTTCTCTTATTTTTGCAAAAATCATTCTACCCGCAGAAGTCTGCAAGACAGAAGTAACGGTGACACCGATTATTTCTCCGATAAACCTAGAGCCGCCCTCTACTACAATCATAGTTCCGTCTTCTAAATAAGCTATTCCCTGATGATTTTCTTTCCCGTCCTTTATTACTGTTACTTGAATGTTCTCGCCGGGCAAAACTACCGATTTAATCGCCCGCGATAAGTCGTTGATGTTCAAAACAGAAACCTTTTGGAACTCAGCTACTTTGTTTAAATTGAAATCGTTGGTAACAACAAAAGCATCTAGTTTAGCGCCCATTTTCAATAGTTTAGTATCAACATCATCCGTATCTTTCGAATCCCAGTTATAAGTCTCAACCGGAATATTAGTTTGCTTTTGAATTTCATTTAGGATATCTAACCCTCGTCTTCCCCTATTACGTTTTAAATTATCGGAAGAATCCGCAATATGCCGAAGCTCCTCCAAAACAAAGTCAGGAATAATCAATTTCCCTTCAATAAATCCTGTTTGCAAAATATCCAAAATTCTGCCATCTATAATAACGCTTGTATCCAAAATTTTTGGTCTGCCATAAGTCTTGAGGTTTTTGTCGGTTTTAGACGCTTTATGGGTAAAAAAACTGAATTCGTCTTTTCTTTTGGTAGCAACCCGTATACCCAAAAAAGCAAATATCACATTTAAAATAATAACAATAACCGTACCGATTAGGGGAATATTTACAAACGCAAGCCCCAAAAGGTTCGCTATCGCAAGCCCCAAAATACACCCAATAACTGAGGATATCAGCTCGTTAAAATTCATGTTCACAAGTTTATTTTCGGCCATAGATTCGAATTTCATAATTTTAGTAACCACAAATTCGGAAAGTAAAAGATAGAATACAAAGCCGATAATAAAGCTTATTATTATCATTAATACAACAGGTTTTAAAAACGGTAATATCTTAAAAGGTAAATCTAAATCAAAGCTGTTAAAGACAAGATACAATAATCCAAAAAAAAGTAAAGATATTGTTAAAGAAATCAAAAGCTTCAAAAATTGTTTCATTACTAACCTCCTAGCCTCCAGAGAGTGAAGCTAGTTTAATTGTAACAATTTTGAAAGGATTCCGCAAGCATTTCTTCAGCGGCGTTTTTATTAATTTCGTGTGTTATGATAAGTTCTGATAAAATTACTTGTTTCACAGTCGTAAGAATTTTCTTTTCGGCACTCGAAAGGCCTTTTTCTTTTTCGCGGTGTATAAGATTTCTGTAAACTTCCAGAACCATTAGCAATTGTCCGGTTTTTATTTTTTCCATATTTTCTTTATTGCGCTGATTCCAGTTTTCAGGAGCATTTGTCGGTTTTAATTCTGTTTGAATATTAAGAATATCAGCTATTTCTTCTTTTTGATAAACTTTTCGAAGGTTTTCATTTTTTGCCTTTTCGGTAGAAACCATAATTTTTAAGTTTCCAACCGGAATTTGCATTACATAATAATTTTGGATTTTTCCATCGATCATTTTTTCTTGTATATCCTCAATAACACCGGCACCATATATAGGGTATACAATTTTATCTCCTACAGAGAACAAGGTATTCACTTCCTTTTTTATATAATTTTTAACGTGTTTTTGAAAATTATGATAAGGTAATCACCAATAATTGGAATTATTTATGTATTTTTTTATATCAGCTAAGTAATCAAGAATTTTTATGTACAGAGCTTATGATAAGAATTTTTCTGCAGTAAACTGTGAAAGTTAGATAAAGTTGTAGAGATTGGATTTATTTTTAATAGAGCAAATTACCAAAAATTACAGTTAAAAAAATTGTAATATAATTGTAATTTAACAATCTAACATAAATCTCCAAAAAACTACATTTGTTACCAACAATAAACAAAATATAAATTTATTATAACATAATTGTAATATTATTGCAAAAATAATTTACATAATTTATAACAAAAATACGAAATTTTATTATCTATTAATAGCATTTCATAAAAGCCTATTTTTTATACATTAGTATATATAAATTTTGATTAAATGCATTTTTTTTGTTAATATTCAATAAATCTATATTTTACTGCATTTTATGCTTTATCTTGCTTTATTCAATTTATTCCGAGATTTTCTAAAATTGATGAAAAAATATTTCACCAATAAAAATCTTTTAGACTAACTAAATTTTATTTTGTCAAAATTTTGATAAAGATAATTTTAGAAGTTCTTACCATTATTTGTTTTGCTCTGTATTTTTTAAATTCAATCTTCTTAAATTTGTATAATGTTTTGCCTTGGTATATAATATAGATATCTGAAAAAGAGAAATGATGCGACGGAATATTTCTGAAATTTTATTTCTTGAAAACAAGCCGCAGCATTACATTATAAAGAATTTTAAAAGCTAGGTGATTAAATATGAGTATATATGATGTTAAATATTTATCTATAGTTAATGATATCCTAACAAGTGGATATTTTGATAACAATCGAACAGCAACAAAAAGCTATAAATTACCACATCAAATAATGCAATTCAATCTATGTAACGAATTTCCGATATTAACAACGAAATTTGTCGCATTTAAAACCGCTGTTAAAGAACTCCTGTGGATTTTTAAAGAACAGTCTAATAATGTTCTTGATTTACAAAAAGAAAATGTGCATATTTGGGACGAGTGGATTATGGAAGATAACACAATCGGAACTTCTTACGGATATATTGTGAAAAAATTCAACCAAATCGATAATCTTATTCATGATTTAAAAAATAATCCGCAGAGCCGCCGAATGATGATTAATCTTTGGCAAAATGAATACCTCGACACAGGCGCGTTATATCCCTGCTGTTTTTTAACAATCTGGGATGTGACCGA
This sequence comes from Eubacteriales bacterium, assembly GCA_031551135.1. Classification (GTDB taxonomy): domain Bacteria; phylum Bacillota; class Clostridia; order Lachnospirales; family JAITVM01; genus JAITVM01. The sequence goes on along the minus strand of JAVBOA010000011.1, from coordinate 27,063 downwards.
CGGTTTTCTGAATTGTATGCTTGTTCAGCGTTCCGGAGATATCGGCCTGGGCGTTCCGTTCAACACTACTCAATACGCTGTTCTTACGCATTTATTGGCACAAGTTACAGGCCATAAACCCGGGCTTTTGACGCATGTTATCAACAACGCTCATATTTATGAAAACCACGTTGAGCCTTTGAAAAAACAATCAGAGCGCCTGCCCTCGGCTTATCCTGCCCCAAAATTATGGCTGAACGAAAATATTACCGACTTCTACGATTTCACAATAGATGATATAAAATTAATTGATTACAAATATCATGATAAAATCAAAATGGAGGTATCCGTGTGATTTCCATAATAGTTGCGATTGCTGAAAACAACGCCATCGGTTATAAAAATGAATTGCTTTGCCGTATTCCTTCGGATTTAAAGCGTTTCAAAGAAAAAACCTCCGGTAAAACAGTTATCATGGGACGGAAAACCTTTGAATCTTTGCCGAAACTTCTGCCCAACAGAAAACACATCGTAATATCAAAAAATGCAGAATTTCAAAATCCGGATATAATTGTGGAAAACGATATTTCTAAGCTCGCAGAAAAATATAAAGATTCGGAAGAAGAAGTATTTATAATCGGCGGCGCGGAAATCTACAATTATTTTTTGCCGTATTGCAAAAATTTTTATTTAACCAGAGTTTATAAAAACTTCGAGGCGGATAAATTTTTTAATCCGGATTTTTCTGAGTTCAAGCTAATTTATACTTCTGAAGTTTTAAAAGAGAACGATATCGAATTTCAATATTTTGATTACACGCAAGATTTTTGACGCAAGCTGAAGGCTGCCGAGGGGCAGCCTTTTAATAATTCGAAATTTTACCAAAATCATAAGTTTTACATAAATTAATACTCTCAAAATTAAATTTTATAATCACTCTGCTTTTCTCGAGGTCTCGATTAGCATCGAAAAAAAATCTGTCAGCATAATGCAGTGCTTTTATTGAATGAGTTATTTTTTCCTTAATTTTTTCAAATTTTCTTGAATTATTGAAATCTTTTATATCAATCCAAATTTCGCTTTTCAATAAAAATTTTTCATCAAATCTAAACTCCAAGTCAGGCGAATCATAAAAGCATTCATCGTCTTTTTGAATGATTACAAGTATCCGGCATTCATCGATAATAATTTTATATCTTCGATTGACTACCGGTCTCACCGGTTCAACATTTATGTATTGCGTAAAAATATTATCAACCAAAACAATCGCCTCCAACAAAATCATATTTTATTATATGGCAATAAATGTATTTTGTGTTTGGCTGATTTTTTTTATACTATTTCCATTTTGATTTATAGAAAAAAATTTTTCACAGCGGAGCGTTCCTCGCAACGCCTCAAGTGAGGAATGAAATATTTTTTTCTTTCCTTATAGAATGGAAATAGTTATTCACTTACAATAATAAATTCGTTTTGCTTAATCATATTAAGCTCACGCCGCGCGATCTCTTCAATAAAAGCGTCTGTATTCTGATAATTTTTTTCTTTTTCGAGATTTGATTTTGTTCGTAGCTCTTTATCGATTTTTTCTTGAATCTCGCCATATGCCGCATTCAGCTCAACATATTTTGAAAACTGGTAAACCCATACGGTAGAAAATAAAAGTACCAATACAATCAAAAACACAATAAGAGCCTTTGTAGTTTGTCTTATTCCTCTAGAATTTTCGTTGTTCATAAAACGCCAACTTTCTAAATCTTTTTAAAAATTATTTTTAAATCGGAAAATATTTTTCTCAATTTCTTTTTTAAAAGATATTTTTGTTTTTGCAAAATGCGTCCGGTCTTTTTCTTAATCGGTTTTAAAAAACCCGATAAAAACCCCAAAGGGATTTTCAATATATTTATTATAATTTTAACAGGTGTTAATAATATTTGCAAAAGAGTTTTTAGTGCCGAATTAATTATATGTATTATCGACAAAGACAAATTGATAAAAAATGGGCTAATTGTATAAAAATACAGAGTCATCCCGATAATCATGCCGAAAATCAGAAAAAAACTTGTTTCGCCGTTATTTTTTGAAATAACAAATTTAAACATAATAAAAGTTACAAGTATCCAATATAAAATATCTTCTATTTGAATCAAAATATTATGATGTTTAATTTCTTTGCGAAAAATCCTGAACAAATCATAAATAAAACCCGCAATGAAGCCCAAGACAATTGTCAATGCAAAAATATAAAATTGATTATACATTGATAAAATCATATAAATCCGCCTTATTTAAAGATTCTGCTGATAAATGACGGCTTGTTTTTGCTTAGCGCGCTATCCTCCTCATATTCCAAAGAGTTTATATTTCCGTCTATCTGCAGCTCTCCCGAATCGAGATTCAGCTTATTGACATGCAGTTCTTTTCCTTTTATCACTAAAACACCAAGCTCACATTCAATAACCACATCCTCTTCATCAAAAGATAGGACATCCAAAATCCCTGTTATAAAAACATTTTCCCTTTTTTCCATTGTTATCGTATGTTTAGATACTTTTCGCTCGTCAGCCAAAAAATCATCTCCTTTTTTGATAAAAAATCGTACTACATAATTATATGTGCGTTTAGCTTGGTACATGATATTTTTTTTCATGACAAAAGAACAGATTGATTTCTGCTGATGCGCAGATTATTTTCAAGAAATCTGTGCAGATTATTTTTGTCCATCAATGTAATCCGAAAGTATTTGAATAGGTGCATTAGAAATGATATTATCCTTGATATACCGACTGACTGTCGGTATAATATAGATACTTATACTATAAAGGAGATGTACATGAGAATCACAAAAAATGCAAATGAACGAAAAAATGAAATACTCGATAGAGCCGCAGAGCTTTTCGCAAAGCAAGGCTTTGATGGTACAAGCACAAACGATATTCTTAAATCTGTCGGAATCGCAAGAGGAACGCTGTATTATCATTTTCCTTCAAAGGAAGCGATTATGGATGCACTCATTGAGCGGCAAAGCTTGAAACTTCTGGATTTTGCAAAAGCAATTGCCGACGATAAAAATATAGCGGTTGCCGAACGTATATTCCGAGCCGTTACCTCGCTTAATTCTCTGGATGAAAGCAGTATAGAACTGATGAAGCATATGCATAAACCGGAAAATTCTCTTATGCACCAAAAAATGCAGAAAACAATAATCTGCGGATTAACACCAATTCTTACAGATATCGTAAACGAAGGAATTTCTCAGGGTTTGTTTGATACGCCGTTTCCGTACCAAAGCGTCGAAATGATAGTCGTTTATGCAGGTACTGTTTTTGACGATAATTTTGAGCCACTGCCGGAAGAAGAGCAGAATCTGCGCATACAGGCATTCCTTTTCAATGCCGAGAGGATTTTCGGAGCGGAGCAAGGCAGCTTTGTTAAAGCAATTGGGATGCCGGAGGAAGATTACTATAAATAGTACAGAAGTCCATTAAAAATTTGGAAAGGAAAATACCTAATGTTTCTTAAAATTCTTAAAGGCGACTTAAATAAAAATATTAGCATCACAATTTTGACAATTGCGTTTGTCGCAATTGCGTCTGCTTTAGTCTCATTAGTGGCGATTCTTGCCGTCAATTTGTTTGGCTCGATTGATGCGCTGATGATTAAAGCGAAAACACCGCATTTTTTGCAAATGCATTCCGGCGAATTAGATTACAATAGATTGGCTTCTTTTGCTAAAAATAATGAAAACATTGAACTATTTCAAGTTCTTTCGTTTCTGAATATTGAAGGTGCAAAAATCACAATCGGCGAAAATTCCTTCAGCAGCAGTGTGCAGGATAACGGACTATGTATACAGAGCGATTCATTTGATTATCTGCTTGACCTTGACGGAAATATTATTAATCCTACGGACGGAGAAATTTACGCTCCTATTAGTTATATGAAGGATAATAGCGCGAAGCTTGGCGACATTGCTGTTATTTGCGGAAAAGAGTTCACGGTCGCCGGGTTTCTGAGAGATTCGCAGATGAATTCGCTCTTATCCTCATCAAAACGGTTTTTAGTAAGTAATACCGACTTTGAATCCTTGAAATCTCTTGGCGAAATGGAATATTTAATCGAATTCAGACTGAAGTCATTGGATACACTCTCTGCTTTCACAAACGAATACAGTGCCGCCGGGCTGGAATCAAACGGTCCAACGATAACATATCCGCTTTTTAGGATGATTAACGCGATTTCAGACGGCATGATGATTGCTGTAATTTTGCTTGTCAGCCTGCTAGTCGTTACTATCGCTTTTATGTGCATACGATTTACTCTGCTTGCAAAAATCGAAGATGAAACGCGGGAAATCGGCGTTATGAAAGCTATCGGCTTGCGCGTTTCGGATATCAGAGCAATTTATTTAGTAAAATATAACGCTATTTCTGCAATCGGCTGTATTCTTGGATGCTTTTCATCATTTATATTGAAGGAAAAACTTCTCGAAAACATTAGGCTTTATATGGGCGAAAGCGAAAATACGGCTCTTGCGGGTTTTCTCGGCTTGTTCGGCATGGTTCTTGTATTTCTTGCAATAATTGTATATGTTTGGCTTGTGATGAAACGTTTTAAAAAAATATCAGCTGCCGAAGCGCTCCGATTCGGTGCCGCACAGGAAAAAACAAAGTCTGGCAAATTGTTTCATCTGCAAAATTACTCATCTCTAAATGTAAATGTATTTTATGGCTTGAAAGATGTTTTTGTCAGAAAAAAACTCTATATTACAATGCTTATCGTGTTTGTGCTTTCCGCATTTATAATCCTTGTGCCGCACAATTTGTATAATACCATCTCTTCGAACGATTTTATTACGTATATGGGCGTTGGACAATGCGATATAAGCATTAATATTCAGCAAGTGGACGATATTTCCGGAAAAGCGTCACAAATCATGAATCAATTAGAAAATGATGAGGCAATTGAAAAATGCGTGAATCTGACTACAAAGACATTTACCGCATTATCCGACGACGGAACGAAATTTAGGCTCAAAGTCGAGCTTGGTGACCACGGGATTCTTCCTGTTTCCTATGTAAGCGGACATCCTCCTTTAACGGATAACGAAATTGCTCTTTCCGCATTAAACTCTGACGAGCTTCAAAAGAAAGTCGGAGATATTCTTACTTTTGTTATTGACGAAACAGAGAAAAAGCTGACGGTATGCGGAATATATTCAGATATTACAAACGGCGGCAAAACAGCTAAAGCAAACTTTATGGACAGTTCAAAGGATATAATGTGGAGCGCAATTTTTGCAACTCTCTCCGATTCTAATTTAATTGAGAGCAAAGTATCAGAATATACAAAAAATTATCCTTTCTCAAAAGTTATGAGTGTTCGAAGCTATGCCGATCAAACCATCGGAGCGACCATCAGCATGGTGAAAATCGCCTCTCAAGCTTCCGTCGCTGTCGCCCTTTTTATTACCGCACTCATCACAGTCTTGTTTATGATTATGCTGATTTCAAAAGACAGGCATGATATCGCCGTTTTGCATGCGCTGGGCTTCAATAAATGGGATTTGGGTTTGCAATATGTCTCCAGAGCCGCCTTCGTGCTGCTTCTTGGCATAATTATCGGCACAATATTAGCAAACACAATCGGCGAATCGCTCGCCGGTGCTATTATTTCAACTCTTGGCGCAACTTCATTCCGCTTCGTTATTAATCCTTTGACCTCCTATTGCATATACCCGATACTCATGGTTTGTGCAGCGTTAATTGCTACTATGATAGGAATTTCCGGAATCGATAAAATCAAAATATCAGAAAATATTAAGGAGTAAAATGATATGAAAAATATAGTTTCTTGTGATAAAATTTCTAAATCATACGGTTTCGGCAATGAAAAAAACAAAGTACTGGATAATATCAGCATTGAGATAAAAGAAGGGGAATTTACAGCAATAATGGGACCTTCAGGCTCAGGAAAATCCACGCTTTTATTTGCTCTAAGCGGAATGGATGACGTTGACAGCGGATATGTTGTGTTTGACGGAGCAAATCTATCGGAACTTTCCGAAAATGCGCGCGCCGATATGCGCCGGCTAAAAATGGGTTTCGTATTTCAACAGCCGACACTGCTCAAAAATCTGAACATAATTGATAATATAATTCTGCCCTCCATGCGTGACAATAAAAGGCATAATAAAGAGCTTGTAAAGAAAGCCAAAGAGCTTATGAAAAAAACCGGTATTTCGGAACTTGAAAGCAGAGATACAACGCAGGTTTCCGGCGGTCAGCTTCAAAGAGCAGGTATTTGCCGCGCACTTATGAACAACCCGAAAATTATTTTTGCCGACGAGCCTACCGGCGCGCTCAACTCGCAGTCAGCGCAGGAAATCATGGATATTCTACGCAAAATCAACGCAGAAGGCACAGCAATGCTTATTGTTACTCATGACGCAAATATCGCCGCACAGGCAAAACGGGTAATATTCATGAGAGACGGAAAAATCGCCTGCGAAATCTTGCTTGATAATACACAAAACGAAGAAAATAATATTCATTTATTACAGGAAAAAATGAGAGAAATCGGGATTTAAGAATCACTTTTTAGTCTAAAATTCAAACCACCCGCTTTTGCGAGTGGTTTTGTTTTTACAGCAATTTATACATTCCGTCGGCATCTTCTTTTCTAACCGACTCTTTTAAAGACAGTATTTCAAATTTCGTAATACTGCTGCCGAATCTAATCTCAACAATATCGCCGACATTTACTTCTAAGCTCGCCTTCGCGACTTTGCCATTAACCGTTACCCGGCCGGCATCGCAGGCATCGTTTGCAACTGTGCGTCTTTTAATAACTCGTGAAACTTTCAAAAATTTATCTAATCTCATTTTTAACTCCAATACTAAAAAAATCTGCACTATTTGTGCAGATTGATTTTATACGTAACCTAAGCCCGCAGTGCGGGCAAAATTGCGCTTTAAGAAACAACAATATAAATTATCACAAAAAAAATTATAAGAACTAATTGTTTACAGCATCCTTAAGAGCTTTGCCAACTTTAAAGCGAGGAGCTTTAGAAGCAGGGATTTTCATAGGCTCGCCTGTTTGAGGATTTCTGCCTTCTCTTGCTGCTCTGTTAGCTACATCAAAAGTACCAAAACCAACAAGTTGCACCTTACCACCTTTTGCTAATTCCTCTGTAACAGCTTCTTCAAAAGCTTTTAAAGCTTTTTCAGCATCTTTTTTTGTTAATGCAGATTTAGCCGCGATAGCTGCTATTAATTCAGTTTTGTTCATTTATATATTCCTCCTTATAATAAATAGAAGTTATGTCATACATAACTAAAAATAACCCAAAGTTTGATATTTCAACATTTAAGAACTCCCAAATTTATTTATAAACGTTTCTATCGCATTTGTCAAGGCAAATTCAGCATTTATATTACTTTTCGCAGAAAATGTAACCAAAATGAAAAATAGCCTGCCCAAATTTTCGAAATCAAGGTTATTATCTAAAACAATATTCGATTTCAGAGTATCAGTACAATTTTGAAAATCAGAAATCAGGGAGTTATTGTCAAAATAATCGGGGTCATTTTTAACAACCCTCTTTAAGATTTTGTATGCTCGAAAAAGCGCCGGCAAAGATTCCGGTATATTTTTCAAAATCTCAAGTTCGTCTGTATAACCTTTTTCCTTCTTTTTAAGCTCATCCCAATTTTTTAAAACCTCGTCTGCCAAAAGCTTCGATTTTTTTAAAAAGACGTGAGGATGTCTATATATCATTTTATTTCTAACGCCGCGCAAACAATCGTCATAATTAAAATTGCCTGATTTTTCGGCGATTTTGCAATTAAGCAGAATTAAAAATAAAAGATCACCAAGTTCTTCACATAAATAAGCAGATTCATTGCTTTTAACAGCATCAACGACTTCATAGGATTCTTCGATTATGGATGGTATCAGACTTTCGTGGGTTTGGCTTTTGTCCCAATCGCAGCCGTTTTCGCCGAGCAATTCATCAATTAGGTTTAATAAATCCAAAAAGCTATCCGTATTATTCATTAAGTACTAATTCCTTCCGAAGCCGCAAAAAACACTCCAAAAAATTATAAAAAGCCTTATACAAGCTTTATATCTATATATTATTGATAAATGCGCTATCTGTCAATATAAATTTGCATTTAAACCTATAAAATATAGCAATATTACTTTTTTCTGTAAAGCTCTTAGATTTTTTTCGGAATAAATTTCTGTATTTTAATATTATTTCCATTTTGACAAGAAGTAAAAAAGTCCGGTAAAATTTATACTCGGACTTCTTTTATTTAATACTATTTCAGGTTTAATAACATTGTGAAAGACCAAAAACCGCCTCTTATAAAGGCGATTTTAAACGAATACTATTAAATTCTTGGTTTTTGTATTTTCCAACACGCTCTAATTGTATAAGTATTTTACTGCTCCATTTGTTTCGCTAAGAATAAGGATGCAACCAGAGCCAATTTTTGCTCGACTTCGCCCATTTTTTTGTCCGGAGACAAAAACGCAATAGCCCCTAAAACATCTCCTTCACAAATAATAGGAGTTATCTGTTGATGTTTGTATAAATCTTCATCTTCGTCCTCAACTAGATCAACAAATCCGCTTTCGCCTCTAGAAGCTGTAACTGGTGTACGGCTGTTGATAAGTTTTTCTAAAGCAGGAGATACATGTTTTTCGTACAGTTCTTTTTTTCCGCCGCCTGCAACGGCAATAATTTGGTCTTTATCGATAAAACAGATGATATGCGAAGTAGAATGTGCCAAGCTTTCGGCGTATTCTTTTGCAAAATTGCCCAATTCCCCTATCGGAGAATACTTTTTCAAAATTATTTCGCCTTCTCTGTCCGTAAAAATTTCTAAAGGATCGCCTTCTCGTATTCTCAAAGTTCTTCTAATCTCTTTAGGTATAACAACGCGACCTAAATCGTCAATTCGTCTGACAATACCTGTTGCTTTCAAATTAAATTCCTCCTTGTTTGTCAAAGTCGCTATAATTATTAGTTAATAAACTATAAATTTTGTTTACTTTCAAATCCGTAGGTTTGCACTTATTTATAAAACCGCTTATAAAAAAATACAACCCCTATTATAATAGTATGACAAAACCTTCAGAAATGTTTTAATATTAATAACTAATAATAATTTCAAATTTATTATTTTACTAAATATATATTTTTATTCATTATTTACTATTTTATATAAAAAATATATTTTTTTGTATAAAAATGTCCGATTATAGAACCTGTCTTGGCATTGTACCAGCGAACGAAAACCGAATTCGCATCATTCCTCCCAACCTAGCTGAACGAGTGCAAAAATCAAATCTTTCGCCAGTATATATCAATTAAATTTTATTGTTATATTTTTGGCTATTTGCCTTATTCTTTTTTTAACTAAGCATAAAAGCACACCTAATTATACCTAATTATTCCATAAAATTACAAAATCAATTATAAAGCCCCAAAATTCTACCAGAACAAAGGTAATTATAATATAAACAAACTATAATTTCAATGATTTTTTAAAAATTTTATATTTTATACTATTTTCAATATTAAGGATAGGAAAAAATATTTCATTTCGCGCTTGAAGCCTGCGCAAAACGCTCCGCTGTGAAAGATTTTTTTCTACTTATCAAAATGAAAATAGTATTATATAGGTCGCATTAATGATTTATAATACAAAATCATTAATGCTTGCCTATAAACAGCGGAAAATGTTTGCTGATAAACAATTAAAAAGATGGAATGTTTATCAGCAAACATATAGTTGAAATATTTTTTCAAGAGAAAGCATGCATTTTAGAGAAAAAACTTTATTTTAAATATTTAAAGGGGCAGACAATTGTCCGCCCCTGAATTATTATTTCAGCAAATGTATTATATTGACGAACAAAGTAAAGTTCACGTTCGTCAGCATTAATTTATTTTGTTAAAATAGCGGTTCTGCTTTGTGCGTTCCAATTAACTTCAAAGCCCAAAGCTTCTCCCAAAGCGCGCATCGGCACAAAAGTACGGTTGTCCTTAATTACAGCAGACGAATCCATTTCTCTCGGGACTCCGTTTACAAACATCACTTTCGAGCCAATCGAAAATTCAATTGTTTTATCTCCGTCTCTAACAATAACATTTCTTTTAGCGGCATCCCATTTTATATTATCGTAAGTCGGCGGAATACCAAAAGCCACGGCAATATAAGAAACCGGAAGCATAAAGCGGTTATTCGAAATAAAAGGTTTTGTATCCATAGCCAGAGTTGTATCGTTTACATACATCTGCGAAAATCCGTCTATAAGTTTTACCGTATAGCTCGGCTCTTTGACCGCAGAAGACGGATTAAGTGTATAATTTGCTACTGTAAAACGTTCGTAAGGGATTCCGGCACCGCTTATTCGAAGTTTGACTTCACCCAGAGGAGCGTTAGTTGTAGAAGATATTTCAAGTCCGTTCAAGAGAAGCGAGCCTGTTTTTGTGCGGTTCGCTTCGGAATTTATTATTCCTATCATCAAAACCGAATTATTCGCGCCAAAGTCTATTTCATAATCGATAACATCAGAAAGCGCGTCTTTTCCTGTGACATCGCCTTTTTTAGACCAAATAAAGCCATCCGGAAGTTCCAATTTTATTTTTGACATTCTGGATTTGCTTGATTCGCTGATGGTATTTTTAGATTTTTCGGTAATCGTAATCTGCGGCAAAATTATTGATTCTTTAAATTCTTTAACTGAAGCGATTTTTATATCCACTTCTTTTGTTTCGCTCTCTTTAAAAATTGTAAAGCTCTCCGTCGCAGGACGCTTGTCTGATTCTATATCATAAAACAAAAGCAAAGATATTGTCATATTTTTATCTGCGGCTTGAATCGGGTCAAAGTATAATGTAAAATCTCGTCCCGGACGGGTTTCGCTGTTTTCCAATTTAGTAAAATCTATACTTCCCTTATAAACGCCATCAATATAATATTTTGACGAAAAATCGCTGTATTTTATATTTCTTAAAACATCATAATCAAAACGGATTTTCAGCTCTCCGTTTTCTATATCAACAATGCTGAAATTCGGCGCATCAAGATAAGAATATTCATAACCGATATTTTCATCCGAAACCGAACCGTCCGAATATAAAACAAAATGGCTGGTCCGAGCCGCTCCGCCCTTATACGAAATTTCTATTTGAATATCTTGAATATACGATTTTATTATAACCGGGTCATAAAAAACCTCGAATTTGTTTGCATAGCCCGATATATAGTTAATCGATTTTATATTAAGGCTTCTTTGATACACGTTATTTATAAATAATTCAGCGCTGAATGATGAGGCTGTTATACTCGATTTATTTGAATCAAATTCTATAATAAAGCTTCCGTTTTTTGATGAGACTACACGAAAATTATTGTCTGTACTATATGAATCCGCTTCAATTTTAAATTCAAATCCCACAGTCCCGAGTCCGTTATAATATACCTCGCCGATTACATATTGCGATGATGTTGATGTGGGCAGTGCTTTATATTCAATCAAGAAATTTTTATCCGTACTGTCTAAGGTGCTGATTTCGATATCTTCAAAATATTTTGTATCGCTGTTTTCGATTTGATATGAAATATGAAAATTTGCGGCTTTCAAATTGCTCTGCGCTGTTCTGAAGGATATTTCAAAAGACCCGTTTTTCATATTTGATATTCCAAAATCGGCGGCCGCATAAACTTTGGTCATACTTAACGCAAACAATGATAAAGCAATTAAAAATGCTAATGAAAAAATCAGAAATTTCTTTACTATCTCCATTTTTCTCCTCCTTCGTAATATGACGGTTTCAATGAAAAATATCGCAGAAAACCCGCCCATATTTTAAAATTTATTTTTCGGAAACAAAATCTGTATCATCATTAATTATCGACATATTATTATAGTTTGAATATAGCCATTGTATAATTCCAACCATCATTGTGCATACAATCATAGACGAACCGCCGTAGCTTACAAAAGGAAATGTTACGCCCGTAAGCGGTATAAATTTTATCACGCCGCCAATAATCAAAAACGTTTGAAAAGCAAGCATCGCCGTAAAGCCTGCTACCAGAAGGCTGTAATAACTGTTTTCCGTTCTTAAGCTTATGTGAACGCCGCGATAATAAATCACAACGAAAATCGCCAACAAGCAGAGTGCAAAAATCCCGCCGAATTCCTCGCAAATAGCGGCAAAAATAAAATCGGTTTTAACAACCGGAATTTTAAGCGGCATACCGCGCCCAAGCCCCGCCCCTATCAAACCGAACGTGCCGATTGCAAAAAGAGAATTTATAATTTGGTTTCCCGTGCCGTAATAATCCGTCCAAGGGTCTAAAAAAATCAAAACTCTGACACGAACATGATTAAACAATTTATACGCCAAAACGCAAGCCGCCGAAAATGCGCCGATTCCCAAGGCGATTAATAATTCGCTTCCTGTCGAAATATACATCATTACTAAAAAAGTCATAAAAAATATCAGCGCGCCGCCTAAATCTCTTTGGTAAACCAGCAAAAGTATAAAAACTGCCGAAAATATACCCGGTTCTATTAATTTTACGATATTCATTTTCTCTTTAAAAACAGACGCTAAATAAAAAACAAATAGAAATTTAACAATCTCCGAAGGTTGAAAACTAAAGCCTTTTATTTCTATCCAGTTTACGGCACCGTTTTTTTCTGTACCGAAAATAAATGTAGAAAGCAAAAGCGCCATAGATAAGAATAAATATAAATATTTGAGATTATATGACCTTGGAATTATTTTTAAAAAAAGCGGAATAAAAAATGTCAAAGTCAAGCCCAAAAACATCATCAGCAATTGTTTTTTCGCTAAATCATGGTCAAGCCGTTCAAGCATTATCAGCGAAACATCCATCAGAAAAAAAATTCCGCTCCAAAGCAAGGGGCATGATTTTGGAAATATTTTAGCGGTCGCAAAAAAGCCATATATGATAAAGATTATTCCGCCTGCGCCAAAAATCAACTTGTCCACATCAAAAGTAAATGTACCCGGAATATAAGCAAGCAGCATAAATCCTGTCACATGCATATAAATTATATTCAGCCTTTGCTTTGACACAAGCGTAAACCTATCATAATGCCTTATCTGGCGTTCATCCAATAAATATTCCAGACCGAGAATCAAAAAATAAACCACGTAAAAAATAAATAAAAATCTGCATAATAATACAATCAGCTCGTAAATTTCAAACACCGCCTAAAGTATAAAAAGTCAAACCGCTATAAAACACCTCGATAAAAATGGGCGTGAGTCAGATTCTTACCGTTCATAATAAATTTAAATACCTCGTCATCGGTTTTTGAATTATACGCCGCAATAACTGATTTTATCAGCATTTCATTTTCATCCGTAAAAATCAGCCGCATAGCCTCAGCCGGAGATTTCGAAATATCGCTCAGCTTGTCCGTCATTAAAATCGTGCCCGAATTCAGAATCTCGGCATAACATTCAAAGCAATTCGGCTTAATGTCAAAAATCAAATCTTTTCTATCTTTTAGAGAGTATTTATTTTCTGAAAACCTCTCCGAACAAAATCTTTCATTATTTTTTTCGCCCTCAAAATTACCAATCGGGCATTGACAAAGCGACATCAAAGTTAATTTTCCGTAAACCGTGATTTCGCCGCCGGCAAATTTATTTATTTCATCAAAATTAAGCTCTGTCGAAAGCGACACTTTATCTGTATATTTTTTCATAAATTCATAAGAAAGCCCGTTTGTAACATTGAAAGAGCTATGCGAAAATAATTTAAAACCGCGGTCTTTCAATAAATTCAACTGCCCATAATTTTTTATAAGATAATTTTTTTGGTTAGGGTATTTATCAATAAATTTTTCTATAAAAATCATATCTTCGTCACGCGTAATCAGAGGAAGCTCTATAAAGAGATTTTTATTATTTGACTCGGCAGAATTATAAAAATAAGAAAAATCAGAATCGGCTGTATGAATATCCAAAAAAATATTATCGGAATTTGTGTCTAAAACCGCATCAAAAGCAGATTTTGAGCATATCGATACATTTATTTTTTTATTATTATTTGATGTTTTAGCGGATTTTGGGATTTCAAAAAAAACCTTTTCCCTATAAAAACTATTTACGTATTTTTTTTCAAAAAGTTCTACGGCATTTCTACGTAAATTATTTATATTTGAAATATTTATAAAGATATCATCATCGGTATCGAGTGAATCAAATTCGATAATAAAAGGAGTGTTGCCGGTTTTCGAAAAACGGTCAAGCAAATCTTCTTTTGATAGAGGTTTATTTTCTGCTTTTAAAACCGCATCACCGCAAATCGAAATTTTTACATCATTATATTTTAAAGTAAAAACGAGTTTTTCGCCGATTTTCGCTTTCAAATCCGCATATATTTTTAATTTTCGGGTATCTGCCGAATATATTCTTTTGCTTTCGTCATTTAATTTTTTATCGAATGTGCGGTATACTAAATCCCCGGCTTTTATTTTTCCGTCGATTTCAATTACAAGTTCTTTTCCCGGTTCTGCGTCTCTGTTCAGATAAGAGCCTACATGTTTGGAATTTTTCGTAAAAATTTCTATTCCGTCGCCCGCCGTGATTTTTTCGGCGAATTTTATTTTGCATTTTTTTGTTTTATAATCATAATCCGAGACTTTTCCGATAAATAAGCCTGTATTTTTTGGAGTTTCTGTGCTCATCATATTTTCGCCGCTGTAGCAGTTTAAATATCCGTTCGAAAAGCTTCCGCCGCGGTTAAACGCTTTTAGGAGTTTTTTTACATCTTCGGATTTAACGGAAACATCTCCCGATTTATATTTATCCAGCTGATTGCGGTAAATTTGCGTTGTTGACGAAACATAATCCGGAGTTTTCATGCGTCCTTCGATTTTCAAAGAATTCACTCCGATTTCAGCGAAATCTTTTATATTTCCCAAAGTCATAATATCTTTTGTGCTTAATAAATATCCGTTCTTAATTGCTTTTCCGTTTTTCAAAAGCTCAAAAGTAAGGCGGCAAGTCTGGGCGCATTTTCCTCTGTTTCCGCTGCGCTGTCCGATAACTGAAGACATTGTGCACTGTCCGGAATACGAAACGCACAAAGCTCCATGAACAAAAACTTCAATTTCTATATCAGTATTTTGCTTAATATATTTGATTTCCGCAAGTGAAAGCTCTCTGCTCAAAACAACTCTGTCGAAGCCTACAGATTGCAAAAATTTAACTCCGTCCAAATTGTGCACGGTCATTTGTGTGCTGGCATGAAGCCTGATATTTTTAAAATTGTTCTTAATAAAATATGCGCAGCCGATATCTTGAACGATAAAAGCGTCCGCGCCTTTTTCATGCATCAATGACACAAAATCAAAAAGACGCTCTAATTCGCTGTCTTTATATAATGTATTGATTGTAATATAAACTTTTACGCCTCTTAAATGGGCGTAATCAATTATTTCGCAAAGCCTTTCGTCAGAAAAATTTTCTGCCGCCGCGCGCGCATTAAAATCTTTTCCGCCAATATAAATTGCGTCACAACCGCTGTTTACAGCGGCGGTCAAAGCCTGCTCCGAGCCTACAGGCGATAATAATTCGGGTATTTTCAAGTCTTAAATTCCTTTCCTGTTTTCGTCCTCAAAATTTTCAATATATTCTTCCAATTCACGTCGTGCTTTTTTCAATTCATCATTTGCGGCATCCAGTTCGGCCTGCATTATTTTTACTTTTTGGCGCAAAATATGATTTTCTGATTCCACCATATTTTTTTCCGAAAACTCTTTTTCATTTTCTTTTATAAGTCCGCTATGATTATTTTGTAATTTTATATAGTCATCTGCAACATTGATTGTTAAAATCAAAAATTTCATTTGTGTATTAATTGTTGGAGAAGTGCAGTTTTTATAAACATCAGAAATTTTTTTGTTTATATAGTTCGCGACTTTTTGAATATGGTCTTCTGTTTCAGAAGATATAAGTTTATAAACTTCTCCGTCTATTACAACCTCTACGCAATTATTTTGTTCCAAATGTATCACCTTCTACTTGTGTACTGTTATCGATAAAAGCTTGCCCCAAAAATTAATGTGCTAAAAGAAAACCAGTATTATTTTCGCATATGCGAAATTTCATACTATAAAATAAATTATAACATATAAACTTCTATAACAATAATACTTTATTAAAAGAGCTTTATTATTTTTTTCCAAAAAAAATATTTAAATGTATAATTAACCAATTTTTATAAAATAATAAGAATATAAATTAATCGAAAAGAGGTATAACTAATGAAAAAAATTTTTACGGTATTTGTTGCACTAATGATTTGTATGAACAGCCAAATTTTCGCCAATGATTTTAAAACCTATACTATACAAGACGGCGACACCCTGTACAATATTTCCAGAAACTATAATGTTTCTGTAGAAGAAATTATTGAGCTTAATCCTGAATTGGCTGACCCGGACAAAATTTTCGCCGGCGATGAAATGATGCTTCCGTCAGATGAGAAAGCAGAAGATGCATCTAATGTCGACGATAATCCAGCAGAAACTGTCTCTAAATCCTCGGAAAGCGTAATGAATAATACAGAGGCAGAAAAAATCTTAGAGCTGGTAAATTCCAAACGAGTGGAAAACGGCTTAAAGCCGCTGATTTTATCGAACGAGCTAAGCAAGCTGGCGCAAGAGAAATGTGAGGACATGTCCAAAAATAATTATTTTGGGCACAACAGCAAGAAAAACGGTAAGATTACCGATATTTTGGAAAAGAAGAAAATCCCGTATAATATTGTGGGCGAAAATCTTGCAAGAAACTTCCAATCAGCCGAAAAAGTTTTTGAAGCATGGATGGACTCGGAATCTCACCGTACAAATATCTTGTTCAAAACTTTTGACAAGACCGGAATTTATTATTTACAAACCGACAACGGCTCTTATTGGGTACAAAATTTTATAGAATCAGAATAAAAAAATTTGGGCTTTCTGCCCTTAAAGCTTTAAGACCTTGGGCTTGCCGCCCTTAGAGCTATAAGACCTTGGGCTTGCCGCCCAAACCCGCCTTCTTTTCTTGAAAGAAAAGAAGCAAAAGAACTTTATGAGAAACGGCGTATTCACGCCGTTTCTCTTTTATAAATTTTGTTTGGCTTTTTTGTTCGTTAAAATAGTATCAGTTTCATGAATTACTTTTTTCATCACATTTACATTTGTCTTTTTTATCTTTAAAACAGTCCTTCGAGTCTGTCAGCGCCATAAGTTTCGCATGAAGCACATGTTCCAAATGCGTTGCATTTATGATAGTTTTATTTATTTCTTTATTAACAGATATTAATTTATCCACATCATTTGTATCCTTCAGGACTTTTTGGAGTTTTTCGCCCTCAGCATTTAAAATATGCGAGAGAGCCGCTTCCATTAAAGCAACCGATTCCATAACATCAGCATAAGTATCCCGCTCATCACAAGTATTTTCATCACAGCAATTTTTGCATACTTTAAAATTTTCGCAGCAAATTCTGTATCCGAGTTCTTCTGAAGATACATGATGTTTACATAAATGTGGGTAGCATCCGCATTTCATAATCAAAAAAACAATGAAATGTTTTTTGCATTTAACGCAAGGATTAAAAAGCATATCTTTTATAATATCTTTAGTTTTTAAGCAAAGGCAGTCTATTTGTTTTCCACATTTGTCCAAAATCCTGATATACTGTTTTTTGTTGGCAGAAGATGAAATTATATATCCCGGAGAAATACTCAAAACGGATAGAATTGATTCTCCATTTGACAAATAAAGGATATTCGTTTCATGGTTTTGCTTTTTGACTTCAATAACAAGATTTGCGAATGAAACAATCAGACTATTATTGCAACAATTATAAGACAAGCCGGTTATATTTCCGTGGTTTGCATTGCAAGCAACGGAAATACAATCGATTTCAAACATACGACAATTCAATTTGAATAATTTATTGCAGTATTTTTTAGATGATGCCCAAAAACAATGCTCTTTCGGGTCATAGCAAATCGCGTCATATACCCTGCAAGTTTCAAAATATTTCTTTGTTTTAAAACAAGTATCGGTTTTTACAATTCTGCATTCGCATGCCAAGGTAAAATAATAATTACATCCGTCAAAAGCAAATTTATTCAAATCTTTATCTATATCGATTGGATTCATATTATCAATATTTAATGGGTTCATAGCAGCACTCTCATTTATTATCAATTCTGAATTAATACTATTAATATTTTTTATCTTAAAATGTAAATAGCATAAATATTCAGATTACTTTTTGATATATAGTATTCCAAGCTCTCAAGAAATGTTAATTATACCAATTTTATTTTTTGAATTACAGTAATTCCATAAAATACCGTTATGGGTGCAATTTTGTTTTCTTGATTTTAAATCTGCAAAAAATGAAAATTCGTAAAAAAATAATCGCAACCGTTAAAGTTTTGGCTTTAATTCGATTACGATTATTTGTCCGACTTCACCGAACTCATCTTGAATTAATTATTCCACATAGCATTCTTCGCATAAGCAGTCTTGGAATAGCTCCAACTTAGCCTGTAAAACAAGCTCAAGTCTGGCTACGGAGTTAAGAATTGATTGAACTGATTTGTTTACTTTGAGCATTTCCTCGCCGGTTGTTGCAGTAGCAACTACTTTTTGGATTTTTTCCCCTTCAGCATTTAGTATATGTGAAAGCGCTGCCTGCTCCATTGCAACAGACTCTATAATATCTGTAATCGCCTGGCATCTTGTTCCTGTGCCCGGTTCTATTACTGGCATACCCATGTGTAATTCCCCCTAGAGTTTATATCACAATTTAAATTAATTTTAATGCAACAGTTTCATTTTTTTCGATTTTATATGCCAAAATATAAAACACATAGTAGGTAAAAAATGAAACTGCCATATCACAATTTTATTGTGTACTTTATTCTATGTACAAGATATTTAAAAGTTTCTTATTTTGTCCAAAACAAATTTTACATAAATTATTTTAAATACCAAATAAAACCACTATCTTATAAATGCTTTAATCACGGGCTTTGTTCGATACCGCCGATTTCGGAAAAAGAACAAATCATCAAAGACAAGCATATAATATGACATAAATATGATAAACAAACCTGATACTAATTGCATTTCATATCAATTTAATTTTCATAATTATAAATCTAGAAAAATACAATCCATAAAATATCCAAATATAGAAAATTTATTTGCAATTCAAGAAAAACACCGCTTTAAATCTGTTGAATAGCGGATTTATGCGGCTTTGTTGAATTTCTTTTATGCGTAGCAAAATGCTATATAGTTAAAAGCTATATTGAGGTAACACAACCTCATAAAATTAAGGGGGAAATATATATGTCTCAAATAACAAAAAATGTTGACAAAACAACAGTTATCGATTCCGAAAGCTTTACTTATACGATAGACGCAACCTTTAGTGACCTTGCCAGCCCCGCTAATAACGGGCAAATTATTGATTTTTTTCCATCAAAAATAGATTACATTCTGCCTCCTGTAGGCGGAGGTATAGTCTCCATTGACGAAGTTCCGGCTTCTGGTGGAACTGAAGTACAATTTAATTTAGGTCCGATAAACTCTGCCACTGTAGTAAATTTTCAAATTACTTGCTCCTTTGGAAGAGGCCGAGTTGATAACGATTCCTTTACGAATAGTGCGTTATCTTATGCAGATGGTGTATTTGTCACCGAAGGCTCTGCACCGGAAGTGACTCTTACATTGAACAGCGATTTTTCTTTAGTTAAATCTGTTGAGCCAACAGCACTGGTTAATGCCGGTGATGAACTTACCTTTACTTTAGCGCTTATCAGTAATAATTTTGGCGGAGCAGTCAATAATGTGATTATCAGCGACCTTTTGCCGCCGCAATTAATACCTGTAACATCCTATGATCCTGTAGGAAATGATAATTCGGAAATCGGATACGAAGATCATTCCGCTGATGACTTGATCGGAACTTGGACAGGAAGCACAATGTCCTTCGATTTACCGTCTTATCACGGTACAAGATACGAAATCACATTTAAGGCAACTGTTTCAAATTCTGTTTCTCCGGGCGATACATTTCAAAATATAGCCCAATGGTCAATAGATTCAGTTGTTCAGCCAGACACCACACCGGTAGAAATTAAAATATTCAATCCTGCAACTGATTTCTTCACTGTAGCAAAAGTGGCTCCTCGTACCACAATTGCCGATGTACCGATATTTTACACTTTATCCACTAGAAATCAAACTCCTACGACTCTTTTCAACTATGTATTAGAAGACCCACTGCCAACGCAGATGGATTGTTACGCTTTTAAATTAAGCAGAGGCCTATCTCTTGTAGATTATAGTATTCAAATTTCACTTGATTCCGACCCTACTAATTTTATAACAGTCGCAACAGCCGATCAAACCGATCTCCCATTGACGTATTTAACAAGTTATATTCCGGCCGGCGATAGAGTAAATACTGTCAAGTTAATTGCAGACTCTATAAACCCTGGCCAATATCCACATTATCTGTATTTATATTGCGTTACAAATCCAACCGCAGTAATAGGCGAAACAATTCTTAACGGAGTCACAGCAACATCCGGCCTTATAACCGGATATGCGCAATCCTTAACTACAGTGGAGGCATCTTCTGATTTAGATATATCTGAAGCAATCAGCCCGAGTGCCCCCGGCTACCCTCCTCTGGAAGAATTTACAATAATTTTATCAGCTGTAGGCTTTAATACAATGACAGTAAATCCCGTTATTATGGATTTATTGCCAATAGGTTTACGTTATGTCGATAACTCCGAATACTTTTTATATGATGAAATCATGACAGGAATACAGTATGATTCCAGAAAACCGGGATTTCCGGTTCCGACTCCGACGCGCGAAGTTATAAATAATTTCGACGGCAGCGGCCAAACTTTATTGCGCTGGTCATTCGATGATTTTGTATTGCCTTATAAAGAAGAATACTCTGTAGCATTTAAAGCATTCGCAGAAATCGGTGCCGCAAATCCTTTGATAAATTACGCATACGAAGGCGTGCCGGGCAATGATCATCAGTTCGTAACCAATCCTGTTACCGACACTTCTGACATGGACAATGATGGTTTGACAGATACAGACAGTCTTTCAGAAGCCACTTTAAATATCCCTATTCTTTCCAGTACAGATTTTATGCTTAAAAAACTTGTTAAAGGCGAGAATGATTTGGATTTCTCAGATTCCGGAAGCACTGTTGTAGGCGGAAATATTTATTACCAACTGCAAATAACCAATGACCAATTAGATTTACTAAGAGATATCGAAATAGTAGACATCCTGCCTTATGTCGGCGATACAGATGTGCTTTTAAATACACAGCCGAGAGGTTCGGAGTTTACAGCTTACGCAACATCAAGCGTCAGCACGGAGCTTATAAATCTCTTAGGTGACCCTGTCGACCCTAATCCTGATATCATAATTGAATATTCTACTAGCAACGACCCAATGCGGTTTGACAACAACGGAAACCCAATCGGCACAGGAAATTGGTTCGCCACCCCACCGGCAGATATTACGGAACTTCGTTCTTTCAGAGTTACAACCGGTCCTTCCTTTACTTTAAATCCAAATGAACGCTTGACTATAAGCATTAGCGCAAAAGCTCCTATAGATGCCGGCATTGGCTGGGATGCATACAATTCATACGCTATTCGCGGCATTAGAATTTCAGGCGGTATTATAGAACCGATGCTTCCAATCGAACCGGCTAAAGTCGAAATGAATGCAACAGCAAATACTTTAGGCGTAATCGGAAATTTTGTTTGGGAAGACTTGGACAAAAACGGATTATATGACCCGGGCGAACCCGGTATGAACGGCATTACTGTAGAACTTTATTCCGACTTAGGCGTATTGCGAAATTCTACAGTTACCTCAAACAATATCTATGGTGAACCGGGATACTATTCGTTTGCAGACCTTCCGGACGGTAATTATCAAATAAAATTCCTTCCGTACTCCCCATATCTCTTGACTCAGCAAAACACAACTGATCCAAACGGCAGCAAGCCTGACCCTGCAACCGGCTTTACAGATATTATCACTATTACAGGCGGCGCATTGGTTTCTAATGTTATTGCCGGGGTCTATGAAGATTTTGGAGTTATCGGCAGTTTCGTTTGGGAAGATATAAACAAAAACGGAATCTATGACCCGGGCGAAGTTGGTATGAACGGCATTTCCGTGGAACTTTATTCCGGCGCAGGCGTACTGCTTGATACGACTGTTACCGCAGATAACGAAAACGGAGAGCCGGGATATTATTTGTTTTCCGGCCTAATAGACGGAGACTACCAAGTAAAATTCCTTCCGGTCTATCCGGATATCTTAACTCAACAAAACACAATTGATCCAAACGGCAGCAGCCCCGACCCGGCAACCGGCTTTACAGATATTATCACTATTTTAAACAGGCAAAAAATTCTTGATATTAATGCCGGAATCTATGAAGATTTCGGAGCTATCGGCAGTTTTGTTTGGGAAGACTTGAACCGAAACGGATTATATGACCCGAATGAAACCGGCGTAAACGGTATTACCGTAGAACTCTATTCCGACACGGGCACTTTTATCGATAGCACCGTTACCGCCGACAATGCAAGCGGAGAACCGGGATATTATTTGTTTTCCGATCTTCCGGACGGCGACTATCAAGTGAAATTTATTACGAGCGGCTATTATATTTTGACTCAGCAGAACACAATTGATCCAAACGGCAGCAGACCCGATCCGCTAACCGGCTTTACAGAAATCATCACTATTTTAAACCGCCAGAAAGTTCTTGATATTAATGCCGGAATCTATGAAGATCTCGGAGCTATCGGAAACTTTGTTTGGAATGACCTAAACGAAAACGGATTGTTTGACCCCGGCGAGCCCGGAATGAACGGCGTTACTGTAGAGCTTTATTCCGAAACAGGCATACTGCTTGATTCAACAATTACCGCAGATGATGAAAACGGAGAACCGGGATACTATATGTTTTACGGTCTTGTAGACGGAATTTATCAAGTAAAATTCATTACTCCGATAAATCATATTCTTACGCAGCAGCGGTCTTCTGAGCCAAACGGCAGCAAGCCTGACCCAACGACCGGATTAACAGATTTTATTACAATTGCTAATAAGCAATTTGTGCTTGATATTATTGCAGGTGTGTTAACATGCAGTCCGCCTGTGATTAATGCTTCTGATAAATGCATACATGTCGGAAGCACATTCGACCCTGTGGAAAATGTCAGTGCCGTAGATTGCAAAGGAAATGATATTACCGGCGATATTATTATTACCGCAAATAATGTAAATACAGAAGAAGTGGGAATTTACAGCGTTACCTACGAAGTCTCAGACATGTACGGCCAAACAACCGAAATAACTATCAGCGTAAGAGTTTGTTTTCAAAATCCTTGCCGTCAGGCAATAACCGATCTTATCGAATCGGCCGCCCTTGAGCAAGCCGCTCTTTCGCATATTTTAAATGCGGAAGGCGAAAAAATTCAGAAAGCAATCGAATTGGATTTAACTAATGAAGAATTATTGAGCATTAACAATTCTGTCAGCAAAACTATCCAGTCGATCACAAGACTTGATCTCATTATCCAAGGAAAATTAGGTTTGTTTGGAGATGAAGTCTGCAAGGGCGATTGCTGCAACGAAGGCTAATAGCCTTATAACCACTGAAAACCAGCAATTTGGTTTTACTAGTCGGATAATTATTTTTAATCATCAATTAAGCCAAGAAAAACCAAGCTACTACTAATTAATATTTAAATATAGAGGAAATATACTAACGAGCGTAAACATATTATATACCGTTCGTTAGTATATCAGCCTCATAGAATTAAGGGGGAAATTTTATGGCTCAAATAACAAAAAATGTTGACAAAACAACAGTTAGCAATTCCGAAAGATTTATTTATACGATAAATGCATCATTCAGCGACCTTGTACAACCAACCGCCATCGGAAGAATTACTGATTTTTTTCCAGATAAAATAAACTATTACCTGCCGCCTATCGGCGGTTCAATAAAATCTATTACTGAAACTTCGGTCAGCGGCGGCACCGTGGTAACTTTCAATTTAGGCACTGTGACCGCCGGTACTTCCGTAGCTTTTAACGTCGGCTGCGAATTTGGAACAGGCAGGGTTGACGGCGATAGCTTCACAAACACAAGCGAGCTTTATGCCGATGACATAAAGGTCGGTGAAGATACCGCTTCAACGGTAAATCTCAGATTAACAGGAGATTTCGGTATTATTAAAACCGTTTCGCCTACAAATGTGGTTAACGCCGGAGACGAATTAACATTTTCTATATTTCTTAATAGTAACAACTTCGGAGGAAGAATTAACAATGTAGTTGTGACTGACGTTTTACCTCCACAGTTAATACCCGTTACAAGCTTTATCCCTGTAGGATATGATGTTTCAACCGGTGATTATGCAGACCATTCCGCTGACGGCTTATCCGGATCATGGAGCGGAAACACACTTACTTTCAATTTGCCTTCTTATGCCGGAGAAAGATATGAAATTAAATACAAGGCAAGGGTATCTAATTCTGTTTCTCCGGGCGAGATTTTTCAGAATATTGTTCAATGGACAATAGATGAAAATCCGCAACAGCATTATTCTGTACAGTTAAGAATATACGATCCTGCTTCTGATGACTTTGCCCTATCAAAAGGCGGTCCTTATTCTACGATTGCCGGCGCAGAACTAATGTACTTTATAGACAACACTAATACGAGCCCTACAAGCCTTAGTAATTATATCTTATCAGACCCCATACCAACACAGCTAAATTGTTATGCTTTTAGAATATCTGCAAGCGGAGGTCTTCAAAACTATATTATTCAAATTTCGCTCGACTCAAATCCAACAAATTTTATGGCAGTCACAGGAGTTATTCCCGGTGGTTCATTGCCATTGACCTATTTGACAGGATTCATTCCGCCCGGCGACAGAATACACTCTTTCAAATTAATTGCATCCTCACTAAATTCTACCTTATCCGGACACGCTGTATATTTATACTGCATTACAAATTCGTCTGCCGTAATAGGTGACACAATTATCAATACAGCTACAGCAACTTCCGGAAGTATTTCCAAATCAGCCACTGCAGAGACTATTGTACGTACTGCGTCTGAAGTAGATATGACTAAATCAACCGATAAAAGCAGCAATTCCTTTTTTATACTTGAAGAATTTACAATAGATTTAACTGCTAAAAACAATACTACAATGACTGTAAACCCGGTTTTTATCGATTTACTTCCAATAGGTCTGCGCTATATTTCTGACTCTGAATATTTTTCATACTATGATGATGTAACAGGAACAACATTTGATTCCAGGAATCCCGGATTTCCGGTTCCGACCCCTACACTCGAAATTATAGAGGATTTTAATGGTACCGGGCAAACTTTATTGCGTTGGTCATTTCAAGGTTTATCATTCATATTGCCTGTATATTCAACCTACACTGTTTCGTTTAAAGCATTCGCAGAAATCGGTGCCCCGAATAATATGATAAATAATGCATATGAAGGTGTACCGGGTATCGACAATCTTTTTACGTATAACCCTGTTGTTGATACATTCGACATGGATGACGACGGATTCACAACTGATGACTATCTTTCACATTCCCCATTAAATATTATTGTTCTTGAGTCCTCTGAATTTTTGCTCGAAAAGCTTGTTAAAGGCCAGAATGATTTAGATTTTTCGTCCTCCGGAAAAACTGTGGCAGGCGGAAATATTGATTATCGCTTGCAAATAACAAATAACCACTTGGATATATTAAGTGATATCGAAATAGTTGATATACTGCCTTTTATTGGTGATACAGGCGTAATTTTAATTTCAACACCGAGAGGCTCAGAATTTGAAGTACACGCAATTTCTCACGTAACCGCAGAAGTCATAAGCCTCATCGGCGATCCTGTTGACCCTAATCCGGATATAACAATTGAATATTCCACCAGCAACGATCCAAAACGCTTTGATGAACTTGGAAACCCAATCGGCACAGGAAATTGGAGTACTACTCCTCCCGTTGATATTACAAGATTGCGTTCTGTCAGAATCACCACAGGTCCAAGCTTTACTTTAAAACCATATGAGCGTTTGATTATTAATTTTTCCGCAAAAGCTCCTATAGACGCTGTTATCGATACAAATGCATACAATTCATACGCTGTTCGAGCAAACAGAACTTCCGGCAGTGTTACAGTGCCGATGCTCCCGACAGAACCAAATAAAGTCGTTGTCAATGTAGAAGAAAATACCTTAGGCACAATCGGAGATTATGTTTGGAATGATTTAAACCAAAACGGATTATTTGACCCGGGCGAGCCCGGCGTAAACGGTATTCTTGTTGAACTTTATTCCGATACAGGCGAACTTCTAAGCTCCACCGTTACCTCAAACGACCTCAATGACGAACCGGGATATTATTTGTTTACAAATCTTCCGCACGCCGATTATCAAGTAAAGTTTACTCCGACAGGCGTATACACTCTGACTCAGCAAAAATTACTCGAACCAAACGGCAGCCGCCCTAACCCGTCAACCGGTTTGACAAATCTCATTACGGTTTCAGACAATGTACCAATTCTTGATATTGATGCCGGAGTCTATGAATATTTGGGAACTATCGGTGACTTTGTTTGGGATGATTTAAACCAAAACGGATTGCATGACCCGGGCGAACCCGGCGTAAATGGTATTACCGTGGAACTTTATTCTGATACAGATGAACTTTTGGAATCAACCATTACCGCAAACAATGAAAGCGGAGAACCAGGATATTATTTGTTTACAAATCTTCAGTACGCTGATTATAAAGTAAAATTCATTCCGACCGGATTATATTCATTAACTCAACAAAAATTACTCGAGCCAAACGGCAGCCGCCCTGACCCGTCGACCGGTTTCACAAATCTT
>JAVBOA010000047.1:0-22022 GCA_031551135.1 Eubacteriales bacterium | reverse complement strand
TTCGGATTGTTCAAGCTTTTCTACAAACGTTGGTTCTTCATCGTAAATCTCGAAATATGTTTTGTTTGGAATTAACATTCCGGTATCTCTGTCAAAGTTTCCAATCGAGCGTTTGCTGTGCGTAGGCGTGCCATTTTTATTTCGATAATATGAATCTACGTGATAAACATATGGGTATTTTCTGGTTTTTGCAATAATAATCCCTTTTTTTTGGTAGTTCAACTTGAAACTTCGAACACAGAGCCATAATAATCTCCTCCTTGTAGTTATCTAATTATACCACTACATACAGATTTTGTAAAGAGATATTTTGCCCAATTTACTCATTTTTTGCAATTATCTAAATGTAGATTGCTAATTTTTGCGGAATTTAGGGTGCAAATGTAGATTCTTTTTCAGGACACATATAGGAAAATTCTTACCTAATATTCACTTTTGCATGGAAGACCTGCAGGAAAACAGGGATTATTGATTGTGATAAGTAAACTCTTTCTGCCGTCTTTATTACTTTAGGCGGCTTTTATTATGCTCCAAAACTACATAGCCGCCTAGCGGCTAATTCAATCGAAAGGAGGAATTTAGCCATGCCCCAGTGTAACATCATCGCCGTCTGCAACCAAAAGGGAGGCGTCGGCAAGACAACAACAACAATCAACCTCGGTGTAGGGCTCGCTATGATGGGTAAAAAAGTCGCTTTGATTGACGCAGATCCGCAAGGAGATTTAACAACAGCCCTAGGCTGGGCAAATAATGACAGCCTTGATAATACCCTCGCTTCTTTAATGAGGAAAGTCATTCGTGACGAACTCATTATACCGGACGAGGGTATTTTGCATCACGCCGAAGGTGTTGACCTTGTTCCCTCTAACATGGATTTATCCGGCACGGAAATGGCACTTGTAACGGCTATGAGCCGCGAATTTACCCTAAAAGCCTATATTGACACCATAAAAACGCAGTACGATTATATCTTAATCGACTGTATGCCGAGCCTTGGAATGATTACAATAAACGCTCTTGCAGCGGCAAATAGCGTTATTGTCCATGTGCAAGCGCAATATCTACCCGCTAAAGGCATGACACAGCTTATGAAAACTATCAGCAAGGTTAAGAAGCAAATCAACCCAAATCTAAAGGTAGAAGGCGTTTTACTAACACTAGCCGATATGCGTACCAATCTTGCCAAAACTACCGCCGAAACGCTAAGAAACGGCTATGGGAATGTACTAAAAATATTCAAAACAGAAATCCCCATAGCCACAAAAGCGGCGGAAACAAGTGCGGCGGGCAAGAGCATTTATGCTTATGACAAAGGCAGTAAGGTCGCGCAGGCGTATGAACAGTTTACAAAGGAGGTGCTTGGCCTTGGCGCAAAAGATAAACCTAAGCCTACCCTCAGCCGATGACCTATTTTCAACGCAGGAGGAGCGCGACGACCAGAAACGAGAAAAGCTGATTGATATACCTCTAGCCGAAATATCAGCCTTCCCTAATCACCCTTTCAAGGTAGTTGTCAATGATGAAATGCTTGAAATGGCAGAAAGTGTGCGACAAAACGGAGTTCTTGTTCCTGCGCTTGTACGCCCGAAGCCTGACGGCGGCTATGAAATGATTGCCGGACACAGGCGTAAAATGGCGAGTGAGCTTGCCGAAATGCCGACAATTCCGTGTATTGCAAGAAGTTTAACGGACGATCAAGCCATTATCGTTATGGTTGATTCGAATATGCAAAGGGAGAAAATAGAGGCAAATGCATGTAAAGATCATATACATATGTTGGTATCAATACCGCCAAAATTGAGTGTATCTGACTTTGTGGGATATTTAAAAGGAAAAAGTTCACTGATGATATTTGATCAACATGCAAATTTGAAATATAAATATGGAAATCGGCACTTTTGGTGCAGGGGATATTATGTGGACACGGTAGGCCGAAATGAAAAAGTAATAAATGAATATATAAAAAATCAACTGCAAGAAGATATAATGGCAGATCAAATAAGCCTAAAGGAGTATATGGATCCATTTACAGGCGAAGCCGTGAAGAAGAACAAGAAATAATGCCCGTTTACGGGCGGTAGGGCAATAAAAAATGCTTCAGCATTAGTTTGTGGACATGTGCAGCTGGCGAAACCTTCAGTGAGTCTTAAGACTCAGCATAGTATATTGCCCTTATAGGGCGGAAGTCAAACCACCCGCTTAGCGGGTGGTCATGATTACGTTTAAGTAATTGCGGAATTTTGGTATAATGTTAAGAAGCGGTTGAACAAGTAATACTATTTTCATTTTGATAAGTAGAAAAAAATTTTTCACAGCGGAGCGTTTCGCGCGTGTTTCTAGCACGAAATGAAATATTTTTTTCTATCCTTTAAAAAGGAAATAGTATAAATTATATAGTTGGTGTTAAAAATATGGAATTTATTTTCGATAAAAATATAAGTGAAAAAATTATAGCTCATTTTGGGCAGGATTTTTATGATAAAGTTGTACGTTATTTAGAATTTTATTCGAAAAAATGGAATTTGAAAATAAGGGAATTTGTTGAATATTATTCGATAAACTGTATTTTTCTTTGCGATTCAACGATTTTTGGGGATTCTGTTTTAAAAATATGCAGACCTTCGAAAGAGGTTTATACCGAATCCAATATTTTGAAAGAATACAACGGCAGAAATTTCTGCAAGCTATTCGAATCGGATATCGAAAACGGCGTTTTGCTTTTGGAGCAAATAAAACCTGGCATTAGGCTTAGAGAAGAAAAGGATTTGGATAAACGTCTTGCGGTTTTTTCGTTGCTCTTTAATGATTTTCATATAAAACCGGCCAACCCGAAAATATATCCGACTTATGCCGAATGGGTAAAAAATATTACGGAATATATGAGCAAACGTGATGATTGCAAAGAATTATATGCTTTGATGAAAAAAGCGAATGATATCTGTATAAAATTAAATTCCGTTTATACAAAACAAATGCTGCTGCACGGCGATTTTCATCATGATAATATTTTACTGGGTGCGGATTCGTATAAAATAATTGACCCGAAAGGCGTTGTCGGTGATCCGGTATTTGATATTGCACGTTTTATTTTAAATGAATTCGAAGATAGTGTATCAGAAGAAATGGAAAGAAAAGTAATTTATATAATTAAATATTTTGAGAAATCTCTGAAAATTCAGGCGGCTGTAATAAAAGAATGTCTTTTTATAGAAACAGCGATGGCGAATTGCTGGAATGTACAAAGCGGGATTGTACCGAATTTAGAGCAGGTTTATTTTTCCGAAAAAATCGCCATGGATTCGGAAATCGAATAAATGTTTACTATATATAAAAAATATAGTAGAATATTCTCAGTGTTTTAAATATAGTATTTTAGCTTTATATTGATTACTTTACGGTTTGATTTTTCTTGATTTTAACTCCTTCAAAACAAAATAAAATAGTTGGTAAAAAATCAAACCGATATAGGTGGTGTAGTTTTGGCAAATGAATTTTGGGATTTGTATGATGAAAGCCGTAAGCCTTTGAATAAAACCCATATTAGAGGCGACGATATTTGTGATGGGGAATACCATATTGTAATCGGGGTTTGGACAATAAATTCTAAAGGCAAAATACTTCTGACGCTGAGACACCCCGAAAAAGAGTCCTATCCGAATTATTGGGAAAATACAGGCGGTGCGGCTTTGGCAGGCGAAACAACACGTCAGGCGGCTGTGCGTGAATTATTTGAAGAAACCGGAATTTTATGCAGCGAAAGTGAATTGATTTTGATTGGAACAACTAACGGAAGTCGGCATATAATAGATACATTTATTTTGCTCAAGGACGTTTCTCCGGATGAAATAAGATTGCAGGACGGTGAAACATGTGATGCAATTTGGGTGTCTTTAGAAGAGATTTATATTTTGATTAAAGAAGAAAAACTTGCATTTCCGATTGTTGAAAAATTCAATTATTATCATGCTGTCATTAAAGATTTTATAAATAATTTGTAAGCCGTAATTTTTACACTTTCTTTTAGAAACAAAAGGGAGTGTTTTATATTATAGGGGAAATAGTATAAATTTTGTTTGGGGTGAATAATCTTGGAGATAATTTTTATTTCTGATGGAAAAATAAAACGCATGTCGGAAAATCAGCTGACAGAAATCGAGTCGTCGGTAATTGAAAGATATAAAAATGTTCAAAAAGAAATTTATAAAAAAAACGAATGGAAAAGAAAAGGCCACGGAGCGATGTTTATGGGAGCCTATGCTTCTCAAAACGACGTGATGGACAGCCTTGCTTCTATCAGAATAAATAATATTGCCGGAAAATCAGAAAACGAAATTTTATTGTCAATTATATCCGATTCGGTCAGCGGGATTTTCAAAAAAGATATTTCTGATCCGGATGAAGCCGAAGCTCATGTTTTGGTAAGCAATGATAAAGAATTTTTTGAGATGGATATTAATTCTGAAAAAAAGATTGCCGTTTCTTTTTCTGATAATGCTTTGGAAAAACATCTTGCGATTGTGGATTTTGATTCGGATTTTTCGGCGATTACCGAAGGCGACAGCTTTGACAGCAATCCCAAATTTTCGGAACAAAATGAAAATCTTATATATTATGATTCTTGCGGAATCGGTTTTAACAATGACCAACAGTTCGTTCGTTACGGCCCGCGCGGAATTTTTTCGCTGAATATAAAATCGGGCGAATTCACCGAAGTTTTGTCGGACGATAAAAATGATTATATTAAGCCGTATCAGACGAAGGACGGCGCTTTGTATTATATAAAACGCCCGTATACCAATAATATCAAGAGAACTAAATCGATTTCGGATATTATTTTAATGCCGTTTAAAATTGTTTGGTCGATGATAGGGGCTTTATATTGGCTTTCGAAACTGCGAAGCGGAAAAAACGAAAATGAAGCGCCGAACAGCGATGTTAAAGCCGTTCAAAATTCCAAAGAAAAAATATTTCTGGATGGAAATCTGATCGAGCTTGAAAAAACTTTGCAGCAGAATCTCCGTTACGGCGAAAAAAATCCCGGCTTTGTTCCGTATAGCTGGGAGCTTATTAAAAAAGACGATAAGGGCGAAAGAGTAATAAAAAAAGGGATTTCGGATTATGCCTTGGCAGGCGAAACGGTTATTTGTTCAAACGGCCGGCATCTTATGCAATTAAACGGTGACGACGAAATAATCCTGCAAAAAACAAATTTCGCCGCTTCAATACTGACAAACGAAAACAAAGCTCACAATCGTTCATCTTTACCGGGCAGAACAAATCTGGAAATATAATTATTAATCAGTACATCTGTACCAAAAAGTATAATTTATCTGATATGTAAAAGTAATCCATACGAGTATTTTCTTGTATATAATTTTAATAAACAATTATTTTAGCTCGAATATGATTTTTATTTTGATTGTTTGCTATTATCAGTATATTTTTTGGAAGGAGCAGATTTCATGGTTAAATTTTTTACTGATTTCATAAAGTTTTTTACTGATTTATTCGCTTTGTTCAAATTTTAATTAAATTAAATAAAGCAAGGAGTTTCGGCTCCTTGTTTTTTTGTGCTTTATTTTATTATATTTGCAGAGCCTCTCTGACCTTGCTGAAGAGTTTCGGCTGGATTAATGGAAATGATAAATCATACGGAATATCCTGAAAAAAATCTATTATTTCAATTTCGCTGTGAGGCAAATTTCCTAGCTCTTTTATCTCGGCAAAGAAAAGCATCCCGAAAATTTCATTTTCACGTTTAACCGAGTAAATGCAGATTGGCATAATGTCAAATTTTATTGCGCCGCTTTCTTCGAACAATTCTCTTTTTGCAGTTTCGGAAATCGTTTCGCCTTCTTCCCTGTGACCGCCGGGTATTTCCCATTTGCGGTTTTTATTTTTGCAAAAAATCCATTTATCAATATATCTAGAAACTATAACAGCATAAATTAATAGTGAATCGTCGATTTCATCGAATTTATAAAAATTAATGTCTAAGATATTTCGCCCCTCAATATGTAAATTTTTTCATTCAAAATACATTATACAGATTTATTTATCAGCAGTCTAAAAGCATTGCCGCAAAAACGTTTATTATTATTTTCACAAAGACTCCCCGACGGGGAGTTTTATTACATAAATTAATTCGGTAAAATATTCCTATAGCTATACTAACGGACGAAAATAAAGTTTACACCCGGTACTCCCGGCTCTAAATGCGGGGAGCGGCGTGTATGCTAAAGATTCGTCAGTATATATGGGGAGGTAATAATATGAAAAGCAGTACTGTACACTGGATGTTACTGATTTTTGGAATTTTATTGATTATTGTGGGGGTTATTTTATTTGCAACACCGGGAATAAACTCGATTGTCATGGGGTACACTGTTTGTATCTTGATGCTTGGTTATGGTATTGCAGAAATTGCATATTATATTGCGAACCGCAAAAGCCATATTGTTTCCGGATGGCTCTTGGCTGACGGAATTATCACAACAATTCTCGGTATTCTTCTCTTATTTATGCCCGGTGCGCAGATTTTGACCATGACAATTTTGTTTGCTATTTGGGTATTGTTCACGGGTGTAACTCGGACTTCTGCCGCATTTACGCTAAAGGATGCAGGCAGCTCAAATTGGGGTTGGGTATTACTTTCGGGTGTTATTGGAATAATTGTAGGTATATGGTTTATGTTTGACCCTCTGCTTGCTATTATGACAATTGGCTTTTTGCTGCCTTTGGCTTTATTAGTGCAGGGCATTTCTGCAATTTTTGCATTTTTCGCAACAAAAGGAAATTAATACTATTTTCATTTTGATAAGTAGAAAAAAATTTTTCACAGCGGAGCGTTTCGCGCAATGTTTCTAGCGCGAAATGAAATATTTTTTTCTATCCTTTATATTGAAAATAGTATAAGAACGGAGGAAAATATGATGAGTCAGATTTTTGCAGCTATTCTATCGCCTGCCGTCGGAGTTCTTATAAGTCCGTTTCCGATCGTTGGTCTGATTTTGATTTTACTAAGCGATAAGGCGCGTGTTAATAGCCTTTTTTATATGGCAGGCTGGATTCTTGGAAACGCCGCAGTTTTTGCAATTTCTATGTATTTTATGGGAATGAATTCATCTTCGCAGGACGATCCAAGCACATTAGCCAAAATAATTGCTCTGATTCTCGGAATACTGTTGATTGCATTATCTGTTAAGGAATTCAGAGGGCGCCCAAAAGCCGGAGAAGAGGCCAAAACGCCAAAATGGTTTGACAAAATGAGCAAAATAGAATCGTTGGGGGCGGCCGGATTCGGTTTGTTTTTGTCGGCTCTTAATCCTAAAAATGCCTTGTTGTCAATCAGTGCCGGAACTGCTGTTGGGGCATTGAAATTGTCTTCAGGCTACGAAATATCCGCTATCATTCTTTATACTTTGATCGCAAGCTGTTCAATTATCGTTCCGACTGTGGCTTTTTTGATTGCGGGCAAACGGTTGGACAAAATGTTAGATTCAATGCGCATATGGCTTGTCCATAATAATGCAGTTATTATGTCCGTGTTAATGCTAATGATCGGACTTAATATGATAGGTAAGGCAATTTAAAAATTCAAGGAGGAATATTTTATGAAAACAGAAAATTTTGTAGTTATAACTTTTGATGAGGAAGCTAAGGCAATCGAAGCTTCACACAAATTGCAAGACCTTGCAATCAGAGGTGATATCGCCATGGGCTACAGCGTTATGCTTAGAAAAGGAGCAAATGGTGAAATTGAGGCACTTAAGAAAAATTCAATAAACGGTG
The DNA here is from genome assembly GCA_031551135.1 of Eubacteriales bacterium. Classification (GTDB taxonomy): domain Bacteria; phylum Bacillota; class Clostridia; order Lachnospirales; family JAITVM01; genus JAITVM01. The sequence continues at coordinate 14,231 of JAVBOA010000047.1, read as the reverse complement.
ACGATACTTGGAGCGGAATGTTTATCGGCATGTTAGTTGGAATGTTTTTCGGGCCTCTGGGTTTCTTGCTTAGTACGCTGACAGGAACTGCAATCGGTGCAGGCGTTGATTATTCTCAGAACAAATTTGAAGACGGCTTTGTAGATAAAGTTAAAGAAAGACTCAACAACGGTAAAATCGCTATTATCGCAAACTGCGACGAAAGCAGTCCTATTTTTGTTGATAATGCCATGAAAGAATTTAACGGAGATGTTTATAGAAGCGTTGCTTCGAAATAATTATTGTAGCATTAAAATGAAATTCGCATCCATTCATCCCTGCCTGACTGTGCGGAACGTTAAGCTAGAACTGATTGAAATAATTTTTTCTATACTTTAAAATGGGAATATTATTAGTATAAGTTAGGAGAAATCTATTATGGATGATATTTCATCATCAAAGCAAACGCTCTCCATAACAAATGAAATGGCGATTATCAGAACAGAGCTTGCTAACGAAAGAACATTTTTGGCGTATTTTCGAACCTTTATCGGTGCTTTTGCCGCCGGTGTCGGGCTGATAAAATTTACCGGTGATATATTTTTTGTTCGGACAGGCTTTGCAATGACAGCAGTATCCCCGTTCATTTTGATATTTGGGGTGTATCGTTTTATCCAAGTCAGGCATTTAATATCAGCTTCAATTTCAGATAAAAAGATTTCAAAGAACCCTTGATACAATGCGCCGGATCATTTATATGATACGGCGCTAATCAGTTTTATACTATTTACTTCCTAAAAATTAAATGTGACACTATCAGTAAAAAATCAAACTGCTATATTGATATTTTGTGGAATTGCTATAATTGAAAAGACATCAATTTATATGTATAATTATAAGATAATAAATTCACAAGCATTATGATAATTGTGTAAAGTTGTGGTTTGCATTTTGTAAGGAGGCAGGATTGATTTGAAAGATATACTGATTAATAATCAAATCTACGTTCCGGACAGATTATTGGCGGAGCTTGATGTTATTTCCAAAAGCCCTTTGACAGTTCTGATTGCGCCGTCCGGCTCGGGAAAAACGGTTTCTGTCCAAGAATATTTGAAAAAAAATATCTTGATGCCGGCTAAAGTATATTGGTATATAGCTTTTGGTGAGTCATTGAAGACGATTTGGAAAAGGTTGTGTTCCACCCTAGCCAAAATTGACGCAAGAACTGCAAATGCTTTAAGCTCTTTGGATTCGCCTGTGCGTGAGAGCCTTTCGGAAATCGCTGAAATCATGCAGGGTATACAATGCCAAACGCCGACATTTTTTATTATTGACAATTACCAAACAATTCAAAACGGCGCTCCGTACGAACTTTTACTTGCTTTGTCACAACATGGAAACAATAACTTACATATCATTGTTCTGACCCAATATCTTAACGAAAATTCTGCTCATCTATCTGCACCGAATATTGCAAAATTGGATGCGAACCAATTTCTTTTCAATGAATCAGAAATTAGGGCTTATTCAAAGCTTTACGGATTCATTTTAACAAAAAAAGAAATCAGAGAGATTATGGATCATACCTCCGGTTGGGTTGCGGCAATTCAGCTCCAGCTGCTGCATTATAAGCTAATCGGAAACATTGGGAAAAACCATGATATAGACCGGCTTTTATATTCGGTAGTATGGGAACCTCTCAGCCGTGACGAGCGCATGTTTTTAGCGCCTCTTTCGCTGCTTCCGATGACAAATACAGGACAAGCAACAATTATGCTTGAAAACTCAGACACAGACCACATGATAAAGTTTTTAAACAATTTCGTATTTATTTCATTTGATACTGACAGCCAATCATACATACTTCATAATCTACTCAGAGAGTTTTTACAAGAAAGATTTAAGGAATTTGGTGCGGATGATAAAAAATTATATTACCGACGCGCCGGCGAAGCCGAACTTTTGATACGTGAAATATTCTCTTCTATTCGATTTTTCTCACTTTCAGGAAATTACGATGCCGCTTTGTCTGTTCCTATTCGAAATAATGATTTAGCCGGTGTTGAAAGTAATTTAATCGAGACGGAGCTTGAAAATATCATGACCGAATGCCCGCATGAAAAGCTTGCAAAAAATCCGAAATTTTTTCTGGTTTTTGCTTTTGAACTCTATGTTCGCGGAAAGAAGGACGGCTTTGAAGCCTGCCGCTCTGTTGTTCTTGAAGCAATTCGATTATGCGAAAATAATAACAGCGGTAATGCACGAAAAATCAGAGGCGAATATCATTTTTTATCCTCTCTTTCGGCTTTCAACAATATCGTGAAAATGAGTGAATTTTATAAATTGGCTTTTAACGATTTGAAAGGTCCGTCTGAAATATTTGATTTTAATAATTCATGGACACCGGCTTCACCATCGGTCTTATACCTTTATTGGCGGGATATTGGCGGGCTTTCGAATAATATTTCGCTTTTGGAGAAACATTTGCCAATTTACTATGCCTTAACAGGCGGGCACGGCATGGGTGGACCTTCTCTTATGCAGGCCGAGGCGGCGCTCAATTCCGGAAAATTATCCGTTGCAGAAGCCCTCTGCCATAAAGCAATTTATCTTGCTAGCTCAAAGAAGCAAGATAGCGTTTGTTTAAGTTCGGAATTTACTTTAGCTCGAATTGCGATTCTTCGAGGCAATGCTGAAGAATACGGCTCGTATATTTCAGGGATTCGCAACCGATTGCGCTCGGGGAATGAGAATTCACTTCATTTGTCATATGACCTTTGTCAGGCATGGCTTCCGCTATGTCTTGGCGCGACTAATAATTTTCCGAGTTGGCTTATGGATGAAACATCTATTCACGAACGCGTTTATGGTCAAAATGCAAGTTTTGCAATGTTAATCTACGTAAAGATTCTACTTGTTACAAATAATTTTAATAAGCTGTTTGGGATTACGGAGGTGCTTTTGGAAAAGGCAGAATCTGTTCCAATTCAGCTTGCAAGAGTATATTATTACATTTATATTGCCTGTGCCAAAACTATGACGGGTAAGCAAACCGAAGCAAAAAAGTATTTATTTAAAGCGCTGAATATCGCCTTGCCTGACCAAGTTTATCTCCCGTTTGCGGAGCATTGGCAGTGGCTGGCGAATTTATTGCCGGAATTAAAATCCGATTTATCTGATCAGCAAGGATTAGAGCGTGTTATAAGCCTGTGTGCCAAACAAAAAAACGGTGTTATACGCATAAGAAAGGCGATGGATAACACAAAAAATAATCTTACAGCACGCGAAATCGAAATAGCGCAGCTTGTTAAGCAAGGCAAGACGAATAAGGAAATAGCTGAGATATTATTTGTAACTCCGGAAACCGTAAAAATGGCGCTTAAAAAAATATTTCAGAAATTGGACATCCGGTCAAGATTTCAGCTGTAAATTTCAAATCATAGCGCTGTTAAGCGCAAAAAAAATAAACGGCGTATTTGCGCTGTTTATTTTTTTCAAAGCCACGAAAAAATATCAAGGATTTCTATTATGAATTTTGTTTGGACGCGAACGTCGTAGGATTCTATATTAAACGCAATTTTTAGATTTTTATTGTCGAAGCAGATACCAAGCTCAAAACCGGGTATTTTTTTTCGCTCGGTGAAAACAAAATTATTCAGTTCCGCAATAATAGACGGAGGTATTATTTGAGCCAGTCCGCTTTTATTTTTTGCATACAAAATAAAGTTTTGATTAAATATCTCGTCTTTAGTAGATATTTTAACAAAATTGTTGTTTAAACAATATTCGATATTTGGGTAAGAAAAATTATTTGTCCAAATAAAAATCGAATTGTCGGATTTTATATTTGTTTGCACTATAATCCACTGACCATCAAAAAAATACTGTATCGAATCCAAAACTGTTGAAACTTTTTGCTTTTTCCGTTTTTTATCCATCCGCAGATTTCGGTTATTATCATATACTTTAATATTAGAATTTTGAAATACAATATTATTATATTCGCCTTTTATATAATATGAAGACTCAATATAATCTCCGTTAGAAACAAGGCTCTTTTTAAGGATTTCGTTTTTATCAATACTTCCGTTTTTATCAAATTTCACATTTTTGAAATATTTACTGAGTTCTTTTATGTTAGATTCATACTCTTCTTTCGAAATATCATTTTTTTGCTCCTTTGTATGCGTTTTCCCATTATTTTTTTTGTTATAAATTGAAATGAATAATGAATATATAAGAATATAAACTATACAAAATGCAATTTTTGAGTATAATGGAAGGACGAAAACGCCAAATCCCAAAATCATCAGGCTTAAAAAAATCAAAAAGATATATATTTTTTTTGAAGTCATAAAAAACACAAAAATACCTTCTAAAATATTATCTACAAAAGGGCGGCCCTTTTTGTTGGGCTTAATGTCTTTATGTTTTTTATTTTTAGGCGGCTTTAATTCAAGATTTTCATTTAATAATACTTGTTTATACGGATTGTATTCATTCATTTTTTTTTGGTCTTTCAAAATTAAACCCTCCAATACAGAAAAGAGTTATCGCTATTTTATCGGCTCTTTTTATATAAAAATAAACCTGTTGAAGTTAATTTAATGCATTTCTGTTCTTTTATGCTGTAATATTGATAAAATTCTATATTGATATTATTTTTTATATATAGTAGAATAATCACTGTATCATCACCAATAATTTAAGTCTGCACCATTAGCTCAGTGGAAAGAGCGTTCGGCCCCGAACCGAAAGGTCAACAGTTCGATTCTGTTATGGTGTATTAAAGCCCTTGGAAACTAAGGTTTTCGGGGGGTTTTGTTTGTGGAAACTTAGACTGGTTTTAGAATTAGCCATTTATTAGCCAATAAGTATTTTTATATATAATTATGATAACTTGTGATATAATTTTTAACAAGGGGTGAGATTTTGAAACCAAAAAATATTCAAACTAAAAAAGTTGTATTTAACAAAACAAAGACCGGAGTAAATGCTAAAATGTCATTTTCGGTTTCATTAATGAAAAATCTCGGCGTTGAAGACGGAACTGTTGAAGATCGAAGTATTAAAATGCTTGAGTATGATGATTTTATCGTTTTAACTAAAAAGGATATTGATGACGAACGCATTTTAAATATAATTACCGATATTGAAAAGAATAAATTATTTGAAAAAATTTCTGATCTCGAAAATCAACTAAAACAATTAAAAGAATATTTAAATAAATAGCAGGCAGACCGAAAGGTCTGTTTTTTTGTTTACAATTTTTATTATTTAATTACATAATAGTTCGAATAAAGCATTGACATACGTACAATCATGCTTTATAATTTGATTGTACGTATATAAATACAAATTTATATACGCATACACCTATAAAAATATATAATTACTTAAATATGTACATATTTATATGCGAACAGGAGGGATTTATTGAGAAAGCCTTTTACAACTACTCTGGCAGATTGGGCAATTTTAAAGCTCGAAAGATACAAGCTAAATAGTAATAGAAGAATAAAATCATCAAATATCATTTTTGAATACATGACTAAGCATTACCTTGATGATATTCCTGTTGAAGCCATTCTGGAAGACAGAAAAGTAAGTTTTTCAAGCTTGGCTTCTGTAAATGAAAACAAAAATGAATCCAAGGAAATTCCTAAAATTAACCCAAAAGATTTTTTAAATTTATGAGGAGGAAAATATACGAATGTTAAGAGTGAGTTTCGATTTTGGTTACGGCAATATAAAAGCGGTTACCAATACTGGAGAAAAAATTGTTTTTCCGACAGCAAGCAAATTATATGTGGGAAAATTAGATCAAGATACTTCGACTTTTGACTATATTATGAACATTAACGAGAAATTATACGCGGTTGGAGAATTTGCCACTGTCGGAGATATTGTCAAACGTTGGAGCAAGGAACAACAGCTAAATAAAACGGATCTAAGTGTTTATCTGGGCACTGCGCTCTATCAACTTACGCAAAATATCGCTGATTATGAAATTGATGTTGATATTTCTGTAGGGTTGCCGGTAGACCATTATATGTCACAAAAACAGGAACTTGAAAATAATCTGAAAGACCTTGTAATTAAAGCCAATGACAAAATATTTCGAATTCAAAAATATATTGTTTCTCAGCAAGGTGTTGGCGCGTTTTTATCTCTCTCGCTAGCCGTAGATGCTGAATTGAAGAGTAATCTTGATTCGGAGCTTTTGGAGTTCGGCGGCGGTATTCTTGATATTGGCTTTAGAACGGTTGATTATGTAAAGATCGATAAAAAAACAAAAGGATTTATATTGTCCGATACTGAGTCCGGAAGTTTCGATAATAAAGGTATGATTGATGCATATCAGGATTGTGCGGATAAAATTAATTCTAAATTTGACAGCACTTTTACAGCTTTAGAGATTGAAGAAGCAATTCGAGACAATAAATCAAACGTAATCATTTCCAGACAAAAAATTGATATTAGAACTTATTTTGATGAATCCTGCAAAAAACTTGCTGATAAGCTGAGCAATATGATTTCTGCAAAATGGAAAAATATAAACCAATTTGGAGCTGTTTATATTTGCGGCGGCGGAGCTGCTTATTTGTCTCCGTATTTAGATTTAAAAGGAGTATCCGTGAAATTACAGGACGACGCAATCTTTTCAAATTGCTATGGATATCTTGCAAAATTAGCCTTGCACAGTTGATTAGAAAGAAGGCGATATACAATTTTAGACAACAAGAAAAATGAAAATTTAAGGCGGATTTGCGAACAAGTGCCTTACAAGGAATCAAGAAAGGTTTTTATTGTGCTTTTCCTAGGATTTATAGGTTCTGCAATGTTATTTTTGTATACTCGGTTGCCGCCGGATGGATATTCGGCTTTAGGTAATACACTTCCGATTATATTTAATTATTTCGGATTTCTGAAATATTTGGTGATCCCGATACCGCTTGAAATTGCTTTCAAATATTATGAGAAAAATTATTACCGCAAATATTGTACGCATGGAAAATACAAATTGAAATCTCTGATGCTAATTAGAATCGTTTTAAAACTTCTGGATATTGTAAATACATTAATCAAAATTGTGAAATATAAACAGAAAAGTTTTAGGTGAAATAGAAAAGCCACTTCCGCCACTTTACCACTTTTGCCCCTTCGGAAGTACCTTTTGCCACTTCCGAAGGGGTATTTTGTCGGATTATTTTTTTATAGGGGCAAATGAGAAGGGGCATGCAAAAAATAATATGGGAGGGATAAAAATAAAGAAGACTTTTAAGATAAAAAAATCTACAGTAGAATCCATTAGTTTTTTTACATTACTTTTTTCAATAGTTTCAATTATGTGTATTTTCAATGAGGACAGTGGTTCGATTGGAAGTTGGCTCAATGGAGTGCTAAGTGATTCATTTGGCGCAACAAAATTTATTCTGCCTTTAATACTTGGAATCCACTCTGCGTTTATGCTAAAAGCTAAAAATCCAAAGTTTTATTCAAAATTAAATTATGCATTACTTACTTTGTTTTCAGTGCAAGGCGTTCTATCTATAGCAGGCTTTGACGGAGGCTCAATAGGATATATGATTGATTCAGCTTTAGGAGAAATCCTTGGATCATATATGTCGGTTATATTATTATTTATGCTTGTATTCTTTTTCGTAGCAAAGCTCATGAATATTTATTTGACTGATATGAAAAATCTAATTTTAGGGAATATGTTCGAAGAAGATAAAGTTTTTGCTGGTAAAGATAACGACAGTAAACAGTTTAGATTTCCATACGCAACCGGAACGCCTGAATCCAAAGATACCGGCATAAATTTTGGCAAAAGATATCCTCAATCATCTTTTGCTAAAGTTTGCAAATCTCCGGAATTTTTAAATGGTGCTAAATTAAATATACCGATAGGCACTGATGAAAAGGGCAATATGATTTATGAAAATATCGCCAGTTTTCCACATGCAATAGTAGGCGGGATAAGCGGAGGCGGCAAATCAACTTTCATAAATAATATAATTTGCAGTCTAATAATGAAAAATAGCCCTCATGAGCTGAAATTTGTGTTGATCGACTTAAAAGACGGTGTTGAATTTGCTTTTTATAGAAATATACAGCACCTATTATTTCCTATTATCGAAGATATAGAAGGAGTTTCCGACGCTTTAAATTTCATAGATTTAGAAGCAAGGAAAAGAAATGAGACTTTTAAGGAAAATGAGGTTAGAAATATTGAAGAATACAACCAAAAGGATGGATTTCAAATGAGCCGAATCATTGTAATAGTTGATGAAATGGCTGATATTACAGGTAAAAAACATGATTCTATTATAGAATTATTAGAAAAACTTATCCGGAAATCTCGTTCTTGCGGAATTCATTTTATTTTCTCAATTCTGAATCCATTGTCAGATAAAACAGGCAGTGATATAAAAGCCACGATAGCCACACGAATCGCTTTGAAAACGTCATCTCAACATTCTTCAAAAGTGATTTTAGACGAAACTGGAGCCGAAAAACTTATGAGTAAAGGCGATATGCTTATAAAAACAATTCATTCCCCTATGTATAGAGTTCAGGGTTTGAGCATAACTGATTCCAATATCTTAGGACTTGTAGATGTTGTAAAAAGAGAAGACGATTTCATATTTGCAGATTATTTAGAAACACCATCTATTAAACATAATCTTGCAGAAAAAGGCAATGTGATTTATTTACCAAACGAACCAAAAGATAAAATAAGTGCGGAGGCTGAAGAGGTGATCAAAAATGCGATTGAGGCTGGCTCTATTTCAATAACAAAAGTCCAGAACTGGCTAAAAAAACAATTTTACGGAGCAAGAGAAATCTACACTGAAATAGACAACCTCGGACTAATTATACATCCGGAAAAAGAAAGCTCGAATGATCCGGCTCGGTTGGCTTTGCAATCAATCGAAGAGTGGGAAAATTTCAAAGAAAATTTAAGCTAAATGCATGAAAATAGCCGCTACACACTAGACAAGTACATGCGGCTATTTCCCCACAAGATTTCTCTCGTTCGAATATTATAACGCATGCGAGGACCTTGTTCAATATCACTTGTTTATCATGATGATTCTCCCGACGCGCTTTTGTAAGGATTTCTATGTCGCTTCTACTTATGGTATATGTCTTTGGCATTCTTATCACCCCGACTTATTATACAACAACTGTGCAATTCTATCGACTATTATTTTTGAGAATAGTATAAGAGCTATAGAGAAGCAATATTATTGTCAATTAAATTAATGTAAACTAAAGCTAAAATCAAAGCATAATTCTACAAGCTTTCCACACAAGTAGATAATATTTGTATATGATAGAATGTCTGTTTTATGAGATTCAGATTTTTCAACTATGGATTCCTATTAAATAAAAGCCTAACAGAATAGTATTGTTAGGCTTTCGCTTTTTTTATAGCAATCTTTTAATTATTATTTTGTATGCCCATTTGCAGCTATCATCATGTCAATAAACGCCCAATGACTGTCTAATAAATCAGGGAAGGTCTTGTTAGTATCATATATTTTTTCATAATCTTCAAGTTTGTTTATTATGGTGCAAACTTGTGCGCGAGTAATCGGATCGTTCGGACGGAAAGTGTTATCATCAGGAAATCCTGAAATTGCTCCAACTGCAAAAATTTTTTCCATGCTTATTAAACCCCAATGCCCTACAACATCACCAAATGGCATTGTTTTTCTACCAGTCAATTGCTTTACGTTTGCAAAAACGGTGCAAAATTCTGCCCTTGTAACAGGATCATTAGGTCTAAATTTACCATCTCCAACCATATAGTTACAAGCTTTAGCGAAGGCAACAGCTTTATTATACCAATCTCCAGCTTTTACATCTGGGAATCCATGATTCATATTAAAACTTTCGTCATCAAAATACAGATTATAGAGTATTTGTGCTAGCTGTGCTCTGCTAAGAGAACCATTTGGTCTTAGCAAACCATCTTCAAATCCAAAAATATATGGCTTATTCAATACTGGTTTAGGAGTACCCTTTGGTATTTCTTCTATCCCCAAATTTGTAGTGCTAGGCGATGGTGTTAAAGTAGGAGTTTTAGATGCGGAAGTTGTTGTAGTCGGTGAAGGTGATGGAGACGGACTAGGTGATGTCGATGGAGTCCATGTTGATCCACCATCAGAAGAACTGCTATCTCCAGAACTTTCATTGTAGTTACTCCATGTATAGTAAAAATTAATATTCGTTCGGCTTGAAGTTATATTCCCTAAATCCAAATAGTCTGGATATACCGAGTATCCCCAAACATAAGGAGGCGTAACAACTACTTTTTGATTTCTAATTATACCTGTTATAGCATAATTACCGTATGAATCAGTATCAACAGTATATGATCTTCCATCAACAGTATAATTAATAGTCCTAATACCATTTATGTTTAACGAACCAGAAATAGTATAAGTATCAACATTTTGAGCCCATTTTGCATAAAGATTTACATTTGATGTAACTATATCGTTATCAAAGTTCCACCTTGTTCCATTTGATAAATACCACCCGATAAAAGTGTATCCATATTTTGTCGGTTCAGTAGGTCGAATTGCTTTTCCACCGGATGCGACAGATATTGTTCTATATGGGTTGCTAGCGTTGCTTTCTGTAAAGAAGTTTACAATGTATGTATTAGCGTCTCTTTTCGTATATATAAAGTTTGCATCTGTATGATCTTTGACCACATTACTATAGTTAAGCGATGTCGGTGAAACTGTATAGCCTGAAATAGCTGGAGGTGTAATATTAACTGTTTGACCTTGTTGTATTCCGCTAATCGTAAATTTTCCATCAGAGCCTGTAGTAATATTTTTTGAAATGCCATCTACAGTATATGCAATCGTTCTAGCGCCTGCTTCACTAAGTGAGCCGGAGATAGAATATTCAGCGTCTACAGCCTCCCATTTTGCTTTAAGTACCACATCTGCTATTACAGCTTTATTAAAATCCCATTTAGTATTACCATCATACCAACCAAGGAAATTAAATCCGCTTTTGATAGGAGCGGTAGGTTCAGTTACTCTATCATTCAAGTTTAATATTTGATTTATCGGAGTAGGAGTGCCGCCATCCGAATCGAATGTTACTGTAAATTTTGTTCCGGTGGCTTGTGGTTTCCACTTCGCTTTAAGCGATATATCTTTAGTCACAACCCCAGTAGCAAAATTCCATTCGTTGCTACCATCAAACCATCCTAAAAAATTAAATCCATCTTTTGTTGGATCTGTTGGCTTAGTTATTTTTTCGTCATATTTTTTAGTCTGAATATCCGGAATCGGAGTTCCTCCATCGGCATCAAAAGTAACTGTATATTCAATTGCTTCCCAATCAGCAGTCAAAGTAATATCTCTGGTTACTGTAGCATTGTTAAAATTCCACAAGTTTCCGTTTGGTCTTAGCCAACCTAGAAATTTATAACCATTTTTTGTAGGGTCAGGTGGCTTGACAATTTTCTGTCCAGTATCAACCTTTTGAGACGGCACGGAAGTACCCCCTTTGGAATCAAATGTTACAGTATACTGTGTAGGTGGAGTTACTTGCTTCACAGTTACGTTAAACGTACCTAATTTCCCGAAAGCATTGTCTGCAACAATTATTTCAGTTGTTCCCAGTTTATTTCCAGATGTCAAGGTAATCTTATTGTTAATTAAATTTATTGAATTTGATGAACATATTGCTTCATCTAAACTGGTAAAAGTTATGGCTGGAGTGTAACTATTAAACTCAAAATTTATTTTAGAATTGTCATAATTGGCCTTAAATTCAAATTCTGTCTGCCCATTTGTATTTACATACAATTCCAAATCAGAAGCATCGAATGTCCCTTTATGATTAATTGTATGACCAAGAGTAGAATCCGTCGTGCGATCAGGATGCGATAAAAATTGTAATGCTCCCTTCCATGTTTCAACAGATGTCACAATGAATCCATCTTTGTACATAATGCTCTCAATATTTCTACCTCCTAGCATAGGATGATCTTTTGCAAATTTAAGGGCTTCTGCTTCAGAAGCAAAAGCAAGTATATTGTGACGTGAATTTGAGGCATAATAAGAAACAAAATATTCAAAATCAATATTAATATTTGTAGGCTCGGAATTCAAATCAGGATAACTAATCAGTGCTACATTCCATCCATCAGATGTATTAGGTAGAGTGAGGTTCGAAATCTTTATAAAATCACTCTCTTGACTTGTGCCAATAGCACGTAATATATCCTTTGGTTCTGTTTCGGAAGCTGTGCATCCAATCAAATCAACATTATCGACTGTACAATATTTAGAAAACATGAAGTCTATAATATCATCATTATTATTATCTGTCGTCGCAAGATTAAGTATTATCTTCATATCTTTCAGTACAACATGGCTACTATCCCAAATAAATGCCCCAGCACCTGAAGTAATTGGATTTTCTGCTGTAATATTCAAATTTTCTAAAATAATGTTCTCACACATACCGATGTATATTATGTTTGTATGTGCAGCTGTTTGAATTTTAGTCAAAGCTGAACTTCCACTTGTAATCTTTATATTTTTTCTACCTTGTAAGAGTATACTGTTTATGCTTATGTCGGAATCCATTATTTTTATAATAGTACCACTGTCATCTATACTACTTATGGCTCCTTCAAGAGTGTTGTAATCATACCCTGACGATCCTACTGTAACTTCATGCCAATCAGTTGTATCAATATTACCTGCCCCATCTGTAGTTCCATTAAAAGGAATATTAGGCCTAGCAAAGATGGGCATGCTCATTGAAAATATTCCTAAAAGTATGATTAACAAAAAAATGATATTTCTAGGCTTATGAATTATCAAACAAACATCTCCTTAATTAAATGGTTTAAAATTTTTATAGAATTAAAGACTTTTATTGATAGTTTTGCTCAGATGTTATCTAAGATTGAGTTTAATAAATAAGATTTTGATATGGAATTTCAAAGATGTAATTGAATATGATAGTTCGGATTATCTTTATGTCTGATTTTAAACATCAGCTTGCTGAATAGTAACTTAAAATATGCAATAATAATATTTATTTAATTTCATCATCCTCCTTTTAGCAAACTTTGAATACTCAAATCCGTTATTTTAGATTTTACGAGAATATATTGTCTCAGCAACATGTTTTAAATCTGTTTATTAATAGTTAAGGTTAATTATACCATAATATATAATTAATGTCATCATATCATATAAATGGAATAAAAATGCATTATCAAATTTCTTAAAATGATCGCTCACAAAGCCAATATTTAGAAAATGATTCTATGCAAAGAAATCTTTTATCTGTCAGCTAAAATTTCTGGTTTCTAGAGGACAGACAAAAAGGATTCTTGCTGTCTTCTATTGTTTTTATATAGTTTCAAATTTTTTTATAATTAATATTTTCTTGGATTTGTTCATTTTTTCCAATTCAAATTCCTCAAAACCGCCAATCTGCTCTCCTCGTCATAATCCACGGAATACCCCAAAATCGGCGCGATTTCGCGCAAACTGATATAATTAAATCCGTTTATGAGCCGACCGGAAAGTTCAACGATTTTATCATCAACTCTAATTTTAACTTTGTTGGGATTCGTTATTGAGCTGACCGGTTTATCGATTTTACCCTCAGTTTGAATTTTTTCAGCTACTTGACTTTCTATTTTATCTACAGTTTCAACTATATTATCTATATTTGCATTTTCCAAGTATGTGATATTCACATCTTTAAACCAATGCGTAAATTTTGAACCTTCAACAATTCTACCATTTTTAACAGTTCCTTGAACTGCTCCGACTCCGCCGCCGCGAAGTTCTATGAATTTCCCGCCGCCGATATAAACGGCGACATGACCTTGCATCCATAAAATAATCCCCGGCAAGTCCGGCATAGTAGATAAAGCTCCCTTTTCCTCTGCCAAAGCAAAAGCACCCGATGTATTTACATCCTGCCGCCCGTTATATTTAAAGCTTCCGTCATCCTGTAGCCAAAGATACCCTTTTACGAGACCATAGCAATCGCAAAGCCGTGTTCCGGCTACGACGGCTCTAAGCATATAATTACGCCAATGTGTATTCATGCTTTTATATTGCTCTACGAGGCTTTCTACAAGAGCCGGAGTTGCTATTTGACCATGTGCGCCCCATCCGTAAAACCATTTCTCCGCCAAAGCTCTTTTGGCGTGTTCGACAAGACCGATATTTGTTTTATTT
>JAVBOA010000049.1:0-23099 GCA_031551135.1 Eubacteriales bacterium | reverse complement strand
ATTGTTCTGAACTCACTAAGAAATTATAAAAATCAAAATAATAGCAAACTTGCTTTTTCGCATTTAATGCTTGATTGCATGATTGAACCCGAAAATGTTTTTAAGGTTGGTTCGTCCGTTTTTTAAAACTAAATTTCCGTGATGTTTCTACATAAGAAGGCAATACGAATGTTAAATTTTACAAAGGAGAAACTAAATGAAAATAACAACGGTTGGTCTTGGCTATGTCGGTCTGTCGCTGTCCGTGCTTTTATCGCAGCATAATGAATTGACGGCGGTCGACATAATAAAAGAAAAAGTGAATTTAGTGAACAAAAGAAAATCACCGATAATTGATGCCGAAGTCGAGGAATTTTTCCGGACTAAAAAGTTAAATTTAACGGCGACAATTGATTTGGATTCGGCTCTGAAAACAGCGGAATATATTATCATCGCAACGCCGACAGATTATGACCCATATAAAAATTTCTTTAATACCGCGTCGGTTGAATCGGTGATAGAAAAATCAACGGCAATAAATCCAAACGCTTCAATAATTATAAAATCTACTGTTCCGGTGGGTTTTACGGAATCCGCACGAAAAAAATATAATAATCCGAATATAATCTTTTCGCCGGAATTTCTGCGTGAAGGCAAAGCTTTATGGGATAATCTTTATCCGTCTCGAATTATTGTCGGAGACAAAAATGAACGTGCGCAAATTTTTGCGAAGCTTCTGCTTGACGGTGCGATAACAAAAGATATTCCGGTTTTATTTACTAATTCTACAGAAGCCGAGGCGGTCAAGTTTTTTCGAATACTTATCTGGCGATGCGTGTGGCGTATTTTAATGAGCTGGATACATACGCCGAAATTCGGGGATTGAACACAAAGGATATAATTTCGGGCGTATCTCTTGACCCGCGAATAGGCGGGCATTATAACAATCCTTCTTTTGGATACGGAGGATATTGTTTGCCGAAAGATACAAAGCAATTGCGCGCGAATTATGACAACGTACCCAATAACATTATTTCCGCAATCGTGGACGCTAACCGAACCCGAAAAGACCATATAGCAGAAATGATTTTGAAACGAAATCCGAAAACCGTAGGAATTTATCGTTTGACAATGAAAACAGGTTCGGACAATTTCCGTGCGTCGTCTATTCAGGGAATTATGAAACGGATTAAAGCAAAGGGCCTTGAAATAGTCGTGTACGAGCCGTCCTTGAAAGAAGAATTATTTTTTAATTCGAAAGTATTGCGGGATTTAGATGAATTTAAAAAAATATCAGATGTAATAGTGGCGAACCGAATTTCAGAAGAAATAATCGATTGCGCAGAAAGGATATATACAAGAGATTTATTTGGATGTGATTAAAAAAATAAAT
The DNA here is from genome assembly GCA_031551135.1 of Eubacteriales bacterium. Classification (GTDB taxonomy): domain Bacteria; phylum Bacillota; class Clostridia; order Lachnospirales; family JAITVM01; genus JAITVM01. The sequence goes on along the minus strand of JAVBOA010000049.1, from coordinate 21,727 downwards.
TCTATATAATATAGCGCAAGAAATTGCGTTATATTTATTGATATCACCAATATTTTACAAATGCTTTTAAATTCTGCTTATTTATAATATAATTATTTTGGGGTCGATTGTAAAACTAGCGGCCGATTTTTATCAATGTTATGCTATTTTCAATATATAAGGATAGAAAAAAATATTTCATTTCGCGCTAGAAACATTGCGCGAAACGCTCCGCTGTGAAAAATTTTTTTCTACTTATCAAAATGAAAATAGTATTATTAAAAAAGAAAAGGGATGTTTTTTTGAAGATTCTTAATAATGTTTCTTATGACGGAGCGAAATATTCTGGTTTTCAAATACAAAAAAACGCCAACACAATTCAAGAAGAACTGGAAAAATCATTGAGGCAATTGTATAACCGGGAAATACCGGTGATCGGCGCAAGCCGCACCGATGCCGGCGTACATGCCCTTGGTCAGAAATTTACTTTTAATATTGTGGACTCGAGTATACCGGTAGAAAAAATTCCATTGGCGATAAATTCACGTCTGCCGGAGGATATTGTGGTGACGGATTCTAGAGTAGTTGACGAATATTTTCATCCGAGATTTGATGCAAAAGAAAAGGTTTATGTATATAAAATACTGAATTCGAAGTATATTAATCCATTATTAAGAGATTATGTATACCATTTTAAAAATAAACTTGATTTGGAATGCATGCAGAAAGGCGCAAAATATTTTTTGGGAACTCATGATTTTTTGGCTTTTTGTTCGGCAGGATCGAGTGTAAAATCCACAGTCCGCACAATACATAGAATTTTAATCCGCAATGCAGGACCGCTGATTGAAATTGAATTCCGGGGGGATGGGTTTTTGTACAATATGATTAGGATTATGGTAGGAACACTTTTGGACTGCGGAACAAATAAATTTCCGCCTTCTTATATCGATAAAATTATATTTTCAAAAGATAGGACAATGGCAGGAAAAACCGCTCCGCCGCATGCCCTTACTTTAGTAGATATTTTATATTAATACATTTCGACAAAAAAACGGATAAACTCTTGTGAAATTACAATAAATCTAAATATTTGACCGGAATATAAATAAATGGGATAATACTAATAATACTCTTGGAAAGGAATTGATTATTCTTGAAAGATAGTTTTGGCAGAAAAATTAATTACGCAAGAATTTCTATCACGGATAGATGCAATTTACGATGCAGATATTGTATGCCCGAAGCCGGTATAGATAAAAAAGAATGTCAAGATGTTTTGAGATATGAAAAGATAGATGAAATAATCTCAGTTCTGGAAAAAATAGGGATAAATAAAATCCGTTTTACCGGCGGTGAACCGCTTGTCCGTTTGGGAGTTGTAGATTTTATTGTGAAATGCATGGAAAAATATAAATCCATTGATTTTTATTTAACAACAAATGCAATAAATTTTGATAAATATGCTTTAATTTTAAAAAACGCCGGACTAAAAGGGATTAATATCAGTCTTGATACATTTTCGGAAGATAAATTCAGGGAAATTACCCGCGGCGGAGACTTGGACAAGGCCTTGGCGGGCTTGTATAAAGCAATCGAGGTCGGGATTCCGAAAATAAAATTGAATGCTGTATTAACAAAAAATATGACGGCTGAGGAGATTCGTAAATTCGCCGAATTTACGATTTCGCATAATGTGGATGTTCGTTTTATCGAATTGATGCCTATCGGAGATTGTGCCGATTACGCCCGAGAAAATTATATTTCAACGAATTTTATTTTGGAATCTATTCCGGAGCTTGTGCCTGTAATAAGTGAAGATATCTCGTCTCCGGCCAATTATTATAAATTTCCGGGCGCAAAAGCCAAGCTTGGAATAATATCTCCGATTTCCTGCAAATTTTGCAACAATTGCAACCGTATTCGAATTACCGCCGACGGCAAGCTAAAACATTGTCTGCATTCGGATGAGGAATTTGATTTATTATCGGGCGATATCGAAGAAATAATTTTAAATGCCGTTTCTATGAAGCCAAAGGAACATAATTTGGAAAAAAATTCTATAAAACGAAATATGAAGAGGATTGGTGGATAAAATGCTGACTCATTTTAATGAAGACGGTAATGCTAAAATGGTAGATGTTTCTCAAAAAAATATTACCGAAAGAAAATGTTTGGCAACAGCGGTCGTTCATATGAAAAAAGAAACGATTCAATTAATTAAGGACAAAAAATTAGCAAAAGGTGATGTTTTAGGCGTTGCTACGGTCGGCGGCATCATGGGTGCAAAAAAAACTTCGGATATAATTCCTATGTGCCATAATATTTTTATTTCGGGTATAGATATTAAATATGAAATTTTCGAAAGCTCTATCAGAATTTTTGCGGAAGCGAAAACCAGCGGCCAAACCGGTATTGAAATGGAGGCTTTGATGGCGGCGAATATTGCGGCTCTCACGATTTATGATATGTGCAAAGCCGTTGATAAGGAAATCAGCATTTCTGATGTAATGGTTATTGAGAAAACAGGCGGAAAATCAGGGCATTTTGTGAATTCTAAATATAAAGAGGTCTAAGCGATGAAAGTTTATTCTTTGAATATAATTAAGGACAAAGGCATAATTAAAAAAAATCTTCCTGAAATCAACTTAATAGAAAATTTCGGTATCGAAAAAGATTACAATGCAGGAAAAAACGAATATCAAATCAGCTTTTTTTCGCAGGAAGCCAAAGACGAAAATTCTTTCGAAGAAGTTGGTTTTTGTTTTTCAAGATTCGTTGAAAATATCTGTACAGAAGGATTGGATATTTCGGAAATAAATAAGGGCGATAATTTGAAGATAGGCGATTCAATTTTGGAAGTCACAAAAGCGGGCAAAGAATGTTATGAAACCTGTCCTGTGCGTAAATTCGGAATAAATATCTGCAATGCAAGCAAAAATATAATGTTCGCAAAAGTAAATAAAGGCGGAATAGTTCGTCCGGACGATGGAATTGAAATTATTTAACGGAAAGATTGTAAAGATTTATTTTTTTGGGGTGAAGTAATGGTCAAATTAAGAAATGTATATGACAATTCAAATATTATTCTTTCGGACGAAAAAGGGATTTTCAGGGTTTTGGAACATAAGGTTGACCAATCTGCAAAAACAATGCATCAAGCGGAAATGAATTTTTATTTCAGCAGAACGGGAGTAAATAAAAAACAGCTTTTGATAAGATTGAAAAATGAATCTGTTTGCGTTAATCCGGGGCTTTTGATGTTTACCTGCGGAAATATTGAAGTAAAAACCAATGTGCGCGGTGTCGGAGATTTAATAAATAAAGCGATTTCCAGCTCGGTAACGGGCGAGGGAATGATTAAGCCGAAATATCACGGAACAGGTTATGTAATGCTTGACCATACATACAGATATATTTTGCTGGAGCAGACAAACAAGGAAAACGGAATGATAATTTCGGATGCGACATTTTTGGCTTGTTCGGGCGGAGTTAATATTAAAACTATGCCGGTCTCTTCTTTGACATCCGCCGCGCTTGGCCGTGAGGGTGTTTTTAATCTTTTGCTGAAAGGCGATGGAATTGTTGCTTTTACAAGCCCTGTACCAAAAGAAGATATAACGATTGTAGAATTACAAAACGATGTGCTGAAAGTTGACGGAAACTATGCGATTGCTTGGTCAGAATCTCTTTCTTTTGCGGTTGAAAATCCTTCGGCGGATTTATTCTCGACTTCGGTTTCGCAAGAGGGATATGTTAATGTTTACAGAGGTACGGGACAAGTTTTATTATCAAGCGTTCTGCCTCAGAATTTGGATGTACCAAGCAATGTTGAACCTAAATTTTAAAGCTTGCCGACAAACGGAAATAGTATCAATCATTTTTTGAATTTTTTACAAATTATTTATTATATAGGTCGCATTAATGATTTACAATACAAAATCATTAATGCTTGCCTATAAACAGCGGAAAATGTTTGCTGATAAATAATTAAAAAAATGGAATATTTATCAGCAAACATATAGAATAAAATTTTTTGTTTTGACAATAATAATATCGTGGTAAAAAAATTCTTAAAAAAGTTGTTGTTTGAATAGTTTTAATGAATTTTTATACGACTCCTTTTGATAACTATTTATTAGTCGAAACAGGCGGGCAAATATTTTTTGCGTTAATACGACTAAATTACCACAGAGCAATTTCAACGAAACAGCGTATTTTCATTAAAAAAAATTTTTTGAATTGAGTTGATGCAAAATGGAATTGCAAATTCTATCCCAAATAAGGATAGGCATATGACATATTTTTCTTTAAATATCTGGAACTAACCGCATATAACGGAGGAATCCGTTTGTTTTCAGAAAATTTGTAAAGATAAGTTGTCGCAAAAGAAAACGTGAATATGTTTGGTTATTGTATGACATTCGAGTAATGACAAAAAATAATAGCCAGCGAGATATTCACGTTTTTATTGTGCATTAGTAAATTAAATTTACTGCATCTTTATGTAAGATATATTTCAAATATTTTCCGGATTCATAAATATTTCCGTCCATATTCAGATTAGACGAGTGTTTTAAAAATATCTCAAGTTTTTCCGAGCGAATTATTTTTACATTTTTTATATTCAAATGCTTTCCAAAAATAACAGTCGGGAATAAAAAGAATAATTTTATTTTCGGCATACTTTCTATGATGCAAATATCCAAAAGTCCGTCGTTTATGGAAGCGTCGGGTGTGATGTTGAAAACTCCGCCGTAAAATTTTCCGTTAGCGGTAGCTATCAAAGTATATTTACCGTGATATTCTGCGTTATCTGCGATAATGACCGCTTCCAGTGGCTTGAAATTAAATATATTTTTGAAGACGGAAACGAAATACGAGGACCGCCCGAATTGCTTTTTTATTTCATTGGCAGAAGCAACGATTTTGGCATCCAGCCCGACGCTGGAAATATTTATAAAATATTTGCCGTTAGCCTCTACCAAATCAATTTTTTTTGGGTTTCCATGAATTGCAAGACGGAGATTTTCATCAATATCTTTGCTGATGCCCAAAGTTTTGCAAAAATCATTTCCGCTGCCAAAAGGCAAGACAGCCAAAGGAACATCAGTATTCACCATACCCGAACATACTTCCTGTAAAGTTCCGTCACCGCCGACAGCGATAATTCTGTTTGCGCCGTTTCTGATTGCCAAGCGTGCAAGAAAAGTAGCGTGTTCAGGATTTTTTGTAAGCCAAATTTTATATTGAAAATTATTTTTATTCATATATTGCTTTATTTTTATAATAATTTTTTTATATTCGCCTTTTCCTGCAACTGGATTGACAATGAAGTAAATCAAAATGTTCGCTCCTCGTATATATTTATTCATTGTAAAATTTTACCTATTTTAATTTCGTGACCGCGCAGAAAATCAGAAGCTTTCATTCTTTTGGAAGCCGCTCCCTGAACTTCTGTGACTAAAATCGCCGAATCCAAAGTTTTTATTACAAAGCCCTTATTTTTAATAATACCGATAATTTCGCCCGGCTGACCATTTTGGTAAGCGTCGGAAATTTCGGCTTCCCAGACTTTTATCATTTCGCCGTCATAGAAAAAATATGCGGACGGCCACGGCATAAGACCTCTGATTAAATTTATTATTTCTTGAGATTTTTTATTAAAATCAAGATGTCCCATTTCTTTTTTGATTATTTTAGCATAAGTGCTTTCGCTGCCGTCCTGCTTTTCGCGCGTTGCCGTATTATTTTCAATCTGCCCCAAAGCTTCCAGCAAGGCATCTGCGCCCAAAATCGAAAGCTTATTATGCAGAGTTTCGTTATTGTCGCCCGGGAGGATATCGCAGTATTTTTTTAAAATCATATCTCCGGTATCAAGACCTTTATCCATATACATAATCGTAACGCCGGTTTGTGTTTCGCCGTTTATAATCGCCCATTGAATCGGTGCCGCACCGCGGTATTTCGGGAGAATCGAGGCGTGAACATTGATGCAGCCAAGTTTTGGAATATTCAATATTTCTTCGGACAAAATCTGACCGTAAGCAACGACAACAAATAAATCCGCATCGAAATCTTTTAAGAAATCCGTATTCCGTAATTTTTCCGGCTGAAAAACAGGGATATTGTGATTTAACGCCAAATCTTTTACAGGAGGAGAAACAAATTTTTTGCCTCTGCCTTTTTGTTTGTCGGGCTGCGTTACAACAGCTAAAATCTGATGTTTTTCAATCAAAGCCTCAAGGGTTTTTACAGAAAATTCTGGGGTACCCATAAAAACTATTTTCATTCTAAAAAATCATCCTCTTCATCTTCCGGTTCTTCGTCCATTTCAACAACTTTATCAATATATAATATTCCGTCTAAATGGTCTAATTCATGAGATATTGCAACAGCCAAATATCCTTCGCCCTCAAGTTCAAATTCTTCAAAATCACGGTTTTTGGCACGGATTTTAATATATTCGGGGCGGGTAACAAATCCCGATTCGCCCGGAATGGATAAACAGCCTTCGGATTTTGTTTGTTCGCCTTTTGTTTCTATAATAACAGGATTAATGAGTTCATAAAGCTCATCTTCATCCGATATTTGAATCACAACAACTCTTTTCAAAACTCCGACTTGCGGTGCGGCCAAGCCAACACCGTTGCGCTCCCGCATAGTATCGGCCATATCGTCCAAAAGAGTAATAATCCGGTGATTTACTTCTTTAACGGGTTTCGAAATTTTTCTGAGAATCTCATCTTTTTCGTATCTTATATTTCGTATTGCCATCTTTTCACTTCCTTTAAAAATTTTATATTGCAAATCTTTTTTCTATATTAACATGAATGCAAAAAAAATCAAAATTTCATTGAATCATGATAGGGTTTAGTGTTAAATTCATTCCGATATTTTTTAAATTTTCATATTTTTCAAGCTTGTTTAAAGTATAAAAAACAAATGCTTTAAGTTTTTCCTCATCAATCGCCTTAACGATTAAACGCCAACGGAAACGGTTTTTAATTTTAGAAACAGTAGTCGGAGAAGGACCGATTATTTCAAATTGGCCTTTTTTATCGTAATAATTCATTATCTGAACTAATTTGATAAGTTTATCAATAATATCTTTTTCGTTTACCGAAATAAAAACTATCGTAAAAATATTTGTAAACGGCGGATATAGCATAAGCCTCCGCAAAGAAATTTCCTCTTTATAAAAACTGTTGAAATCATTTGTTTTGGCGTAAGCAATGCTGTAATGTTCGGGTGTGTAGGTTTGGATTATGACTTTTCCTTTTGTTTCGGCGCGTCCGGCTCTGCCGGAAACTTGTACCAAAAGTTGGAAAGTATTTTCAGCGCATCTGTAATCACCTGTGTTAAGCGAAGTATCCGCCGCCATGATTCCGACCAGCGCAACATTTGGAAAATCCAGACCTTTTGCAATCATCTGCGTACCGATCAATATTTTGGCTTCCTGATTTTTAAAAGAATTTAAAATTGACTCATGCGAATGTTTTTTCGAAACCGTGTCCATATCCATGCGCAGGATTTTTTCATTCGGAAAAAGCCGTTTTACTTCCTCTTCAACTTTTTGGGTACCTATTCCAAAATATTTTATATATTCGGAGCCGCAGCTCGGGCATTTTTTGGGGTTGTCAATTTGTTTGGAGCAATAGTGACAAATTAATTTCCTGCTATTTATATGATATGTATAATTAACATTACAGTTGTCACATTTCAAAACATGACCGCATTTTCTGCATGAAACAAAAGTAGAGTGTCCGCGGCGGTTTATAAATAAAATAGATTGTTTTCCGTTATTTGTATTTTCGATCAGAGCCTCACGTAATTCATGTGAGAACATAGAACGGTTGCCGTTTTCCAATTCCTTGCGCAAATCTACAAGCGAAACTTCCGGCAGAGATTTATTTACACGCTCTTTCAGACGAAACAAATCATATTTTCCGATTTCATAATTATAATAGCTGTTGATGCTGGGGGTTGCTGTGCCTAAAATAACCATACAACCGGTGAGTTCGGAGATTTTCAGCGCAATATCATGCACATTATATTTTGGGTTTGTTTCCGAATAATAAGTGTTTTCGTGTTCTTCATCAATAATAATTACGCCGATATTATCGAAAGGCGTAAAAATAGCGGAGCGCGCACCAATCATAATCGAAATTTCGCCGTCTCTGGCTTTTTTCCATTGGTCATAACGCTCACCGAATGACAAGCGGCTGTGCGTAACCGAAACTTTTTCTCTAAACCTCGAAACAAAGCGTGAGACTGTTTGAGGAGTCAAGGAAATTTCGGGTACTAAAACTATTGCCTTTTTATTATCATTTAATACGTTTTCGATAATCCGCAAATAGATTTCGGTTTTTCCGCTACCGGTCACGCCGTGTAGCAAAATCGGTTTTTTTGATTTTACAGAATTTATATAGTTTATGCAATCAACCTGTTCAACGGTCAAAATTGCAGGTTTTTCATAATCAGCATCATAAATTTGATGTATATTTCTTCGGACTTCGAGACTTTCTATATAAATCAGATTTTTTTTGATAAGTGTATTTATCGGAGAGAGCGAAGTATTAAAACATGATTTAACGTCGGAAATCGAGATATTTCGGTTTTCACGCAAAAGCAAAAGAATTTTCGCTTGGATTCCGCCTTTATTTATACATTCCTCGATTTCGTCCGACATTTCATGATTCAAATACGCATATTTAATATTAATAATATAATCAGATTTTTTGGAGATTTCGGTTTTTGTAACAGCGGATTTTTTTTCTAATGAATTCATCGAAGATGTAATATTTCCGAATTCCTGTTCCAAATCCGTAAAAGAAACAAGGTTATGATTATTTTTGATATATTCTAAAATCAAAAAGGCTTTGGTTTTTTTATCAATGATGGAATCGTCGGTCACCGAATAAAAATACTCGGATTTCATGTCTATTCCGGAGGGCATAATGCATTTCAAACAGTCGGCATAAGTTGTATAATATTTATCTCTCATCCATTTTGCAAGTTCAATCATTGTTTTGCTGAAAATAGGTTTTTCATCGATTATAAAATCGATATACTTGAGTTTTGATTCGTCAAAATCGATTTCATCAACAAACCCGACAACGAAAGCCTGCGATTTTTTTCCGCTGCCAAAAGAAACCCAAACACGCATACCAATTTGGATTTTTTCTCTTATTTCATCGGGAATTCCATATGTGAATTTTTTATCTAATTCTTTAGTTGTTCTTGAAATAATTAATTCAGCGTATTTTTTCATAAAACACCTTCAATCTACGCGTGGATAAATATAGCAGTTTCATTTTACTTATAATTTATTTTCAGCTTTTAAAATCAAGAAAAATAAAACTGCTTTGATATTAACGGTTATTCAACTTCATTCAAAACTTTGTTTCATATATTCGCTTTTGAAAATTTCATACAAATATTTTAGCCGATCCATTGGTTCTAAATCTGATTTATTAATTAGATTGATTGTTGCCATAGTTGATTTATGATAAATGTTTAGGATAAAGTCTCTATTTGTTTTACTAATATCCGAGCCGATTCTATGCAAAAAGTCGAAACGGCATTTTGCAAGCCATCTGTCTGAAACTATCCGCATTGGCTCAAATTTTTTCCGAGAAACCGAGTTGTCAAAAATATTATACTTGTATAGAGACTCACTCAATATCCCGAATTTTTCAAGGCAGGAAAGTAAAATATAATTAAAACAGGTATCAGCTCCGTAAGAGAAAACACCTTCCGTAAATAGTTTTGCGTGTTCATATTCAAAATAATCAATATGCTGAGCAAACAATTTGTAGGAAACAAGTTTATTCCATAATGGTCCCATAAATTTATCATAAATAGGCAATAAATCAGAAAAATCTTTTTTTTCGATAATCATATCATTTTCCAAAGAACGAATATCTATTTCGTTCGGACGAACAAAATCCCATCCGCAGATTGCTAAATCAAGAGAATTCTTTTTAGCAAAGTTCAGCATTTTTTCGAGGTAGTCAAAACTATAAGTGTCATCGGCATCAATAAAGGAAACCCAATCTTCTGCTTCATTACGCTGAAAAGGTGTGTATTGAATGTTTTGGCTATCGAAAAGCCAATAAAATGTATGCATCAATGAGCCGTAAAAGTTCCTTTTAAGACGAGTTGCAAAAATTCTTTTGTCCTTTTCAGTATATTCTTTTATAATATCCCATGTATTGTCATTACTTCCATTGTCACAAACATAAAAATTAAAATTTGAATATGTTTGATTTAGGACGCTTTCAATGGAAGCCCTTATTGTGTCTTGTGCGTTATATCCAGTTAAAAATATTGCTACTTTATCCACAATCATCCATCCTTAGTTTATTTGTTCTGCGGCGGCAAATCTTTCTGCATCCTCTGAAAAGCTGATACAGCTTCGGCATGATACTCTTGGAGAATCGTTGAAATGCCTGATTATCTCGCGTTTTTCTTCGTTGGACATTTTATTATCGTTTAAGTCAATATAATCACGACTGGCAGGCTCGATTTTTCCGAGTGTAGTGGCCATCAGCGAACGTGCACAGCCATGAAGTTTGCCATTGTACATATGAAAGTTCTTCATTATCACTTGTCCGCAATTTTCAAATTGTTCTTTCAAATCTTCATCGTTTTTTCCTCTGTCATGAAAATGTGTATTATCTACCCACCCGCTATAATGTTGAATATCTCCGTGATAGCGTTTAATAACAAATGGAATTCCCTCTTTTTCAAAAATCTCAGCCATTTCATTTGCAGCATAGGAGTGCTTTCCATAATCACTTATTTGAACTTGAACGCCGTCTTTATATTTTTTCAATACTTCTAAATCTTCTTTGCTTGGGAGCAAAGTTGCATTTGTAATGAGGATAAGTTTTTGAAATTTATCTTTATATTTCAAGCAATGGTCGAATATTTTCCATAAATCGCGGCGCATAAATATTTCTCCACCAACCAATTGCAGCCATTCGGTATAATCAACTAATTTAAAAACACGGTCAATATCGTGAATTATTTCTTCAACCGGTACATGTTTAGGATTTTCAAACATTGTCATATAATTGCAGCAAAGTTTACATTTAAGTGTGCATTTCAGCGTCGGCATTATCGTCAAACGCCTGAGTTCTATAGGTTCAGACATAATTACCCTCCTTATATATATGCATAAAGCACAGTATCCCAAGTATATGGCGAATAATGTTTCAGCATAAATTTATAACCAAGCTCCATTTTGTATAAAAGCTCCGGTATTTTATAAATATCTTCCGGTTTATGATAAGTACATGCGGCGATTTTAGGAGAAGCAGCTTTGATAATTTTTTCAGCTCCAATTATCGCTTCCTGTTCAGAACCTTCGATATCCATTTTTATAAAAGTAGGGTAGTCGTTTGGTGAATGGTCTTTAAAGACTTCATCCAGAGCCACGAGCGGTACAGATGTTGAAGCACTTTCATTTACATTACTGCCCGCCGTTATGCCTATTTCGGCTTTCAGCTCACATTCTTTACTCCATAAGCCTTTTCCTATAATTTCTATATTTTTATATTTGGACAAATTTTTTCTGGCAATAGATAAATTATTTTCATCTATATCAAAACCCAGTATACGCTTATATTCGCCCTTGGTTTGCGAAATAAAAGCTTCTGTGGTATCGCCGGTATACAGTCCTGCATCTACGAAAATTTCATTGTCAGTAAGTTCGATTTCGCGAGGAAAATATATTTTGCTTGGATTCGTGTATTCAAAAACATCATTAAAGAGATAGCCTCTGATAGTATCCAATATAACTTTCCGTGAATCCGAAATTAGACTATAAATCCATTCATATCCATCAATATATTGCTTCATTTCGTCAAGTGTCAAATTGGTAACTTCCACTCGTGATTTTTTAAAGAACTTATATGCGGAATCAAAAATAAATACTTGATTTTTATCAAAACCAAGTGAAAGTACATACTCATAAACTGTTTTATGAGTTGCGGGAGCGGCAACTGTTATGACAACATTGGCATTGGCGTACTCACTTTGAAGTACTTCCGGAGAAATAATCGGGAGATTTGTTTCGGCATCTGTTCCGGTTTTGAAGCTATCGCAAAAGCATTTAACTTCGATACCATGCAAAGCGAAATTATTAACTGCAACAGCACCGAAAAAACCAAGTCCGTATAAAATGACCGGACGGCTTTTAAGCCTTGTTTTTAAATCGTTTAATTCTCTTAGATGTTCCCCGGAATTATATTGCTTTACAATATCGTTGTAAGCTTCCTTAAAACTATTCATAATTACCTTGTATGGCCTATAACCATACTTTCCTTTCTATTTTTTTAGTTCTCCTTTGGCTGTTATACGCGCAATTGTTTTGCTTTTGCACGCATATTTTTATAAATATTTAAAAATTGTCAACCTTCAGGAAAACATAAATTTATGCTTTAGTTTTTGTTCACGGCCTCAAATTTACTTTGAAAAGCCGGATTAATCTATAAATAGTATTTGTAAAAAATCAAATTCTTATATAGCAAGTCAAACGGAATTGTTATATTTTTTTGATTAATACTATTTTCATTTTGATAAGTAGAAAAAAATTTTTCACAGCGGAGCGTTTCACGCATGCTTCAGGCGTGAAATGAAATATTTTTTTCTATCCTTAATAATGAAAATAGTATAAACGAAATATAAAGCGTGTTTGAAAACAAGCTTCGGTATTTTCTAAACACGCCTAAAATTTTATAATTTCTAAATTGATACTATTTCCATTTTCATAACTTGAGAAAGGAAATAGCAAAAGTCTGACGGATTAATTTTAAGAAAAAATTTCCGTGTCGTCTTCTGTATCTTCATATAGATTATTGCCTTGAACAGCCAATACTTTTATATGTCCGTCGTACAATTCCTTAACGGCAAGCGAAACGGCTTTATCGATATTCCCGACAGAAAGCGGCTCTGCGCCGTCGATAAGCATTCTTGCGCGTTTTGCGGCGGCGATTACAATAGTATAACGGCTGGAAACATTGGACTCAATTTTTTCGTTTTTTGATAATTCCTCAATTAAATCAGAATAAGATGGTCTTAGCATTATTTTTCTCCTTTAACAAAACTTTAGTCATAGTGACAAAAGATTAGATTTCGGGTACATTTATTATATTTAAACTTTACTGTTAGCATGCAATAAACTGTCAATAAAAATTTTATTTCTGCAAGGTTTTAAATATTCTGATTTTACAATGCAGTTTATTTTATTAACAGCGAATTCAACCTCATCATTTAATACCAAATAATCATATTTATCTATTAGTTTTGTTTCATCTTTAGCACGTCTTAGCCTATCATTTATAGTCTCTTGTGATTCTGTATTTCTGTTTTTAAGCCGGCAAGCAAGTTCTTCAAAAGTTGGAGGTATCAGGAAAATAAGGATTGCTTCATGAAATTTTGCTTTTACTTGAAGCGCACCGTTTACATCGATTTCTAGTATAACAGCTTTGCCTAAATCAATCTGTTCTTCAACATACGCACGCGGAGTACCGTAAAGATTTCCGCAAAAAACGGCATGTTCCAAAAGTTCGTTGTTATTTCTTCTTTGTTTAAACTCTTCTTCGTCGCAAAAAAAATAGTCAACTCCATGAACTTCGCCGGGGCGTTTATTACGGGTTGTCATAGAAATAGATAATGCGTAATCGATTTCAGGATCTTTTAATCTGCTTACTACAGTGCCTTTTCCGGAGCCCGAAGGTCCCGATATTATTATCAACATACCTGTGCTGTGCATTTAGAAACCTCTTTCACTAATCATCCAAGTCATTTTCAAAAACCTCAGCTATATTTTTACCGTTTATTCTGGAAGCGATAGTGTCGGGTTGTATACTGGAAAGTATAACATGACCGCTGTCAGTTACAATTACCGAACGTGTACGCCTGCCGAAAGTTGCGTCTACCAAAACTTTTTCTTCTCTGGCTTCTGTAATAACTCTTTTAATAGGGGCAGATTCTGGGCTGATGATAGATATAATTCTATTTGCTTGAACCTGATTTCCAAAACCAATATTAATAAATCTTAAATCCATTTCATTTTCCTTTCGAAAAAAAGCTCGATTGCAAAGCTTTTGTAAACAGAAAAAATATAATTTATACTATTTTGATTCTAATAGTATTACTCAATATTTTGTACTTGTTCCCTGATTTTTTCGATTTCGGATTTCAAATCCACAACTCTTTTTGTAATAAAAACGTCGTTTGATTTCGAACCGATAGTGTTTACCTCGCGGTTAAACTCCTGTATCAAAAAATCTAATTTTCTGCCGATAATACCGCCATTTTCCAAAATTTCGTTTAACTGACTGATGTGGCTGAATAATCTTGTCAATTCTTCGTCTACGCAGACTCTATCTGCAAAAAGCGTTACTTCTGTCAAAATTCGGTTTTCGTCAAAAATAGTGGACTCCAAAGCCTCTTTCACTTTTGTCTCAAGCTTTTGTCTATATTCGTCAATAACATCGGGATATTTTTGTTTAATTTGTTCTGTAAGTTCGTAAATTAAATTTGATTTGGTTAATATATCATTTTTAAGCGCTAAACCTTCGGTTTCACGCATAACAATCGATTGTTTTACAGCGTTTTGAAGCGCAAGCTCCAAAGTCTCCCAGACTTCGCTCAGGCTTTCATCTGTCACTGAATTTTCTGCATTTAAAACACCATCGAAATTTAAAATATGCTCAAGAATTGAATAATTCTCACAGTTATATTTTTTAGAAATTAAATTTAATTGCTCAACATAAGCATCTGCCAAAGTTTCGTTAAAAACAATTTTTAAATCTTTTTTTGAAAATGATTGAAAATTTATATAAACATCAATTTTTCCGCGCGAAATACTTTGAGAAATTATTTTTCTGATTTTATCCTCAAACGCATTCAGTATTTTTGGCATTTTTATGGATAAGTCGTGGTATCTGTGGTTTACGGATTTTACCTCTACCACAAATTTCCTTTCATACAAAAAAGCTTCGCCTCTGCCATATCCTGTCATTGATCTAATCATTAAATTTAACCTCAGTTTCACTCAATATTGAAAGTTATTATATAATATATAAATACGCTTAGTCAACAACATGTATAAAATTTGTATAGATTTAAATAAGTGAATTAAAGGGATTTTTTTTGAGGAATCAGGAAATGCTAAATAGAGCCGAGAAATTTTTGTAGAATGGCAGAAGCGGAAAAATCAAGCACTGTCTTGACTTTATATTTGGTTTATGCTATGATTTTACAAATTATATATAATGCATTGACGAAGTTTTTTATAAATATGGTTACAAATTCAGAGAGTGGATTGAAGTGATATTTATACTATTTTCATTTTGATAAGTAGAAAAAAATTTTTCACAGCGGAGCGTTTCGCGCAATGTTTCTAGCGCGAAATGAAATATTTTTTTCTATCCTTTATATTGAAAATAGTATTATCATTCGGTGAAAAATCCTCAGCACATATTTTGAAATTACGACTTTTGAGCATCCCCGATGGGCGTTTTTTGTGCGTTAAACAAATTGAGGCGTTTTCTTTAAAACGCGAACTAAGGTGGTATCACGGCTTTCTCGTCCTTAAACAGATGGAGAGAGCCTTTTTTATTGCCAAATTTTATAAAAGGAGAATGATTATGAAAACGGCATTAGATGTTTTAACCGAACGCGGATTTATAGAGCAGCTCACGCATGAGCCGGAAATAAAAGAACTTTTCGAAAAAGAGAAAATTACATTTTATATAGGATTTGACCCGACGGCGGATAGCTTGACAGTCGGACATTTTCTTACTGTTATGGCGATGTCGCATTTGCAAAAAGCCGGACACAGGCCGATTGCGCTGGTAGGCGGCGGCACAGGAATGGTCGGAGACCCTACAGACCGTACAGATCTGCGGAGATTGATGGCGAATGATGAAATTCAAAATAACGTTAATAATTTCAAAAGCCAATTATCAAAATTTATTGATTTTGCTGATGATAAAGCAATTTTGATAAATAATGCCGAATGGCTTTTGGATTTAAAATATGTAGATTTTATTCGGACCTACGGCGTGCATTTTTCTGTAAACCGCATGCTTACAGCGGATGCTTACAAAACTCGTTTTGAAAAAGGTCTTACATTTTTTGAATTTAACTATATGTTAATGCAGGCGTATGATTTTCTGGAATTAAACCGCCGTTTCGATTGCGTAATGCAGCTCGGCGGCTCAGACCAATGGTCGAATATTTTGGCAGGGGTTGAGCTTATCAGACGCGTCGAAAATAAAAACGCTTACGGTATGACTTTTAAACTTTTAACTAAAAGCGATGGTCAAAAAATGGGGAAATCAATGGCGGGCGCAATTTGGCTTGACCCGAATAAAACATCTCCTTTCGAGTTTTTTCAATACTGGAGAAATATCGACGATTCCGATGTTAAAAAATGTTTATCGCTTCTGACATATTTGCCGATGGAAGAAATCGAAGAACTCGGAAAACTGGAAGGCAGTGAAATAAATAAAGCTAAAGAAATTTTGGCATATGAAGTTACAAAAATCGTTCATTCGGAAGAAGAGGCGCAAAAAGCTCTCGATGCGGCGAAATCGCTTTTTTCTGGAGCGAAAAATTCGGAATCTATTCCAAACTTTGAGCTTTCGGCAGAAGAATTCGGAGAGAGCTTAAATATTCTGGAGCTATTGCAGAAAGTCAATTTGACTCCATCACGCTCAGAAGGCCGTCGGCTTGTGGAGCAGGGCGGAATAAAAGTTAATGAAGAAAAAGTCGAGTCGATTGAAAGAAGTATTTCAATTTCCGATTTTAAAGATAATGAAATTTTGATTCAAAAAGGTAAAAAGGTATTCTTGAAAGTCGTACTTGTGTGAGATTTATACTATTTTCAATTCAAAATGAAAATAGTATTATATTTGAAATAATCAGAGCGTTTCGAAAAAAATTTCGGAACGCTCTTTTAAAATTTCTATTTTTCAATATATTTATACTCAATTAATTTATTGTATATCAAATCGCCAATCGCTTTATTTGCAATTTCATTGAGATTTTTGGCATCGATAAACATGCATTCGGGAATTATCCCTTGCTCAATTTCTTGCATATCTGTTTCACTTGGAGTTATTCCGAATTTTTGAAGGGTATTTATATCGCTGAGGTATTCTCTTAAATTTATATAATGATTGCCCCATTTTTCGGACAATGCTGCTTCATGTTCAGTCATAGTTTCTTCAGAGCCTTCGATTAATCCAAGTATCAGAAAATTGTCTTTATTTTTTACGCATGTATCCAAAATCATTTGCTGTTGTTTAATCAATTCCTGCACGTCGTCATTCCAGCCGCCGTTTGAACCTATGGAGATTATTGGGGTATAATCATTGTAAAGATACGACCCCGAATTCATAATTCTGCTTCCTGCCTCAGCTCTAAAAGGCGAGCCGGATTCTTTCCGTTTAAAATAATAAGCGTATTCGTCGTTTAAATTATCATTCAAAACGAGCGTTAATTCGCCCTCTACATTATTTAAACTAAGCTCTTCAAATCCTCGAGTTCCGCCTAATAAAGGCGAAATTTCACTGCCGTCGGAGGCAAGGATTCTGATTTTTACAGGGGATTTATTTTCGGGAATATCAACTGTTTTGCCCAAAACAATTTTCAACGCTCCGGTGCGTGCAAGAATTGTTTTTGAGCTTTCTCCGTCAACACCCATATTTACAATTGGAATGAAATAATTATTTTCTTGCATAAGCTCATCAACTACCGCAGGATACGGAGTTTTTACGGCTTCAGAGCCGGCTGTTAAGTCGTCTCCCCAACATACAATTCCCGGAATCCGTGATAATATTTCATCTTTATATGCTTGTTCGGCATTTTTGGCTTCAAGCTCGGCATTTTCAGCATTTCTGCGCTCTATTCTTGCGTTTGCCGCAATTGCTTCCAGCTCTTCGGATTTTTTCTGTTTTTCATTAAGGTAAAAATATAAAATCACAAAAATAAGCACAACTAGAATTATATCAATGGTGATTATTAGAATTGTTTTGCCTTTGGATTTAAATAATTGATTCCTCCATTTACCCATGTAATCCTGTCCCCCTATTAGATTTGCAAAATCGCGAGAATATTGATACTATTTCCATTCTAAAGGATAGAGAAAATGGAAATAGTGTCAATATCATTTTTAAATATGATAATCGCGATTAAAATCAAATACATTATACACTAAATACATGTCATAAACAAACGAAACAAAGCATATAGCAGTTTCATTTTCTTAATTCCGTAGGCTCAAAAAATAAAATTGCTATACAGATCAAAAGATTTATTTATCCAAAATTTTATTGATAGCCGAAACCAAAGCTTTTAAAGATGATTTAGAAATACTTGTGCTCAATCCTGCGCCGAAATAAGGGTTTTTATTCTCATCCAAAATATGAATATAGGTAATAGCCCTAGATTTTGTACCGTATTCAAGCGAGTGTTCGTTATAATTTGAGATTTCAAAATTTATCCCAAGCTCTTTTTGTATTGCTTTGCTGAAACTATCCAGAATACCGTTTCCGTCGCCGGAGATATTTTTTTCTGTGCCGTTTAAAGAGATAACGCATTCCAATTTCGAATCGCCGTTCGTAACCTCGTTATAGGAAACAAGAGCAAGCTTTGATTCGTAATTAACATAAGAATTTCTGAAAATCTGATAAATTTCATCAGGCAAAAGTTCTTTATTTGAGCTATCCGAAACATTTGTAATAATTTTGCCGAAATCAGCCTGCATAGCTTTCGGAACAATAATCCCGTAATTTTGCTCTAGTATATAGCTCACGCCGCCTTTTCCGGATTGCGAATTTATACGGATAATCGGGTCGTAAGAGCGTCCGAAATCTTTCGGGTCTACAGGAAGATAAGGAACTTGCCAAATTTCTGCGTCTGCGGTCATTTTCTGCATACCTTTTTTGATAGCATCCTGATGAGAGCCTGAAAAAGCTGTATAAACCAATTCGCCTGCATATGGATGTCGCGGGTGAACTTGAATTTCTGTAGATTCTTCATAAATATCAACAATATCTGACATATTCGAAAAATCTAAATTCGGGTCTATGCCTTGAGAATATAAATTCAGCGCAAGATTCAAAATATCAGCATTTCCTGTGCGTTCTCCGTTTCCGAAAAGCGTACCCTCCACACGGTCTGCGCCTGCCAAAATTGCCAATTCTGAGGAGGCTACGGCTGTTCCGCGGTCGTTATGGGTATGCACGCTGACAATAATATTTTCACGCTCGTTTAAATTTTCACACATATATTCAATTCGGTCGGCGTAGATATTCGGCATGGACATTTCAACCGTAGAAGGCAGATTAATGATCAATTTGCGCTCTTTTGTCGGTTTAAAAATATCTATTACAGCGTTGCAAACTTCGGCGGCATAATCAAGTTCCGTGCCGGTAAAACTCTCCGGAGAATATTCAAATGTAAAGCGCTCTTCTCCGTATTCTTTGGCGAATTTTTTTAGGAGGCTTGCCCCGAAAGTAGCAATTTCTTTTATTTCGTCTTTGTTTTTGCCAAAAACAACATCACGCTGCAATGTTGAAGTAGAATTATATAAATGCACAATTGCTTTTTTTGCTCCGGCGAGTGCCTCATAAGTCCGCTCAATTATATGCTCTCTGGATTGTGTTAAAACTTGTATGGAAACATCGTCGGGAATCAGATTTTGTTCGATTAATGTTCTGGCAAAAATAAATTCGGTTTCGGAAGCGGCAGGAAAACCGATTTCAATTTCTTTAAATCCCATTTTGACAAGAAAATTAAAAAAATCGATTTTCTTTTCCAAATTCATTGGTGTTACAAGAGCTTGGTTACCGTCTCTCAAATCCACGCTGCACCAAAGCGGTGCTTTTTTAATAGAATTATTCGGCCATTTGCGGTTTTTCAATTCAACAGTCGGAAAAGGAACATATTTTTTATAACTCATAATATAACCTCCATATTTTTATTTTCTGCATAAAAAAAACTCCCGTTCTACAAAGAGACGAAAGCTAAAATCCGTGGTACCACTCTAATTTGCCCAAAATCGGGCACACTCAAACAGATACGGGCGAAAAACGCCGATATCCTGCCAATATATCGGTTGGTTGCCGTCAGTGCCTACTAAAAATTTCAGCCTGCCGCTCAAAGGCGAGTTCAAAAAGTCACAAATACTGTTTTGCACCAAACAACAGCTCTCTGAAAATTGTCAAATTTCTACTATTCCTAATCATTGCGTTAGAATATTAAATTTATATAAAATTATCATAAATAAAGGTTTCTGTCAAGCCGAATAAAAACTGGTTTCGATTTTTTCCTGTATATAAGAATATCGTTCCATTGCCGCGTTATTATTATAGTATTTTTCAAGATTTACAAGAGCTTCACTATCTCGTTTCGGCTTAGAAAATTCGGTATTTCCCCAAAGATAATAAGGCATAACATCATAGGTCGAATGTTTTTTTGCATTGGAAATAGGGTCGGCGTAATTATAAGTTCCCATATTTACGGGATCATTATTTTCGGTCAAAAGCTCACCGCTGATATTATAAACCGCTTCAAAAAAACCGTCTTCCGAAACAAATTTCAAATTATATTCTCCGTTTTCGCCGAACATATGAAGTGCGGATTTTTCGGGCGGCATAAGAGTCCATTTTATATCAACAGGATTTTTTATTTCCTCAAGCATTTCGGCGAGCGTTTCCGGCGCAATATTTAATAAATTTCGCAAATAATGCTCGTTTGGGGTCAGCGGTCCGTTTTGAATATCAATTAAATCGTTGATTTCATGGCATAATTTAAGGCGTTCACTAAATTTAAGCGTATCTAAATAATCAGGGTCTTGCTCTAAATCAAAAATTAATTTATTCAGGGCGATATAAGCGACACCGCGGTTTTTTAGAAAAGCATTCTGAAAATTTTGAATCTGCTCTGAAAAACTGCTGCCGATTTCGCTGAAAAATGCCTTATTATAATTAATGATATATTTATTGGTAATGATATTTGTAAAACAGACTGCCACACTTGTCAAAATAATTAAATTTATTGAAGTTATAAAAGCAATGTAATATAAACTCAGAAAAAAAGCTCTTGAGCTTTTAAACAAAACATGCAGTTTCCGTATATATTTTTTTTTGAGTCTGCTTAAAAAACGCAGAGCGAATATAAATAAAATAAAAAATAAAATTGGATGCTCTTCAATAAAAATTCCGCTGTAAAAAAGAGGGTACATTAAATTTTTTGCGGCCAATAAGCTCAGCATATAGGCTGTATAATATTCGTTGAAATAAAATTTATCGATTAATAAAAGAGCTATCAAAAATACCGTAATTATGTAAAAAAGCAAATTCGCTGAAAAATGTAATCTGACGACGCAGTCAATAAAAAATTTTTTCACCGAAACAATAATATCTTTCAAAATTTTAAAAAACTGTAAAACATAATTTATCATAAAAACCACCGCTGAAGAATTTTTTAAGGCGCGTCGAATAAACGCCGCGCCTCAAACTTTTATACTATTTTCAATATTAAGGATAGAAAAAAATATTTCATTTCGCGCTAGAAACATTGCGCGAAACGCTCCGCTGTGAAAAATTTTTTTCTATATAGGTCGCATTAATGATTTATAATACAAAATCATTAATGCTTGCCTATAAACAGCGGAAAATGTTTGCTGATAAACAATTAAAAAGATGGAATGTTTATCAGC
>JAVBOA010000033.1:0-9949 GCA_031551135.1 Eubacteriales bacterium | reverse complement strand
AAGAGTTTACTGCTTTAAAACAAACAGAAGAATATAAATGGCTGTATGAAACAAGCAACAACATAACCAAACAAGCTATAAAAGACGCTTGTAACGCTTATAAACGTTTCTTCAAAAAAGAAAGTGGCTTTCCAAAATTCAAAAGCAAAAGAAAAACAAGACCAAGTTTTTATAATGATAATGTCAAGCTAAAATACAAAGAGGATAAATTTTTGATTGAAAAAGTGGGCTGGGTAACAATCTCCGAACCAGAGAGGATAACAACTAACAAATTTCACAATCCACATATTTCTTTTGATGGTAAATATTGGTTTATAAGTGTTGGAATTGAAAAAGAAATGCCAACACCAGAATTAACAGGAGAAATTCTGGGTATAGATGTTGGCATAAAAGATTTAGCCATATGTTCAGATGGACAGAAATACAAAAACATAAACAAATCATCAAAAGCAAGAAAAAACTATAAAAAACTGCGAAGGCTACAACGGCAAGTATCAAGAAAATACATAAAAAATAAAAAAGGAAAGGAGTATGTCAAAACAAGCAACATAATAAAACTAGAAAAGAAAATAAGATTATTAAACAGAAAAATAGCAAATATGAGATTAAACCACATTCATCAGGCGACGACTGCAATTGTGAAAACCAAACCAAGCAAAATTGTAACAGAAACCTTAAACATAAAGGGAATGATGAAAAACAAACATATCTCAAGGGCTATAGCGCAGCAAAATCTATATAATTTTAAGTCGGTATTAAAATATAAATGTGAGAATTATGGAATAGAATTTATAGAAGCAGACAGATTTTATCCATCATCAAAGTTATGTTCAGCATGTGGGAATATAAAAAAAGACTTAAAACTAAGTGATAGAGTATATAGATGCTCATATTGTGACAATGAAATTGATAGAGATTTTAATGCAAGCATAAATCTTTCAAGATATCAAGTATCATAAAACAATAAAACGACGTAAGATACGGTGTACCGCTCGTTGTGCGGGAAATTAAGCCTTTGGAGTATCATATCAAACTGTAGTAGGAAAACCGAGGCAGGATACAATGAATGATGAAGAATAAACACTTGTCAAAAGCTATCGCACAGCAGAGTTTGTATAATTTTAAGTCAATACTAAAATATAAATGTTCCTGTTGTGGAAATAAAATAGATAGGGATTTGCAGGCAAGTATAAATCTTGCAAGGTATAAAGTATCGTAAGTCACTTGAAACGAATTACGATATTGTGTACCGCTCGTTGTGTGGGAATTTAAGCCTTTGGAGTGTCATATCAAACGAAAGTAGCATATGCCAAATCGGACACAATGAAAAAGGAATAAACTTTTATAATCTTGTTATAATGTTTTATAAAGTTTTGACAACGGGATATAATGATTATTGATTTTGGTAAAAAGCTTTATAAAGAAGTAAATGAAGACAACCTTTCTTCTATTGCTTGTGAACTCACTTACAAATTACTACTTGCGATTTTTCCTTTTTTAATTTTTGCTTTTGCAATTTTGGGTTTTTTAGAGCTGGACAGCAAAATTATTATTGACATGGCAGGCGAATCGATGCCGAAAGAAGCCATGAATATAATAAATGTATTTATGAGCGAGGTTATCGACTCGAAAAGCCCAGGGATTTTGTCAACTTCACTGCTTTTGTCGATTATATCTTCATCATCAGGGTTTTTATCGGTTATAAACGGCATAAACAAATCTTATGGCTTTCAAGATAAAAGGAATTTTATAGTAAAGCGTTTAGTCAGTATTTTATTGGTTTTCGCTTTTGTTTTCGCTATGATTGTAAGTATTTTGCTTTTGATTTTCGGAGATTCGATAGAAAAATTATTACTCTCCTTGAATCTTCTGCCCGAAAATATTTTAAATGCGATATTTGGTTTTTCGTCTTATTTGTTTTCTTTATTAATAATGCTTTTAATTGTTATGGTAATTTTCAAATTAGCTTTAGGCAATAAAGTAAATTTTTTATCGTTAATGCCCGGCGCACTTGTGACGGTTTTATTATGGGTAATTTCCTCGAAACTTTTTAATATTTATGTAAATAATTTCGGAAAATACTCGAAAGTTTACGGCAGTATCGGTTCCATATTTGTTTTGATGCTTTGGTTGAACTTAATCGCATTTTTCCTGCTTTTCGGCAGTGAAATAAACGCGGTTTTGATGAGCTATAAAAATAATGCAAATCCGGAAAAAAACCGGCTGGAAGTTTAGACCTCCGGCCGGTATAGGGTTTATAGCATTGTCATTTCAAAAAAAATATAATTATCATTGCCATAATTTTGTTAATGGAATCTGCAAATCATTGATATTGTCAGATTCCGCAATGTCTTTAAGCGTCGTAGAATATCCAACCTTCGAAACCGTAATTGTATAATTAGAATTTTTTGATATTTTGTTGAAATAAAAATATCCGTCGGCATCCGTGATTGTCATTAAATAAATTTTGGAGTCCTTGGAGGATTTTATCGTGACCGTCGCTTCCGAAACGGGACTTTGACTGTTTTGTTCGATTACTTTTCCGCTTACACTAATATTTTCTTCTCTTTCCAAAGTTACAGAAATATCCTTGACATCGGTAAAAACTTTTATTGCTTCAAGTGATTTTGTTGTATAGCCGTCCTTAATTATTTCGATAGAGTAATTTGGATAAGGAAATAATTCTGTAAATTCGAAATATCCGTTTTTATCGGTTTTTTGAGGAAGTTTAACATCTTTGTTGTCCAATTTTAATTGAATATTGGCATTTTCAATCGGCAGATTATCTTTGTCAAGAATTCTTCCGGCGAGCGTAAATTTTGTAAAAACGGGATTTAAAGCAAAATTAAAATCAGTTATCGAAGCATCTTTTAATTTGAAAGGAATCGAATTTTTATCATCAAATTTAAAAGCCCGTACATTAATTTTATAATTTTCAAAAACCGGAGTTTCGGTAAAATTGTATTCGCCTTTTGAGTTTGTGCGAACTGATTCCACGGCTTCTGTTTTTTCGCCATTTACTTTAAAAAGTTCTACAACTGCATCCGATACTGCGACTTCGCTTCCATTCGCCGTTATTTTTCCCGAAATATCAAAAACGCTAATCCGCAGATTAAAATTCTTAATTATATTTTTGGATTTTACTTCGAAAGAATTTATTTCGCCGATTTGATAATTTTCGGCGTAGATTTTAATGGAATAATTTTCGCCGGCGGGTACAGCCTCAAATGTATAACGGCCTTCAGAATTTGTATATACTTTGGCGATTTCTTCGTTGCCTTGGTATAAAGTCAGCTCGGCATTTTCGATGCCCTTATTTTTTGTATCCGAGCCGCTGATTTTTCCGCTGATATTATATGTTTCACCGCGTTCCATTTTTATGTTTGCATCGATATCAGATTCTACAAGAAAGCTTTTTTGATATGGTGAATAATTTTGTGAGAAAACAGAAAGCTTGTATTCGCCGTATTCGAGATGAGAAATTGTGAATTCATCGCCCGAAATTGAAATATCTTCTGAAGGGATAAGTATTTGCTGACCGTCATATTTTTTCGTTATTTGAACTTTATAATTAAATAGTGCAGCATCATCTATTTGATCTTTTACTTTTGCACGGATTTTATATCTGCCTTTTTCGATTTCAAAAGTATAATTAACATCCGCTGAGTCAATCGCAAATTCGTAATTCATACCGATATATCCGCTTTTATTTATTTTCAATTGATACTTTCCGTTATACAGCTTCTCAAATCTGTATTCATTTGTTTCACCGCTATATAAAAGCTTTTTTTCTGTGTCTTCAAACTTGCCGCTATCGGGGTTTAAATACAAAAGCTTAAGCTCTGCATTATTTAAATTTGCCTGCGTCGCTTTATCTGTTACAGCAATTTTTACCGAATACGACGGAAGTGGATTTAATGTAAAATGGCGGCCGGAGACGCTTTCATTATTAATTGAAATTACGTCGGATTTTTGGGAATAGAATTTATCCGAATTTATCTCAATAAAATAATTCCCCGGATTTATATCTTCAAAAGCATACATTCCATTAGCATTGGAGACAGTTTTCGCAAGCTCCGAATTATCGCCGGCCGAAAGAAGTTTCAGTTCCGCATTCGGCAAATGATTAACTTCATCTGAAAAAATTCTTCCGGAAATGCTGTAAAGTATTTTTTTTAATGTGACATTTCTGTAGCCCACAGTATTTTTTGCAACGGTAAAATTTTCAGTAATAGCGTCGACGTAGCCTTCTTTGTGGATTTTCAGAAAATAATCCCCGGGTTTTACATCAAACATAGTAAATACGCCCTCTTCGCGAGTAGAAACACCGGCTATCGGATTATCGCCGAGCAAAGGATAAATATCGACAACTGCGCCGCTAAGCCCATAGCCGTCGGTATCACTCCCGATAATTCGTCCGCTGACGGTAAAACCCTTTTGTGTGCCGCTGATATCTTCCGCAAAAATAAGATTTGAAAATGAAAAAACAAGAATTAATACATTCAAAAAAAACACGATTTTTTTTAACATATTTATCCCCCCTGAAAAATTTTGTTTTGAAGTGGATGTAAAAAACTTTATACGAGCCAAAGAGTATGGAATAGTATAAATGAGAAATTCAGAAAATCAATAATACAGGTTTTGGAAAGATATGTGATATATTAAGTAAAGGAATGTGAATATATTTGATTTTTTATTGATTGGGTATATCTTACAATAAGTATACATAATTGTAACGTCGATTATTGTTAAAAAATGCGTATTATTGATTAAAGTTATAATATATGTCTGTTTAGATATAATAATATATATATGGTGCAGAATTTCTACATTTTAGTTTCTTCAAAATTTTATCAGTAATAAATTTGAAACATTGGTATAATTTCCTGTTAATATATTTAGTCAGCTTACGTCGAAATCTAAACTTTTACTTAAATATTTATTAAGAAAAAATAAATTCACTGATTTTTATTTCTGAATGTAGTAAAATATTACTAAACCAAAAATTTGTGGATTATGTAATTTCGGAAGGCATTAATAACTGTGCAGGAAAATTTTATTTTTTTACGTATATAATTATGGAAATAAAATTACCACTATACTTTGATTTGCGAAATGATTTCTCTTGATTCTTTTGATAAATTAAATATAATTATTAATACTATTTTCATTTTGATAAGTAGAAAAAAATTTTTCACAGCGAAGCGTTTCGCGCAATGTTTCTAGCGCGAAATGAAATATTTTTTTCTATCCTTTATATTGAAAATAGTATAAACAACAAATTGCTATATTTAGAATTTAATATTGCCTTATATTTAACTGTTTTATCGTGGATTCAACGTTTTCAGAAAAGGAGGCATAATTATGCCGATTAGAATAAAAATGCGTTCTTCATCAAATTTAGTAAAAGGTCAAGGTGTGGGCTCCTGCTTTGACGAGCAGCTCAGACTTGTTTCGGAGGGGCTCTCTGATAATTTTTCTATCGAGGCAAATACGCATACAAAAGCAGATGTAGTACATTATCACACCGTAAACCTGAACTATTATCTGGAAGCTTTGATGAAAAATAAATGCATTGCTACAATCGGTTACGTCCATTTTCTTCCTGATACATTGGACGAGTCCCTTAATATTCCAAAATTCTTCAGAAAAACATTTTATAATTATCTTTTGGCCTTTTATAACGAAATGGACTATTTAGTAACAGTTAATCCCTGCATTATTAAAAAATTATATGATTATAATATTAATAAACCGAAAATTTTATACATTCCGAATTTTGTTTCCGACGACGATTTTTTTGAAAAATCTGAAGAAGAAAAGCTCGATTTGCGAAAAAAATATGGAATTGAGCCAAAAAAATTTGTTGTGCTTTGTGCCGGGCAGCTTCAACGTCGAAAAGGAATTTTCGATTTTGTTAAAGTTGCGCAAAATATGCCGGAAGTCCAATTTATTTGGGCCGGTGGTTTTTCGTTCGGAAAAATTTCGGACGGCTATGAAGAAATCAAAAAAATATTGGAAAACCCGCCCGACAATATGAAATTTTTGGGAATAATCGACCGCAAAGAAATGGTTGATGTATATAATATCGCGGATATCTTTTTTCTGCCGTCTTTTGACGAGCTTTTTCCGATGACGATTTTGGAGGCCGTATCCTGCAAAAAACCTATTTTATTGCGTGATGTCGAATTATATGAAAATATTTTGTTCGATTATTATTTGAAAGCAAAGGATATTGACGGCTTTGTTAAAATTATTTCTGATATACAAAATAATCATGAAATGGCGGCTCTTTGGAAAGAAAAATCTTGGAACTGCCACAAAAGATATTCTAAAGAAAGCATTTTGAAAATGTGGGAAAATTTATATGTCGAGGCATACGCCAGAGCTTGCGAAAAATCGATTTTAAGAAAAGGAGAACCTAAGCATGAAAAAATTTTTTAAGGATAACTGGTTCGGTTTAGTCACCATAATTTTATCCTTTTCGGTTGTTTTCGCATTTATTGTTTATAAAGAAGGCCTCTCAACTTTATTTCAAATTCTGAACGCTTTAGACGATTTTTATATTTTACTTGCTGTATTTTTCATTTTTGTTTACTGGTTATTGGATGGTTATATTTTGTTTCGGCTAACAAAAATCAATTACAAAAATCTAAAATTGCGTGATTCTTTAAAAACCGCAATGATAGGACTTTTGTACTCGGCGCTGACTCCCTTCGCAATAGGCGGGCAGCCGATGCAGGTTTTTGAAATGTCCAAAAAAGATATAAACACCGGCGACGCGACTTCTATCATTACAATAAAATCCATTTTGTATCAAATGATGCTTACTGTATTTTCAATTGTTGCATTATTTTTCGTCGGCAGTATTTTTCATGAAAAAATTAAGTTTTTTGCTTTTTTCGTCGTTTTGGGTTTAATTATGAATCTTCTGTTTATTGCTTTTATTGTATTGGTTGCAGTAAATAAAAATTTATCCCAAAAAATCGTAAAAGGCACAATTTATTTCTTTCATAAAATAAAAATTATAAAAAATCCTGAACAGAAATTTTTAAGTCTCCAAGAGCAGATTGAAAATTTTCATAAATCAATGTATCTCTTGTCGAATAATTATAAAGAACAAAGTTTATGCTGTGTTTTGACAATCGTCGAATTGTCATTCTATTATCTGATAACATATATGATTTACCGGTCGTTCGGCTATTCCGAAGCGTCATTTATTGTGATAATCTCGGCGCAGTCCATTATAATGATGGTAACCGCATTTGTTCCGCTTCCGGGCGGCTCTGGCGCTGCCGAAGGTTCTTTTTATTTATTATTCTCGATGTTTTTCAAAAAGGAAATCTTATTATCCGCCGTATTCATCTGGAGGTTTATTACATATTATTCTTGCATTATCGTTGGTGGAATCGTTGCCTTTTTCGATATGTTCCGTGCCAAACCGGAGCAAGTTTGATAGATTGCATCTTTATAAAAGACTAACACGCCGCATAACGCGGCTTTTTTTGACAGAAAAGCAACTTTCGTTTGACTAAATCCCCGTTAAATATTATAGTATATAAAAGCAGTATAACCCTTGAATTTAGAAGCTGTTTAAGAAAAATAAATATATCTTTAGAAGGTGAATAAATGGCAAAAGAAATTAAAATTGACGCAATTACGGATATGGAAACAGATTTTGCACAATGGTACACTGATGTTGTTAAAAAAGCCGAATTGATAGATTATTCTTCGGTACGCGGATGTATGATTCTTCGCCCGTACGGATATGCAATTTGGGAATTGATACAAAAAGAGCTTGATTCGAAATTTAAACAAACAGGTCACCAAAATGTATATATGCCAATGTTTATTCCGGAATCGCTTTTACAAAAAGAAAAAGACCACGTGGAAGGTTTCGCGCCGGAATGTGCCGTTGTAACAATCGGCGGACAGGAGCAGCTTACTGAAAGACTTATTGTGCGGCCTACTTCCGAAACTCTTTTTTGTGATCATTATGCAAATATAATCGAGTCCTACCGCGATTTGCCGAAATTATATAATCAGTGGTGCTCGGTAGTAAGATGGGAAAAAACTACCCGTCCGTTTTTACGAACCTTGGAATTTTTATGGCAGGAAGGACACACTGCGCACGCAACCGCCGAAGATGCCGAAGAAGAAACAATAAAAATGCTAAATATTTACGCTGATTTCTTTGAAAATGTTTTGGCTATTCCGGTTATAAAAGGCAAAAAAACCGAAAGAGAAAAATTCTCCGGTGCAATGGCGACTTATGCCATTGAATCCATGATGCACGACGGCAAGGCTCTGCAAGGCGGTACAAGCCACAATTTCGGCGATGGTTTCGCAAAAGCTTTCGGCATACAATATACTGACAAAAACAATAAACTCGAATATGTGCACCAAACTTCTTGGGGTGTTTCTACACGCATGATTGGCGGAATTATCATGGTTCACGGCGATAATAACGGACTTTGCCTTCCGCCGAATATCGCGCCTATTCAATTGATAATCATTCCGGTAGCAATGCATAAAGAAGGCGTTTTGGAAAAAGCAAGAAATATAAAAGAACAATTATCTTCGATTGCAAGAGTAGAGATAGACGAAACCGACAAAACTCCGGGCTGGAAATACAGCGAAGCCGAAATGAAAGGTATTCCGTTAAGATTGGAAATCGGGCCGCGTGATATCGAAAATAACCAATGCGTTTTAGTTCGCCGCGACACGCGCGAAAAATATATCGTTTCTTTGAGCAATCTCGAAAACGAAGTTTCGGGGCTTTTAATAAAAATACAAAAAGATTTATATGACAAAGCTAAAAAACATCTCGACGAAAATATCGTTACCGCAAAAAATATGGAGGAACTCGAAAATATTTTCAGTGTGAAAAATGTTTTTGTAAAAGCAATGTATTGCGGAGATGAAGCCTGTGAAATCGAAATCAAAGAAAAAATCGCCGTAACCAGCCGCTGTATGCCTTTCGAATTCGAAGAAATTTCCACAAAATGCGTTTGCTGCGGAAAAGAAGCCAAAAATATGGTAGTTTGGGGAAAATCGTATTAATCAAAATATTCGAATTTCCTCGTGACGTTTTCAAAATGCAATAATATTTTGAAGTGAAAAGAAGGGATTTTAATGGAACTTGTTGATTTTTTGGATTATGTAAATAGCGGTTCCCCGATTTTCGGCAATTCAGAAATCCATATGTTCATGGTCACCCTTTCGCAAGAGGCCATGCGGATTACCTGCGAATTAAACGGGAAATATCATGAACCGGAAAAAATACGCACGCTTTTTTCCGAATTAACCGGAAAGCCGGTGGACGAAACCTTTGGTCTGTTTCCGCCTTTTTATACCGATTGCGGCAAAAACATCACGCTTGGTAAAAATATTTTTATCAATTCCGGCTGCCGGTTTCAGGATCAGGGCGGTATTCGCATCGGTGACGGCGCACTCATTGGGCATAATGTAGTGCTTGCGACCCTGAATCACGGCTTTGCTCCGGAAGACCGAGGCACGACTTATCCAAATCCGATCGTAATTGGCAATAATGTTTGGATCGGCGCAAATGTGACCGTTGTCGGCGGTGTTACGATCGACGAAAATTCAATCATTGCCGCCGGTGCTGTCGTAACAAAAGATGTTCCGCCAAATGTAATCGCGGGCGGTGTTCCCGCAAAAGTCATAAAATCTCTTTAGCATGAATATGCATTCACCCGCGAAGTCCTTAAAAATCGGATTTTGCGGGTTTTTATACTATTTTCATTATAAAGGATAGAAAAAAATATTTCATTTCGCGCTTGAAGCCTGCGCGAAACGCTCCGCTGTGAAAAATTTTTTTCTATATAGGTCGCATTAATGATTTATAATACAAAATCATTAATGCTTGCCTATAAACAGCGGAAAATGTTTGCTGATAAACAATTAAAAAGATGGAATGTTTATCAGC